>CAZPOP010000015.1:0-28967 GCA_964588305.1 uncultured Ignavibacteria bacterium
CAAAATCACCACAACTTCGACGGTGATACACATAGGTCGCGGGTATATGGGAGAGGTAAAAGACTCGATGTGAGGTTGTAATCCCTCGTCCTTGGTAAGGGCCAGTTGCCCTACACAATTTTCTATGGCGGAAAAAACTTAAAAATTGTGAAAACAAAGTCCAGAAAGTCCAGGATGTCCAGAAAGTCCAGCAAGTCCGGCATGTGGTGAGCGAAGTCGAACCGTTTATGGTGAGCAAGGTCGAACCACGTGTTGTGAGCAAGTGCGTTTCTCACAAAGAAAATTGCAGCCAGCAAATCCACGAAAGGCACGAAATCCGACTTCTGGATCCATGGGACCCACGAAACACACAAGACCAATCCTGTCACCTCCTGTTCCCCTCACTTTTCCCTGTCCAACGGTAAAGCGAAGCGATGCGTAACAAACTTAGTCATTTGAAGGAGTCATCTTAGAAGATGAGACAGATCATTGGCCTTTTCTTGTTATCTCTTGCCTTGACGTTTGTCTACTGCGAGGATAAATCCAGTGATCCCCAGCCTCGTGACGATCCGGGCTATTATTATCCCAGGGGTGAGAACCACGGCTGGAGATACATCGAGTTGTCGCGACATTGCACTGCTGTTCATGATAGCTTCGATATCAAGATAGTGGGCAGAAACACAAGGGACGGCAGAACCGGCTATGATCGTCTTTGGGTGGGCAGCGATGACACGGTCTTCGTCTATGTGAAGGCCGATACGCTTTTCGAGAAGAACGTGGAACACGGAGTGCCGCTTTACAAGATATTGGTAGGCCCCGTAAAAGGAGGAACCTTTTGGAAGGATGACTATTTCGAGTACCTGATCCTGGGATTGGAGAGCGTTACCTTAACCATAAATGGGAAGACCTACAAAAACGCCGCCAAAGTCATGAAAACAAATCGCAACCCGGGGCTGCCCAACACAGTCTATGAATGGTGGGTACCGGAGTTTGGAGAGGTAAGAGAAATCGAAGTGGATACGAGTGAAACCTGCATACGTGCAAAAGAACTGCGGTATTTCACTGCGGACTGGGTCGACCCGTGATCGCAGACTTGCCTCAGACTTACCCGCAACTTCTCTGATCCCGATTTGATACCGTCGACTTTTTGAGAATCGTATGAGAATGAAGAATCCTTTTCCCATCGCGTTCGTTGGCCTTTCGCTGGCCCTGGCTGTTTGTTGTTGCTCAGAGGATAAGTCAACAAACCCGAATACAAAAGAACCGGACTTTGCGATCGAAGTTAGTCCGCAAAGCCAGTCGGTCACCGCAGGTGACTCTGCCGAGTTCGAAATCAAATTAACCTCGCTGGACGGATTTTCTGCTATCTGCACCTTAAGCGCAGTCGGGTATTCACAAGGAGACAGCGCAGCGCTTGATGCAGAAGCTCTGGTTCCGACAGATTCTTCGCTATTGACGATCTACACCAGGACGTCCACTCCCCGACAGACCTATGATGTGGTCGTAACGGGAAAAGCCGGAAAGGTGAGCCATAGTGACACGGTAACCTTATCTGTCCCTGCGCAGCAGGCCACCGACTATTATCCGTTGGCGCTTGGAAATTTCTGGATGTACGTGCTTGTTGACCGAAATACTCAAATTTGGGATACACTCTCCTATGGTGTCGTCGACACCGCTACTATAAATGGCAACCTCTGTTACATCCTTTCTCCTCTCGAACCCATCTACATCTATGCAAAGCGGGATACCATCTTTACTGAATCGGGGGAAATAATCCTTGCGGGCCCGCCTGTGGTCGGGCAAACTTGGAGCGCCTATTATTGGGATTATGAAATAATCACATTTGAGGCCACACTGTTGGTTAGTAGCAACACCGTGTATGAAAACTGCCTCAAAATAAGAAAGACAAATCCGAGTTATCCAGGAGATGAAACATTCGAGTGGTGGGCGGAAGGCGTGGGAAAAGTGAAGGTGGAAGAGTATTACTCAGAACAATATGAGGGCGGCATGGAGTTAGTGAATTTCGCTCACCATTAGTTCCCGATGACTTTCAAGAGAAACAGTAGGGTTTGTAAAAGAGTAGTCTTCAGCGAAAGGGGGCTTTGCTGGGAAATCAATATTTCCTTCTGCGTTCCACGAAGTAGTTCGATCCGGGGAGGGTCTTGGTATACTTTTTCAAATCGGCGATCATGTGCGATATCTCGCCCTGATGGCTGAACATCCTGTCTTGATTTATCAACACCGCAATGGACAAGGTCATTATGGGAAAGGTCTCCTTCTTACCCCTCCTGTTTTCGGTGACGATATAACCTCTGGTCAGATCCTCCTTTTTGTACCGGCGGGCGATCATTCGATCGAAAATTTCGAGGATCTTGCTGCAAACCTGATCTACCTTCTCATGTGGAATGACGAAGACGAAGTCGTCTCCGCCTATGTGTCCTACAAAGCTGTCGGGGGTGGAGGTGTAGACCACATCCCTGATTATCTCGGAGGTCATCTTTATAAGGCTGTCTCCGTAGTGATACCCATAATAATCGTTATATGCTTTGAAATCGTCCAAATCCCCATAGCAGGCCGCAAATTTCTCTCCCCCTCTTATCCTTCTGCCGATTTCCCTCTCGATTATGCTGGTCCCCGGAAGTCTGGTGGTGGGATTGACCCCCAGGTCCCGGTGGCTTCTTTTCACGATCATATCGAGTTTGGCCGCAAAAAGCTTGGTATCCCATCTGGAGTGAAAGAAATCATCCGCCCCAGAGTTCAATCCGGCCAAAATGGTTTTACTGGTGGGACGAGGGTGGTACAAAATGACGGGAGCCAACGACAGAATCGGATGTTTCTTTATGGTCTTAAGCAGGTTCAATTCGGGCCGGAGGGAACCTTTTCCCGCTATCACAATCAAACTTAAGATGTATTTCTGGATTAATTCTTCCAGGTCAGAAAGTCTGGAGAAGGAGTGAAATCTTGTCTTCTGAGACTTCAGGATTTTGGCAAGCTTATCCTCGATTTCCACACCTTGCTGATAAAGTGCGCAATTGAACATAGGTGTATCCGAGCCTTAGAAAAACAAAGCCGAAAACAAAGATTTTCGGCTGATTTTCCCGGTGATCATATCCAAAGGCTAACCTCTCACCTGAGTTTGTCGAATGGTAAGAGCATGTAGCTGTCTGGCAGATCAGCTTATCCTGGCCCTTACGATCACGATAAGTGCTAAGAAATCAAATTTTCATCTTCTCCCTGGGATGAAAGGTCCGGTGTACTTCCTTTAGATATTCTCTATCTAAGTGAGTATATATCTGTGTAGTAGATATATCGGCATGCCCAAGCATCTCCTGAACTGCCCGCAAATCTGCCCCTCCCTCCAACAGATGGGTAGCAAAGGAGTGCCTTATGGTATGGGGGCTGACCTTCTTCTTTATCCCCGCCTTGTTCACGTATTTCCTCAATATCTTCCAAAGGCCCATCCGGGAAAAAGGTCCTCCTCTTACGTTCAGGAAAAGGAAATCTTGAGAGGTTTGCCTGGCCAACTTCGGACGAGAGTTCTCAAGATAGCTTTCTATCGATTCGAGAGCCTGCTTTCCAATTGGGATGATCCTTTCCTTTTGACCTTTTCCGAAAACTCTAACCAGCTCCACTTCCGGTAAAATATCTTTCCTTTTCGTGTTTATAAGTTCAGAGATTCTGACCCCTGTGGCATATAAGAACTCCAGGATAGCCTTATCGCGCAAGACCAAGTGGATGTTTCTCCTGCTGTACGTGCTGGGTTCTTCCGTAGGCTGATTCAACAATTTCTTCATCTCTTCAACATTCAGAATCATGGGCAGCTTTCTGAAGAATGGTATTCCCGGAGTCTCCAAAATATGAGCTGGGTTGAAAAGTGTGTAGCCCTCCGCCACCAGGAATTTGTGGAACTTCCGGATGGAAGACATATTTCGTGCGATTGTAGTTGCCTTAAGTCGTTTTTTACGAAGCGCGACAATTGAATCCGTCACATGTTCTTCCGTGATCTGCTCTACGGTACTTATTCTGCTGGCTTCAAGGAAGTTGATATATCTTCTTAGGTCCCACCCGTAGGAATCGATGGTATTAGCGGAACGACCGAGTTCAACGGACAGATAGTTCAGAAAGTGATCGAGTAGTTTTTTCATATGACCGCTGTTAATCTTTTCGTCATTCTGTAGTATGGCCCTCCTTTTTCATTGTGCCAACAATTTGGAACGAGAAAGGGATTTACATTTTAAGTTATTACCGAAGCGCGGGATAGTCAAGATTAAAACGTGCTCTATAATATAACCGAGTTCCGACAAATCCTAAGACCAAAATGGCAAAATACCAGGGATAAAACAATCCAGCCGCAATGGATAAGAATAATATGGCTAATTTGGTCGACAAAACTATATTCTTGTTTTTTTTGGTTAAAGCACCAAACAGAAAAAAGGGTAGGACCAATGCAGATGCGATAAAAAAGGGAATGTCCTTAATCAAAAAAGAAATGATTATCGCCACAACAACCAAAACGAGAGATGAGACGACAGCCGCTTCCCTACCCCATTTCACCACCACCGTGATCTTTCCCGAGCTTTTGTCTCCTTCCATATCCGGAACCGTGGTGTTCAGATAGACAGCTCCCACTGCAAACATATAAGGCAGGGAGAATAGAATCGATTCTCCTGAAAGGGTGGCATTCATGGACCAACCCACCAGAAAGGCCAAGTTTCCGTGGGCTAAAACATTGCACAGAAGTCCGCCGAGAGGTCTTTCCTTCAAGGAAAAGGGCGGAACCGAGTAAATGAGACCGAACAAAAAGCCCAGGGTAAAAAGCAGTCCTAACCGAAGTGAGATGAGGTAGGCCGGGATTATGCTGATGAGGTTAAGAACAATTGTCTGGAGTATGGCCCTCCTTTTTGAGATATATCCTTCCGCTAAGAAAAACAGTTTCCGGTTTATCCTGTCAGATTCAATGTCGTATATTTGATTCAGAAGATATACTGCGCCCACCAGAAAGGTGACCAAAAGGAGGATCAGGCCGGGCAGGTTGCTTGCCCCGGAGAGAGCGGCACTACGATGATGCCCCAGAAGGAGGATGGTCCATACCGGAGGCATTAGGACTGGTCTGATCACGAAAAGATGATCTAACCATTTCAGCATATCTTATGACGAATTATTAATGACGAATGACGAACACTGACCCCTATGATAGCCCTTCATCCGTCAAATCCGATCAATCCGTTGACCGATTCATCTGTAGACTACGAATTTCAAATAGTAATAGACAATTGGAGAAACGAAAAGCAGGCTATCGAAACGATCCAATATGCCCCCGTGGCCCGGGATTATGCTTGAGGTATCCTTGACCTGAGCATCCCTTTTGAAAAGCGATTCCGTCAAATCACCCACCTGTCCGGCTAAGGCGACGATTACCGATACAATCAGAAGATCTTTTAGCTGGGCGGAGCCAAAAAAAACAAAATATGAAAAGAAAGCGGCTGCAATGGCTCCCAGAACACCCCCTCCAAATCCCTCTATGGTTTTTTTGGGACTTACCCTGGGGGAGAGCGGATGTTTTCCCAGAGGTGCTCCTATGAAATAGGCGAACGTGTCGCAGGACCAGATGCAAACCAAAAGATACACGATCCACAATCCTCCGATTTTGTAACTTGTGGTGAGCGAAGCCTCACCAGAGGCGGATAAGGCGAATCTGTCTGGGATGAGTCCAGAGGACAATTCCCGCAGAAGGATCACGTAGCTGAAAAGTCCGGCCACATAAAAGAATCCCAAAAGCGATAGGGCCAGATTTGAAGTAGCCCCTTCGGTTTTACCTTTGATAACCAAAAACAGGGAAGATGCATAGAGCATGGCCAAGACACAAAACAGAAAAACCTTTTCTCCCCAAAAGTAGGCGGAGACAGCCAAAAAAGGGCCCAGGACGATTAAAGGAATCTTGGGAATTTCGGATTCTTTAGCTTTGGATAGGCGCAAGAATTCCCATAAACCCAAGAGGATTAAAGCTTCAATCAAAATTAAGAATGGAAGTTTGCCCAGAATGGTTATATAGATGATGAGTGGGGCAAAGACGAAGGCGACGACCACTCTGGTGAAAAGATTGCTCTTCATGAACTGGCTTCGAAAGTTAGTCGGTAGGAAGGTTCAAAGGTTAACCAACTTGTGCTGAACTTTCCCAGAAGGGCGCTTCTGCTCTCCCGTCCGGGGATCTCGGTAAACTTTCTGACCTTCAAACCTTTTAACCTTAGAACTCTTTCTTATACTCTCCCGAATCTTCTTTTTCTGTTCTGATAGTCCCAGATGGCTTGGTGGAAGTCTTTCACCGTGAAATTAGGCCAAAGAACGCTGGTTACATACAATTCGGTGTAAGAGGTCTGCCACAAGAGGAAGTTGGAGATGCGCATCTCGCCCGAGGTTCGGATCAGAAGATCCGGATCGGGAAGACTTTTGGTGTAAAGGTACCGGGAAAAGGTCTCCTCATCTAAATTCTTTGGGTCAAGTCCTCCTTCCTTCACATCCAGAGCCAATCTTTTCACCGCATCCAAAATCTCGGTTCTTCCTCCATAGTTTAAAGCCAAATTCAGGATCAATCCGGTATTATCTTTGGTTTTGTCTTTGGCTCTTTCCAGAATCTCCCTTTCTTCGGAAGGCAACTCCTCGATTCTTCCGGTGGTGATTAACCTGACGTTGTTCTCATCCAGTTCATTTATCTCCTTTTTGGTGGTCTCATACAGAAGCTTCATTATGGCCGAGACCTCATACTTCGGCCTTCTCCAGTTCTCCCGGGAGAAGGTGAACAAAGTCAAAATGGAGATGTCTAGATCACCCGCCGCCCTGACGATTCTTTTCACGGTCTTCACTCCGGCTCTATGTCCGGCGGTTCGGGGCAAACCTCTTCTCTTGGCCCATCTCCCGTTGCCATCCATGATGATGGCCACGTGAGCGGGAAGGTTCCCTTTCTTTAGTATCTTCCTCTTAAGATCCAAGCTATCCTTAGACAATCCTTTCACCTCGTCTCGTGGGCAACAAAACAGGTCTGGCAGGGCTCCCTGGAGAGAAAAAACGTGGAGTGTTCACCTTCAGGTGAACCATATGAAGCGTCTTCGATTTCGGAAAAATCCAAAGTCAAGCTAAAGCTTGACACTCCTTCCTAATTCTACAGCCTGTTTCTTTGAAAACCCGCGGGCAATGGCCGGTTACGTGCCGGAAGTCTGAAGTCTGACCTAAACCTCCATCACTTCCTCTTCCTTTTTCTTCACCATCTCATCCAGAAGCTCTATGTGCTCGTCTGTGATCTCCTGCACGTGCTCCTGGGCCTTTCTGGATTCGTCCTCTGAGATGTCTTTATCCTTTTCTGCCTTTTTCAAGGCTTCATTGGCATCACGCCGGATGTTTCTTATCGCGATCCTGCCGTCTTCTGCAGATTTCTTCACCAGTTTGACCATATCTTTTCTTCTCTCCTCGGTTAAGGCAGGGATGGGAAGTCTGACCACATTGGCATCAGCCTGAGGATTTAAGCCCAGATCGGATTTATGAATAGCCTTAACTATATCCGGGATCAATTTTTTCTCCCAGGGTTGGATCACCAGGAGTCTGGGATCAGGCACAGAGATATTAGCTACCTGAGATAAGGGAGTCATGGTTTCATAGTAGTCCACCTTGACCCCGTCCAGAAGCGCGGGGGTCGCTTTGCCGGTTCGGATGGAGGCCAGTTCCCTTCCGATCGATTCCAGTGCCCTTTTCATTCTCTCCGCTGTATCAGAATAAAGCTTTTTAATCATATTTCCCCCTTCCTTTTTAGCCCAAGTTTTCTTTCATTCAACAAAACCTTAAAGAGGTGAAGCTCAATCTCAAGAGTCTCCGGTCACCTCGAAGGTTCGATGGACCGTAGTTTTAGTCCTTAACCACTGTCCCCAGTTTTTCACCCAGGATGATCCTTCTCAAATTCCCCTGCGTCTGTAAATTGAAAACTATGATGGGAAGTCTGTTATCCATGCACAAAGAGACGGCGGTGGTGTCCATGACTTTCAGCTTTCTGTTTATTACCTCCATATAAGTTAACGAATCAAACATCCTGGCGGATGGATTCTTAACCGGATCGTCATCGTACACCCCATTCACTTTGGTGCCTTTCATGACCACCTCGGCGCCGATCTCGATGGCTCTGAGGGCGGCAGCGGTGTCGGTGGTGAAATAAGGATTTCCGGTTCCGCCAGCCAGGATGACCACCCGACCCTTTTCCATATGTCTTATGGCCCTTCTTCTGATATAAGGCTCTGCCACGGCTTCCGTGCGGACAGAGGTCATCACCCTAGTCAAAACCCCCAATTTCTCCAGGCTATCCTGCAGAGCCAAAGCGTTTATTAACGTGGCCAGCATTCCCATATAATCAGCCGATACTCTATCCATGCCGCCTTCACCGGAGGAGTCGCCCAGGCTGGCAGAGAGTCCCCGGAATATGTTCCCCCCTCCCACCACCATACCCACGCTTACCCCTAACTCTTTGATCTCCTTGATCTGTTGGGCAATGGAGCTTCTTGCTTGAGGGTCTAAGCCAAATTCCTTATCCCCAAGCAAAGATTCGCCGGATATCTTAAGAAGGATTCTCTTGTGGATCGGCACTGATTCTGTGTCCTGAGACTTGAGCATGAGCCGTACATAATAAAGGTCAGGAAACCCTGACCCAATTCATTACCTCAGAAGCTGATCACCCGGCGGAGAAGACCACTAGGCGGTTTCCTCTCCCAGTCTGAACCTGACAAATCTTTTTACTGCGAGATTCTCTCCCAGTTTGGCAATCGTCTCGTCTATTCTGTCCTTCAGCGATCTGTCCTGATCTTTGACGAAAGGCTGCTCCAGCAAACAGACCTCTTGAAAATATTTCTCTAATTTCCCTTCGACAATCCTCTCTATGATTTTCTCCGGTTTTCCTTCATTCTTGGCTTGGGTTCTGTATATTTCTTTCTCTTTATCGAGGATCTCGGGCTTGAGATCGGATCTGTTCACCACCAATGGATTGGTGGCGGCAATCTGCATGGCGATATCTTTGGCCAGGAGCTTGAAATCCTCGGTCCGCGCCACAAAATCGGTTTCGCAGTTTACCTCCAGAAGAACGCCCAATTTGTCTCCCGGGTGGATGTATGAGTAGATTATCCCCTCCTTGGCGGTTCTGGAAGCCTTCTTGGCGGCTTGGGCCATTCCCTGCTTCCTTAGGTAATCGGTGGCCTGATCCATATCGCCGTCAGCTTTTTCCAAGGCCCTCTTGCAATCCATCATTCCTACACCTGTTTTCTCTCTAAGCTTTTTAACCAGGTCGGCACTTACGGACATTTAAACCTCCAGATTCTTACTTTCTCCCGAATTTATCGGTGCTTCACGTCGTTATCTGTCTTTCTAGGTCAAAGTTCTGTGTCGGATGGATGAGACTGTTCTCCTAAGCTTCCACTTTTGCCTGGGTCTGCTGTGCTTCCTCCCTCACTTTTTGGGCCTCCAAAGCAGCCTCAGCTATCTGGCGAGTGATTACCTTGATGGATTTGATAGCATCGTCATTGGCCGCAATGGGGAAATCTATTGGATCCGGATCGGAGTTGGTATCGATCAAGGCGATGATGGAGATGCCCAGTTTGTTGGCTTCAGCCACCGGAATTCTCTCCTTCTTGCTGTCGACCACGAACAGAAGTCCGGGCAGGCGGCTCATCTCCTTTATCCCACCCAACACCTTTTCCAATTTCGCCATCTCCTTTTCCAGCTTCAATACCTCTTTTTTGGTGAGTTTGTCGAAAGTCCCATCTTCTTTCATCCTCTCCAAGTCCTTCAACCGCTTGATGTTCCGCCTTATGGTTTGGAAGTTGGTCAACATTCCGCCCAACCATCTCTCGGTAACATAGAAGGCGCCGCATCTTAGGGCTTCCTCCCGCACCACCTCCTGAGCTTGCTTTTTGGTTCCCACAAAAAGCAGACTTTGATTTCCCCTTACCACTTCCTTCACCTTCTGGCAAGCAATCTCCAAACATTTGAGAGTCTTTTGCAGGTCGATTATATATATGCCACTTCGAGCGGTGAAGATGAATTTCTTCATCTTGGGATTCCATCTTTTGGTTTGATGACCAAAATGAACCCCAGCTTCCAGCAAATCTTTGATGGTGTTTGTCATCTGGTGTTCCTCTTTTTGGGTTAACTCCTCCGCCTGTATCGACTCTCCGCAGAACCATCCCCAAATGGGGAAAGGACCCTCTACGAGATCAACAGGCGTGTGTACTTTGGTTTTACTTCCGGTTCATCCGGCTTCTGGATCAATAAGTATGCACCCTACGGTGTAGTGAACCGTAAGGTTCACCGGGGTGCACCCCGTAGGATCGATTTATCTCTTTGAGTATTGGAATCTTTTTCGCGCCTTTATCTGCCCGTACTTCTTTCTTTCCACCATGCGAGGGTCTCTGGCCAGAAGTCCCTCCTTCTTAAGGGCTTTTCTGAAATCCCCATTCATCAGTAGAAGGGCTCGGGCAATGCCCAATTCAATCGCTCCGGCTTGCCCGGAGAGACCCCCTCCCCTGGCCGAACAGATGACGTCCAGTTTACCCAACATGCCGGTCAACTCCAAGGGCTTTTCTGCCAACATGGTTAGGCTCTCCTTGGTTAGATATTCCCGCATGGGGCGTTTGTTGACCATAATCTTCCCCGTTCCCAGAAACAGACGAACGCTAGCCACTGAGGTTTTCCTTCTTCCAGTGGCTCGATATACAGTAGTTGCCAACTCTACCTCCTCAGATTAGACACCGATCCGCAATCGCAGAACAATCTCTTTCTTAGAATCTCACGTTTCATCTCAAATCGCTAAAACCTCTGGTTTTTGAGCCTGATGGGGGTGTTTGTCACTCCTGTACACGAAAAGCTTGGAGAGCATCTTCCTCCCCAGGCGATTATGAGGAAGCATTCCCTTGACCGCATGGATGAAGAGCTCCTCAGGCTTTTCTTTCAAGTATTTTGAGAAAGTCACCGACTTGAGCCCGCCAGGATAGCCGCTGTACCGGTAATAGGTCTTGGTGTTCTGCTTTTTCCCTGAAAGAATGACCTTCTCCGCATTAACCACTATAACGTAGTCACCCACATCTAAGTGCGGGGTGAAAAGAGGTTTGTTCTTTCCCATCAGAATCGTCGCCACTTTGGTAGCCAGTCTTCCTAAGATTTTGTTCTTAGCGTCGACCACAAACCATGTTTTCTTCACTTCAGACATCTTTGGCGTACAAGTTTTCATCTCTTCTCCTTTTACTAAATTTTTCAATATAACCCCAAATCCACATTTGTCAAGCTAAAAAACGACATCATTTCCTACTTTGCAGGCATATTGTATCCAGTTGATCTCGGCGTATAGTTAGCCAGAAGCACGCGGCCTAGCCCCGGGGCATTCGCAAGGTATTGGCTGCCAGTCAGATAAGATGAACCTGGGGTATGAATTCTTAGCTTCTCTCGTCACTTCTCTCTGTCCTCCCCGTGCCATCGTATCCGTTCCTTGCCACTGTCCCTTTAAAACCCTCTTTTCTCATCAAGAATAGTATAAAACGGCGAATACCCTCTACCTGTTTGGCTGCAAAAAAAAGCTCCCCAGCCCAATGAACTATGCTCAGGATGAACCATGGTGTGACTGCATGTGCTCCCGGCATTTGCCAGTTCTGGAAAATAGTGGTGCCGACCGGTTGTGGCTTCGGCAGTTTGAACACGAAAGGCAGCGGAAAGGATCATTCTTTTAACGAACAGTCAAAGAAAGTCAACAAATCCAGTATGCTATCATATAGACATATAGACACATAGGCAATTGTCTACGTATTGGAAGGAGACCAAGGACGGAGTGGTGATAAAAATAACCGCGGAGGATCCGGAGAAAGCAGAAACCCGAAAGAAGCTCTACTCGGCCTACCAGACCCTCAGCGGCGGAAAATGCTGTTCCTGATGGCAAAGCTCACGCAGGTGCCTTCACCTTTTGGCGGGGACACCTTTTTTGTATTACAAAAACATTTGCGCGTCTCTTAACGAATCCTGGCGCTTTGTACGTCAATTGTCCCAAAAACCGGTCGACTTCCTTTTTTCAAGTAGTCCTTACAATACGTGGGCATCGGGCAATGCCGACACCACCTGGCCGCTGAGATATAGGGCATCACCTGTATCCACTACTGGCTCGGCCTTATGATGCTACTCCCAAATCCCCCAGGGATAATAATCTCTGTACACACAGTACATACCTGAAGGTGAAGAAACAAGATCAACCGCGAATTCAAGTATTTCGCCACCCTCTTTTACGTATGGTTCGATTACTCTTATGGTATACTCTCCCGGCGGCAGGTCTCTGATTTCGTAGTTCACATCGAAAAGGCAAATGCAGTCGCAGTCCCCGCTGATTTCAATTTCTTCTATGGTGATGATGTCGCCCGCAATGGTTATATCAGCTGCAATCTCGGGACAACAATTGAATCCCGCATTCACGTGTTTAAGCAGAAGAACACCTTCCCCATCATACTGATGTTCCATGCAATCCTGATCCGGCGGCGTGCTGCCCAAGCCTGCCCCTTTCTGGAATTCCTTGCACCCCTCGTAGCCGACCAAAAACCCAACCGGATGATGAGGCGGTGGACCACCTAAGAATAGATAGTTCATAAGATATATCACATCTCCGATGTCTACCTGACCAAGGCCGTTGGCGTTTCCAGACTCAAGGGGATCTGGCTGAGATCCACCCAGGAACAGATAATTCACAAGATAAACCACGTCGGCAACATCAATTGCCCCGTCGTGGTTGGCATCGCCGGCCAGGTAGGGCAGAACCGTGATGTTTCCACCATAGATAGTCGGCAGTATGGCCTCATTATCCTCTGTCACCAGGATCGATTCCCCCGGACCAATCCAGGAGGTTAAGCTGAAGCTCGCCGTCCCACCAGACTGTGGGATAAAATAGGGGCAACACACCGCGCCGCTTCCCGGTGAAAGAGGGCTCGACTCGACAGTGGATTGAAATCCGTGGAAATGGAAGGTCTCCGGGTTGACGCCGTCTGCATGCTCACCCTCGGCGAAAAACCACCACGCGCTATCTACGCGTCCAGTCTGGATGGGGTGAATCTCCGAATCCCAGTCCAAGACAGCGCTTCCCTCTATCTCTAAGGATAATGCCATACCAGCTACCGGCTCATCGTTGATTATGCCGATGTAAATAGGCGAAGATACCCCTGCTACCATGGTCTTGTTTTCAACCCACACCGTATCCGGCGCCACTGGATCATTGTATAAAGAGGGATTGACAGTGCCACAAGTACAGGGTGGGGACCCCGACTTGAAGAGGTAATAGGTTAGCTGGTTAAGATCTCGCATGTCCAGTCTTCGATCACAGTTAAGGTCGGCTCGGCCGTATTTGTCATAGATTGGATAGTCGCCCAGAGGTGAATCGTAGAACCACATCTTTTGGTGCGTGATGAGGTCTCCCAGATCTACCACGTCGTCCTCGTTCACATCCCCCACCAGATAGTCGCACGATATGTCAATCAAACCCGATGAGAACTGAGGGACAAAAATCTCCTGGTCGGCGTCCGTTAGTGACAATCCTCCCTGCGGTGAATCAGACAGAGAATCAACCAAGACCTCGCCGCCGAAGTGCAGGGTGAACCACAAATCACACAGCTTGCCCGTGCCCACAGGCAAACTGTCACCAGAGGAGACCGAAAAGGACACAAGCAGTGAATCCAGGGTGAATTTGTCCGTCCCGAAGACATACGCTTCCCGCTCATCCAGAACTACAGGATCGGTTAAACGGGATTCCAAATAGGAGACCGAATCGAATCTCAACCAGCCGGAATACCCGTCCAGCAAAACCGGAATGACCACCGATACGAGCTCCTCGTCATTATACAGATATACCGGCATGGAGGCCGCATCTCCAATTTCTCCAGACATGTTTGACAACCTAACCGTGTCAGCCACACCCGGATCCTGAGCCAGGGAAACTCCGAAAAAGAAACATAAGAAGAAAGCCCAAAAGAGGGCTAGTTCCATTCTGAACTTTGATCTCATAACGGCTCCTTTCCCCTGAATAGTTCAACAGCCACAAAACCGTAAAGAAAATTTCAATGTTCGGAGAAATGAAAAATCTTCTTCTTCCCTTCCGCAAAAGAAACAGTCTTATGGAATCGGATCTACACAATCAGTGTATATCCCACCAAATCAAAAGTCAAGCAAAATCGAAAGAAAATCGCACAATGAAGGGCGTCCCCAATCCAATATGCCTCAGCCATTCTTTCCTCACAGCCCTGCAACGAGGCATTTGCGTAAGGTTCTACGGGCCTCCCTGACCCTAGTGCAGGTTAGTCTACCAGGTCTTACAGTTAAGCCCGCTTTCTGAAAAGACTTCCACTTAGTGGAAATTTCTCTCTGAAAAGATTCTTGTCATATTCATCCCAGAAATTCAACGCTATGAGAATCAAAACATACAATGCCAGGAATATTACAAACTCCACTCCGACGAACAAAAGCCCGGTGAATCTATGACTTGTTAAGCCCACAACATCAATCAGTTGGTTGAAAAGATACAAAGTGGCTGCCGCCAAAAAGGCTCCGGCTAGTGGCTTTCTGATCCAACGCCAGAGATTCCCTAAGGGTTCTTTGGTATACCCGTGAAACAGGCGGAAAAAGTAAAGGGAGCCCAGAGTTAACGAAAAAGCGGTGCCCACCAAAACCCCGTAGAAGCCAAACTTCATTATGAGAATCAAGCTCAAAGTGAAGTTAAGGATAGACGTTAGAATTCCATACTTCATCTCTAACTCCGGTTTTCCCATCCCCAGAGCAAGCGAGCTTGCCACCCGCATTATCAGATTGAAGAAATAGCCGATGGATAGTATTCTGATCACCGATGAAGCCAGATCATACCCTGGTCCCATCCAGACACGGACGAGCATTTCCGAACACACGACAACGAAAAAGAAGAGCGGGGCGCTGGCCGCAAAGAGATATTTCGAGCCTCTGAAATAAAGCCTGCTTAAGCCTTCCTTGTCACCCTTGGCAAAAATCTCGGCGGATGCCGGAACCAGGGCTGATACCAACAGAAGTGGGAGTTTTCGGATGCTTCCGGTGATCTTAGCGCCTAAATCATAAAAGGTCACCATTCCCACCGAGAGAAAGTAAGTTATCAGGAGTTTGTCCACCTGAAAGCTGACTAACTGCGAAAGCCGACTGATCTGCAGCTTGATCCCAAATCTAAAAAGCTCGACAAACATCTTCCCCTCGAAAAGGAATGGATTGAAGGAAAACCCGGGGAGGATCCTCTTGGCTATCCAAAAATTGATCACCGTATTAAGCATCCACATTATTCCTATGTGGATCATCAAACCTCTCAACCCATATCCGAATTCCAGAAACAGAATGAATCCGAGGGCGTATGGAATGGTCAAGGCCATCGCCACGATATTGGTGAGATCCATCCTCTGGAGGCCGGTTTGAACAGACCCAAAGACAAAGGTGGCATTGGAGAGGGAGAAAATCACCACGCCCCAGAAGAATACAAATTCTATCTCCGGATAGGCGGAGGGATCAAGCTTCAGGAAGGTCAACAAAGGTTCGGTGAAAAACAGGGCCAAAGGAATCAGGATGAAAGCTAATCCCAGGCAAAACAAAAAGCCGGTATTAACCACCTGGTTTACTTTGGAGTAGTCTTTCTGGGTATAATACTCCGCTATGTATCTGACGTAGGACCCTCCCACCCCCAGATCAAGAAAGCCGATATAGCCGACCAAGCTGGTAAGGAGTGCCCAGATTCCATATCTTTCCACCCCCAGGCGACTTACTATATAAGGGGTTAAAAACAGGACAACCAGAATCCCCCAGAACTTGCCGATGGTGTTATACAGGGTGTTCTTTATAATCTTTTCGGAGACTCTTGGTGCTGGTTCGGTATCTGAGGAATCTAGATATGTGGTCAACGTTAAGAGAAATTATTTCTTTTTATGTGGATTCGAGCAGACGCACGAGAATTCGTAGGGATATTTGCCTTCTTTTTTCTACCAGATTCCCCCTCACCTTCTCCACAGGCGAGAGGAATGGGGTGAAGGGACAGATTCCTATCGGGAACACGTCCGCTTATTTCAGCACTTGGTCAATCGAAAAGAGCTTTCTCGATCAAGCTGGTGAGGATATGACATATGGTGATGTGAACTTCCTGAATTCTTGGAGTCTTCTGGGACGGGACTACCAGTGATAAATCCGCTAATCTCGCTATATTCCCTCCATCCTTTCCCAGAAGGCCAATGGTTTTCATTCGTTTCTCTTTTGCCTTTTCTATCGCCTTGATCAAATTGGGGGAATTGCCGCTGGTGCTGATACACAAAAGCACATCCTCTGGTTTTCCCAAAGCTTCGATCTGGCGGGAGAAAACCTGCTCGAACCCAAAATCGTTGGCGCAGGCGGTGAGAACGTAATCGTTGCTCGAAAGCGTGATGGCGGGTAGGGCACCGCGGGTATAATCTGAAGAAAGCCTCACCACCAACTCGCCTGCAAAGTGTTGAGCATCTGCAGCCGAACCCCCGTTGCCGCACAGCAATATCTTCCCGCCGTTTTTTATGCATTCAGCCAGAGCGTGAGAAACGTCTATTATCTTCCCCGAGAGTTCTTCCTTAACCTGATTCTTCAGGTCGACGCTTTCCTGAATCTCTTTTCGAACTAAATCAACTTTTTCGCTTGTCTTGATGTCCATGTTGCTCCGTTTAGGTGACCTCTAATGGTTCGATTCCTCCGGATTAGAAGGAGCATTCACCGGATATGGCGATTTGATCGTCTTCTCCGCAGCTTTTGGCTTTTCCTTTGTGTGTATTGCATCGGCGAATTGTCTTATGATGGAATCGTCCTTTTCCAGGGCATTTCCGATCACCACAAAACTGGCCCCACACTTGACTTTGCGATAAGCCACTTCAGGCTCCTTTATTCCCCCTCCCACTATGATGGGGATAGAGATAAAATCTCTGATTTCTCTTACCACCAGATCCGGGACAGGATTATCCGCCCCCGAACCCGCCTCCAAAAACACAAATTTCATCCCCAAATATTCTGCAGCCAGGGCGTGTGCTTTGGCTATATCCGGCTTATCTTTGGGGATCGGCTGGGTGTCGCTCATGAATTGGACCGAGGTAGCTTTTCCCGACTCTATGATCAGGTATCCTGTGGGGATGGGCTCTAAACCAAACTCTTTTATCATAGGGGCAGCCTTCACCTGTTCGCCTATCAAAAGGTGAGGATTTCTTCCGCTGATCAGGGACAGGAACAGGATCGCGTCCGCATATTTGGAGACCTGATTGGCATTTCCCGGAAAGATTATCACCGAAAGCTTGACATTTTTTCTTATCTGTTTTATGGACTCGTCGAATCTGCTAGACAGAAGAAGGCTGGAGCCTACCAGAAATCCGTCCGCTCCCCCTTCCTCCGATTTTCTGGCTAAACCTACGATCTCCGGGATGCTCATTCGATCTGGGTCGAGTAACACCAAAAAACCCGCCCCTTTTTCATTCTTGATGTCTAAGAGTTTTTGATATATTGACATATCACCTGAACCGTTTACCTCGCCCCCTCAGTCCCCCTCTCCACACTCGTGGAGAGGCGTAGTAAGGGGAGAGGTTTGTGATAGCGCCCGATGAATCGGGCAACTGCCTTGTCCCGTTTATTTCATGACAATCTCAAAGACTCCAGTACTCGTAACTGCCCTGTTCACCGAGCCGAAACTTCGCCCAATGAATTGGGCAACTACCTTATCATTCTCTCTATAATCCCTGGCAGGCTATCCAGAGCTTTGTCCAGCTTCTTTGAATCCTTTGCGCCTCCTTGAGCCAAATGAGGCTTGCCGCCGCCCGTTCCTCCGGCGACTTTGGAGACTTGCTTGACCACCTCGCCGGCTTTGATCCCTCTGCTTTTGATCAAATCATCCGTCACCGTTGCTACAAAGATGATCTTCCCGTCAACGATCCCGGCCAAAACGCCGATGGTTGATTTCAGCTTTTCCCTGATCGTATCCGCCAATTTCAAAAGATCATCCCGGTTTTCAACCTCTGCCTTGTGGGCGATCACGTTGATGCCGTCAACCTCTACCGACGTTCGCGCTAATTCTTCGATCGTGCTCTTGGCAGATTGGGTTTGAGCTTCCTTCACCCTTTTCTGCAAGAGTTTACTAGTTTTGATCAGGTTTTCAACCCTGTCCTTTATATCATCCGGGCTGGATTTCAAGATAAACGCCAGCTCGTCCAAAATTTCTTTTTGTTTTCTGGTTAGTTGGTAAGCCATTTCGCCGGTCACGGCCTCGATTCTTCGCATGCCCGCAGCAATTCCGGTTTCGGAGATTATCTTGAAAAGCCCGATCTCTCCGGTGGCCGTCACGTGCGTTCCACCGCAAAGCTCCCTCGAATAATCGTTGACTTCTATCATCCTGACCACGTCCCCATATTTCTCACCAAACAAAGCCATGGCCCCTAATTTTTTGGCCTCCTCGAAAGGAACCTCTTTACTTCCCACCTGTCGATTTTCCCAGATCGCTTCATTCACCAACTGTTCCACCGCATCCAGTTCGGCTTGATCCAAAGCTTTAAAATGCGTAAAATCGAACCTCAATCTGTCCGGAGCCACCAGAGAACCTGATTGGTGCACGTGCTCTCCGAGAGTCTCTCTCAAGGCTTTGTGCAGAAGATGAGTGGCGGTGTGATTTCTTCTTATGGAATTTCTTCTCGTGACATCAACTTTGGCCATAACCTTTTCGTTCAGAACATCCTCGATTTTTCCCTTGGTCACTTTTCCGATGTGGATTATGGCATCTCCTTCTTTCCTGGTGTCTTCTACCCTAAACTCGAAGTCATCTGCGAAAATCACTCCCGTATCACCGATCTGCCCTCCGGCTTCGGCGTAAAAGGGAGTGTTGTTAAGAATGATCATATTACTTTTCGAGGACAGGTCGACCGTGGCCTCTTGCTCCACGTTGTCGTATCCCACAAATTCACTCTTATCAGAAGCCTGTATTAGTTCAACCTTCCCAGCAAATCCCGCACCTGCCGTCCGGGAGCGCTCCCTTTGATCTTCCAAAAGCTTCTCGAAGCCCGAAAGATCCACAGATAGACCTCTCTCTTGTGCCATCACCTGGGTTAAATCCAAGGGGAATCCGTAAGTATCATAAAGCTTGAAGACATCGTCTGCAGGTATCACATTTCGTTTGCTCTTCCGGGCCTTTTGGGCCACCTTTTCGAAAAGCTCCAATCCCAAATCCAGAGTCTCCCCAAACCTTTCCTCTTCGGATTTTATTACCAGAGCCACGTGCTCTTTCTTGGCCGCAAGCTCAGGGTAGACCTTTCCCATCATATCCACGACTGAGCTGGATAGTCTATAGATAAAGGGTTTGTGCAGACCCAAAAGTCTTCCGTGCCGGGCGCCTCTTCTCAAGATTCTTCTCAGCACGTAACCTTGTCCTTCATTGGAAGGTATGGCTCCATCAGCTATTGCGAAAGAAAGCGCACGAACGTGATCGGCGACGACTCTGAAAGATTCAGTATGGTCCGAACTCTTGCAGGAAATTCCAGAAATGTCTTCGATCTTTTCGATAAGTGGAACAAAAAGGTCGGTATCATAATTGGAGTCCACGTTTTGCATCACCGCGGTCAATCTCTCCAAACCCATGCCGGTATCCACCACTTTGGCCGGCAAATCGGTTAGCTTCCCGTTCTCGTCTCGATGAAATTGCATGAAGACTAAATTCCAGACTTCTACGAATCGTCCACAAGGACAATTGGGGCCACAGCCAGGGCGATCACACCTGTATTGCTCTCCCTTATCATAGTGGATCTCCGAACAGGGACCGCAAGGACCGACTTCCCCCATCTCCCAAAAATTCTCCTTTTCGTCGAATTTCAGAACCCTTCCTCTTTCTATGTCCGTGTTCTCATACCAGAGCTTTTGTGCTTCATCGTCATCCCGGAAAACAGTTACCCACAATCTGTCTTTGCGAAGTCCGCAGACCTCAGTCAAGAACTCCCAACCCCAGATGACAGCCTCTTTTTTGAAATAGTCTCCGAATGACCAGTTGCCCAACATCTCGAAGAGAGTGTGATGATAGGTGTCCTTGCCCACCTCCTCCAAGTCATTGTGCTTGCCGGAGACCCGGATGCACTTCTGGGAAGAGGCCGTCCTTCTGTGTTCCGGCACCTTCTTCCCCAAGATAATATCCTTGAACTGATTCATACCGGCATTGGCAAAGAGGAGAGTGAGATCATCCTTGGGAATCAAGGAAGAACTGGGATAGATCTTGTGATCCCTTTCCTTGAAGAATTTCAAAAAGCTCGCTCTTATCTGGTGACTTTTCATATTTGATCGCCATTGTGATGGTCGAGTTTTCCTTCCAGCCATCCTATCTTCACGTCTTTTCGTTCGTCGAATTTTGGCACGTAAGGCTTGACATCCAAAAGGGGCGTGCCGTCAAAAACATCGATTTCCCCAACTTTCAGAAGATTTCCTTTTCTCTCCAAAAGCCTTACCACCGACACTCCCAGGTGGTTGGGTCGGTGAGGCGATCTGATGGCAAAAATGCCGTGCAGCTTATCCTCCAAAAAAGGTTTGCCCAAAAGGGAGAAGTCTTTGGACTTGTGAAAATAATACAAAATCATCAGATGTGAAAACCCTTCCACATCCTGTAATCCTTTTCCATATTCTTTAAATACCTCGATGCTGCCCACACCCTGAGACTTGAAGACACCCTGAATCGGAATATCTTCCTTTTTCTCATAAGGAGAATGAATTACCCCGATCGGCTCTAATGTTATCTTCACCTGATTCTTCCAGGCACACGTGCTGTCTGAAACAAAACTTGTTTCCCAATCAGCTTCAATCTTGACCTCTGTGGGCGGAAGGAAGGGCCAAAAGTTTCAACGAGTTTTTTGAGGTCTCGTAGGAAAACCCTCTTCTCAGCAAAAGATTGAACATCCTTCTCCTGGCCACCTTTGGTTCCAAGTTCCTGTACCTTTTCTCTATTTTTTCCACCAGTTCCAGTGCTGCCTTATCCTCGTCCTTGCACAAATCTTCGGTTACCTGGTCGATTATATCTTTCCTTATTCCCTTCTTCCAGAGTTCCTGTCTGAGTAGCTTTCTGCCTCTTGGCTTTAATGCTAATCTATCCTTGACCCAAGAGGTGGCAAACTCCAAATCGTTAATTAAGTCAAATTCTTTCAATTTGTCAATTGTCGCGTCGACGGTCTTCTCATCGAATTCTTTCTTCTTCAGCTTCTCCCTGACTTGCTTTTCCGTTCGCCTCCTGAAGGACAAAAACCTCAGGGCCACATCCTTGGCCTCTTCTTTCCTCTCTTCCTCGGTGATCTCTTTGATTCGTTGCTGGGTAAGGTTCTCTCCTTTCTTTAGCCCGGATTTATACAAGACCTCCTCGTCCAGACCAAAGGCGAATTCCCCATCGATGAAAACCGACCTTCTTTTGCGATTTCTCTTCTGAACCTCTATCTTGGTGACAATTCCTTCTTTCATCATTGCGAGAGATGAGTCACTTGTAGCGGTCGAGCTTGCCCAACCTTTTAGCAAAGCCTGCTACAACGGCTTTTAGGCAAAGCAAGCTTTGCCACTACAACCACCACCACGACGGCCCCACCGCAAAGGCTTGTTTTTGTCAGGCCCTAAATGGATCAAGAGAGGTGCCGCCTACTTCGCCTTCGCCTTAACCGGTTCCTCTTCTTCTTTCACTTTCTCCGAAAACCCCAGTTCTTCTTTTAACCTACGCTCGATTTCCCCAGCAATGTCTGGGTTCTGGTCCAGGAAAGTCTTGGCATTCTCTCGCCCCTGCCCTAATCTGTCATCTTTGTAGGAGAACCAGGTGCCACTTTTGTCGATGATCTTATGCTCGACCCCCAGGTCTATAAGCTCGCCCATTTTGGATATGCCCTTGCCGTAGATTATGTCAAACTCTGCATTCCTGAAAGGCGGGGCCACCTTGTTCTTGACCACTTTCACCCTGGTCCTGGATCCCGTGATCCGATCCCCCTCCTTTATGGAGGCGATTCTTCGAATGTCCAGCCTCACCGAGGAGTAGAACTTTAGCGCCTTTCCACCGGTGGTGGTCTCCGGATTGCCGAACATCACCCCGATCCTCATCCTTATCTGATTGATGAAGACCACCGAGGTTTTGGACTTACTGATGGTTCCCGCCAGCTTTCTCATGGCCTGGGACATCAACCTTGCCTGAAGCCCCATGTGTTGGTCACCCATCTCCCCCTCTATTTCCGCCTTGGGCACCAAAGCCGCCACCGAATCTATGGCGATCACGTCCACTGCCCCGCTTCGCACCAAAGTCTCGGCAATCTCCAAACCCTGCTCACCGGTGTCCGGCTGGGAGATCAGGAGGTCATCGATGTCCACCCCCAGGTTTTTGGCATAGGTTGCGTCGAAGGCGTGCTCAGCATCTATGAAAGCGGCTATGCCTCCCGTTTTCTGGGCCTCTGCCATAAGGTGCAAAGCCAAGGTGGTCTTGCCTGAGGCTTCCGGCCCGAAGATCTCGATTATCCTTCCCCGGGGAACACCACCCACGCCTAAGGCCACATCCAATCCCAATGAGCCTGTGGGTATGACAGGAATTCTCTCCCCTAACGAGTCCGCACCCAACTTCATGATGGAACCTTTGCCAAACTGACGTTCTATCTGGAGAACTGCCTGATCCAAAGCTTTCCTTTTTTCATCCCTATGGGTTTCACTTCGTTCAACTTTTCCTTCTACCACTTTATATCACCTCGCTTCCTTGTTCTAACAAGAGTTTTGCAGCCTATCGTAAATCGCGTAGCAGAGCCTTCATGGCTCTGCGGAGGGGTAAACCCTCCGCTACGCGTATCATTTATACTTCTCTTCGCCTTCATAGAAGAGGTATCTTCTTAAGCGGCGTATAGATCGCACCTGCCGGATGGAGCTGACTCTTCATCACCGTGACTTCATTCACTTCTATATCTTCTGTCTCGAAGTCCGTGGATTGTACCATTTCCATCAACTTCTGGATGTTCTTCGGGGATTTCACCCTCCCCACCGTGAAGTGCGCCGAGAATTTCCTTTTCTCCTTTGGGTAACCTATCTTTTTCAATTCGTCTTCGATTCTGGCCGCCATGCCGGAAAGCTCCTCTTCCCCTTTTCCAGCGCCAACCCAGATCACCCTGGGCCTTCTCAAATCCGGAAATGCTCCCATCCCTTTCAGGTTCGTCTTGAATCTCTTTGCGTCTTTCAAGGCCAGTTCGGCAGCCGAGAAGACTTCTTCTATCTTTTCTTCCGGAACTTCACCTAAGAATTTCAGGGTTATGTGAATGTTGCCCGGTTTGACCCAGGAGACGAAAGCGTTGGTTTTCTTGAGAGGAGCTTGTAGCACCTCAATTTGCTTCTTTATCTGTTCGGGTAGTTCTACCGCTATGAAGGTTCGCATGATGATTTCCTTGTATTCTAGGGTAAAGCTAAAGCTTTACACTCCAAAGTCTTGTTTTATCAAAAACAATCTGACCAGGTTCAAGGCCGCCTGGGCTGCTCTCTCTCTGTTGGTCAGCCTATCCTCTCTGAACTGAAGCTTGTGAGCAAAGGATTCGTTTTGGTCGGCAAAGCCAATGTAGACCAAACCGACCGGCTTTTCCGGCGTTCCGCCTGTGGGACCAGCTATTCCCGTGGCGGATAAGCCATAATCGGTTTTGGCCAGCTTTCTTGCTCCCTCGGCCATCAGGATGGCCACTTCTTCGCTTACCACACCGTGTTTTTGGATTATCTCCTTAGGAACCCCAAGCAACTCGGTTTTTGCCTGGTCGCTGTAAGTGACAACTCCCCTTTCGAAATACTTGGAGCTTCCGGATACATTGGTGAACTTGGCTCCGATCAGGCCACCGGTGCACGACTCCGCCACAGCTATGGTTTTCCGCTTCTCTGAGAGCAGGTTCCCTACCACCTCTTCCAGCCTCTGATCGTCCGTGCCGTAGATGTAGGTCCCTAAGATTTCCCTTATCTTTTTTTCGAATTCCTCAATCTTTGCTTTGCCCGGACGGGCGTCCGTATGGACCGCTTCTCCTTTTGGTTCAAGGCTTGCGGTCGATTGATTGATGGAACTCACTACAAGCCTTATATCCACGCCCAGATAGCCGGGAAGGAAAGCGATCTTCACATCGCCTGTCGGATCGATCAATCCCTCTATCTTCTCGTAAATGGATGATTCCGCAATACCGGTGGTTCTTAGCTTTCTGTGAACCACGAAACTCTCAGATTTCCTGGACTTCAGAATCGGCAGAACCTCATTCTCCAGCATCCATTTCATCTCTAAAGGTACTCCGGGCAAGGCAAAGAAAAGGGTTTTGGCTTCTCCGGACTCGGCATCCGTTTCGATGAATATTCCCGGTGCCACCCCCCACCGGTTAGATAGAGGTTTTGCTCCGAAGGGGAGCAAGGCTTGATTTTGATTTATCTTGGGCATGGACACGCCCCGCGCCTCAAACGATTTCTCGATCTCTTTTAATATCTGTTCATGAAAAACCAAATTCCTTTTGAACGCTTTGACTATGGCCTTTTTGGTCAAATCGTCAGAGGTCGGACCTAATCCTCCGGTGGCAATTGTCACGTCGGCACGCGAACCCGCAACGTTCAGCGCCTCAGCTATTCTGTTTATATCATCACCCACACTGGTGGAGAATGCCAGCTCGATCCCCTCTAAGGTCAATTTTTCTGCGATAAAGGGGGAGTTGGTATCGGCGATCTGTCCTTGAAGTACCTCGTCTCCGATGGTGATTATCTCAGCTCTCATCTCTTGTTTCCTTATCTATTATGCGGCTTAACAATGATAATTCAAAATTCAAAGGGAAAATCTCAAAGATACAATTGAAAATTCAAAATCACAAAAATCAAATCATTTGATTGCACCAAGATATGACTTTGGCAAGATACGAATCAATTTTTAATTTTGAATTGCAATTTTGCATTTTGAATTTTAAATTTCGAACCCCTTTGTCTTTAAAGCATATGTCCCACAAAGTAAATCATATGTAAGCTCACATTAGCATAAACGCCCGCTATCACATCATCCAGGGTCACTCCCCATCCGCCTTTCAGTTTTTCCGCCGCTCTTGCCGGAGGGGGCTTGACCACGTCAAAAAATCTGAAAAGCAAAAATGCAATCACGTACCATTTTATTTCTTTGGGCACAAACAGCAGAGAAATCACCATGCCAGTGACCTCGTCCAGTACAATCTGCCTTCCATCCTTGCCGAAAGTCTCCTCTCCCTGGGTCGCCGACCAGACGCTTATGAAAAACAGACCAATGCTGATAGCTAACAATATATGAAAAAAAGAAGGAATAAAAAACCAAATTATCAATAATGTGATCAAACTGCCGAAAGTCCCCGGCGCCACGGGAAAATATCCGGCATAGAAGAAAGTACAAATCAGCTTGGCAAAAAGTGTCTTTTTCAAAGTGATCTTTCCGGGGTCTTGCATTTTCGGGATTTCCTAAGCATCTGACGTTGGCAACGGACGATTCGTCAGTCACCGACAAGTGGATTATTTTAAGACTCCTTTCAGCAAAAAGGCATTTTTGACCACATAGTCCAAACCGGTGCCGACCGTTAAAAGCATGGTGATAAAGACCATCCCATCGAAAACTCTGTAAGTGGAATCACTGGTGAGAAAAGCCCAGTTGTAGCCCAATGGCAAAAAGGTGGTTTTGAGGTTGATGTAAAGCAATATTATAACGATCACGATCATCTGACAGGCCGTTTTCCACTTAGCCAGAACCGAGGGCAGAATCACTACGCCTTTGTAGCCGGCTACGCTTCTTAAGCCGGTGACTAAGAATTCCCGGACGATTATTATCAAAATCATCCAGGCCTGAACATAGCCTAAAGCCACAAAGGAGATAAAGGCTGTGGAGGTTAGAATCTTGTCCGCCAGAGGGTCCATGAACTTGCCGAAACCGGTGATCACCCCGGTCTTTCTGGCTAGATATCCGTCGTACATGTCGGTTAGTGCCGCCACAATAAAGATGAGTGTGGAAAAATAGCGAGAGTAGACGTTGTCGATCAGAAAGAAGATGATGAATACGGGGGCTAATATTATCCGGGTTATGGTTAACTTATTTGGCAGGTTCATGTTCTTACGTGTGGTGAGCTTTTGGAACTGTTTTGTTCGTTTCCTTTGGTCGTCGCTTTAAGGTCTTTTTATAGTCAATTCCTTGTAATAGGGTTAGGCTACCCTGGCATAGCTCTATGCACCGCCTGCGTGCTTTCTAAATTTTGGGAAATTTAACAGAAAATGAAAGGAGAGTCAACAGATAAATGATTCACTCTGTGGATGCCTAAGGGACCAACACTTCGAGGACTTGCGAACAAAGCAGGTGGGCATTTCCCAATGTCAATGCACAGAGAAAGTCGCAGGAAGGAGATTTTTCCCACGTGCCCCAAATAGCGCTTGACAAGCGGGTGGAGTGGGCTATACTTGGGCTTAAACAAAGAGTGAACGCCAAAAACAGGGAGGAGAGGTCATGGCAAGCAAGGATATGGAAAGAAGGGATTTTATAAAATCGCTGCTCGCCGGCGCGTCCGTATTAGCTCTCGACTGGAGTTTATTCCCAACAGGCGCGAGCGGCCAAATGGGTGAGAATGAATTCGATGTGGTGATCATCGGCTCGGGCCTGGGGGGATTGGGCATTGCCGCGGCTTTCGCCCGGCAGGGATTTAGACCGCTGGTGCTGGAAAAACATTTCGTTCCGGGTGGATACGCTACCACCTTCAAGCGCCCTGGCGGTTTTGTGTTCGACGTCTCTCTGCACTCCACGGGGGCAGGAGAAAGGGAAGGAGTACTAAATCTGATACCTGGCTTCCCGGAGATCAAAGACGTGGAGTTCGTGCCGCATCCCCATCTTTACCGGGCAATCTTTCCCGAACATGACATTCGTGTATCCCAGAAAGACCTGCCAGGTTACGTCGAGATGCTAACCCAACTGTTTCCGGATGAACAGGAAGGAATAAAAGGGCTCTTTGATGCCATGAAGGGGGTAACCAATGACATCGGCAAGCTCTCGGCGGCCAAAGGCCAGGTCGATATGAGCCTCTTTCCGGTCGATTTCCCTTATCTGTTCAAAAGCTCTGGCCAAACCTGGGGCCAAATGATGGATAACTGGATCAAGGACCCCAAGCTGAAAGCTATCGTCTCCGTGCTCTGGGGATACTACGGACTGCCGCCATCCAAACTCGCCAGCCTGTATTATGCTCTTCCTACCGTAGGTTTTCTGGAGGACGGCGCTTATTATGCCGTGGGCAAATCGCAGAAGATCAGCAGCGCTTTCGTGAGGTTCATCGAGGCCAATGGCGGCAAGGTGATGCTCAATACCAAGGTGGAAGAAATACTTCTCAAGGATCACGCTGCCTATGGAGTGAGAACCGCTGACGGAAAGGAATATAACGGAAGGGTTGTGATCTCCAATGCCAACGCCTACGACACCTTCCATACGTTGATGAAAGAGGGCGAATATCTCAAGGAGTATCTGGCCCGAATGGATCAAATGACCGTCAGTCTGTCCAGTTTCCAGATATTTCTGGGACTGAAGAACGATCTGGTGGGAGACGTGGGGATTGGAGATACCGAAATCTTCTATCAGACCGCCTACGACCCGGAAGCCGAATTCAAGGCGGCTGTCAACTCCGACATGGAAAACGGCGGCTACGGTCTTACGCTATATGACAACCTGTACAAGGGCTACTCCCCGGAAGGAAAGAACATCATCAATATTATCGTGCTTCAGGGATATGATTTCTGGAAGAAATACGAGGCCGACTACTTCAAGGGAGAGAAGGATGCCTACAACAAAGAGAAGGAACGGATGGCGGACATTCTGATCGACCAGGCAGAAAAGACGCTGCTGCCCGGACTTCGGAAGGCAATAGAGGTCAAAGAGATTGGCACGCCCTTGACCAACGTTCGCTACACCGGCAATTATCGCGGTGGAATCTATGGGTGGGACCAGACCCTGGACAACTCCGGCCAGAGCCGGCTGCCTCATTCCACACCCATAGAAAATCTGTATCTTTCCGGGGCCTGGACCAAGCCCGGTGGCGGCTATGGCGGTGTTCTCTGGAGCGCGCTGGAATGCTTCGGCGAGATCATGCAGAAGTGGTAAGCCTTAAAAATGTTAGGATCATACCCAACCGGACGATTTTGAAACTTGTTTGAAAGAAAAACGTCCGGCGACATATGCTGGAGGGTTTTGTTAGCCATCTTTACATGGTTCAGGAATAGAAATTTCGAGGATTTGTGAAGAGAGTACGCAGCCATCTCCAAATGTCGACGCGTCGAGAACGCTTCGCGAATTGGGGTATGATGAAGCCAGCACCTAACTTAAGTTAGGTGCTGGTGTCTCAAGTTAGGTGGCGGGGCTTTTGGGGCGGGATGAATTCCCGCCCTATGCGCCCATGGAGAAAAGGATTGCTGCGCCCTGCGGGCTCGCAATGACGATGCAAGAGCACTGGGCGCGGCTGCATTTAATTCTTGCTTTGCTTGAGAGGAATTCTCTTCCTGGTTTGCCTGCAGATTTTTTCGAGAGCGCCGAGTGCTGCGTCTTTCACTTCTCGTCCGAGCCAGTCACCTTCGTCGGACAAAGCCCTTCTCAGCGGTTCAATTGCTCTTTCGCTTCCTATCCTTCCAAGCGCTTCTGCTGCACTCCCTCGAACATAACTGTCTTTATCCCTAGTGAGAGTTTCAGTCAGCAGACCGACGGCCTTCTCGCTTCCTATACTTCCCAGCGCAGATGCTGCGCTCCTTCGAACATCACTCTCTTCATCCGTAGTGAGGGCTTGAATTAGCGCACCAGTGGCCTTGTCACTTCCTATCCTTCCAAGCGCTTCTGCTGCGCTCCTTCGAAAATCACTCTCTTCATCCGTAGTGAGGGCTTTAATTAGCGCACCGGCGGCCTTCTCGCTTCCTATCCTTCCAAGCGC
>CAZPOP010000015.1:29067-81210 GCA_964588305.1 uncultured Ignavibacteria bacterium
AGGGCTTTAATTAGCGCACCGGCGGCCTTCTCGCTTCCTATCCTTCCAAGCGCTTCTGCTGCGCTCCTTCGAACAGAATTCTCTTTATCCGCAGTGAGGGCTTCAATTAGCGGACCGGTGGCCTTCTCGCTTCTTATACTTCCAAGCCCTTCTGCTGCGCTCGTTCGAAGATCACTCTCTTTAGCCGTACTGAGGGTTCTAACCAGCGGACCGGTGGCCTTCTCGCTTCCTATCCTTCCAAGCGCTTCTGCTGCGCTCCATCGAACTAGACCATCTTTGTCCGCGGTGAGGGTTTCAATTAGCGGACCGGCGGCCTTGTTGCTTCCTATCCTTCCAAGCGCAGATGCTGCGCTGAATCGAACGGAACCCTCTTTATCCGCAGTCAGGGTTTTAATTAGCGGACCCACGGCCTTCTCGCTTCCTATACTTCCAAGCACCTCTGCTGCCATCCATCGAACATCACCGTCTTTATCCCCAGTGAGGGCTTCAATCAGCGGGCCGATGGCCTTCTCGCTTCCCATACTTTCAAGCGCAAATGCTGCGTTGAATCGAACGGAACCCTCTTTATCCGTAGTGAGGGCTTTGATTAGCGCACCCGCGGCCTTCTCGCCTCCTATACTTCCAAGCGTTTCTGCTGCGCGCGCTCGAACAGAACTCTCTTTAGCCGTTAAATCGTTAATCAGTGAATCTATAATGCTGTCCGGCTTGATGCGGGAAAGAACCCCCATTACTTTATCTGGAAGAGACTTAAAGTCTGAGGTCTGGTAGAGCTGCCACAGTTTGTTGAGGATCTCGTCTCTCAAGGATGGTTCGGTGAATTCGGCATCTGCTACGCATTTCCCGAACAGCATGAGGTTACTATAGAATATGTCCTCAGGGACTTCTTTTTCAATTCTCTTGATAAGAGCGGAAGCATCCCTGCTTATCCCTGCATAAAGAAGGATAGGCTCTTCCCACCAGGGTTCGAGCAAATGCTTGGTAACGATAGATAACCCGTCTGGTCTTTCTTTCAACTCCGAAGCAGTGAAATATTCCTGGAAAGACAAATGGAGAAAGTCATAGCTGTCCATGGATATCTGCCTGAGAAGATAACTTCTTTGCCATATCTCATCGAGGAATGCTTTAGCCTCATCTTTCTTCAACTGGATTTGAGGGAAGTATTTGAGCATTTCTGTGGTTACTTCTTTTTCGCTCATGATTCTCTTGTTATTGCAGTGCCCATAGAACGCCAATTTCCTCAGGATGAACTCCTTCTTCTCAGGCGGATACTTATTGACAATTCTTCTTTGCTTGTCCCATCGGCTTAACAGTACTTCGACGCATCTATTGTACAGGTCTGCCCGTTTCTGCGGTAGCTGCCTGTCTTCCTCATAGATAACCGCAGTGATTGCCACCATCAGTGGGTTTCTGGCGAGTGCCTTCATTTGTTCGTTTTCGAAAATGGCAGCAGACATCGAGCTTGCTTTGTCCGGCTCCGTTCTCCCGAACCAGTTTTCTATAAACTTCTTGATCTGCTCGTCGTCGAATTCCATCAACTCCAACTTGGTAAAGCCTTTCAGTTCGTCATGATAACCTGCAATTCTTGATGTGACCACAACCTGGCTTTTGGGATATTTCTCCACGAATTTCTGGATTTCGCCTGTGACCTTCTCCTGGCTCTGTTTCGTTGCCAACTCGTCGAAACCGTCCAGTAGGAGCCTGCATTTACTCTCTTCCAAATCTTTCTCAATGAAGTCTTTGGCTTCGGGGAATTCGTACTTGTCAAAAACCACATCGAGATAGTCTCTGAGGCTTTTCCGACTTTCCAGCAATTCCCACAGCGTAATGGGAATCGGGACGCAAGTTCTTTCCTGCTTTTCAAGATTCTCCTGGCAAGCTTTGAGGGCAAAGTGCTTCAGCAGAGTGCTCTTACCGGAACCCGGAACGCCCACGATTACCAACTTATCGTGGTCCTTGACCGCCCTGTCGGCATCAAGAATCTTCTCTCTTTCTACCGGTTTTTCTCGTTCTCTTTTCTTCAGTTCTTCTTCTTTCTTGGTTAGCTTTTCTTCATATATCCTTTCTTCCCTTTCCCTTGGAATCTCAAGCGGTTTGGTCTTTTCGCTAACCCTAAGCGAAACGTAAATCCTTTCCAGTGGTATAGGGTCTTTCTGCCCGATTGCAGTGACATCTTTGAGCGTTTCGAAGTCGGTTTTCATGGCGTGAAAGTATTTACTGAAGTAATCGTATTCGTCCCAAAAGGCAGACGGCATATACTTGTCCAAAAGTCCGACAAGTCCTCGTCCCCCAATGAACGAAACGGGTTTATCTGTGTGAACAGCATTGAGTGATGCCGATATATTGTCCCTTGCGTTTTGTTTAATCTCTCCCGACGATAGTACCTTGAATTCGTCTATTGGCTTCTCTTTGTTGTTGTCTGACAAATCTTGGAACGGCTTTCCTAAACCTCTCGCCACTTGGCAGAACAGCTTGTCCGCGATTTCTGTGTCGATGTCACCACTCTTAACCTGCACTCCTACATATCTTTGCGTAAGAAACTTGGTGTCTTCGCAGTAGATGATATCCTTGCCGTATTCCAGGACGCCGTGATTATATATAACGTTCCTAAAATCCATACTCTCAAAGAGCGGAATTAGAAACTCCTTTGTGAGCCGCTTCTCATCCAATTTCTGCAACATCTTCAGTTTCTCTTTCTTATCCATCCTCAACCTCCATTTTCTCAGCAGCTTCGCAGCTATCGCCAATCCCTAAAAATATCAGTCTCATTATAGGCTGGCGATAGTGTTAGACATGTCGGCCCTCCCTGCTTTACCATGACTCATCATCGGTTCGCTTATGCCTTAGGTGCTTAATATATGCTCTTGGTCCCTAATTGGTCAAGGAATTTTCTTGAGAGCTCGGAAAAACAGCTTTGGCAGGGCTGGGAGTCCTTCGGGTAAAACCCTCGGGATAAACCCTGCCTACGGGAATCTGAGTCCTCGCTTTTTCGGAGGTGGAGCACCTTGCTCGACCGATCTGCTGCACTTTTTCAGAGATCTCTGGTTTGTCACTTTACTCTCTTTGAGAACCGCATCCAGGAAAAGGTGAAGATAGCGAGGCCGAAAATGATCATGGCTATTACTTCGGGGTAAAGAACGTCCAGGGAGGCGCCTTTCATCATTATGCCTCGCACGGTGGTCATAAAGTAACGCAGGGGGTTTAAGTAGGTTAGGTATTGAATGGATTTGGGCATGTTGGCAATGGGCGCAAAGAAACCGGAGGTCATTATGGCAAACATGGCAAAAAACCAGGTGAAAAACATAGCCTGCTGCTGGGTGGTGGAAATGGTGGAAATGAACATGCCGGTTCCCAGGGTGGTGAACAAATACAGAAAGGCCAAAGAATAAAGCAGCACCCACGAGCCGGCAAAGGGTATCTTGAACCACATAATTCCTACGAATAGGGCTAACGATATCTCCACAAAGCCGATCAGCGCAAATGGAATGGTCTTTCCCAAGATCAACGCCGGGGTCCGAATCGGCGTCACCATTAGCTGCTCTAACGTTCCAATCTCCCTCTCCCGCACAATTGCCATGGCGCTGAGCATGGCCGTAATCATGGTCAAAAGCAAGGCCACGATTCCCGGAACCATGTAATAAACCGATTCCCCTTCGGGATTAAAAAGCTTCCTTTGCGTCAGCTTTATGGGTGGAGAAAAACCGGTCACTCTTTCGTTGAACTGCCGGGTCATGAGGCTGGCATAACCCAGGGCGATGGAAGCTGAATTCGCATTGGTGCCGTCCACCATGAACCCAACGTCCACAGATTTGGATTGCTCCAGATCGTTTGAGAAACCATCGGGAATTATCAACACGGCTTCATATTTGTTCTCCTTGAATCCTCGTTCGGCCTCAAGCAATGGAATGCTGGGAGCATCCGTGATGAAGTATTCGCCGGCAGAAAGGGAGCGAACGTATTCGCGGGACAGCTCGCTTCTGTCATGGTCATAGACTGCTGTGGATATCAGCTTAACGTCCGTGCTGGCAACATAGCCCAGAAGAATGAGCTGGAATATGGGCATGATGAATATCATCCGCAGCATGTTGCGGTCGCGGAAGACCTGCAGGAACTCCTTTTTCATCAAAGCCAGTATCGTGCGAACCATGACCTACCCTATCTTCAATTGAAATCTTTTGGTGGCTATCGCCAGCAATACGACCGCTAAAATGACCAGGAAAACCGCTTCACCCCAGAGCACGGACAAGTCGGAGCCTTTGAGCATCACCCCTCTGATGATCCGAATGAAATACCGCGCCGGCACAAGGTAGGAGACATAACGCAGCACCGCAGGCATGTTCTTTATCTCAAATATGTAGCCTGAGAGCATCACCGATGGCAATACTGTAGTTAATTGAGCCATCATCATGGCCAGCTGCTGGGTTGATACGAGAGTTGAGATCAGAATTCCCAGGGAAAGTGCAGCGGCCACGTAGATCAGGCCAAAAAACAAAAGCAAGAGCATCGATCCTGCAAAGGGAACGCCAAAATGAAACATGGCAAAGATTATGACGAGAACGGCATCCAGAAGCGCCAGAGCGATATATGGCAAAACCTTGCCGATTATTATCTGTCTGGGCGTAACCGGCGAGGTGAGAAGCTGCTCCATGGTGCCGGTCTCTTTTTCCCTGGCGATGGTTACCGAGGTGAGCATGGCCGAAATCATCATCAGGATTATTGCAATCAAACCCGGAACGAAAAAGTGGGACGATTCCAGATTCGAGTTGTACAGCACCTGCTGCGATATGCGAACGCCCGGCACCTCGAAACCGTAAGGCATCCTATCTTCCAAGAAGCTGGCCACCATGATATTCGAGTAGCTGCCGGTGGCGGCGGCAACGTTGGCATCAGCGCCGTCAACCAGCAAACCCAGCTCATAGTCAGTGAAATTGGTGAGCGCTCTGGCCAACCCCGCGCGGATCACCAGGACCGCATGGGCCTGACCCGATCTCAATATTTTTTCCGGATCGGACAGAGCCGGAGGTACCTGGGGTTTGAGAAAGTAACCCGAATTATAAAACCTGCTTGCCAGCTCCCGCGAGTCGACGGACCGGTCGAAATCCAGAACCGCCAGCCTTATGTTTTTTGTGTCCAGGTTGATGGCGTATCCATACACAAAGGTCATCAGGATGGGCATTAGTATGGCGATCATCAAAGAGCGCGAATCGCGAAGAATATGCCTGACTTCTTTTCCTGCGATGTATCTAATCTTGTGCATTGACACTCTCTCGGGAAATGAGACTGATGAACGTTTCCTGCAGGTTGGGCTGGTTGTACTTCTCTATTAGGTCCTGGGGTTTGCCCACCTCTATTATTCTCCCCTGGTGCATTATGGAAATCCGCCGACAGAATTCCGCCTCGTCCATGTAGTGGGTGGTAACAAACAGCGTAGTTCCTTCGTCTGCCAGACTATACAGTATCTCCCAGAAGCGGCGGCGGAACACCGGATCAACGCCACCAGTGGGCTCGTCCAAGAACAATATTTTCGGACGATGCAAAAGTGATGCCCCCAGGGCCAGGCGCTGACGCCATCCGACCGGTAGCGATCCCGCGGGACGATCAATAAACTCTGATAGACCTAAACTCTCGGATAATTCATCCATTCTCTTTCGCAGATCATCTTTCGGAATTTGATATACCGAACCGTAGAACCAGAGATTCTCTTCTCCGGTCAGGTCCTGGTAGAGCGAGAATTTCTGAGACATGTAGCCGATGCTTTTTTTGATTTCCTCATTCTCCTTATAGATGTCGAAACCGCTGACCGTGCCCCGGCCAGAGGTTGGCAGAAGCAGGCCGCAAAGCATTCGAATGGCTGTTGTCTTGCCGGCACCGTTGGCCCCCAGGAAGCCGAATATCTCTCCCTCTCCGACGGTAAGGCTGATCTGGTCAACGGCTACGAAGTTACCGAATGTCTTTGTCAGCTTATCGATGACAACGGCGTTATCCATCTCTTACTTGCCCATGAATTGTATGAAGGTATCTTCCAGCTCGGGTACGACCGGCGTGATCGAATCCGGCTCGATTCCGATCCGGCGAAGATCATCGTAGTACTCTTCGATGGTACTATCAACTTTGGTGTAGATATGTACCGACGCGCCAAATCTTCTTGAAGTAATCCCCTCGATTTTGTTCAACTGCTCCATGCGCTCGGAGGTGGGGAGAACGTTCAGGCGATAGACCTTGCCGGTGAACTTTTGCACCAGCTCAGATGGCGTGCCCTCTGCCATCTTTTTTCCTTGAAAGATGAAAATGGCTCGATCCGACAGCTCCACCTCGTCCATATAAGGCGTGGAGACGATGATGGCGGTGCCTTCCTCTCTTAAGTTTTTCAGGATATCCCAGAACTGACGCCGGGAAAGAGGATCGACGCCGGTGGTCGGCTCGTCCAAGACCAGCACTTCCGGATCGTGAATCAGGGCACAGGAAAGTGCCAGTTTCTGTTTCATTCCGCCGGACAGGGCGCCGGCGCGGCGATCGTGAAAGGGTCCCAGCCCGGAAAACCGGTAAAGGAGTTTTGTCTTGTCGTTAAACTGCAGGCGGCTTAGCCCAAACAGGCCCGCGTAGAAATGGAGGTTTTCCTCAACCGAGAGGTCAAGGTAAAGCGAGAACGTCTGCGGCATGTACCCCAGAAGGGGTTTGATCTTCTCGAAGTCACGGGATGCGTCAAAACCAGCGATCTCTATCTTGCCCGAATCATAATTGATCAGACCGCACAAGGCACGGAAGATCGACGTCTTGCCTGCACCGTCGGGACCGACCAAGGCCAATATCTCGCCCTTGTTCGCCGCAAAGCTGAAATCGTCCACCGCCCTGATAGCACCATAGGTCTTGGCCAGATTGCTGATTTCGACAACGCTCATCTGATCGTCACCGACACGGGCATGCCTATCTTCAAAAGCTTTTCCGGGTTCGGAATGGTTATCTTTACTGCATAAACCAAGTCGGCCCGCGCCTCTTTGCTTTGAACGTTTTTGGGCGTGAATTCGGCCTCATCCGAAATCCAGCTGACCGTGCCATCCAGCGCTTGGGTGCGGCCGTCTTCCGGGTCGATCCGGGCATGGCCCCCCAGACTGATTCGGGTTAAGTCTTCCGGCGGCAGATAAACCTTTACCCAGACGGTATCAAGTTCGGCAATCTTGACCAGAGGCTTACCCATCCCGATCCACTCACCGGCTCTAACGAATTTACTGGTAACCACTCCCGATTCCGGTGATTTAGGGAAACAGTCACTCAACTGTCTCCGCAGCAAGGCGATTTCGGATTCAACCTTAGCCAATTCAGCCAAGGCGGCTTGACGAGCGGCGTCGGCCTGCTTCTTGGACAACAGAGTCTGATTGTAAGCGGTCTCTATCTGGTCGAACTGCTGCTGGTTGATGGAGCCGGATTTTATCAGAGCCGCCACCCGGTCGTATTCCTTTTTGGCAAGGTCTAAATTGTAGGAAGCCTGTTCGATATTTAAAGAAGAGATTCTAACCTTCGTCTCTGCTGCCCGCTTGATAGCCTCGGTCTGACGCAAACGAAGCATGGTGGTAACCGTGTCGATTCCTCCGATGGTATCACCCTTGGTTATCAGATCGCCTTCGTCAAACCTTATGGATTTGAGCTGGCCGGCTATTTCCGACGATACCACTATTTCGGTTGCCTCGATAAAGCCTGATCCGCCGGGTGGCAAGTCATCCCTCCCGCATGACGTAACCAGCAGGCAGACAATCAACGCCAAGCGAAGATGACGAATTTCATTTTACAATCCTCCACGAATTTCCGGTAAACCGATCTTGAAAGGTGGAAGGAAGCTGCCTCTATCACGGTGGACAGTTGGCGCGACAGGGCAGAATCTGATATCTCCACCCCGAAATAGATCAGACTATACCCAACTCACCCTAACTCGAAAAACGGTAAAGCACGCACGTCCGACTTTACATTTTTGAATCTAACACAAACGGGGGTCTGAGTCAACAAATCTCTATGGAAGTACCCGACGTCAATGGCCTTTATCATTGCCGCAGGCGGAACAGCCACTGACGTATATTCGGCCAACTAATAGAACGTAAGAAAACTCTTGACTTGAAAGACCAGACAGTTTATATAGCTAAAAAACGGAAGTGAAGCTATCAAGGGAGCGAGGAGCATGTTGAGCCAGATGTGTCTCAACGTGCCAAAAAGAACAAATTCTGAGGGTTAAAACATGAAACCGAAGACATTTATTATCATCCTTGTGCTGGCAACAGTGATCTTCTATTCTGGAGAGTCTTTCTGTCAGAAGTGGGGAAAGGTTAGCAAAGAAGAGCTGAACATGACCTCCATCCCCGAAGATCCAGATGCGGACGCGGTGATTTTATTTGATAAGGGAGAATATCTCTTTGGGTATACCTACCCGGTCACTCTGAGAGAACATAAAAGGATCAAGGTCTTCACCAAAAAGGGAACCGAATCTGCAGACATTTCCATCCCTTTTCTCCATGGAGAGAAGATAAGGGACATTGAAGGACATACTTTCACCAGGGAGGGAAAGAAGATCCGGCTGAGATCCAGTCAGGTCTTTAGCAAGAAAGGCAGAGATTGGGACGAAGTCGTTTTCACTATGCCCGGAGTTGAGGAAGGTTGTGTTTTTGAATATCGCTACGACAAATGGAGCGATCTGACTTACGTCCTGGGACCCTGGTATTTCCAGGATGAGTTTTTTACCAAGCTATCGCAAGTCTCGCTGAGGCTTCCAGGCGGGTGGGGATACTCTTATAGATTGGCAAACCCCGGGCAGACTGTGATCGAGCCGAGGGTAGAGGACGTGCTCACGCCAAGAAGCAGGGAAAAGGAATACATTTGGACCATGGAAAACGTTCCGCCAATCAGAGAAGAACCATTTGTGGCTTGCATTCACGATTATCGAACCTCCATCTACTTCGAGCTAATGCTCTATAAAGACAGGAAGATTTTGGGATACGGCGAAGACGAGGTAATCGACACTTGGGGAGAATTCGGCGAGGGGGTTGACACCTTGTATAGAAGCCTTACTCACGGAAGGGAGAAGGTCAATGAGAAGGCCCGAGAGTTGACCCGGGGCATAGCGACACAGCCTGAAAAGGCGGTGAAAATTTATGACTACGTGCGCCAAGATATCAACTGGAACGGAGAGAGGGGCATCTTTAACCCCGGGGACAAATATCTCGAGACCCTCCTCACCCGGCTGGAGGGAACAGCCGCCGAAAAGAATCTTCTGCTTTGGAACCTGTTGAGGGCCGTCGGGATTGAAGCATATCCGGTCTTGATCAGCACCAGGGATCACGGCAGGATGATCACGGGCTTGCCGGGCTTGTTCCAATTCAACCATTTGATAGTATACTTAAGGTCCCTGTTCCAACTGGGAGGGCAAGAATGGTTTTTGGATGCAATTGACCGGTCTTGTCCGTTTGGCATGCTGCCGGTCGGTGATCTGGTGGCACATGGGCTTTTGCTCGATGGCAAGGAGAGCCGCATCATTGACATTCCACAATGTAAAGTAGGCAGCAAGCAACATTTCGTTACCAAAGCCCAGCTTTTTGAAAATGGAGGGTTTGCCTGCAGTACTGCCGTTGGTTATTACGGGTATTTTCGTATTCACGCCCGGGGACAGGTTTCAAAACAAGGAAGAGAGGAATTCGCCAAACAGGAGGCTCTGGGCGTAATTCCTGTGGCAACCATTGACACCATCGCATATACTGCCTTTGACAGCGTAGATCAACCTTTGCAGATGAGCTTCACCTTATCGGGTCTCCAGTATGCTCAAGTAATGGGCGAGAATCTGTACGTCAATCCGACTCTCTTTACTCGTCGAGGGACAAATCCTTTCAAGAATGAAAGTCGCAGCTTTGCCGTTGACTTCGGGTATCCTTTTTCCAAGATAGAGGAGACAGAGTTCTTGATTCCCAGCGGATTTGTAGTTCAGGAGCTGCCAGCAACTGTCAATATAGAGATCGGGGGAGCGAAATTCAGCAGAACTTTTTCTGCTGAAGCAAACCTGATAAGGTGTCGTCGTGAGCTGATTATTACTCAACCCGTTTTCTTGGTCCAATACTACCCACAACTCCGGAATTTCTATCAAGAAATTGTGAGCGCCGATCAGCTGCTCGTAGTCCTCGGCAAGGAGCTTGAGTGAAGCCGGGAGACACAAACAGGGGCGGTAATCAGAGGCGAATAGAAAAATTGAACACAGTTTGTGCAATGCGCGAAACGGACCTAAAGAGAGTTTGCCGATTTGGCTTGTGCCTGACGATCTTCTTTTTTGTTGGCTGGGTTGTTTGCGGCAGTTTCCTTCCAGCACTTGCGCAAAGTCTTCCGTCTGAGGAAAGGACGGTTGAAAAAGGCGCTACCTGTGAACTCGATGAGCAGGAATTCATCGTCAAAGGTAAGAACAAGGCTGTGCTGCGCGTGCATCGTATCTTTCATATATATAACCACAGAGGGAAAGAACACGGCAGAGTTAGCCAGCATGTAAACAAGTTCGCAAGCGTGGACAACATAAAGGCTCAGTTGATGGATTTTGATGGCGGATTGATAAAGAAGTTGAATAAACGGGACATAATAGAAGAGTCGCCTTTTGCCCATTACACCCTTTACACGGACAGCAGGCTGAAGCACTTTGACTTGAGCACGACGACATTCCCTTACACTTTGGAATATAGTTACGAAATCAAATATAACAGTCTCTTTTTCTGGCCCGACTGGCTTCCCCAGTCGGAGATTCCGGTGAAGCGCTCGGTCTACACACTCACCCTGCCGAAAGACTTTGCCTTTAAAATGTATGAGCGCAACATGGAAATCGAGCCGATCCAGAAACAGAGCAAAGGGAAGCGGCAGCTTCTTTTTGAACTTGCAGACGTACCTCCATTCGAGTCGGAAAAGAACATGCCTCCGGAAATGGACCATCGGATGTCTGTTCTTTTCGCACCAGAGGAATTCGAGTTGGCGGGCTACCCGGGCTCGACCAATTCCTGGCAAGCTTTTGGAGAATGGTATGCTTCTCTTGCTCACAAGCAATACGAACTCTCCAGGCAGCCTTGCAGTACGATTGCGGATGTGGTGAAGAATTGCGCTTCTACCAAAGAAAAGGTGAGGACACTGTATCAGTTCCTGCAACGCAAGACCCGTTATGTATCCATAGACCTGGGTATAGGTGGATGGAAGCCCCGCCATGCGGAATCGGTTCTGGCTACTAGTTACGGTGACTGCAAAGATCTCACCACCTTGTTCATAGCCATGCTGAATGCCACCGGAATCCAGGCTTATCCAGCCCTGATCAAGACCCGGGACGAGGGAACGGTCCTAACAGATTTCCCGTCAAATCAGTTCAACCACGTCATCGCCTGTGTTCCGCTGGAAAAAGATACTCTCTGGTTGGACTGCACCTGCAATTACTGCAGCTTCGGAGAGTTACCCTGGCAGGATGAAGGATGCCAAACATTGGTGGTAATGGAGCACACTGGTGCACTGGCCAAAACGCCAACCAGCTCTGCAGAGAAGAATCGAATCACTCGGTCAATTCAGGCCAAGCTTGAGTTGGATGGATCATTAGAGATTAAAGGAACTATCACAGCCACCGGCAACTACGAGTCAAGCTATCGAGAGTTCCTGAATTCACTGACTGCAATCGATAAAAGGGAGTGGCTTGGTGGGCTAATTAGCAAACACGCTCCCAGTTATACCTTGCTGGACTACGATTTTGAGAACATCCCCAACTTGGGTGTCCCTTTAACCATAAGCTTTGCCGCGAAGCTGATGAAGTATCCTACGCTATCCGCAGATGAACTACTATTAAATTTGAATCCCTTGACACGAGTGGATGCCCAAGACGTCCCAAAAGAGAAGAAGAGACAGTATCCGGTTGACAATCAATACGCTTCCACGCAAGAGGATGAGATTACTCTGGATCTTCCTGAAGGTTTCGGGATAAGGGCCCTTCCCGACGAACAAGATATGGTTCTCCCTTTTGGCTCCTTTCAGACGCGGTACCAGGTGGACAAGAGTCAACTAAGCTATAGACGAGTCCATAAGGTTACCCAAAGATTGATCCAACTGGAAGATTTCGAAGAATACAAGGCGTTTGTTGACAGAATCTACGCGGCAGACCGTTCGTTTGTTGTTTTGAAGAAGAATAAGTAGCTTATGAAAAAGCGGACTTGCCGCTTCCCGGATAGACCGGTCCGGACTAGTAATTCGCGAAGCTGGAGAAGCGACGCCAGCGTCCTCTTCCATCGCGATTCTGGGAAGCACGACGAGATGATTTGTGACCCAGTTGTTAGAGAGAATCAGATCAAGAGGAAGCTAACTCTGGTTTTTTAGCAATCTTTTCAGACCGCATTTCCTTCTCTTTGAAAAACTCATTCAAATCCTTGATGGTGATCCATCCTCCCAGGGTCACTCCAACGTAAGTGACGAAGAATCTCCACAGGACGACGAAAACCGGAAGTTGATACAGGGGAACCAGTTTCGACATAAGGAAGGCCGAGCTGACCTCTGCTGCTCCGGCAGAGCCGGGGGTGGGGCTGAAATACAAAAGGAAGAGCTGCAGGGTCTGAATATAAAACACGTCCCACAAACTGGGACTCAAGTTCAACCCCCTCACGATGACGTATGCAATCAGATATTTATTCAAATAGAGAAGGACGGTTATTCCAAAGCTTAAAAAAAGAGTGGGCCTCTCCCTGGTCAGAAACAGATAGATATAATCTTTGAATTGAATCACCTGCTGGGAGATCTTTTCGGAAATTTTCTTGCCTCTGTTTTTCTTCCAGATAAATCCTGAGACGGCAGTGATCTTTTGCAGAAGCCAACTCAGCAATTGGGGCTTGATCACCAGAAGGACGACGGAGGCTAAGACTAAGACGATTATGACTATCCCGTAACGAACCACCTGGTCTATTCTCAAATCGATTACCGCCCGGGGGAGCGTTATTGAGATGAAAGAAACGGAGATTAGAAAGAAAAAAAGGGAGGAAAAGAAGTTGATGATGCTCACTGACATCGCTCCGGAAAGAGAAGCGCCCGCACGATTGAGGATGTAAAGTTGAGCAGGGCCTCCTCCGGTTTGAGAAGGCGTGACTGCGGCCACGAACATATTGGCCAAATTAGCACGGATGCAGTCTAAGAGGCTTACCCTCTTCAATATCTTCTTGGTAAAGAAGATATGAATCCTCAAACCACCTAAGAAGAGGTCCATGCCGGATAAAAGAAGGGCCAAAACAAGATAAGTCTTCTTGAAGTCAACTATGGCCTTGAGGCTTTCCCCGCTGGCTTCAGTTATGAATATTATCGCCAGGCTGGCAAAGGTCAACAGGATGAATATCTTCAGACCCCTGAGGATGTGCTTTTTTTCTAAAGTCATGACACAGGATGGCGCTATGTGCTGCTTTCTTCTGACACCTGATCGTCTTGACGAAACCACGAAACGTAGGATCTCGTCGGGACACCTCTTCCTCTATCTCAGTTTTCTCTTCTTAATCTCAAGATGAATCGGGATGGGCCAAAAAAACAAGAAATCAAGTATCCAAATGCATGTTTTCTGTCAAAGGCTTTATCATCTCAATCCCCGGAAGGGCTAGTTGACTGTTCTCAACTAAAGGGAGTTTTTTCTTCTATTGTTTCGGACGTTGCCTATTATCTCCGTCAGCCTCCTCAAAGAAATGGGGGCCTGAGCTTCACCGCGACAACTGTACCAACAGCTCTGGCACAAGACCTTCTCCCGGGGCAGAGGAAATTCTTCGAAATGACCTATGACCGGAAGCTCAGAGCAGGGCTTTAAGTAACCGTCCGGAGTCACCTGTAGCCAGCGCCGGCCGGCTAAACATCCGTTTATCTTTCCCGTTTCGAAATATGTCGGAATTCTCTCTAAGTAATAAGTGGAGTTGGTTATGTTTCCCAAAGAAGATTTGAATCGGATCAGTTGGGCAACTATCTTTTTCAGCTTATCCAGGTTTTCGGATCGCACGAACAGGGAACGATCATTGTTCTTCATGTCGCAGTAAGAGCTGTAAGATACCTCCACGCCCCAGTCCCGGGCCTTTTCTGCAATCTGAGTGATCTGATCCAAGTTGTTCTCCATTATCACGGTATTGAGAGCCACATAGTCGAAGCCGATTTTAGAAAGACCGGGCAGAAGATTTGACAGGTGATCGTACAGACCCTTGATTCCTCTGGTCTGGTCATGCCGTTCGTCCAGGAAATCCAAAGAGACGGAGAGCTGGTTGATTCCGGCCCTCTTCAGTCTCTCGGCCTTTTCCAGGTCCAAAAGAGCCCCGTTGGTGACCATTATAAGATAAAGCAATCCCCCTTTTTCTCTCATGTTTTGAATCAGATCGAAGATGTCCTTACGGACTAAAGGCTCGCCTCCGGTGAAGGAGACTATCAGGGGATTTATCTTCCGTACCACGGGAACATAATCTTCAAGCTCCGGCTCATGGGGTCCCTTCCAGTAATCGCAATGCTTGCATCGTGCATTGCATCGCTTGGTCACCTCAAGGTTCAAAAAGATCGGTCTTTTCTTGAGCTTGGTCCATACGTATTTGAGGACTATGCCCGTCTTCTTGGAAAAGGTCATCTTTGGGTCAACCATTGATTACACTGGTGATTTTCATTGACTTCGCTTCACACAAAGCTTTTCCCGTCTACTTCATTGGTGTTTTGCCGTCCCATCAGTTCCAGAATGGAGGGAAAGATGTCGGCGGTTCTCACCCTTCTGGATTGGATTTTGGTGTTTATGAACAGGGGAACCAACATATGCTCTCGGTGAAGTGAGCCGTGAGAGGCCTTATGTTTGGGCCACTCAAATCGAGCCCTGAGATCGAATCCCTTTTTGGCACTCAGGATTATGTCGCCCGATCTTCGCGATCTGAAAATCTGAATAAGCTGCATCAAAGCATCGGGATGGTCGGAATCGCAGGTACACTCTAAGCTAGTATATTCGTCAAGCTTCTGGGGAAGGACTTCATAGCCGAACGGATCCTCTCCCTCGACCGAATACTCGATCTGCCCGTTGGTGTAGTGGATTCTCGCCTTGCCCCCGTTATGGTGAACCTGAACGCCTCCATCTTCGTCAGCGGTGGCGACTAAGTCGATCTCGGGCGAATGTACCAGATCATCAAGAAGCTTAGCGTGACTTTTCTCCAACTCGTCAGAATAGATTCTTCCTCCCCAGTCCCGGTGGTTTTTCAAATAAACGTGGGCCATGGAATTCCCCGAGACCATCACCGCCGCCTTTGTCCGCTTGCGCGTGATTCTGGGGTAGTGCAGTGCCCGGTAGCCTCTTTTATCAAAGAAATCAACCAGATCCACGTGAGTGTGAGTCGAGGTCAATCCATGATCGCTGGTAAGGATCAACAAGGTTTGGTCAGAGATTCCTTCCCTTTTCAGATGCCCGACGATCTTTCCCATGAACTGGTCGATCTTCAGGTAGGCGTCCAAAACCTTTTTGGAGAACGGGTGGCTGAAATGAGAGAGGCAATCGACTGCGGGAAAGAGGGCAAAAATCAACTCAGGTTTTTTGCTTATGGCTTTGGACAGATATTTGTGACTGGCGCAGTCCACCACCTGCCACGCCGACGTCAGATGGACCAGGACATAATACCAGACCTTGGAGAATCTGGTAAGGTTATTCGTCGGTTTGACGCCCCTGTTCAGGTGGTTGAAGATGTTGACGGAATCTTTGAAGATCTCAAAAAGCGTTAGTTTGTCCTTGTTCAAATCGGAGTTGAAGAAAGGAGCCTCCACTCCCATGTAGCTTCTTTTGCTTTTCAGGCTTAGTCTGTTTCGATTGCTCTCCGTTTTATCAAGCCATCTGATTCCGGGCAGATCGACCGTTCCGGGATAACATCCGGTTAGAATGGGAGCATATGCCGGCCCTGTGGTGGAAGGGAAGACGGTGACAGCTTTAGCGTGGCTTCCGGGCTCCAGTAAATATCTCTGGATATTGGGCAGATCCCCTCTTTTCATCATCATTTCCATCGCGTCCGGCCGGGCCCCATCGATCAAGAATACTATGCAATGTTCGAATCGTCTCATCGCCTCCTCAGAATCCCCCTAAAGGCAGCAAACATGGCACCTACGACCCCCATGCCCAGAGCAATGGAGCAGGTTTCCGGATGAGCATCCGGAGGTCAAACTCAAAACCTTATTATCGAAATACATCCGCCCTGCTGTTTTTTTCTCCCAATGATTAACCTGGGGATTTTTACCAAAGTTGTTGGTAAATCTAAGGATTCCCTTTGCAGTTTGTCAAGCAAAAAATGGGAGTGGGAGTGGGAGGAAAAGACGAGGTCGGGATTTATTATTGAGGTTTGCACAGGTAAAGGAACAATTTACCTCTCCCTTGACACCTCGTTCCGAGAAATCTACGCCCGACACAAAGGCACGTCTTCTGTGTCTTGAGATCGGGCGCTACGGCAGCTGTAGTGTCCGACATTTCTGTCGGACGTTCAAAGGCTTGAAAATGGAGATGTTCCATTGTTTATGCAAAAACCAATAATACGCTGGGGGCAGACTCAAGGGAACACCATGGACCGGCTCAGAGAGTACGACGGAGACCTCCTCCTGGAGGTATCTGACGATCCTTCTTAAGTTCCAAGGAAATCATGGGTCACAGCACCTAGGTTCCGATGCTCCCAGGAACAGGTAGTTGGCCAGACGCATCACGTCGGCTATGTCCACCGCTCCGTCACAGTTAGAATCCCCCTGCGAGTATGGCACCGGCGCAGATGCGCCCACGAAAAGATAGTTGACCAGACCCATCACGTCGGCCACGTCCAAGGCCCCGTCGCCGTAAGGAACATTGACGTCACCGCGGTAATCCAGTGGACGGATCTCGAGCGCATATTCCACCACTGTGTAGATAGGATACTCGGGCGCCCAAGGGTGAGTCTGTCGCTCGAATTCATCCGGAACGTTCTGTTGGTAGAATATCTCCATGAGGTATTCGGGATCAAGGGAAGCCGGATAGTCCTGTATCCACCAACTTCCTCCCGGACTCATGGAATCCAAGCTGACAGCATAAATATCATGGGAGACGTTCCCGGCATCATTGTGGATGGTGGAATCGGTATGGGGAACAGGAGCGTGGGGTATGTATGCTCCATCAAGCACCCTGCCTGATGCCCCCGTTTCGGCGTTATCCAAGAAGGGATCGGATAAGGCGAGCAGAAGCTCGGCGCCGTTGGCCCCTGCTACGGAAACGTAGTGTCCACCTACTCTCCACCAGAGGCCACCATCCCAATACCAGAAGCCCAGAAGAAGGATCACTCCGAAATCATTGCGTACCCAGAAATCCACCATAGAGAAGGTAGGCATCTGCCAGGTCCGTCCGCACAGAGTGTCGCTTAGCGTGCCTCCCTCCTGGAAAGTCTCGTTGGAAAGCCACACGTTGATGGCTCCTTCCAAATCCTCCACCCTGGTTCCCACACGGGAGGAATCGGTTCTACGACCGTCGGTATCCGTCTCCCAAGCTAGCCTTTCCACCAATTCACCCCAGGAAGGAAGTGGGAGTTGGGGACCAGGCACAAATGGCTGGGGCGTGGGAGGGGGCGCGCTGCCGGGAAACCACCCAGTTGCGGGATGATCAACGTTCCACATATCATGGTCGTCAAATCCAATAAAAGGCGGATTTTCGTCCAAATAGTCTCTCACCAAAGGGAAAAGGTCGGTGCCGTCGCCGGGAAGCCCCGGCGGGATGTTGTACTTGGAATCAAACCACCAGAAACAGTTGGCAATAGCGACCGGGCCGCAGAAACTCGGCTGTTGGGTCTCTGGATTCACCCATCCATCTTGCTCTTGATCGAAATCCGGCATGCCGCTCGGGGCGTAGTCTTCAAAAGGTGCCTCCCAATACCAGTGTTCCCTTATCGGGCAGATCATGACGGCATATTCAACTTCGGTCACAAAAGTGCTTCCCGGAGGAGCCGGCTGGTAAAAGTCGACGAATTCGGCGGGGAAGTTTTCTCCGGTGTATTGACGCGGGAACTCCGGGTCAAACTCCAGGTAATTCGGCAGCCAAAAGGTCTGATTCCCCGGAGATGGAGATTCAAGACCGCTTTGATAGATGTCGTGGCATACGTACAAAGGGTCGTTGTGAAGGCTGTCCTCGTGCGGCGGTTGAGGATGATCGGGAGGGCGCACTCTACCAGGCCAGCCATATACGGCGGCATCCCTTGCCGGATCGCTGACTGCAATCTTGAGACCTTCAGATTTTACTCCAGCCATGGTGACGAAATGGCCCCCTTCCCTCCACCAGTTTTCGCCGTCCCACCACCAGAAGCCCAGAAGAAGGATTATGTCCTGACTTACCTCAAGCGATTCCTTCATTACGTAGAAATCGGGCATCTGCCAGGTGCTGGGATAGATCCAGTCCATCTGGTAGTTATCAAACAACTCCTCCAATCCGGCCTGGACGTTCTGGACCTGCGTGCCGACCGATTCGGTCTGAACATAGGCCGCTATGGAATCTATCAGCGTGGTAATGCTCCACCCCAAGCTACTGCCCACACCCAACCACTCCAGGGAGTTGCCAATCGCCACCGGTGCGCAGTAGGCTGACCAGTCTGCTTGGTTTTGATCCACGTCCGGCATTCCGCTGGGCGCATATCCGTTCTCCGTTTTCCAGTACCAATCAGTCTCGCATTCTATGGAGTAAGTCTGACCTTCCACCCTGGCCATCAGCCATCCCGGATCAGGATCTCGCCAAAACACGTTCCATTCGTGCCAGGGTGGGGAAAGGGGATCGTACCAGACCCATTGAAAACAGCTGTCCACCATGCTCTGCTGATCATCCATGGCTATGCCGGGGATGGTTCCATGAGTGCCGCAGAAATATTCTATGGTGAAGAAGAAAGGTTTGTTGACGCAGAACTCACCAGTGAAATCCACGCGTGCCCAGTCGGGGTAAAACGTGGTGATGGTTTGGACGGGAGAAACGTATATTATGGTCGATTCGGGCCCGTCGCAAATATCTGTGCCTACCTCCTGAATCCAGAACTTCAGTACCACCGATTCAACTGCTGCATAATTATAAAGGAGCAACTCAACTCCGGTTATCTGGAAAGGATACGGATAGGGATAGGGAATGCCGCATGCTTCCGGATCGCAATAAATCGAATTCTTGTCACCCGGATGCCAGTTAGGAAAAAAGGTAAGGGTGGTCCCGTCATCGTATTGAAAAACGCAGGATGCCTTTGAGCCAAGGATGGAAGAAGAGGGGAAGGTGAAGGTATCTTCACCTGCAATTCTCTGGACATTCGGCATGAGGGGAGAGGTCTCAGCGCGAGCCAACAGAAAACTCAGAAAAAATAACCCGCAGACCACAACCCAGATGGACAACCTTTCCTTCATCATTTCTCTCCTTCGCCACACGTTCAGCCCCGAAGCGCCCGCCTGGCCGTATGGACAGGATCAGTCCTTTTCCTTTAGTATCGGCGACTCAAGGTGAAAATTAATCGCACCTGAGGGCAAACCTGCCAGTTAAGAATCAGCCCGGCTTAGTTCGGAGCACCGGCAGGTACGCTGGAACCATATAAAACGATTCTCGGAAATCAGAAGAGCCCCTTCCGTATGATTTCGAAAACTTCGGTTGACACCTGCCGCCAGATGTCGAGCAAAGAGAAACCCTTTGAATCAACAACACAACAGACATCGTCTGATTCTGCGATCCTATCTTCAAAATAACTGATTTTCTGATTTTGTCAAGATGCTATCTTGAATTGAGCTGTCCACATGCCAACGATTGGTTGCATCAGAGGTATGGACGAGTAGGAAAACTGGAGGAGGGCAATGGTGATCTTTCTTGATATGTTGTTGCCGAGAAGCTTGGCCGCAGGGCAACGGGCCGCCTTTACTCCAAAAGGGGCGGCCGATAGCACGCAAAACTGCTCACCTTTGGCTTATTCGTTCCTACCTACCACCTGAGATCCGCAGCTGCTTTCACTCCACGCACCCTCTCTTGAGGATACCGCCCCCCAGGTACAGATAATTAGTCAAGTAGATTATGTCACCTGTGTCAATGACGCAATCCCCGTTAGGGTCGCCGGCAGAAGGCGGGTCTGGCGGCACGCCGCCCAGAAAGAGATAGTTGATTAGATAAATCAAATCGCCCGTATCGGCCAGACCGTCTCCGTTTGCATCTCCGTATACGTAAGTGTAACCGGCCGCCAGGATCAAAGCATTGAAGCAGTTTATTCTTCCGTGCCCCAGCTCGTAGCTTTTTCCGGTATCTATGTAGTAAACATAATTTCCAACCTTGTCTGCACTCTGTTCTACGATCTCCCTTATCTCATATGCATTGAAGTTGGGCTCCAGTGAAAGAATCAAGGAAGAGAGTCCGGAGACCATAGCGCAGGACATGGATGTTCCTCCGATGTAACCGTAATTCGTGGAGACGTAATAAGGTGGATCATTCAAGGTCACATGGTAATTGGGCATGGTGGAAAAGATATCGTTTTCATTCCAGGGAATGCCCTGACCCCCGGGGGCCGCCACGCATACGGAAGGACCGTAGTTGGAAAAGGTGGACAGAAGATCCTGGCAGTCCGTGGAGGACACGGCAATTACGTTCTGATAGGTGTCAGCGTAATGCGCAGGATAGATAACTGGATCACCGAAACCGTTTCCCGCGGAAGAGACCAAAAGCACATTGTTGCTATCGGCATATCTGACCGCCGCCTCCTTGGTGGAGGATGGATACCCCCCCCCACTGTAATTTATCACCCTGGCTCCGTAATCCACCGCGTGCAGGACTCCGGATTTGAAGGTATTATGCGTCCCTACTCCCGAACTGTCGAAAACCTGGTTTATTAAGATGGTACAGCGCCAGTCCACGCCTGCTACTCCAATGCCATTATCGGTCATCGCTCCCAGAAGGCCGGTCACGTGCGTGCCGTGGCCGAATTTGTCCTTCACCCACTCTCCATCTCCGCTGAAGTCCTCTCCCAGGATGTATCTGGTAGGATCGATTAAATCTGAATGATACAAGAAATTCATCAACATCGGTATCCCGGAATCCAAAACCGAGATCAACACATCGGAACTTCCGACAGAGAGATCCCAGGCAGGCTGCACGTCAAGATCTGCCCCCGGGGTCCCTCCCGGCGGAATCTGGCCATAATTCCAAAGAGCCCACTGATAGCCATCTACAAAGTGGGGATCGTCCGGAGCATAGAGGGGGTAGTCGACCATATTGGGTTCAGCAAATTCTATCAAATCGCTTGAATTCAGGTCTTGTATCACGTGAAAAATGTCCAAAGGGGAGGTAACCTCCAGCTTCCCCATCCGGACTTGATCCAGTCCTTGCACCATCTTGACCTGGCTCTCTGCAAATAGCTTCTCCAGATCGAAGAACTTTGCCTTCGTCTTGGCTTTGAACAGAATCTCCCCTTCCACATACTCCACTTCATCGCCTTTCCACATCCCCTTCATTATCCTCTTTCCGTTGAAGGTTGCAGCAGAAAGTGATTGGGCTTGACTCTCCGCAACGGGCAAAACGGAAAAGATTATGCAGATCAGAGCTAAAATGATGAGCTTGTTTTTCATCGGTCCTCCCGGCGGTTTATCTACGTTCCTTTATATATTAAACGTCACTTCAGTCAGAAAAGTGTATCGACGATTTGAAAAAAATCTTGATTTCATCAAGACGACCCGAAGGCTGTCATCTGAGTTCTATCAACTCACCTGATTCACTTAATGCGTCTGATCCGCTTGACCCTGAGGCTTTTGTTTATTCTGGAGCACAGCCCTGTCGGCACGAGCCACGCATCTGATAACAGACAAACCCTCTTATCGGAAAAAACGCCAAGACGATCAACCTGCACCATCTCAGAAAACACTCCAGGAGTAATGAAAATCTCTTGGGCCCGCCAACCCCTTTTGGGACTTTAGTCTAGGCTCTCCGGATGCAATCCGGTCCAGGTTCGACCAACAGTAATCTTACCCAGCCAGGTCAAAGAAGGGGGAATGGATGTCGACCCGGTAGAGATTCACAGGGCCTTTTTCAGCTCTTTGGCCAGGGCCTTTAGTATCTCGTCCTGGTTCTCCTTGGTGACCTCGTAGATCTTGACATCGTCGCGTTCCTTCACCTTCTGGGCGAAGGGGTGGCGAGCCAGAGTGATGGTTCCCAGAACCGGGTTTTCCGCATCCAAAGCCTTCCACACCACTTCCTGGAACCGGGGGGACAAAAGCTCCATCTTGCCAATTTCATCTATCACCACCACCTTCTTCTCCACCAAACACAATTCGATCTCCGTGACTCCTATCCTGTTTAAGGTATGCACCCCCACTGCATATTTCCCCACCTTATGTCTGCTCTTGAAATTGCGATGAGCCAATATCCCTTTGAACCCGGACAAGGTAACCAGGGCGAAGCCCGTCCGCACGTTGTCTTCTCTTATCTCCTCGGTGTAGAATCCGCCTGCGGGGAGTTTCAATTTCTCGATAACCTTCTTTATGATGGTAGTTTTACCTACCCCTGGATGCCCTGTCAAAAGATAATTCATGTTAGGCCACCTCCGATCTCCCCTCAGGCTTTCCTATAATAAACGCAAAAGAAAGGACAACTGTCAAACAGAAAATTGTCACAAACCGAGAAAACCTCACTTGAGATATCCTCAGGCCTGTCACCGAAAATAGGGTCAAAGGTATCAAGAAAGGAGCCCACCCCTGAAAGACCCGACATCCTCCGACGTGCGACATTATCTTAGAAGCAGCATCCTCCTGGTCAACATTTGATCGTTTACTCTTAGCTGATAAAAGTATATCCCGCTGGCCACTTCTCGTCCCTCATTGTTTCTTCCGTCCCAGATCACCCGATAGTTGCCGGGTGGCTTCTCTTCCTCCATCAAAGTCTTCACCAATTGTCCCCGAATATTGTAAATCTTCAGGGAGACATCAAGGGGGGACTGACCACCGCGCAGCGTGATGTTTATCCTGGTATCGGGATTGAAGGGATTGGGGTAGTTCTGATAAAGAGAAAACTTCTCGGGGAGGTCTCTTTCCTCCTCCTCATCCTCGACTGCGGTTTCTTCGATATTGATGGTGTTGAAGTAGACGTCAAATCCATTTCCGGGAGTGCGGTTATCCATCCAGACCGAATAAAGATAGTTGCCCCACAGGTCGATGCTCGCAGAGGTCTGCAGGGCACCTGCGGTGTCGGTGTTGACCAGCTGACCTGAACCCTGAGGCGAGCCATCCAGGTACGTCCGGACGTATATGTCCGATCCCTCTCCCCGATGATCGGTCCAGGTAACTACGAAATAGCCGTTGTCCGTCACTTTGACCTGTGGATTCTCAGGAAAGCTGGAAGGATCATCGACGACCACTATGTTGGTGCCGACGGGGCTAGCTGAGGTGTCATACGGCTGAGCCCGGATTTGGCCAGACTCCACCCAAACCACCACGAACTCTCCAGTTTGGTTTAAGTCCAAATCGGGATCGCTCTGAGATGCATCTGCCTTGCCTGCGTGTAACGGAAAATTGTCTCCCCGTTTGATCCCATCGGGGTCGTATCTTTGCAGATATATCCGATCCTGGCCATCTCTCTGATCTACCCAGCCTACCACAAAGCTTCCTGAGCTGTCCGTGCTCACTTTCGGAGAGAGATGATCCACCTCCTGATCGTCATCGTTTATCTTAAAACAGGTGTCTTCGGGCTGACCGTCCGACCCAAATAGCCTTCCGTACACGTTTTGAACCTCCCCCTCTCTGGCGGCCCACACCACGACTAAATCGCCCTGCGGCGACCTGTCACAGGAGGGACTGTTGTGCAGGTCGGTCCCGCTATCGGCATTCACCTTCAAATTCTCTCCAAGCACATTGCCCGAATGATCGAAGAGCTGAGCATATATATCCAAGCCTTCCCGAGCATCCTCCCATACGACCACGAAGTTTCCTGATTCGTCGCAAGCAATGTCAGGCAAGCCCTGATAACTATAGCCTGAATCATCGTTGACCCTGAAATCATCCCCCAGGGGTTCTCCGCTGGGATTGAACCTTTTCAGATGAATGTCAGAATTGCCCTTTCTGAAATCCTCCCAGACAGCGATGAAGCCACCATCGGAGGTAGTCGTTATCTGGGGAGACATCTGGATGGCACCTAAGGAATCATCATTTATCCGATCGCTCTCCTGCTGCAGGAATCCTAATGATGTGACCGTTCGAGCGTAGATATCGTAATTTAAATTTCTCTTATCCATCCAACCTACCACAAAAGCACCGGAGGGGGCAGCAGACAGAGTTGGGTCATGCCGTTCACCGGTTGCTTCCTGGTCGCTCATTCTGAGCTTCGATCCCACGGCCTGCCCCAGGCTGTCAAATCTCTGCGTGTACATGACTGGAAAAGACGAGGCATAATCTGTCCAGACGACCGCATATCTACCCGTGGTGTCCGAACCCACCCACGGGTCCTCGCGTGGTTCGGAGACGGAAGTGGTGTCGACTCGCAAGGGAGAGGTTTCGGGCGTTCCGCCAGAAGAAAAAATCCTGGCAAATACATTCTGGATGCCGCTTCTCAAGTCCACCCAGGTCATCATGAAACCATCACTCTTTCCCAAGCTTACGACGGGACTGTACTGATCTTCATCCAGGGAATCCGAATTGACCAACATGTTGCCTCCCAGTTTGTTTCCGGCGGAGTCGAATCTTTGAGCGTAGATGTTCGCATCCAGGTCGCGATAATCCTCCCACACCACCACGAACTTCCCACTTTCGCCGATTGAAACCGAAGGGGAAATATGGGGTCTGGTCCCTTTGTCCTCGTTCACCTTGAAGCTTTCCCCCAGTGGATTTCCTGAAGCATCGAATCGCCTGGCACGGATGTCGTTTGCTGATCCGACGTCTACCCATGCCACCACAAATCCGCCATCCGGTCTGCACGACAAAGACGGAGCCCAGGAGGGGATCCCCTCATCGTTCACCTGGAAAACTCCCCCCAACGGCGAAAGATCAGAATCAAATCTCCTTCCATAAATATCAAAACCGTCTTCCTCCACCCAGATCACCACGAAGGCAGTATCGCCCACGGTCGCGACGCACGGGAGAAGTTGATCTCGGCGAAAATCTTCCTGACTCACCTCAACATTGCTTCCAACCGACTCTCCGTAAAAAGTCATCTTTTGGGCGAAAATGTCGATGTCTCCATTTCTTTCATCCTCCCAAACCGCTACAAAACTTCTATCATCGAACATGGAGACGTAAGGAAGTCCCTGTTGATAAGTGCTGGGATAGTCTTCCTCATTTATCTGTATGTCTGAGGTGTCCAGAATAAAAGTCCCCTTTTGAGCAAAACACGGATAGGCATCGATCTCCCAATCTTCATGAAATAAATCCAAATTTCCTCTTTCAGAATTGTGAATCTTGCCTTCCCAAATGCGCCTGGTAAAGGATGAGAGTCTCTTTTCAAGAACATCTGCGGAAGTATATCCAGATTTCTCCAGACCCGCCCGAGACTGAAGAAGTTGGTCGACGGACGACTGGAATCCGCTCAGATCATTTCCCCGGGTACTCGAATGAAACGTCGAAAGAAGAATGAACAGGAAGAAGAACTTTGCCTTCACCAAGAAACACCCCTCTTTGCTTTTCTAATTCTCAGACTAGGGGACAGATTTTCACAGGCCCTAATCTAACGTATACAAATAAAACGTGTGCCGTTGCTGTCGACCGAGTGGTTCATCCGGCTGTCTGGAGCCTTTCCCGTCATTGAAAAGCAGATGGTGCTCTCAATGAATACGCTAACATTACCTCGTCTATTGAGATATCGTCTTCCGATCCACCTGAGTCAAGTTAAAATCGGATTTTGGGGGCTTCATCCAAAGCCGCCGCCAACGAACCCCCTTAAGGTTGCGCTGAGAGCGCGAACCAAAAGCCCTTGTACTTCATCCCCGTACCCTGTTCGTTTTCTTCGGAAAGGGACAAGACAGGTGAGGTTTGAGTTGATTTTCTGCCTGGTCGCATCCGAGAAGTGTGTAGTCAAAGTGAGTACGCAGCGGAGTATCGTTTAGTTCTTCAACTGCTGATTCCTGGCTTTCCTTTCCAGTCTCCTCCTTCGATATTGCAGAGACTCAAGTGCCCTTTGACAATTGAAGTCGGAAGAGGGCTGCGAATTCGCATTCAGGCATTCCGTCGCCCTGTCCACAATCTCCATTGCCCGGGGATAGTCCTTTTCCCTGTGCTCGAGATATTTGGCCAACTCCTCATAGGCGCGGAAATCGAAAGGAAATTCCTCCTCCAGAAGACGATGCCAGATTTGCCCAGCCTGTCTGAAATCTCCAAGCCTCTTGTAGGAGTATGCCAGGTTCATGTATATCACGTGCTGCCATTCGGCGGGCATGGCTTTGGACAAGGCGTGCTCGAAGCATGCGATGCTTTCGCGGTAATCGCCAGAACCAAAATGTAGTCTTCCCAGACTATATAAGTCCATTGGGTCATCTATCTCGGCAACCCGGAAATCCCCTATCGCCTGACTGATAAGAACCGAAAGACCCACCAAAGATAAGATATCATAGACGTTATGATGAAACACGGGAATCAACTGATCGACTGAACCCGACCTCAAGTAGTCAAAATAGATCTGAGGAATTAGATAACTGGGAATGTCGATCTCCCTTTCCACGTTTAATATCTGCCGTTCCACGTTGCTCAGGCTGCAATCCTGAATCCTTTTTTTCCATAGACGCCGTGAAGGAAAAAGAAGGTCCAGGTGCGGCCAAGATGTTGGATCAAAATCTATGCGATTGACCACACACCTGTTTTCTAAGAGAGGAAGATCATAGCACTTGCCATTGTAGCTGGCCAAAAACTTGAACTTCTTCAGCTCTTCGCTTACAGCAAAAAGGACCGCCTCCTCTTCATCGAAATCACGCATGAAATACTGTCTGACCAGAAATTCGTGATCACCGAAATACCCCATGCCTACCAGAAAAGCATAGGTCCCCACGCCCCCTGCCAGGCCGGTGGTCTCACAGTCGACGAACACCGTTTCTTTTAGATCAAAGGTGGATGAAGAGAAAGACTTTTGGGGGGGAGAGTTTTTCGAAAAACAGAGATTGGCTAAAACGTCACTCTTATGCTCGGAGCATGAAGCTAATCCGATTTTTCCGTGCCTATAACCGAGCCCGAACCTTTTCTCCACCAAGACGAATTTGCCGAACCTGTTTTCGGAGACCACCCCGCCGATTGATTCTTCCGTTTCGGCCTGCATTACAGGAGGAGTTTTCTCTCTGACCTTGATCGGATTTGATCTGTCAAGATTTCTTAACTTGTCTTCTAACTTCATGTTTTAGGAGATGACAGCAAGAATTTACTCTGCGCTGGTCTCGATCTTCTTCTGCACTTCTGCTTTCAGTCTCTCCACCAAGAGATACGCATCTTTTATGTCCTTACCTAAGTGCGAGACTTTGTGAGCATCCGACCCAAACGCACTTATTTTTACATTCATTTTGAGAGCCGAATTCAAAATCTCCAGATTCGGGCAAAACTGGCTGTGCCCCTTTCGAAGAAGTCCGGTGTTAATCTCCATGCCCACGTCGTTTTCCGCCATTAGCTCCAACACCGGCTCGACTAATCCGCGGTGTGCTGTTAAGATCTTTTCACCATAGAAACCCAAACCGTATTTTCTGTATATGTCCAGATGAGCGATGGCATCAAAAAGACCACTCATTACGGCCTTACGCAGAGCCTCGTAGTATTCCTGGCAAAGCTCTTCCAAGCTCCTCTTTTCGAAATAACTCTTAGCCTCTTTTGAGGCAGAAATGGCTATGTGATCCAAGCAGTGCACCGATCCCAGAAGATAATCCAAATCAAAGACAGCCAAATTCCTTCTCAAATCTTTCTCAATATGTGGAGCATAATCCACTTCCAGTCCTGCCTTAAGGGACAGACCCCGGGGGCCATAAATCTTGCCGGCCTTCCTTACATCCTCAATGTATCTTTTCACATTTTCTTCGTTCAACGGGGCGATCTTTCCGTCGATGCGCATGAAAGGATCTTCATCTTTTCTCACCGGATCTGTATCATAATGCGTGGTGAAGCAGATCTCTTTAAGACCAAGTTCCAGAGCTCTCTGGCAATACTGGTCAATGGCCCCGGTTGCGTCCAGGGAATAATCGGGATGAACGTGATAATCGGATAGGTATTTGAAATCTTTCATGAGAAGTTGAAAGGTTTGAAGGTTAAAAAGTTAAAAGGTTAAAGGACGAAAACATTGCAACCTTCAAACCTGCAAACTTTCTAACCTTCCTACAAAAAATCTCCGGTCAAAAATGGATTATTCCTTCTTTCCTCGCCAATGGTAGATGAAGGTCCGTGCCCCGGATGGACGACAAAATCATCATCTTTGTTCAAGAGCTTGCTCTTGATAGAACTGATCAATTCTTGATGTGACGAGCCGGGGAAATCAGTCCTGCCGATGGATCCGCAAAAGAGAGCATCGCCGGTAAAAATCATTTTATCCGTCAGAAGAGAAATACCTCCGGGCGTATGTCCGGGCGTGTGCAAAACCTCAAGTTTTGTCTCGCCACACTGAATAATATCGCCTTCTTCCAGCAGCCTGTCGGCCTTTGGGGCTACCGTCCTGCCTCCTGAGAAAAGGGAGAGGTTCTGGCTAGGATCACGCAACATGGCAGAATCCTTTGAATGGATAAGAATCGCTGCTCCCGTTGTTTTCTTAAGCTGGGATAATGCCCCGATGTGATCAATATGGCCGTGAGTGAGAATTATGTGCTCGACCTTCAATTTCAGCTTCTTGAGGTGTGCTTCTATTATTTCAGAATCTCCGCCCGGATCGATCACCACCCCTTGCTGGGTTCCTTCATCGCCCAAAATGTAACAGTTGGTCGCCAGTTCGCCCACTGTAAGAATTTCTAAGATCATATTCTTCGGACCCCTACATACTATCAGGGAGACGAGACCGGGAGATCAGATATTTGTCCCTTCGATTCTGAGCAACTTTTTCTTGGCACCCAATCCGCAACCATATCCCCCCAAACCCCCGTCCTCTCTGATCACCCGGTGGCAGGGAACCACTATCGGGATGGGATTTGACCCGCAGGCTGATCCTGCCGCTCGAGCTCTGTTTTTACCTCCCACCTGGTTGGCCAGCCAACCATAGCTTCTGGTTTGACCAAAAGGGATTCTCTGGATGCCTTTCCAGACCTTTTTCTGAAAATCCGTTCCACCTTGTAAGTCAAGTTTCTCTTCAAACTGAACTTTCCTTCCCGAGAAATAGGCTTTAAGATCACCTCTCAGCTTGGAGAATTTCTTATTATCATGGACCAAGACAACGTTCTCGTCTCTTTTCAAGGCAGAAAAGAACCTTTGCCACCTATTCTTGGGAAAAGCTACGAAATTCAATCCCCGGTCGGTTCGGGTGACCAGCATTTCACCGACGGGCGACTTAATGGTGGTATAGTAGAGTTTCACCTTCCCTCCTTTGCTAAAAAGCCTGCGACTACGTTCTTCATCTGTTCATGCGCTTGATAGGAACTTCTCACCAGTGGTCCTGACTCCACGTGCGAAAATCCCATCCCCTCGCCTATTCTCTTCAACTCTGAGAATTCGTCCGGATGATAGTACTTCAGCACACCAAGATGCTCTCTTGAAGGGCTCAAGTACTGCCCGATGGTCAAAAGATCGCAATTTGCATTTCTCAAATCCCTCATCAGGTTGATTACCTCCTCCCACCCTTCCCCAAGCCCAAGCATGATACCCGATTTAGTTATCAGATTCTGATCATAGTCCTTTGCAGCGCCAAGCAAGTCCAGAGACCTTTGGTAATCCGCTCCCCTTCTTACTTGTGGGTAAAGCCTCTTTACCGTCTCCAAATTATGATTCAAAACGTCTGGCTTGGCGTCCAGGACCGTTTTCAATGATTCGAAAGAACCCAAAAAGTCGGGGATCAATAGTTCTACTTTGCAGTCAGGCACCCAATTCCTGATCTCCCTGACGGTCTGGACGAACGCTGAGGCACCCCCATCCGAAAGATCGTCTCTGGTCACAGAGGTTATAACCGCATACTCCAATTCCAATTTCTTTACCGCTTCGGCTACTCGCCTGGGCTCATCCAAATCCACCGGTAACGGCGTCCCTCTCTTGATATCACAAAATCCGCATCCTCGTGTACAGATATTACCCAAGATCAAAAAAGTAGCGGTTCTGTTCTCAAAGCAATGGTTTATGTTAGGGCAATTCGCTTCCTGACAAACCGTATGCAGATTCGAATCGGCCAGCAGGGATTTTAAGCGACGATAATTCTCTCCCCAGGAAGCATTGACCTTCAGCCATGACGGTCGCCTAACGTGCAAGCTCTACCTCCCACGAAAGATGTTGACTTTAAATCACCACCCAACTAAATTAAAATAACGTTTATGGCTGGAAAAGCAAGATCAAAAGCAAACACCCTGTCCCGGCAGGCCTCAGCTTGCCAAGCAAATCAACAAGAGGGAGAAACCCATGGTTGAAAACGAAATTCACGACTTAATAATCGTCGGGGGTGGCCCGGCAGGTTTGACCGCCGGCATCTATGCAACCCGCGGAAGACTGGACACGCTTCTGTTGGAAAGGCTCATACCTGGCGGAACGGCAGCTACCACCGAATGGATAGAAAACTACCCCGGCTTTCCCGAAGGCATAGCTGGTGGGGATCTGATGAAAAAGATGGAGGAGCAAGCAAAGAAATTTGGACTCTTAATAACTCCAACCAAAGAGGTTCTTTCGGTCGATTTCAAAAACAAGATAAAGACCATCAGAGTTGAGGGTGCTGAACATAAGGCGAAAACCGTGATCATTGCCACCGGAACCGAGCCCAAGAAGTTGAATATTCCCGGAGAGGACAAATTCAGAGGCAGAGGGGTTTCTTACTGCGCCACCTGTGATGGCCCTCTTTTCAAGGACAAGGATATCGTGGTCATTGGCGCAGGGAATTCCGGAGTCCAGGAAGGGTTGTATCTTTTGCGATTCGTTAAAAGCGCCACCGTGGTCGAGTTCCTGCCGCACATGACGGCGGAAAAGATTTTGCAGGAGAGGGCGCAAAAAGAATCAAGAATGGAATTCCATCTAAATCATATGGTAACCTCCATAAACGGGGAGAATAACGTTGAGTCCGTTACCATGAAGAACCGTCAGACCGAAGAGGAGAAGACCGTACCAATGCAAGGAGTATTCATCTACGTGGGATTGCTCCCCATGACTGGATTCTTGGAAGGGGAGATAGAGCTGAACAAGTGGGGCTTCATAGTGGCCGGAGACGACACCAAGACTTCAGTTCCCGGAGTGTTTGCCGCAGGAGACGTGAGGCAAAGGATATTGCAGCAGATAACCACTGCTGTCGGAGACGGCGCCACCGCTGCATTCATGGCAGAAAGATACGTGGAGGAATTCAGCGCGGGTTGAGCTGTGGCGCAAGCCTTCTAGCCCTGCTCCTTTGGTGAGCAGACATAAGAAACTGACGATACTTTCTGCTTCGTCGATTTTTCCGCTGTTGACGGGATATCGAGATCACTGCCGAGCCGTCAAAAGGTAAGATTGGCAAATTGGCATGGTGTACGCCGGCAAAGCCACGCTGCGCATCGGGGAACAGGAGCAGGTGGTGAAAAAGGGAGATTTCTATTGTATTCCGGCAGGCGTTCCCCACAGTGATACCTGCATTGGTGACGAGCCTTTTGTCATGCTGGATATCTTCTATCCGGTGCGTGAGGACTTCGTTGAGAGGCTGAAAAAAGCGTCAGGAGAAGAATTTAGAAGAGCTTAAGAACAGGTTTTCCTCTACCAAAGAAGTAAGTGGTAGAGGATTGATGATAGCTTTGGAATTCCGAAAATCAGATGATGATTTTAATGTTGAATGGATATTTAATGAAATGTTGAAAAGAGGGTTCATAGTTGGAGTTAAGCCAGAGGCAAACTTGATAAGATTTATGCCGGCCTTGACAAGTGAACAGAGTGAAATGGAAAGTATACTACAAAACTTGAATGGTGTGTTACAAGAATCAACCTAATTGCGTCTGGATGCGTTTGCACTTGGAAATGCCGAGGCGATAAGTTCTTCAGTTCCTAATACTGGGAGTTACAGCCGTTAAAAGCCGATCATGCATTAATTTTAAGGTTGGTAGACTCAGCTATAAGTGCCTGGCAAACACAAAGATTAAAAAAGTTCTTTAAAACCCATTCAATCTTACGTATTAATGTTAAATTAAACTAAGGAGGCACTATGACGAAAGAAAAGTCACAAATGAATATGGAGGAAGTAACGAGGAGGCTGGATGTAATCATCTATTTGCTTTTGGAACAAAAGCGCCAGGCAGGAATGTCCACTAGACATATAATCAAAGAATTGACAACTCTTGGATTGAAAGATTGGGAAGTTGCCAAGATTCTAGGAAAGACAAGAAGTTACGTGTCCAGTGAAATAACATTAATTAAGAAATCCAGCAAGAAAGAAGGGAGTGATAAGAGTGAAGGATGAAGTAGGATACAGAATCATAGAGAGGTTGAATCTGCTCGTTAAACTAAGTGCGTTGAATCTTCTTAAGGATAAAGAATTCAAAGAACAAGTAAGGGTTCTGTCGGATATAGGCTTACAACCAAAGGAGATTGCGGAAATCCTTGGGAAAACGCCCAATAACGTGAGAGTTACGCTCTCTATGATCAGAAAAGGAGAAAGGAGAAAGGAGAAAACCACCAAAAACGGCAAGCCAATCCAGAGGAGATGAGGAAAATGAATAATGATAAGGTGATTGACATCTTAAAAGAGATGTTGAAATGGCAGAAGTTGCACGGCAGGGAAATTCTAAAGAATAAACTGGCAAATGAAGACTTATTTTCAAATGAAAAGGAAATTCGTGTTTATTATCATAGTGATGGGGACAAAAGTAGTAGGGAAATAGGAAAACTAGTGAACGTTAGTCACGCAACCATCCAGAATTTATGGAAGAAGTGGGTTGATGCTGGGCTAGTAGAGCCCACAGAGAAGTACGGTGGTGGGCGATGTAAGAGATTGTTTAGCTTAGACGATCTTGGTCTAGAACTGCCCAAGATTAAAAACCATGGTGAACAAAATGATAAACAAAAAAATAATGAGTGAATTAACAAATAGAAAACCTCGATCTACAATTTACAGACTGATAAATGAAATTAGAAAAGCAAATTACAAATTGACGACCGAGGACGCTGCTTATGTTCTTGCCGGCGAGTTAGGGATAGACATTGCCAAACATCTGTCAAATGGGCAACTGCAGAGACTTCCAAGCACTTCCGCCGAAATCAAAATAATTGAAACGAAATCTAAAGCAATATCAAAAACATTTCAGCTAAAGATTAAAGACATTCGGGCGAATATACCATTTTTAGAGAAAAAGGTGGTCCGAGATTGCCAAAAAATGATAGATATATATATGTCATTGTACTTGCTTGAAAATTCAATAAGATTCTTTATTTTGTCTACGCTCGGGAGGGAATATCCATCAGAGAACTGGTGGCATGAAAAAGTTCCTAAGCCAGTTAGAGACAGGGTTGAGGACAGGAAGAAAAAGGAGAACGAAAACAGATGGCATGCAAAAAGGGGCGATCACAACATTCATTATACAGCTTTTGGAGACCTGAAAGATATAATTATTAAGAATTGGAATGTCTTTGGAAGGTGCTTCCCAAGCCAGCTTTGGATCCAAAGCAAACTGGCAGAACTAGAGCTTTCACGCAACATTATTGCTCATAACAATCCCTTGCCACAAGATGAAATACAGAGAATCAAGCTTTACTTTAGAGACTGGACAAAACAAATCAGAGAGGATTCAAAATGAATGACGATATCCTGGAGGAATTAAAAGAACAAACCAAATGGCTTAGATTTTTGGCCGTGCCACAGTTGAAAAAGGTCATAGAACAAACTCTGACAACTAAAGAGCAAAAAAGGATTTATGATCTTTCTGACGGCAAAGAAAGCACTAACGGCATATCAAAAAAACTGTTGGCAGAAGGAATTAAAGTTAGTCATATGACGGTGTACAATTATTGGAAAAGGTGGTTTGCCACAGGCCTCGTTATCCCAAGTGAAAGATATGCTGGGAGGTTTGAGAAGATTATAGCTTTAAAGGATTTGAATATCGAAGTATGAATCCCTGGATGCATCGGGACAATGTGCTACAAGGTAGCCTTTCTGTCGACATGTGACTCTCGACGTACAAGTGTCCAGAATTCTTCTTCGACAGCTTTCATGTTATCTTCCCAGATGCCTTTTTCCTTAGTAGCGGAAATGTTCTTCTCTCTGAAATCGCTCCAATCGGTGAATTCCTCTATTGCATAAACAATCTGTTTTGCCAGAGCATGGTGGTTAGAAATAGGAAAAACGAATCCATTCTTTTTGTCCTCTATCCATTCCCGGTTGCCCGGAATGTCGGTTACTATGGGAACAAACCCCAAGGCCATAGCTTCCAAAAGCGAAACCGAGGTGGAGTCAGATAAAGATGTTGATAGGTATATATCAGATTCCTTATAACAATCTATTAGTTCTTTTCGTGAAAGCTCCCCTTTGAATTCCACTTGTTGCTCCACTTCCAAATCCCTGGCCAGTCTCATCAGTTTCTTCTTTTGCGATCCCTCTCCTACTATCACAAATCTTACTTTTCTTTCTGCTTGCTTTATCACCAAAGGAACAGCTTTCAGAAGGGTAGCAAGGTCATAAACCGGCTCCAGTCGTCTGTTGCTCAAGATCACAAAGGTTTTGTTCTCATCCCGGAACGACAAATCAGACTTTCGCTTTTCCCCTTCAAAAACCAGTTCCCTATCAACTCCCATGGGACTTTGAATCACCTTTTTTTCATCCACACCTAAGTCCAAAACTGCCTGAGTGAGAATCCTTGCGTCTGTGGTTATCAGGTCTGCTTTGCCCAGCACATACTTCGCCCTCAGCCTGTGCAAAAGGGACTTTTGCGCGGAGATCAAAATATCCGATCCCCAGGTGGAAACCACCAAAGGATGTCGCCCCAGCAAGGCCCCAACAAGCCCGTAAGCAGGGACGAAGTGGGCGTTTACCAAATCCGGCTTTATCTCGTCCGCTATCTTCTTGACTTTGCGAACGGATAAAGGATATTTCAGAAAAGAAGGAAGGATTCCCGATTTGATGGAGAATTCTTCAGCTTTGGTTGGTGCACCTTTTTCCAATGAGATCAAAAAGCATTGGTGCCCCTGATCGACGAAATAGTCCACCCATCTTTTGGTGTGGTAACTTGCGGCATCAGCAAGAAAAAGAATTCGCATACTCTTTGGCTTCTGAAACTCTCAGGCTGACAGCGTTTGAATTATAGGCTAAACTTGCTGAAGAAAAGTGAGCTTCGCAACCCGAAGGTTGCGGCTACCATTATTCCCGAATCACTGCAATCTTCCCTATCGCCTTGTCGCCTGACGGACCGGTAACGTAAAACAGATACACTCCTCCGGAGACCAGCTGTCCGGCGTCATTCCTGCCATCCCACGTGTCTTGCGAGTTGATCTCTCTCACCAATTCTCCTGCTACCGTGAATATCCTGATCTTTGCCCGATAAGGCAACCTGTCGAAGGTAAGCGTCTCGGTACCCTCTCCAAGTACAAATGGGTTCGGGTATGCCCTAACCTCTGATAAGTCCTGGGCTGGCACGATGCCGGATTCATACCTGGATAACCCGTTTTCAGTTCCGATCCAGACTTCGCCGGTCCTCTCATCGATCTTGATTCCCAGAACCCGGTTGTGACAGATATTGCTGTTGAAGGTGGTAAAGATGTGTTCGAATTGACCTCGACTGTTTATCACTCCCAATCCACTCTCAGTCCCAATCCATTTGTTGTTCTGCTCGTCCACCGCAATGACGTTCACCTGGGGTCCCAAAGGATCGGGCAATGCCACGCTTCTGAATCTCCCCCATTCCGAATCCAGCGTGTCCAATCCTGCGCTGGTTCCCACCCAGAGAGTGCCGTCCTTGTCCACTTCAGCGCTCATGACCGTGTTTGACGAAAGGCGACCATCCGTCTGAGTGTAATGGGTGACGCGATCGTCGGTCTTGTCCTCGACCGTCCAATTGTAGTAATAATCAAGAAGCCCAATGTCCCGAAAACAAATATACAGATGTCCCTCTCTGGCCTTCGCCTTTAACATGAGGATCGATTTTATGCCATCTCCGTCATAATATACCGCAAAGGAGTCGTTGTCCGCCAGAACGCATACCAACCGAGTCGAATCCAAAGACTCCCAATTGGGCAACCACCGATTTCCCATCTCGTCCACGGCTACGTCATTTACCACCACGTACTCAGGATAACCGGCTATCCCCTTTAGGGGACTGTTTTTTTCAGTAAACCTGAACCAGGTGGAATCCTCCCGGTTCATTTTCATCACTCCCGCACCCCAGCTTCCGAACCACAGGTTATCTTCTTTGTCTTTTTCTACTGCCCTGATCGAATGTCTGTCAATTTCCGGGACCGAGGAGAGCGAGACCCACCCCGAGCCATCAAAACATGATGCTCCATCGTTCTCATTGGCACACCACAGATTCCCGTCAGCGTCCACTTCCATGTCCAAAAACAAATTTCCCGGTGGCCCGTCTACCACGTAATTCTCCCACTGCTCATCTTTATAACGAGAGATGCCCTTACCTGCAGTTCCCACCCAGAGCCAGCCGGAGTCATCCATCGCTGCCGAATTGTGATCGGTGGACAAAAGGCCAGTGTTGGAAAGCCGGGACCAGGCTCCATTCTCGTATATGTATAATCCCCCATTGGTGCAGGCAATCAGTTTGCCATTCTTGTATTCTAAATCCTTGACTCTCCGATTCTCTAATCCAAAGGAATCCCAGGATGAATCGAGTGAGTCAAATCTGAAGATCCCCGTCTTCGTTCCTATGACGATCTCACCTTGTACGTCGGTTATGGTGTAAACATAATCATCGGTCAAGCCGGGCGAACTCTCCTTCACAAACGAGGTCCAATTCTTGGGGTCCATGAGATTGACCGTGCGGTAATCTTTGGGAGCATATGCCACACCCTTCTCCGTTCCCACCCAGATATTATCCCCCACCAGATGTATGCTGTTAACGTCAGCCTCCACGTTCAAAAGCTCCCCCAAACGTCTGTACGTCTCGGTGATTTCGCCATGCGGAGGTTTATCGGGATGGAAAACGCTGACTCCCACGTCTGATCCCACCCACAACTGTTCACCATCCGCTACTATTTCCCTGATGAGGAACATCCTTTCCCCCGAGATGAAATTATAATATATGTCCCAGTTATTTTCGGTCAGATCATATTTGGTCAGGGTACCGTTTTGGGCTCCCAGCCACAGGTTTCCGCCCGAATCGAAGGCCACTGAAGACAAATAGTTTCCGCCCAAACCATCCACATTGGTTAATTGGGTCACCGAGTCGTTTTGCGTATTCAGCACTGCCACTCCGCCGGTAGTGGCACACCACAGCATCTCATCCTTCAAAACCACTTCCTGAACTTCATCCTTGTTGGTGTAAGTGGTCCAGTCGCCGATTCCAGCAGAACCGAGCTTGAAAAGAAAAATCGAAAAAATCAAAACGAGGTGGATTATTCTGTTCATGATTCTTAGAACACCCGTGTCACACGGTGATCCGGTTGTCAGACTCTTCTTTTGATCAAAGATGCCAATATCGCGAAGAGACCGACCAAGAAGCAGCCCTGAGCAAACCAGTCGCCATGCCTGGTATAAAATGTATCCTTGAGTTTTGATGGTATCTGGTCTATCGCCGTGGTTCTGATGTAAATCTTCGTGGCCTTTTTCACCCGACCGAGAGGATCGATAAACATCGACACCCCGGTATTGGCACAGCGGGCGATGGAGATTCGGTTCTCGATTGCCCGAAATACCGCTATCTGAGCATGTTGAAAAGGTCCGTGAGTTTTTCCGAACCAGCCGTCGTTGGTGATATTGACCAAAAAAACGGTTCCTTCTCTTACAAAGTCTCTTACCAAATCCGGATAGACGGACTCAAAACAGATCAGAGTGGCGAATCTTCCTTTGGGTATTTGGAAAATGGTAAGATCTCTCCCGGACGAGAAATCTGATTGTCCCAATTGAACCTTATCTGAGATGCGGAGCTTTTCATCATAAGGAATCTTTTCGCTAAAGGGAACCAGATGTATCTTATTGTAGATTTGGGGATATCCCCCTTTCGGCTTGAAAAGAAAAGCGGAGTTGTAATACAGAATCCTGCCTTCTTCGTTAAATTCATAATCGTTGGTTCCCACCAAAAGCGGTGTATTGAGAAGATCCGAGGTTGCCTGAACTTCATCCATATAAAACGATTCGGAAGCCAGGTAGCAGGGAGCAGCCGTTTCCGGCCAGAGGATCAAATCCAGGTCTTCTTTGGCCGCCTCCTTGCTCATGTCGATGAAGGTCCGAATGTTATAATCCAGAAATCTCTGGTCCCATTTCACCTTGGGCTCGATACTGCCCTGAAGCAGCGCTATTCTGACACAACCCTGTTCGGTCTTTTCAGACATGGCCGATCCTAAGACACGGAATTCATGCCAGCCATGAATATAGGGCAAAATAATCAAAGCGGCAAAGATTGTAACGGCCAAGACGATTTTTCTCTTATACTTGATGATAAGATAGATTGTCAGGTTAAGGCAGACTATCCAGAACGAGACTGCATAATTCCCGGTGAAGGAAGCATATTGGATCAGCTTTAAGTAATATGTTTGTGTATATGCCAGATTAAGCCAGGGAAAGGATATCTCGGTCAAGGATCTCACATACTCCATGGCCACCCAAAGGAAAGGAAGGAAAAACAGGGAGCTTGTTCCCCACTTTCTATGAATCAATGCATAAAACCAGGTCAAAAACGCAGTATACAGGCAGAGAAGCACAAGGGCGGCGACGGCTCCGGGAACGGTCGCCCAGCCTATCCAGAAGAGCAGAAGGGAGTTTGAAACCAGTCCGAAGAGGTAGCCAATCTTGAACGCATCCGAAAGTCCTTTGCCCTCCAAGGCAAAAAGCAACGGGACCAGAGCGAAATAGATTGCGAAACCAAAGGGGAGGGGAGGATAAGCCAGGCTCATCAACAGAGCGGAGAATATGACCAAATACCAATCTCTTTTCAGCATAGAGAATCTGTTAAGGATCTGTGAGGAATTGCTTGAAGCGAGCAGATCGGAGCGTTCACCTTCAGGTGAACCCACTGAACGGTTCCTTCGCAAGAGAACAACCTGCTGGACAGTCACAACTCAACCTACGGATCCTACGGATGTTAGCTTTGGATTTTTAATCTTGGACTTTGAATCTCAATCACACTATCAGATTTCTTCCTTCCATTTCTTCAGGTTTCTTTATATTCATCAGATGCAGGATGGTCGGAGCTACATCCGCCAGTCTTCCGTCCGATCTTAAAGTCCCCTTGAAACCATCCATTATCAGGGCAAAGGGAACGCGGTTTGTGGTATGAGCGGTGAAGGTCTGGCCGTTATTCGAATCTATCATCTTTTCCGCATTGCCGTGATCTGCCGTAACCATTGCGATTCCGCCGACCTCTTTAACCGCAGTTATCACTCTGCCCACGCACTCATCGACGGCTTCGACGGCCTTGATGGCAGCCGAGAGAACTCCCGTGTGTCCTACCATATCCGGATTGGCATAGTTGAGCACTATCAGATCATACTTCCGTGATTCGATTTCCCTAACCACGGCCTCGGTTACCTCATATGCGCTCATCTCCGGCTTCAGGTCGTAGGTGGGAACCTTAGGGGAAGGTATCAGGATTCGATCCTCCCCTTCAAATGCCTCCTCCTCTCCTCCATTGAAGAAGAAGGTGACGTGTGCATATTTCTCCGTCTCCGCTATGCGCAACTGTTTTTTACCCTCATTACTTAATACCTCCCCCAAAATGTTGCTCATTCTGACCGGAGGAAAGGCGACTCTTGTTTTGAGCTTTTCATCATATAAAGTCAGGTTGACCAAATCTATGGTCAAGTTATCCGGTCTGGGAAACTCTTTGAAATTCTCATCCGTCAAAGCATGGGAAAGCTCTCTGGCTCTGTCTGCCCGGAAGTTGAAGAATATACCCACATCGTCTTTTTGAATTCTTCCTGTGGGTTGATTCTCATCATCACAGACCACGATGGGAAGCACAAATTCATCCGTGACCTTGTTATCGTAAGATGCCTTTATTGCATCCATTATGTTGTTGGCCTGGTTTCCCTCCCCCGACACCATAGCCTGATAGGCCTTTTGGACCCTTTCCCACCTTTTGTCCCGATCCATGGCATAATATCTGCCCGCCACCGTGGCTAACTCTCCGATCCCGTATTCTTTGAATTTATCCAACAATTGTTTCAAAAAACCCATTCCACCGGTGGGCGAAGTGTCCCTGCCGTCCAGGAAGGCATGCACTAAAACCTTCTCCACGCCTTTGTCTTTAGCCATCCTCAAAAGAGCATAGAGATGATTGGGAGAGCTGTGCACACATCCGTCGGAGACCAAACCCAGAAGATGGAGGTTTACGCCTCTTTTCTTGGCCCGTTCCATCGCTTCGGTTAAAACCGAGTTCTTGAAAAACGTTTTATCTTGAATAGCCTTGTCGATGCGGGTGATCTCCTGATAGACTATTCTTCCGGCGCCAAAGTTGAGATGTCCCACCTCGCTGTTCCCCATCTGGCCTTCGGGCAACCCCACATCCCATCCGGATGCACCCAGGGTGGTACAAGGATAATCTTTGAAAAGTCTATCCAGATTCGGCTTTTTTGCACAAGCTATGGCATTCCCCTCTTTTTCGGGATTCAATCCATAGCCGTCCATTATGAGAAGCAAGATCATAAGAAAATCTCGCAAAAAGGTTTTAGAAGATTTACGGCAAGATCTCTAAATCCGATGGAAACTCGATCTACAAAAAATCAGTTAATTTCCATTGTGCATGTTGATTGACTCGGTCTCCCAGCTAAAGAGAAGGGGTGAACTTTCAAAAAGTCCACCCCCGAATTCCGGTCAATCTGGTCCAAGAAGTCCAAAGGGATGATTCACTTCTTTTTCGGTCTCTTGGCCTTCATTACTTCGCCGCAGCACATCAAACGAGTGGCACCAATTCCTTTCTTGGAGATGGTGACCTCCATCCCGCACGGTACACACACATAAGTCTTCTTCGGTTTCCTTGCTGGAGCTTTTTTGGTGGTCTTTCGGGCAGGCTTCTTAGCCGCTTTCTTCCTCTTTGCTGGCATAATTCACCTCCTTCAAACCTTAAAGGTTAACCGCATTTAAAACCTTGCTGACAGGTGCAACCATAAGTTACACAGTGTCTAGTTTTTGAACAAAGGGCAACTTAGAGTCCTCGCTTTGTTTTGTCAAGAAAAAAATCGTTGATCCAAATGCCGGATGCGGATCATATACCTCTTCAGGAAAAAGGATTCAGCAACATTCAAAAAGAGAAAGCATTCAGACAATAATTAATACATTTTTCAAAGATCGTCTGGCGCGTCCGGCAAGTGCTTACCTATCATCCCCCTCGACAAAATACTGTTGACAATTCGGAAAACCGTGTTATCCTATACGTAGGAAGTATCTTTCTTGGGAAAGAAGTGCCGCATGAGACACAATTCTCTTATTCTGCCACAGGCTCAGGAGGCTTTATGCATTACCTGATCAACATTTTCTGCGCCGCGCTGGTTATTCTCCCTCTTCACCAGGCACAAACAAGAAGCAATCATGTTCCAGCCAAACACTCGGGGAGCCAGGCCGAGGCAGGTGCGACTCCCGAAATACTCTGGTGGTATGATCTGGATGCCCCCTCTTTTGGCTCAGCTGCAGTGGATGACATAGACAAAGATGGCAAATTGGAGATAGTCTTTGGAACCTATTTCAATGATGAACATATTTACGCCTTGAATGCTGACAGCGGGACCGTTCTCTGGAAGTACAACACTGGCGGCTGCAACGATGCTTCACCAGCCATAGCCGACGTCGACTTAGACGATACTCTGGAGGTCATTCTGCCGGCCTCTTCCGCTTGCAGGGTCTATTGTTTCAATGGAGTCACCGGAGAAGTGGAGTGGTCCACGCCTACCGGTTCCAACTACCTTGACTCACCCCCTGCAGTAGCTGACGTAGACAACGATGGTAAGCCGGAGGTAATACTGGGTGCCTGGTACGGTTACGTCTACTGCCTGAACGGCGAGGACGGCAGTCTGTGTTGGCGAATCAACCTGGGAACCAGCAGTTACATTCAGTCCGGCCCTGACATTCTTGACCTGGATGGAGACGAGCAGCTGGACGTGGTCGTTGCTCAATGGGCGGGCAATTGCAGGGTCTACGCTCTGAAAGGAGATTCTGGCTCTGTTCTGTGGTTCTCCGATGAACCCAACGATTACATGTATCACGGGGGCTCGTTCGCGGATATTGACGAGGATGGCAAACCGGAAATCGCCATCGGTTGCTACGATAATCATCTTTACCTTTTAAATGGTGAGGACGGCAGTCTTCGGTGGGATTATCCCGCCTCTTCTTATGTGGGCGCACCCACCTCCATTGCTGATCTTAACAATGATGATCATCTGGAGATAGTTTTTGTCTCTTATAATAGACTCGGGGTATTATCCCACATCGGCGGTTTGCTGTGGAGCTATTCCACTGGCGGCGACATGTTTCGTGGAGCAGCCATTGCAGATGTGGATAGTGACGGTGTCCTTGATGTTGCATTCGGCTCAGACGATGGTATTCTGAGGGCGTTAAGAGGCGACAGTGGCCGGGTGATCTGGACCTACGACCTAGAAGCCCATTACGGAGAAACCTTCGAGATGGACCATGCGCCTGTGATTGCTGACTTCAATAACGATGGCAAATTAGACATTTTCATCATAGGTGGATATACGAATTCGTCTGAGCCTACACTCAATCATGGCCGGGCATATGCGCTTACCGCCGGCGATGGTGCTGGCCCGGGATGGCCAATGTTCAGACATGATCTCAAGCATAGCGGCCGCTTTGGCGGTTTACCGTCGTTGCAGCGCGGTGATGCCAACGGAGACGGAACCATCGATGTCGCTGACGTCATGTACCTGATAAATTACGTGTTCATAAGTGGGCCTGCACCGGATCCTTTGTGGGTCGGCGACGCCAATGGTGATGAGGTCGTGGACATTGCAGATGTAATGTATCTGATCAACTATCTCTTTATAGGTGGGCCACCACCTTGAGAGTGATGAGTTTGACCGACCCCAGCTTTGGGCACAGCTAATCCCCAAGGCTTTCTCAGGAAAAACAGCGAAATATCCAAGAAGGAACATCTTCGACGACAAAGATGCGGGGCGGAATGCTGTGCATCTTCAGAGACCATTTTCCCTTGACAAATGAAAGAGTTTGGTTATTATTTGAACAGAGGCCATTTTGCTTGAAAGACACTAAAGATGAGATTCTAGTACTTTCTCTAACTCGAAAACAGGAGGTTTTCATGAAGAAGAAAAACCTGTCCTTTATAGTCATCCTGCTCATGAGTGTCCTGTTTTTCTTCCCCTCGCTGAGCTACTCTCTGTACACCGGAAAGGACACAGCACAGCCAGCAGGATTCGAGTTTTCCCCAACAAGGTTGATCGTGAAGCTAAAGCCGGAAGCAGATAAGAAGGTCACCCTAGGTAAGATCCAGGGAAAGATAACCACCGGCTTAGCCCAGTTCGACAGGCTTAACCTTGAATTCGAAGTTAGGACGCAGGAAAGACTGTTCAAGGAGTTCAAGGAGACCGCCTTGAAGTTGGACAAGTTCTCCAGCGTTTACATCCTGGAGGTTCCACAAGGAACAGATATGGAAAGGATGAAGAGAGAATACGAGAACCTACCTGAGGTGAATTATGCGGAGCTGGATTATAAATTAGAGCTTCTCGAGGCACCCAACGATCCTCTGTTTGAACATCAATGGTATCTGAACAATACCGGCCAGGGATACCTGGGAGTAAACAGAATACCGGGCGACTACAATGACACGCAAATAATCAAGTATGGCACCGAGGATGCAGACATAGATGCCCTGGAGGCGTGGGAAAGAAATGACGAGACCACCATACCTTTGGTAGGCATAATCGATACCGGGGTGGATTTGGATCACGTTGATTTGGCGGACAATGTCTGGACCAATCCGGGCGAGATACCGGATAATGGAGTTGACGACGACCACAACGGTTTTGTGGACGACTTCTATGGTTGGGACTTTTCAGGAGATACCTCGGCGATGGAACCGGTTGGGGACAATGATCCCACCGACTATTATGGTCACGGAACGCACTGTGCCGGGATCGCAGCAGCAGTGAGGGACAATGGAATGGGAGTCTCAGGTATAACCAGTCCCTGCCAGGTCATGGCCGTAAAGTTCTTCCCCAATTCCCTCTTCTCCTTAGGTGCCAAGAGCATCATCTATGCCGCAGACATGGGATGTGACGTGATCAACATGAGCTGGGGAAGCCCTTATGCTTCCAAGATCATAGAGGATGCCCTAGATTACGCCATCTACAGAGGGGTCTTACCCATAGCAGCGGCAGGAAACAGCGGCGCAGAGGACCGATTCTATCCGGCTTCTATTCCACAGGTTTTCACCGCAGGAGCTTCCAATAGTGACGACGAGGTCACTTACTTCTCCACCTATGGTGACCATATAGAGGTGGTGGCACCGGGTGAGGATATCCTTTCCTTAAGAGCTGATAATACGGACATGTATGCTAGCGGTGGGGCCAGCGGGACAGAACCTTACGTCCATATTGTGGATAGCAAATATTATTTGGCAGATGGCACCAGCATGGCCTCTCCCTGTGTGGTCGGAGTAGCCTCATACATTCTGGCGGCTTCACCCGGAATAAGCAAAGAGAGGGTAAAAGAGATTATAGAACAGTCGGCAGATGATATAATTTATCCCTACGGCGGTGATAGCCTGTATTCGCCTGGAAAGGACATCTACAGCGGCTATGGCAGAGTGAACCTGAACTCTGCCTTGGAGCTTCTCTCCGGCAGGCTGGCCAAGATAGATTACCCTTATGAAAATGCATTGGTCTCCGGAGATGTTGCCATCATTGGAACGGCCAGTGGAGATAGTTTCGAAAATTATGTCCTGGAATATGGGGAGGGCTATTCACCGGAAGAATGGACCCAGATTACCAGCTCTGATATTCCGATAAGCAAAGATACCCTGGGAATCTGGAACAGTGCCGGCCTGACTGGACTGTATACCATAAGATTGACCGTAGGGGATCAAAACCAGGCAGTTGTGCACCTGATAGCCAATAATGATACCTACGTCAAGATAACCTCCCCCAGTGATGGTGACACTGTTTTGGGATACGCTGAGATCTATGGATATACGGTGGTGGAAGATTTTTCCCATTATACCTTAGAATTTGGCTATGGAGAGTCCCCTCCCATTTGGATTCCCATAATCACCTCCACCAAGATGGTGGCAGATCATATTCTGGGTACGTTCCTAGTAAGTTACTTCGAGGAGATGTTTTACAGCTTCCGGCTGACCGTGGAGACCAATGGTGGTGAAACTTACGGTGATACTGTGGTGGCGTTCGTGAAAAGCATCGCTTCTGGCGGCTGGGTGCAGGAATTATCTGCCTATGGCTCCTTATCCCCTGCGGTTGGAGACATAGACGGGGATGGATACGGTGAAGTGGTGTTGGGACTTGGTGCTCCCGCCGGATGGGGATTCACCGGAGGGGTTGAGGTTTTCAGCCACGAAGGCGAGCGTGAGCCCGGCTGGCCCAGACATACCGACAAGAACATGATGTCCTCCCCAGCCTTAGGAGATTTGGATGGAGACGGTATAGACGACATCGTCATCTGCTCTGAGCAGGAGGGTATGCATGCTCTGCTTTCCGGTTCTGCCGACTGGACCAGGTATGCATGGACCAGCGCAAATGAATTCACCGGCTTGGCCACACCGGTGATAGCGGATTTGGAGAACGACGGAAGTCCAGAGGTGTTAACTGTAAACGAGAATGGAGTAGTCTATGCCTGGCGCAATGACGGCCAATCTGTGATAGCTGGCAGCGATGGCATCTTTGCCCAGACATACGTAACCAGCAGGTACTCCGGTTTTCCGTCCCTGGCAGTGGCCGACCTGGACATGGATGGACAAAATGAGGTAATTGCCGGCGTGGCCGACGGCAGTTGCCTTCCCGATCAGATGTCGGCTGCAGGTGGAATCTATATTTGGGACATAGAAGGTAATCAGTTGCTCGCACCTGGAGACTATCCCGACCTTTTCGTCTGTATCTACGGAATCGCTGTTGCCAACATAGACGAAAGCGAGGACTTAGAGATAGTCGCTTTCGGAGCGGACACCAGCTACGTTAAACTCTGCGCGTTCAAGAAGGACGGCACCCAGCCAGAAAACTATCCCATAGTACTAGAGGCCCTGAATTGCGAGTGGTTTGGCAATCATCCCGCCATCGGGGACGTGGAAGGAGATGGAATTCTGGAGATAGTGGTGACCATCTACACAATTGGCGAAGCCCGTGTCTATGCCTGGCATGAGGATGGAACGCCCCTCGGCTCTGTTGGTTCTGAAGGACCTTTGGTGTCTATGAAATCACCTGATGCCGAACGAAAACGCGATGTCCTGTGCGCCTTGGGTGACAACATGGCGGAGATAACGGCTAAGATCAGGAGCATGGGCAGAGAAGAACTGGCCGCTTTTATCTCCACCTACGATGATCCTGTTTTTGCCTCCGTTCCTGAAACCTTTGGGTGTCCGATCCTGGCCGACGTGAACGGAGACGGGAATGTGGATATCATAGCCCGGGCAGGCTATTTTATGGGCACCGGCTTCGAGAGGATATATGCCTGGCATTACTCGGGAGATATCGTTCCCGGCTGGCCCCTCTATGCTTCCAACCAGTCGACCTTTGCCACAAGCAGCCCTTATACTCCGGTGATTGCCGATATGGATAAGGATTGGAACTTCGAGATGGTCGTGCCCACGGACTACAATATCTATGTTATTCCGAAACTGGTATGCTGGGAATTCGATGCCTACTACGATGCGACGCAGTGGCCAAAGTACAGGCATGACAAGTGGAACAGCGGAGTATTTCGAAGATCATACGGAATTTCAGACGTGATATATCTGATCAATTACCTTTTCTGTAGCGGCCCGGCGCCCAACCCCATGGAGTATGGTGACGTGAATTGTGACGGGATAGTTGACGTTGCTGACGTCATGTATCTTATCAACTACCTGTTTCTGGAGGGACCAGCTCCATGTCGCTGACATCAGAAGATGTCCGCCGAGGTGATTAAGGCGTAACGAGCGTGAGTTTTTCATGTAAGCAACGAAAAAAAGCGGAGAGGAGTTGTCTTCTCTGGTTTTGCTGTTCGGGCGGGGGTTCAACCCCCGCCCGAACCGGACGTGTTGTAGTCCTCTAGGTCATGCATCCCCGGATTTATCGGGGGTGCTTAGCAGACTTTCTATTATACATAAGTCCCTCTCTTCTCAAGAGAGGGATTTAGGGTGAGTTCAATAAGGTGCCGCATGGAACTCATCCCCTGGCCCCTTCTCTTATGAAGAGAAGGGGTACGTTATACTGCTTTTAGTTTCCCCACCAAATCGCTGATTTTCTTGATTTCTTTCTTCTTGCAGTATTCGGAAAGACCGTTGACGATTTTGAGAGAGGTCTGAGGATCCACGAAATTCCCGGTTCCCACCTGGATCATGGAAGCACCGGCTAAAACAAACTCCAGGGCGTCCTGGCTATTCATGATCCCCCCTATTCCTATCACCGGCACCTTCACTTCCTTTGCCACCTTCCACACCATAGCCAGAGCCACCGGCTTGATGGCCGGCCCGGAAAGACCACCGGTGATATTGGCGAGGACCGGACGTCTCTTCTCCACATCGATGGCCATGCCGACCAAAGTATTGATCAAAGAGACGGCATCTGCGCCCGCCTTTTGGACTGCATCCGCGATTTCCACAATGTCCGTCACGTTAGGCGAAAGCTTGGCTATGATCGGGCGGGACGAGTTTTCCCTGACCGCTTTTATGCACTCATAAGCTGATTTAACCTTCGACCCGAAAGCGATTCCCCCTTCCTTCACATTGGGACAGGAGATATTGATCTCCAACATGTCGATACCTTCCGTCCCGTTGAGCCTCTTCACCACCTCCACGTACTCTTTCACCGTGCTCCCGGCCACATTCACGATTATTCTGGTTTCAAGCGATCTTAAGAAGGGAAGTTTCTCTTTTATGAATTCCTCCACCCCCACATTGGCCAGGCCGATGGCATTTAACATTCCGCACGGGCTCTCGCACGTGCGGGGCGGGGGATGTCCTTCCCTGGGCTCTAAGGTTATGGACTTGGTGACGATCCCGCCCAACTTGCTCAAGTCAATCAGAGATTGGTATTCTTCCCCGTAGCCGAAAGTTCCGGAAGCCACCAGAACCGGATTAGAAAACTCGATCCCTGCTATTTTGATTGAAAGGCGGTTCGACAAGTTCACCATAGTATCGGGTTTAATTTCCACCTGAAGTTTTGAAGAACATAAAGAAAAACGCGAGACAAGTCTCGCTACTCCGAACCGATCTCATTCTAAGACTACTTCTCTGGCGTCGAACACAGGTCCGTCGACACAGACTCTTTTGTATCCTCCGCCCTTAAGCTTCACGGCACATCCCCAACATGCTCCAACGCCACAAACCATGCTCCCTTCCAGAGAGATCTGACAGGAAAGATCATATTCTTTGGATATTTCCGACATCTTTTTCAACATCTCCTGAGGCCCGCAAGAATAGACCACAAGCTTCTTAGATTCGTTTTCTCTCTTCTTGATTTCTTTCAAAAAAACATCAGTAACCAATCCTTTTGCTCCAAAACTTCCATCATCTGTTGTCACGATTAAGTTAGTTCCCAGATCTTTCAGCCTTTCGCAGTACACAAGCTCCTTTACCGTTTTGGCACCTAAAAAGAACGTCACACTCTCTCTGGAAGTCTTCTCAATTAGGCTGCCGAGAAGAAACCAGAGTGGAGCGATTCCCATGCCTCCGGCTATCAGCATCGCGGTTTCCCCTTTTTTAGGAAACGAAAAACCCTCTCCGATGGGACCGAGAATATCCAGCATATCCCCGGGAGATTTTTCTGACAAAATCTCAGTTCCCCTTCCCACTACTTTGAACAGAACCTCGAAGCACCTCTTCTCTTCATCAACGCAATGCACGCTGAAGGCTCTTCTCAGAAGAGGAGAGTCGTCGGGATTGACTCTTATGTGAACGAAACTTCCCGGTTTTGCGCTTTTGGCGATATGGGAAGATGAGAGGGTAAGCTTGAACGTCTTTTCGGTTAGTTTCTCTTTTGAAATGACCGTGCTGGTAAATTGAGAGAGCATGACTCTATTGTTCCATCCCGCTCTGATCGATGAGGTTATCCTCAACGTCTGGTGGTCTCACCTCCACATCGTACAAAAACCATCCGCCCAAATCCAACGCATCGATACTGTCGGGCTCGAAGGTCGTTTCCATGGCCGCCTTTTTTGCAGCTTCATCTATCCAGTAGTTATCAGTCTTGCTGACTAAAACCGCATCCATGACGTTGCCTTCAAAATCGATCATGATTTTAAACACCACTGTCGCCTCAATGCCCGATTCGATTTCGGATTCAGGATAAACGAACTCGCCAGCTTTCAGCGGGTTCGGGGCCATCGGAACCGAAGGTCCAGAAGTCGATGTGGTATCGACCTGCACAGTATCGGTTGGCTGTTCTCCCGCAAGTTCCTCCTCTTCAGGCGACGGCGGAAGCGGAGCCTTTTTCTTGGGAGCGCGCCCCAGCTTTGTTCGAGCGGCATCCGCATGCTCTGAGTTTGGGTACAGGTCTATCACCTTCTGATAGGCTAAAGCCACAGTGCTGTCACCAGGATTGGCATAATGCTCGGTGATCCAGGCAACCGCATAAGCTGCCTCGCCCGCATAACTGCTTTGGGGAAAACGCTCGATTATCCCATTATACAGAAGTAAGGCTGAATCAACATTCTCATATTCCAATAGCATTCTCTCCGCTTCAAGATATTCTCTCTCCGGCGTGTCGACCTGTATGGATTCATAAGACAGTCCCAAAAACTTCGCAGCGGGCTTAGAATAGTCCGTAGCGGGGTACTCCTTGACGATCCTTTGGTACATCTCTTTTGCCCGGGCGGCATCTTTTTTGATGTTCTCCAGAATCCAGGCTGCGGCATAAAGGGATTGAGCGGCGAATTCAGATTCCGGATAATTGTCGGCCAAAGCCAAATATTCTGCCAAAGCCGAATCGGGCTGATTCATCTGGGTCAAGTACAACTCAGCCAAAAGGAACAGAGCCCTGCCGTGTTTTTCGGTCTCGGCTTCGGATAACTCCGTCTGATATTCCTCGACCTTGGAAATGTTGGCACTTTTGGACAAAGCTTCCTGGGCTATCTCTGATCTGGGGCTTTCGGTCTTGCAACTATCGAACATCTCCTTGGCCTTTTTGAGATCCCCGAATTCCTCTTGATGTATCATCCCCAATTGATAAAGAGCCTGGGCGGAATGTTCCGTCTTGGCATAATCCTTGATAATCTCCTCATATTCCTTGATTGCCTCGTCGGTGTTACCGGAAAGCAGGATACCCTCCACGATCTTCAACTTGACCGCGGGGAGCTTTTCCGAATCTTCGGTTTCCTTGGAAAGTCGACTAAAGATGTCCATCCCTTCTTCGAATTCCCCCAAGGAATAACAACACTCTCCGCCTCTGAATCTTGACTCGAAGAGATCGTCTGATTTAGGGTGGTATTTCTCCACCTGGGCAAAGGCCTGTTTGGCTTGAGCGTAATCTTTCTTCAGCCAGAAGGCCTCTCCGATGCGATCTTGGGCCACTGGCGCCAGGGTGTCTTTCTCGTAGTTTTCCACCAGGTGTCGGTAATTGGCTATGGCATCGTCATACTCTTCCCTGCCTGAGTATATCTCTCCTAACATAAAGGCTGCTTCCGCTCTTTTCTTCTTATCTGCTTTGTCTGACTCCACGATTGACTCCAAAGACAGAACCGCATCCTCCTCGTTTCCAGATTTGTATTGACACAAGCTTATATAATAACGGCACTCCTTCGCCAACTTGCTTTTAGGAAAACTGGCCATAAGCTCTTTGAATTTCCTCTCGGCTTTGGCGTATTCCTCCATATTGTAATAAGCCCTTCCGATCAGGAATAGGGCGTCATCAACCCACTTGCTTTTGGGATGAAAGGTCAGTACCTTGGAAGCCTTCTTTATGGCTTCCTCATATTTCTTGTCTGCCGCACTGCTCTTAGCCCCCGAAGCCGACCTCTTCTGCGCGTTTTCCCCCTCCTTGAAACTCCTCTTAGCATTATAGAAGGTATTGTAATAGGTGCAGCTGAAGGAAAAAAAGAATAATATCAAGATGATCTGAAGTTTATTTCTCAAGACCCTTCACTCTCCCGAACTTCAATTTTCCTGCATCCAACCGGAAACCAAGCCGGACTCAAAAAAACTCTCCTTCGCCAGCTCATACTCCTCTCTCGTAATTTTTCTGTCTATTGATACGTCCTCAGAGGCCTTGAAGCTGGGGAAATATTGTCCCATCAAGCTCACGTAAACGTCCGGGGAGATTTCCTCTCTTATAAACCTAAAAGTTCTCTGGCTTCCAGCCAGGTCATTGGGAAGGACCAGGTGTCGAATCAGAAGTCCCTTTGTGGCTATCCCCTGTTCATCGACCACCAGATTCCCCACCTGTCGATGCATCTCCCTGATTGCGTCTCGGTTGATCTCCACATAGTCGTCTGCAAAAGAAAGCCTTTTTGCCGCCCGGTTGTCCGAATAGCGCATATCCGGAAGATATATGTCGACTATACCCTCCAGGAGTCTTAAGGCTTCAACCGAATCATATCCTGAGCTGTTATAAACCAAAGGAAGGTCGAAACCCATCTCCCAGGCAAAAGATAATGCTTCCAGGATTTGGGGAACAACGTGGCTGGGAGTGACCAAATTTACGTTATGACAGCCTCGGGACTGAAGGGAAATCATCATCCCGGCCAGATCCCTGGCAGTCACCTCCAATCCGTTCCCCAGTTGACTGATCGGAAAATTCTGGCAATAGATGCATCTCAAGTTGCAGTTGGAGAAAAAGATGGTCCCAGAGCCTCTG
>CAZPOP010000016.1:0-77922 GCA_964588305.1 uncultured Ignavibacteria bacterium
ATACCGGATCCGGCATAGGGGAGAATGACCCGGAAGGTCGTCCCCTTATTGACTTCACTTTCCACTTCAATCTCTCCATTGTGCTTCTGAATTATTCCGTAGGCCACGCTCAAGCCCAAACCGGTTCCTTTCTTTGCCTCTTTGGTGGTGAAGAATGGTTCGAATATTCGGTCAAGGTTCTCCTTGGGTATTCCTGCTCCGGTATCGCTTATTTCGACAATCACCTTGTTGCCCTCTCTACGAGTTTTTATCCGTATTTCTCCGTGCGTGGCGATAGCTTGAGCTGCATTTACCAAAAGGTTCATGAAGACCTGATTTAGCTGTTGGGGCAAACACTCTATCTGCGGAATGTCGCCATATTCTTTGATCACGTCCGCTTTGTATTTCAGTTCATTCCACACGATGTGTAAGGTGCTCTCGATACCCTTGTTGATGTCAGCCAATTCTAATTTCCCCTTGTCCACGTGGGAGAACTGCTTTAAGTCCTGAACGATGGTTTTGACCCTTTGGGTTCCCTCCTGAGATTCTGATATCACCTTGTCGAAGTCTTCCAACATGAAATTCAGATTCATTTCTTCTTTGAATTCATCAGTTTCCTGGAATAGTTTTTCCACTGATTTATTCTTTTTGATCATTTTCTCCATTTTTTCGTAGTTGTCCAGAAGCTTCTTGATGTCCTTAACATATTCGGCCAGAGTCCCCAAATTGCTGTTCACAAAGCCAATGGGGTTATTCAATTCATGAGCCACGCCCGCTGCCAATTGCCCCAGGGAAGCAAGCTTTTCAGATTGCAGCAGCTGATTCTGCATCTGGTTGAGCTTTACATATGCTTCCTTCAGTCTCTTTTTCTCCGCCTCCAACTCATGAGTTCTTTTTTCCAGTTCCAGATTTTTCTCCAGGAGCTCGCTTTTGGCCTTGCTTAGGCTTTTGTTTATGGCGGACTCGTTTTCATGCAATATGCGCAGGGTTTCGGCTTTTTCCTTTTCGATTCTTATCATCTCCTCCTGGTATCTTTTGCTCCGGGTGATGTCTCGTTGGGACCAGACCAAGGCGATGAAGTTTCCATCTTTGTCGACCATCTTGGAGACGGAGGTGAATACGTTGAAGACCTTTCCATCTTTGCGGCGATTCAAAAGTTCTCCCTGCCACACTTCTCCGCACAGCGCAGCTTCGTATATCTCCTTTTGTATTCTCTCCCGGTATAGCTCAGCGTTGATTACCTCCAGTTCTTTCCCAACCAACTCCTCTGCGTGGTATTCGTACATCTTTTCTGTGGCAGGATTGACATATATGATCCTTCCGCTTTTGTCGGTGGCGATGATCGACTCGGAAGCATGGTCCACTATTCCCGCCAGAAAGGAGATCTTTTCCTGAACTTTTTTTCTCTGGGTTATATCCCTGACCACCTCCAAAGCATCAGTCCTTCCATCTGGATTTCGCAGCGGAACGAAGAACAGCTCGTAGTCTCTGCCGTCCTTCCCTTTCTGTCCCATGCTTTGGGTGGAGCCGTCTTCAATCGTATGTTTAATGGGGCATCCTTCACAGGGTTCTTGCAGATCCATGAATCCCTTGTAACATTTATTCCCGATCGAATCCCCGAACCTGTCCAACAGGAATTTATTCTGATACTTGACCGTGTAGTCCGGCATTACGATGTTGACGCCTTCTCCGATGTTTGCCAAGATGGTGGCCAGTTTGTTTCTCTCCTCAATGATCTTTTCCTCGGCCCTCTTATATCCGCTGATATCCCTGAATATGCCCACAATCACTTCTGTTCCCGGCGATTTCAACAAGTTAGCGCTTATATGGACCGGCACGACCTTTCCATCCGAGGCAACAACTTCCCCCTCGAAACCGGTGGCTTTTCCTTTTCGAGCGCAATGGCGAAATTCCTCCTCGTAATATCGAGTTTTCGCGGGAGGATATAGATCGGACTGGCGCATCCTGACGATCTCTTGTTTGGAATGTCCAGTCAATCGTTGAGCTTGCCTATTGGCATCCAGGAATTGACCCGTTTCGACGTCCGTGACGAAAATAGCATCATTTGCAGTCTCGAAAAAACTTCTGAATCTCCGCTCTGATTCCTTCAAAGCCTGCTCAGCTTTTTCCCTGTCAGTTACATCTGTCAGAATCTCAATAATGGAAGCGGTTCCGTTGGGGTCTTGGAAAGGCGAAGCATGGGATTCGTACACTTTCCCAGAGGCTTCGAAATGATAGGTGAATTCTTTCTTGCCTTTCTTAAGAATCTCGTCTATGGGACATACCGGACAAGGTTCATTTCTGCCGAAAAACCTCTGGTAGCATTTCTCTCCCTTCCGGTCCCCCAAAGCTTCTCTGGCAGCCGTGTTCATGAACTGAATATTGTAGTTTTCGTCTTTGGTAAGCACAAGGCCACTTATAGAATCCAGAGCCGCCAAAGAACTGTCGATTTCGAGTTCCAATTTCTCCATTAGCCAACCCTCCTGGGACCGGAGATTAATAGACATGGGCTTGTCTGGGCGTTTTAGAACCTCATTTTCTTCGTCTGTATCTCCGACTGCACGCACATCCTTTTGAGAACAGAGATGACGTCAACTCCTCTCTTGCGGAAGCTGCAACAGTTCATTTCTTAGGCAGGCAAGCGGCCGAAACCTGATGGTTTTCTTGCGCCACGCCTTTCGCTTAATCAATGACCTCTCGCAAGACAGCTGTCAGAAAAAAATCTCGATTCGCAAGAGATAGACTACCAAATGTTGGGGACGAAAAAGCTGAGGACGGAATTAGTTTTGATCGCAGACTTTTAAGGAACGTTGGGCCATTTTTCAAGCTACATAAAGAACCTCATGTTGGTGGTCGCCTTAGAGAGACGCGAAAGACTCTCCTGTCGACTCCAAATGAGTCGCCCGGTTACGGCGGCCGTCAATTATGAGGCTGATCTTGGTTTGGCCGTTTATAGTAATATCGACAAGGCAAAGGACAACATTATCTTCTGGAAGCAAAAAACCCATAATCGAGCCAAAGCCAGCTTTCGTCCCCTAACAAACTGCGTGGCAAATTCACTTGACAAACTGAAGTGTTTTTTGTATATAGTGAAAGCTTTTTGAGGAAGGTGCTTAAGCTCAGGCAGGAATCATTAAGCGTTCCGATGAAACATGTTTGATCTTGAAACTGTACATTTTGCTAAAGAGCCGTCGGTGGCTTCATTGGGGATGCATAACAAAGATTAAAGGCGTGTAGACACTAGTCAATGCGCCTTGATTTTGCCAAAAAAGAGAGGACAAAAATGGTAGGCATAGTCGGTTACGGAGCGTATATTCCCAGAAATCGCATCAAATTGGAGGAGATCGCCAAAGTGTGGGGTGCGGACGCTCCCAGTTACAAACGAGGTCTCCTATTACATGAAAAATCTGTCCCCAGCCCGGATCAGGATACCATAACCATGTCGGTGGAGGCGACCAAAAGCGCACTGAAAAGGGCAGACATCGATCCTCAGGAGATTGGAGCGGTATACGTCGGTTCGGAATCGCATCCTTACGCGGTGAAGCCGAGCGGGACGGTTCTGGGGGAAGCGATTGGCGCTACTCCGGAAGTGCACTGCGCGGATTATGAATTCGCCTGTAAGGCCGGAAGCGAGGCCATGTTCGTGTGCATCGGTTTGGCGGAATCGGGATATGTCAAATATGGATTAGCAGTCGGCGCGGACACCTCTCAGGGAGCACCGGGAGATGCTCTGGAGTATTCCGCCGCGGCAGGGGCGGCCGCCTTTATCTTCGGAAAGGAAAATCTGATAGCCAAGGTGCACCATACCTATTCGTATATGACCGACACACCAGATTTCTGGAGAAGGGAGCACCAGTTCTATCCACGTCACGCCGGCCGATTCACCGGTGAGCCGGCTTATTTCAAACATATCATGGGCGCGGCAAAAGGGATAATGCAAAAGGCCAAGATGAAGCCTGAGGACTTTGATTATGTAATATTCCATCAACCCAACGGTAAATTTCCCCAGCGGGTGGGGAAGATGCTTGGATTCAAAAAGGAGCAAATAGAACCGGGATGGCTTTCTCCCACCTTAGGCAATACCTACTCCGGTTCCTCTCCCATGGGTTTGACTTCCACGTTGGATATTTCCAAGCCTGGCGACAAGATTCTGATGGTCTCTTACGGCTCGGGTGCGGGAAGCGACGGTTTCATCTTCGAAGTTACCGAGAGGATCGATGAAGTCAGAGACAAAGCACCCAGGACACGCTGGATGCTGGACAATAACAAGGTTTACATAGACTATGGCACTTACGCCAAGTATCGGGGCAAGATTCGAATGGGAACCTAACTGATCGAAGCTCGTTTGGCGTTGGCGAGGCTCGTTTCGATGTTGGATGTTCGAAACTCGAAGCTGGATGCAAACGGAAATATTGGATGGAGACGAGAAACCCAATAAGAAGCTTTACTGATTTGGAGGTATATCAGAATAGCTATAGAGCTTCACTCGAAGTCATCTCCAAGGTTGTGCCTAAACTTCCGAAGGAGGAACAATACGACTTAGCAAATCAATTGCGCAGATCTGCAAAAGCTATTCCTCGACTAATAGCTGAGGGTTATTCGAAAAAACATCAGAGTAAAGGTTTCCAGAAATATCTGGATGATGCCATGGCTGAGTCAAACGAGATGATTGTGTCCTTAAGTCATGCGCGGGATCTGTATTCAACATATGTTGATCCAAACTTATGTGGCACGTTAATAGAGAAATATGACAAATCCAGTAGACAGTTATATAACTTAGCAAAAAAATGGAGGGATTTCAAAAGCAGGTGATTTTTCTCGAGCTTCGAGCCTCGTAAGCCTGGCCTCGATACGAGCATCGACACCACTAAACGAGCACGTTCAAACTTCATTTAGAAATTCACAAGGAAACAAGGAGAGATAACATGCGAGATGTTGCCATCATAGGTGTGGGTATGAACAAGTGGGGGGAACTATGGCAAAAGTCCTTAAGGGACATCTTTGTGGAGAGTGCCCTTTTGGCGATAGAAGACGCCGGCGTTGACCACATCGATTCCATGTATGTGGGGTGCATGTCTTCCGGGCTTTTCGTGGGACAGGAACACCTTTCGTCCCTTTTAGCGGATTACTTGGGCGTCAACCCCATTCCCTGCACCCGGGTCGAGTCAGCTTGCTGTTCTGGAGGCTTGGCGGTTAGGATGGGTTTCATGGACGTGGCATCAGGGATGTCTGACATCGTTTTGGTCGGCGGTGTGGAGAAGATGACCGACGTGGGCGGCGACGGCGCCACCTATGCTCTGTCCACAGCAGCAGATCAGGAATATGAAGTTTATAATGGCGTTACTTTTCCCGGACTCTATGCTCTTATGGCAAGAAGCCACATGCATCAATATGGCACCACCAGGGAACAATTGGCCCAGGTGGCTGTGAAGAATCACGAAAACGGATCCAAAAATCCACTGGCTCAGTTTCCTCAGAAAGTCACGGTTGAACAGGTGATGAAATCCATCTTGGTGGCAGATCCTTTGAGAATCCTGGATTGCTCGCCTATCACGGACGGAGCGGCCTGTGCGATTCTCTGCCCCGCAGAGATGACAAAGAAGCTCTCCAAGAAGCCTGCAGTGAAGATAATCGCCTCGGGTCATGCTACCGACACCATTGCTCTTCATTCACGCAAGGATCTTACCACCCTGGATGCAACTGTGAAAGCGGCTGAGACAGCATACAAAATGGCTAACCTCAAGCCTGAAGATATTGATTTAGCGGAGGTGCATGACTGCTTTACCATTGCTGAGATAATTGTCATTGAGGATTTAGGATTTGTTGAAAAGGGGGAGGGGGGCAAGGCCACCGAAAGCGGACTTACCGCTTTAGACGGCAGAATACCGATTAACGCCAGCGGCGGGCTCAAATCTAAGGGGCATCCGGTGGGTGCCACCGGCGTTGGGCAGGTGGTGGAGATAGTTCATCAGCTCAGAGGGGAAGCCGGACAGAGGCAGGTAAAGGATCCGAAAATAGGGCTTGCCCAGAACATGGGAGGAAGCGGCGGAAGTACCGTGGTGCATATAATGCAGGCATTCTAGTTATAGGAAATAGGTTATTAATCAAGGACGAGTCAAAAATCATAGAATATTCGTTGTGTCATTCTGAACGAAGTGAAGAATCTAATCCTGTGGATCGCAATTCGGACAAATAGAGTATGATACAGATGCATATGTATTCACGTGAGTTTGAGATTCTTCGGCTAACGCCTCAGAATGAGAATTTGGGATAGATCATAGCCTATAAGACGGAGGTAATCTAAATGTTTCCAGCCAGATACTGGAGAGAGGAACCCCAAAGATACAGATTAGAAGCCAATAAATGTAAAAAGTGTGGAAAAACATACTTCCCTCCCAGGCTCATATGTGCAGATTGCAAGTCCCGGGATTTTGAGAAGGTTATACTAAAGGATGAAGGGAAGCTCCTAACTTACACAGTGATAAGGGTTGCGGCGAGCCAGTTCGTTGACCAATCTCCTTACGCTATGGGCATCGTGGAGCTTGATGGAGGGACAAGAGTTCTGACTCAGATTGCTGACTGTGATCTGGACAAACTTCAGATCGGAATGAGGCTGAAAATAGAATTCAGAAAGATTCAGCAGGATGGCGAAGCCGGAATCCTGTGCTACGGGTATAAATGCGTGCCAGCATAAGATAGAAGTAGCCGGACCCTTCAGGGTGCGTTTTCATTTCCATGCTGTCATGTGCAATGAGCTACAGCTGACAGCTTTTATGTGTGTCAAAGGCAACTTCTGACACCACAGTGAAAATCAAATGATGGATTTCTTTGGTTATCAGATGAGTTCTGGTTTATTTTGGACAATTGTTTTTGGGATTATTGCCATTTTTCTTGGTGTTACTGGGATATGGGCCACTATACTTTCTTGGATATTCCCTCGCCGGACAAAATTAGATAAACCCACAGAACAGAAAATAAAGACTATTGAAAAAATGGTAAAGGCAATTGCAAAACAATCTGGTATCCAGATTGATCTAGATGGGTTGCCTTATTCAGCTCCTGCCGTATTTGATCCATTTGCTAAGGGTGTCAAACTGATGAGAGAATACAAATGGGAAGAGGCAATTGCTGAATTCAAACAATCAATGAAAGAAGCCAAAGGCAGTCAGGCAGTGGCACTTTACAATCTGGTTGGGGTCTGCTACTATAAACTGGGCAAACTTGATTTAAGTATGGAAAACTATCGTAAATCTCTGACCCTCGCCAGAGAATTTGACGACAAACAAGGGGAAGCATCTGCTCTTGGCAACCTCGGTTTAATGTTCAAGACCACAGGAGAGTTGGACGAAGCTGTAGAATATCACGAAGATGCTTTGAAGATTGATAGAGAAACTGGCAATAACGCAGGTGAAGCTTCAGACCTTAACAACCTGGGTTTAGTCTATAAGGCCAGAGGAGATTTGGACAAAGCCTTAAAATACCATGAAGATGCTTTGAAGATTGATAGAGAAATTAGCAATAAAGAAGGGGAAGCAAGGAATCTTAATAACCTTGGTGTAGTGTATCAGACCAGAGGAGATTTGGACCAAGCCATAGAATACTATGAAGATGCTTTCAGGATTGATACAGAAATCGGCAACAAACAAGGGGAAGCAGGGAATCTTAACAACCTTGGTGCAATCTATCAAACCAGGGGGGATTTGGACAAAGCGTTAAGCCACTATGAAGATGCTTTGGAGATTAGTAGAGGAATTGGCAACAAGGAAGGGGAAGCAGCGGGTCTTGGCAACCTGGGTGTAATCTATCAGATGAGAAAAGATTTCAACAAAGCCTTACAATATAATGAAGATGCTTTGAAGATTGATAGAGAAATTGGCGACAAACAAGGGGAAGCAGAGGATCTTAACAACCTCGGTTTAATCTATAAGGCCAGGGGAGATTTGGACAAAGCCTTAAGATACTATGAAGATGCTTTGAAGATTGATAGAGAAATCGGCAACAAAGAAGGGGAAGCTTCCGTCCTCAATAACCTGGGTGTAATCTATCAGATCAGAAAAGATTTGGAGAAAGCCTTACAATACCATGAGGATGCTCTGAAGATTGACAGAGAAATTGGCTGCAAAGAAGGGGAAGCAAGGGATGTTAATAACCTTGGTGTAATCTATTCAACCACAGAGGATTTGGACAAAGCCTTAAAATACTATGAAGACGCTTTGAGGCTCAACGAGGAATTGGGTAGAAAAGAAAGTATGGCTTACCAGCTTAACAACCTCGGTGTAATTTTTTGGGCAAAGGGTGAAAAGGAAAAAGCTTTGAGAAGTTTTGAAGATGCCTTAAGAATCTTCTCTCAAACCGGTATGCAACGAGAAATCGAACAAACTAAAGAAAATATTAGAAGATTAAAAGGTGAATCAATTCGAGGTTCAAAAAGGAGCCACGCCCGACACAAAGGTCGGGCGCTACCGATGGTGTAGCGTCCGATGTTCCTGTCGGACATTCAAAACTAATGGTGTAGCGTCCGACGATCCTGTCGGACGTTTAAAAAGATAGGCAGAGATCAAAAAAGAGTCCCGAAGGTAAAAAATGTTTCGTATAGAATCTAAAGTCGATACTAAATCCTTACAATATAAAGAAAACTCTCAAGCGATGCAGGACTTGGTGGCTGAGTTCAAGGAGCGCTTGAAGGAGGTTAAAAAGGGAGGACCTGCTAAGGCGCGTGAACTGCACAAGTCAAGAGGCAAACTGACCGTAAGGGAGAGACTGGATCTGCTTTTCGATCGTAATACGCCCTTTCTGGAGCTCTCTCCGTTGGCCGCTTTCAATATGTATGAAAACGGCGCCCCTGCCGCGGGGATGGTGACCGGAGTCGGGGTGATTCACGGAAGGGAAGTACTGGTGGTGGCCAACGACGCTACAGTCAAAGGGGGCACTTACTTTCCCATAACAATAAAGAAGCACGTGAGAGCACAAGAAGTCGCCATGGAGAACCGACTCCCATGCATGTACCTGGTGGATTCGGGCGGTATTTTCTTGCCATATCAATCAGGAACCTTTCCGGACAAAGACCATTTTGGAAAAATCTTCTATAATCAAGCCAGATTATCTGCCATGGGAATCCCTCAGATTTCCATAGTTTTGGGCTCCTGCACAGCCGGAGGAGCGTATGTTCCGGCCATGAGCGACGAAGCGGTCATCGTCCGGCAGCAGGGAACCATTTTCATCGGAGGACCGCCGTTAGTCAAGGCGGCCACAGGCGAGGAGGTCACGGACGAAGAGTTGGGCGGTGCCGATGTGCACTGTCGAATCTCCGGAGTGGCGGATCATTACGCTCTAAATGATCAACATGCCCTGGAGATTGCCAGAAACATCGTGGAAAGCTTTGATCCTCCCAAAAAGTTTGAATTGGACGTGGCAGAGCCAGAGGACCCCTATTACGATCCGGAGGAAATGTACGGAGTCATTCCTCGCGACATAAGAAAGCCCTATGATATCCGGGAGGTTATCGCCCGGATGGTGGACGGAAGCAGGTTTCAGGAATTCAAGGAATTGTACGGAATCACCCTGGTTTGCGGTTTCGCCAGAATCATGGGCTATCCGGTTGGAATTCTGGGCAACAATGGCGTGTTATTCTCGGAGAGCTCGCTTAAGGCCGCTCATTTCATCAACCTCTGTACCATGAGAAAGATTCCTCTGATCTTTTTGCAGAATATAACCGGCTTCATAGTGGGCAAGCGATATGAGCACGGTGGTATTGCCAGAGACGGTGCCAAAATGGTGCATGCTGTGGCCAACGCCGACGTTCCGAAGTTCACCGTAATCGTTGGCGGCTCTTACGGAGCGGGGAATTACGGCATGTGCGGAAGGGCTTACGATCCTCGGTTGATATGGATGTGGCCCAACGCCAAGATATGTGTGATGGGAGGCGAACAAGCGGCCAACGTCCTTCTGACGGTCAAGCTCAGAGCCTTGAAAAAAGCGGGAAAGACCATGACCAAAAAGGAGCAGGAGGAATTCATGGAGCCGACACTGAAAAAATACGAAGAGGAATCCAGCCCTTATCATAGTGGCGCAAACCTCTGGGACGATGGCATCTTGGATCCTCTGGAGACCAGAACCGCCCTGGCTTTGGGAATCTCCATGGCTCTCAATGCTCCCATCCCTGACCAAAGATTTGGTGTCTTTAGAATGTGATGATGCCTACAACCTAAAAAGGTTGTTTCTTGGAAATACAACCAAAAATGGTTGTATACGGTTTTTAGTCCAGTTTTACATATTCGAACGGACAAATCTTCTTCAGATTCTATGTGACGAGGTTTTCAAAACTTGCCAAAAGAAAAACAATTTGAGACCATCTCATATTCACTTAAAGACCGCGTTGCTACTGTCATCCTTGACCGTCCCGAAGTCCACAATGCCTTCAACGAGGTGATGATCGCCGAGCTTACCGAAATCTTCAAGAAAGTCTCTGAAGATGAGTCGGTGCGGGTTGTGGTCTTGACCGGAAACGGCAAGTCTTTTTCCGCCGGGGCAGATTTGAACTGGATGAAGAAGATGATAAATTACAGCTACGAGCAGAATCTTGAAGATTCGCTCAAGTTGGCTGAGCTCTTTTATCTGATGTATTCTTTGCCCAAGCCCGTTATCGCCAGAGTGAACGGTACGGCAATAGGTGGAGGGACCGGTCTGGTGGCGGTATGTGACATTGCCGTCGCCGCCGAAAATGCGAAATTCAGCCTAAGTGAAGTCAAGCTGGGGTTGGTGCCGGCATGCATCTCTCCCTATGTCATTCGCAAGGTCGGTGAAGGGAGATGCAGAGAGTTCTTCCTGACCGGGGAACGACTCACAGCCAAAAGAGCTTTGGAAGCGGGATTGGTGAACCACGTGGTGTCTCTGGAAGAATTAGATCAGGCGGTGCAGGAAAAAGTGGATCAGCTCATATCCAGCGGCCCCAAGGCGCTGGCAATGTGTAAGGAGCTTCTGAAAAATGTGCCGGGCATGGATTTCGAAAGGGCGAAGACCTACACCGCGGACATGATTGCCTCTATGCGAATTGGAGACGAAGGGCAAGAAGGCATGAACGCCTTCTTGGAAAAAAGAAAACCCAAGTGGACAAAGTGATGTAAGTGTGAGGGCATGGCTTGCCCCTGTCCGAGAGGCGGACAGCCACAATGGCTGTCCCTACAGTTCACGTTTCATCCTTATGAAAGCCAAATTGTCTGAAAGAAAAAGCCCCAGACTAAAAGATTTTGACTATTCTCAACCATTCGCCTATTTTGTCACAATTTGCACAAAGAATAAGGAGAGGGTATTCTGTAATGAGGCTTTGAATGATGAGATTGTCAGTTGTTTGAAAGAGGAAAAAGAGAAAACTGGTGTGAGAGTCTTTACATACTGTTTGATGCCCGATCACCTTCATCTATTAATTTCGCCTTCCGGTGATGCCATGAATGTGTCCAGATTCATAGGGCGTTTCAAAAGTAGAACGACCAGAATAGGATGGAAGTATGAAATCGGAGATAAGATGTGGCAAGGAAGATTTTACGATCATATCGTGAGGCGAAATGAATCCTTAAAAGACATTTGCGAGTATGTATTGAATAATCCAGTAAGAAAAAACTTGGTAGAAAGCTGGGAAGATTTTAGATTTTGTGGTCTATTGGACCCTATTCCAATGTAAATGTAGGGACAGGGCTTGTCCCTGTCCGAATAATGGACAACCACAAGGGTTGGCCCTACGGTTTTTCAAGGTCAGTGAGATAGAACAAGATGCCAGACCAGAAAAGAGAAGAATTCTTTAGGGATTTCTTCTTAGACCACTACAATACGCTTACAGGTAAATCCTACGAATTTCTTCGCAGGCCGGAGGAAGACAATGCAGTAGTAGAACACTACGATTTCTTATGCAAAGAGAAGCATTCAGAAAATGATTATCTTGCGGTCGAAGAAAACAGACTAGTTAAGTCGACCGAAAATGTGAGGGATAATAAAGAGATTCAGGAAATCATATCTGGGGTCAAGACAATTCTCGAGGACAAACACATTTTGATTAGTAAAGAATATCGGTTTCTCTTGGAATTTAAAAGTGTCCCTGGCAAAAAGGAAAGAGACAGGTATGTCCAGAAGATAGCGAAAACTATTGAAAAGGCCATAATTGAAAATAAAGGTTGTGATATTTGTGAGGAAGTTGCCCTAAATATGGAACGATATGATTGCATAAAAGAATTTCGTCTAATTAGCGCGCATGAAGGCAAAAGGATTGTTTTGTGTTCTAGTGAAGAGAGCAGCGAGAGTACTAATGTCCAAAGTGATGCATCAGAGAGATTGGAGGAAATGTTTAAAGACTGTAATGAGAAGCTTGGCTTACCCAAACGGGAGGGGAAGAAAACCATACTCTTGATTACCAATCATTGGGACGACTTTGTGGGTGCCGATCAATACAACATGGTAGCTGCGATGCAATGTGTTGATTTGAAAAACCATGAGCATATTGACGAAATCTTTTTCATAAACAAAAGAAACTTGGAAGACGGGCACGATATACATAAAGTGAAGTAATTTTGGTGAACACAATGTAGGGACAGGGCTTGTCCCTGTCCTAACAAAGGACAGCCACAAGGGCTGTCCCTACGGTTCGAACGAATGCTGAAGAAGATTCTAATAGCCAACCGGGGGGAGATTGCGGTCAGGGTGATAAATGCCTGCAAGGAGATGTCCATTCCTACGTTGGCAGTCTATTCGACCGCAGATAGGAAATCCCTGCACGTGCAGATGGCAGACGAAGCCATATGCATCGGCGATCCACCACCCCTGGAGAGCTATCTCAATATTGACAAGATCATTACGGTTGCTAAGGAACGGGGCGCAGATGCGATTCATCCAGGATATGGGTTCTTAGCAGAGAATGGTGATTTCTCCGCCAGATGTGAACAGGAAGGGATTGTCTTTATTGGACCGAATTCCAAGGCGCTGCGACTTGTCGGCGATAAGGTGGCGTCGCGTGAGACCATGACCAAAGCGAAGATTCCCATTATTCCCGGAATGATGACCAAGCGCGTGGAGATGAAGGAATTCAAGGAAGCGGCAGAGAAGATCGGTTATCCGGTGATGATCAAAGCTTCGGCAGGTGGAGGTGGGAAGGGGATGCGGGTTATACCCTCTCCCCAAGAATTGGAAAAGGGGATTGAAGCAGGAATGCGCGAAGCCAAGTCCGCCTTCGGAGATGAATCAGTATATCTGGAAAAATACATCGAGGAACCCCGGCACGTCGAGTTTCAGGTCCTGGCGGATAATTTTGGAAACGTGGTGCATCTTTACGAACGGGAATGTTCCATTCAGAGACGGCATCAGAAGATCGTGGAGGAAACACCTTCCTGTGCCGTCGATGATGAGCTGAGAACGAAAATGGGTAAGGTCGCCACCACCGTGATCAAAACCGCCAGCTACAATAATGCGGGAACTGTCGAATTCCTTTTGGACAAAGACAGGAATTTCTATTTTCTGGAGGTGAATGCCCGAATCCAGGTGGAACATCCCATTACCGAGCTGGTCACCGGAGTCGATCTGGTGAAACAGCAGATAAGAATTGCATCAGGAGAGAAACTGAGCCTCAAGCAAGAAGGGATAGAGCAACGAGGACATGCCATAGAATGCAGGATCTATGCAGAGGATCCGGAAAACAATTTCTTCCCGTCTGCCGGAAAGATACTCTTCATGAAAGAGCCATCCGGTCCCGGTATCAGGCATGATTGCGGGATATATTCGGGCTCCGAGGTTCCGGTGTATTACGACCCCATCCTCTCCAAGGTCATCACCTGGGCGGAGACACGAGAGGATGCACGCAAACGGATGATATTGGCGTTGTCCAACTATGTCGTTTTGGGAATTAAGACCACAATAGGGTTTCTTTCCTCGGTCATGGCTCACCCGGAATTCGCCGCCGGAAATACTCAAACAAACTTCATCGAGAAGAATATGTCCGATTGGGCAAACAGAAAGAAGGGAAGAAGATTTCTGGACGAAGCGTTAATTGCCTCAGCCGTTGCTTCTCAGACAAAGGCGGTCACAAGACGGTCTGCTGTTAGCGAAAAGGCACCAGGTCCCTGGTTGACTGTGGGGAAGTGGAGTATCGGTGAGGTATGAGAAGAGCTTAGCCTAATTCAGGATCTGGAAATCAGTCAGGAACTTTTATGGAATTCGAATTCAGTATCGAAGAACAAACATACAAACTGCAGGTCGATCACAAGGACGGAAAATACCTCATCAAGCGTGACGGTAAAGAATTCAACGTGGATTCTCAGCCGATCTCAGAGAACTGCCTATCCCTTTTGGTGGATGGAAAAGCGTATACGGTCTTCATCGCTGAAAATCAGGGGAAGAAATACATATCTGTTCAAGGTGAGCAATTCTGCATTGAGGAGGCTAAGGCTGACTCCGGGGCAAGATCTCTTGCAGAATCTGCGGCACTAAAGGGTGTTCCGACCATTGCTTCTCCTATGCCGGGAAAAGTGGTGAAGATTTTGGTTGCGGAAGGGGATAGGGTTAAGAAGGGTCAGGGTTTGGTGATTGTAGAAGCCATGAAGATGGAGAACGAAATCAAATCGGGAAGTGGCGCCGTTGTGAAAAAGATCAACTTCAAAGAAGGCGATTTGGTGGATGCCGCTGTGCCGATCATTGAATTAGAGCTGGAAGAAGAAAAGTAATTCCTGCCAGAAAGATTCCTTGCCCAGACTGCGGTCTCACGGTCATTCCAAATATTCAGCACAAAAGGAAAGCAAGATTTTCCCCTCTCTGATGGGGCTTATGGGATTTCTGCTTGTTTTTAGAAGCCTGTAGCTACCGGTCAAAGGGCGGCTTTTTCTTCGACACCATATCTGTTCCAGGCCATGCAGGGCCATATGGCTCTGCATGTTTTATGCTTGCGTTTTTTTCTGACTCCAGAAAACCAAAAAGATACCCACGAAGATGGCGGTCGCTCCCAAATAAGTCAAGGCTGGCGGGGTCTGTTTAAAAATAAAATAAGCCAGAACAGTAGCGCCCACAGGCTCTCCGAGTATGCTCATGCCTACCAGGTAAGCTTTTAGATATTTAAGCGCCCAATTGTATAAGGTATGGCCGATGACGGTGGGGATCAGCCCCAGCAGTATGAACCAGAGGAAGGTCTTGGAAGGATAGGGATACAACGGCGTTCCCCAAGTGATGCATAGAATTCCCAACACCAGAGCGGAAACAAAATAAACTGCAAATATGTAGGTGATCAAAGAAAGCTTTTGCCTGACCACTCTTCCACAGAGAAGATATGCCGCCGCCGTGATTGCTCCGATCAGGGCTAAGATATCGCCGAAAAAGTTCGCTTTCCCTACCTGAAAATCCCCCCCGCTTATGATGAAGCTGCCCAAAAGGGCCAACAGTACGGCAAAGAGGATGGTCAGATTTATTTTTTCTTTTAATAAGAGGTGAGATAGAATCGCCACAAACACAGGCTGGGTAGTAACCAAGACTACTGAATTGGAGATGGAGGTATAATCCAAAGAGGCGATCCAGGTGGCGAAGTGAAATCCCAAGAAGACTCCTGAGAGCAAGGTGAGGATTAGGATCTTGCCCTTCAACCTTAAAATCTCGGGAAGGGATTTTCTTATGGCTAAAGGGAGAATGAAGAGGGTAGCAAAAGACATGCGGTAAAAGGCGGTGGCCAAAGGAGGCGCACCGGTGAACTTGATAAAGATGGCCGCCCAGGACACGGCGACGACCGCTATGAATAAGAGTAAAAGATTTTTAGCCAATTAGATCTTCCTTTTTTGGGTCGCGTTCCTGGGTTGGCTTCCCGCTGGAGTATATGTCCCGAGCCGGAAGAATGAACATTGCCAAGCAAGGGCTCCTCAGGAAACTCCTGTGCAAGGGTCTCGGAGATCGTTCATTCTGCTCAAAAAAAATCACTCGCTACGTTTTTACCGAGGTATTATATGATTGGTTCTCAATATTGGCAAGCGGTTTATAGCTGGTGTGGGGGTGAAAAGAACGAGGTGTGATTTATAATTAAGACGATTTTCTTCGATAAAGCGAGGAAATGGTAGCGAAGCCCTTATTGAAGAAGAAGACCATAAATCCCATAAAGAGGTAAAGGAAATCCCTGAAGAGAAGACTCATCCCCTCCTTTTTTCCGGCCGGATCCGTGGAGAAACAGCCGCAGTTCAAATCCACGCCTTTGAACACATTGACGGAGATGGCAACGACGAAGATGACCAGAAGGAAAGAGATTAAAAGCGAGGCACCTTCGGTGAATACACCAAAAATCAGAAACAGGCCAGCCAAAAACTCAACCCAGGGGAGAGTGACTGCAAAGATGTTTATCAAGAAGTCGGGCAGAATCTTGTAATTGTAGACGATCTTGGCGAACTGGTCGGGATGTGCGATCTTATCCAAACTCGCGTAAACAAAGGTTATTCCCAATACCAATCTAAGGATGAGGACAACCCGTTTGTCGGTTAATACAGCTATCAAATACTTAGAGATTTTCATCCTTTCATTCCAATTAGTCGTTTTTCAAATATTGTAACAGCAATTTGTCTTTGCGAGTCCCCCGCATTGGCGGGGGACGAAGCAATCTCAAGACAGGAAGCATCCAATGGGATTGTCTCGTCGCTTCGCTCCTCGCAACGACAGGCTAAGATGTGACGCTATTCTGGAGACATTTTGTTAGCTTCCACGGGAAGACCTGCCTCTTGCCACTCCGACCATCCGCCGAAAAAAGTCTTTGTGTTTTTATATCCCATGTCCCGAAGCTCGCGCGCCAACAAGAGACTGGTCTCGCACTCGGTTCCGTCACAGTAGGTGATGATCTCCTGGTCAAAGGAAAGCTTCGGCAGAACCTTTGGGGAGTATTCCTCAAATTCCTCCCAGGGGAAATTGACTGCTCCTTTGATATGTCCGGATTTATAGTCCTCAGGATACCGGGCGTCCACGAATATTGCTCCTCCGGATTGAAACTTCATCGAGGCACTGTCCAAACTGATGGCCGGGGGATCATCTTCCTGGTACGAATAAGGCACCACCACGCTATCTTGATTCACTTTGTTGTCCCAGTTACCTTTGAGGGTGATTCCCTGGGGAGACAGGGAATTGTAGATTATCCCCACAAATGAGCCGAGGACAACAATCCCTGCGGTTTTCAGTAGAATATGGAAAAGACTGGATCTGGGATGAAGCTGCATGTTGATCTTACTTGGTTGCCACTACCCCGTGGACCGGAACTGTGATTCTCACCATCCTGGAGTTTTCGAAATTCAAGGTGAAGGAGGTTCGGAAGTTGCCTTCGGGAGCATCTTTTTTCAAGCCTAGGGTAATCTCAGTTTTCTCGCCGGGTTTCAGACTACGTTTCTTAAGATCCAGCTTCACAAATTCGCTGGGTTCGTCGATCAACTCCACAGAGAGCGTTTCTTTGGAGACGTTTTCCACAGTGAGCTTTCGCTCGGTTTTGTTTTTGTCCAGGACTGTGTCAAAACGAACCTCCTCTGGGGCAAGTTTGACCAGGGAATTGGTCTCTCCCACTCTGGCGGTAAACTGCAGATCCTGAAAGGGCTTGGTAGGGTCGTTGGAAGTGATCTGAACGCCCTTGGTGGTTTTCCCTTTTCTGATCTTCTCCGAATCGAAGATAACCTTCAAATCTGCGGTTTCATCAGGTGCCAAGCGATCTTTGGTAAGAGGGACCATGGTGCAGGCACACCCGGGTCTGACCCTGATAATTATGAGGGTATCTTCCCCGATGTTCTTTACCTGAAATGTGTGAGAGACCGAACCGCCTTGGGGAACGTAGCCGAAGTCCCATCTGGTATCAGGGAGGAATATCCTTGCCTTGCAAAGCTCTTCGTCTTGTGCCAAAACCAGAGCGCAGAGGATAACGAAAAGAAGGCTCAGCAGAATTAAGGCCTTCGCACCAAGTCCCTTCATATAACCTCTCCTTGAGAAAAGCTTGAAAGGGTCTATCCAGAACACTTCAAGTCTTCTACGAAGAAAGAACACGCCAAGTTGGAGAGGAAAAATCGGGAATTGGTCTTTGTCCAGAAATCACAGCCATATGCGGGCAGGGCAGGAGGCTAGGCTTTGAGCATCTGCAGAATCTTTTCTTTTTTGAGAATGATTCTCAGAAGAGGGTATCCTAAAACAAAACAAGCTGCAATCTCGCCCACTCCAACCCAAATCACGGTGAACCAGTAGTTCCACTCCCACAGGGGATGCAGATATAAGCTTATCCCGAACGCGTTTACCAAAATGGGGGGTATGGGGGCCAAAATCGGTTTCTTGGTTCTGGACACCAGGAAGGTTAAGAAGGCAGCCAAAAGCGTGCATAAGCTTCCTCCGACTACATCGACGATCCCAGCCGGACTGTTAATATTTGCCAGCGCGCAGCCAATGAAAAGTCCAGGTATGGCCGCCGGAGTTATGAAGGGAAGAACGGTCAAGGCCTCGGAGAATCTCACCTGAATCGGTCCGTAGCTGGCAAATGCTAAAACGATGGTGATAACAGCATATAGGCTTGCTATTATCCCTACTTTAGCTATGTATCTGGTCGAAAGGTTCAAAGGTTCTAAGCTTAAATAGTTGGAGGATTGAAAACCTCAAGAGTTGAGAACGATTCGCTAAATTCATAAAAAGACAATTCAAGGGTTTCCTGCCATTTCTTCCCCGACGTATCCAGTGATACCGAAACGCTGCGCAAAGTTATATTTATATAGGATTTTTTCGTGCCCTTGTCAACAAAAAAACTCTTGCATTCGGAAAGAAATTTCAATTATATTAATTGCAGCGAAAATTGGGGTGTTTGCACAGTTTTGCTGTGAGGGAGTAAGCCATGAAAATTATGGTAGTTGGAAGCGGAGGGAGAGAGCACGCTCTGGTATGGAAGCTTCACTCCAGCTCTCGTGTTAAGAAGATCTACGCCGCCCCCGGAAATGCGGGCATTTGTAAGTTGGCAGAATGCGTGGAAATCCAAAGCGAGGACCTGGCTGGATTGGCGGATTTCGCCAAAAGGAATTCCATCGACCTCACGGTTGTAGGGCCCGAGCTCCCCTTGACCCTAGGGATCGTTGACGAGTTCGAAAAAAGAAACTTACGCGTATTTGGGCCGAGCAAAGCGGCGGCAATGATTGAGGGAAGCAAGGCATTTGCCAAGGAATTTATGAAGAAACATCATATTCCCACGGCCAGCTTCAAAATATTCGACAAGCCGGATGATGCCATAGATTTCGTGAGATACTCGGATATGCCCTTGGTCATAAAGGCAGATGGACTGGCGGCAGGCAAGGGAGCTTTCATTACAGAGGATGTCAATTCAGGGATCTCTGCCGTTCAAAAGATAATGGTGGAGAAAATCTTCGGGGATGCCGGGAATAAGGTGGTGGTTGAAGATTTCCTGGAGGGAGAAGAGGTTACCATCTTGGCATTTGCCGACGGCAAAACCATTCTGTCCATGCCTCCTTCTCAGGATCATAAAAAGATCTACGACGGGGACGGAGGTCCCAATACCGGCGGCATGGGAGCTTACGCCCCCGCTCCCATCGTGGACGACAGGATGATGAGCCGCATCTATGATGAGATCCTTGAGCCAACCATTTCGGGATTGGAGCAAGAGGGAAGACTTTTCAAAGGAATCCTGTATGCGGGTTTGGTGCTCACGGCCCGAGGTCCCAAAGTAATGGAATTCAACTGTCGATTCGGTGATCCTGAGACCCAGGTGGTTCTCCCTCTTCTCAAGAGTGATCTGGCTGAGATTTTCATGTCAATCGTGGATGGAGAGCTATCACTGGAAGAAGTTGAATGGACAGAAGATTTTGCGGTATGCGTGATTCTGGCTTCAGGTGGCTATCCCGACAAATACGAGAAGGGAAAACAGATATCCGGTTTAGGCAATGCGGAACATGCGAAGGATGTTCTGATCTTCCACGCCGGGACCAAAAAAGACAGAGAGAAGGTATTGACCAACGGGGGGAGAGTGCTGGGGGTAACCGCGCTGGATAAGAACGTGGAGGAGGCCATCAGCAAGGCTTACGCGGCAGTAGAAAAAATAAGTTTTGATGGCGTCCAGTTCAGAAGAGATATCGCATACCGGGTGAGGCGGGTTAGGAGATAATACTCTTCACGTTAAGTCAAGACAGGAAAGCCGTGAAAAAGCATTTGACCATAGGCTCTTTGGCTGTCATCTGTATCTAGAAGAGGAAATAAGATGCGAGATTCCAAGATATTAGTTATGGTGGGAAGCAAATCCGACCAAGACGCAATGTCAAGAGCTATTGGGATTTTGAAGGAATTCGAGATTCCCTACCAGATGGAGATCTGTTCGGCTCACAGAAATCCTGAAAAGACAAAGACGTTAGCAAGGTCGGCAGAAAGCAAGGGAATAAAGGTAATCATTGCTGGGGCCGGGATGGCGGCTCATCTACCAGGGGTGATCGCCTCCCACACCACACTGCCGGTGATCGGGGTTCCCTTGAACGCATCGCCCTTATCCGGTCTGGATTCGCTTTTTTCCATAGTGCAAATGCCCTCCGGCGTGCCGGTGGCGACTGTGTCCATCGGCGAGACTGGGGCAAAAAATGCAGCCATTTTGGCTATTCAAATTCTTGCCATATCTGACCAGAAACTGAAAAAGAGACTTCAGAAGTTCAAGGACGAATTAACCAGGAAATAAGGATCAGAGGCTTGAGATCCAGAACGGGAAGACACGCTAATCCCGAGTCCCCAGCCCCTGACTTCCCAAGGAGGAAAGATGGGAGCAGTTTCCATAACCCTATTGTTCATCTTAATCGTGTTAGGTGTGCCCATTCTGATCGCCATATTCATGTACAACCGTTTGGTCACCCTGAGAAATCGAAGTGATAACGCTTGGCATCAGATCGATGTCCAATTGCAGAAGAGGGCGGACCTGGTGCCCAATTTGGTCGAGACGGTTAAAGGTTATGCGGCTCATGAAAAGGGCGTGTTTGAAGAGGTGACCAAAGCCAGGTCCATCTACTCACAGGCAGGAACCGTTAAGGAAAAGGCAGAGGCCACCAATATGCTCACATCTACCTTAAAGACTCTTTTTGCGGTGGTAGAGAATTATCCTGAGCTAAAGGCTAACCAGAATTTCTTATTATTGCAGGAGGAGCTTTCCGGCATCGAGAGCAAGATCGCCTATGCCCGACAGTTTTACAATGACATTGTGATGACTTTCAATAATACCCAGCAGGTCTTTCCCTCGAGCATAATTGCCAACACCTTCGGCTTCAAACCCAGAGAGTACTTCGAGATTGAGGAAACCAAAAGGGAAGCCCCCAAGGTCGATTTTAAATAGAGAGGATTGCCTGTTGCTTTATGGTCTATGAGGAGATAAGTGCCAACAAAAGGAAGAGTTTTCTTTTGCTTTTCTTGTTTGTGGTCTTTTTTCTGTTTGTGGGATGGGTGTTCGGGCAGGCGTATGGAGCAGGGGGAGCCGGGGTTCTGATTGCCTTGCTTTTGGCTCTGTTCATTTCCCTAATAACTTTCTTCTGGGGCGATAGGATGGTATTGGGCATAAGCCGCGCCAGGCCGGTGGATCGCAAACAGAATCCTTATTTAGCCAATGTGGTGGAGGGTTTGGCTATTGCGGCCGGTGTCCCCCCGCCAAAAACTTATGTCATCGAAGATTCCGCACCCAACGCGTTTGCCACCGGGAGAAACCCTCAGAACTCGGCCGTTGCAGTAACCACCGGGCTTCTGGATAAGTTGAATCGCCTGGAATTAGAGGGCGTGATTGCTCACGAGATGTCACACATCAGAAATTATGACATCCGATATGCCACCTTCGTGGTGATTCTGGTGGGAACCGTCGCTCTCCTATCCGATTGGATGAGGAGGAGTTTCTTCTTCAGGGGAAGAAGAGGGAAAAAAGGCGGGGCGGGTGGAGGGTTGATTATGCTTATTGCTTTGCTCTTGGCCATCCTGGCTCCGATTGTGGCTCAGCTGATTCGATTGGCTATTTCCAGACAAAGGGAATACTTGGCAGACGCCAATGGTGCGCTCTTGACCAGATACCCCGAGGGTTTGGCTTCTGCTCTGGACAAAATATCTAAGGATAAAGAGCCTCTGGAGGCGGCAAACAAAGCTACTGCCAATCTTTATATCATCAATCCACTTTTGGAACACAAAGGAAAATTGAATGATCTTTTTTCCACGCATCCGCCGGTGGAAGACAGGATAAGCAGGCTCAGGGCAATGTAAGGAGACGAAGATGGCAAGGAAGCTTTACATATTCGAGGATGATAAGTTCGATCAGTTTTTCCCTTTAACGTACAATCGTCCGGTCTACGAGCTGATCTGCGGAATAGGTCGGATAAAAGACAAAATCGCTTCGCTCTTTCCGGGCGCGGAAGTAAACCTTTTGTGCCGAGATTACTTGGAAAAGGTTGTGCGATCTAGGACCAATCAAAAGGTAAACGATTTTGATATGAAAGACGAAGATGAACTTCTGTTTATAAATGGAAGGATCATTCCACAGCAAGGGCTGTCTGAAGAACTGAATTTTTCTCGAGAGGAACAGTCTTTCTTCTGTGGCGAGGATTTCGTCTCTTGGAAAGGTACGGGTTTAGCGTTTAAAACTCATGAAAATATGTTCAAGACCTTATGGGTTGAAGACCGCATCAAACCGATAGGGCAAAAGAACGTAATATCCAAGATTCAGATCAAGCTGACCAGCTACCTCTGGGATTTGGTCGATCTTAACAAAGTGGAGATTGAGAATGACTTTGAGAGAATGAGGCCAAGTTTGGATTTCAAAAACATCTTCAAACGAAACGAGGTAGACGATCAAGCATTGATATATGACGTAGAGAGAGTCTATCTCGGAAAAGACTGCCTGATTGATGGACAGGTGGTCTTGGATGCCAGGGGAGGGCCCATTTTCATTGGAGATAACGTCACCATTCAGTCCCAAACCAGGGTGGAGGGACCTTGTTATGTAGGGGAGGGTTCGATCTTGGTGGGGGGAAAAATCAGGGAAGGAACAAGCATCGGGCCAGTTTGCCGAGTTGGTGGAGAGGTGGAGCAATCCATATTCCTGGGATATTCCAACAAATACCATGAAGGCTTCCTGGGACATTCCTATGTCGGCGAATGGGTTAATTTGGGAGCTTTGACCACCAACAGCGATTTGAAAAACAATTACAGCTCGGTCAAGGTGATGGTAAAAGGAGAGCTGGTGGACAGCGGTCTGACGAAGGTGGGATCATTTCTGGGTGACCACGTGAAAACCGGCATCGGCACTCTGCTGAGCACCGGGATGGTGATCGGCCTCGCCACCAACGTATTTGGCGGCGGAATGATAAAAGACAAATCCATTCCCTCTTTTTGTTGGGGAGACACCAAGGGTCTGGAAGAATATGAGCTGGATAAGGCAATAAACACTGCTCAGATTGTAATGGACAGAAGGAACGTGAAATTCAGCCAAGAAGACAAAGAGCTGTTCAAAAAGATGTTTGAAGTGACGAAGAATGAAAGGAAGGGAATGTGATTTGTCTTTTTTTGAGATTTTCCCGCGCCCGTGAGGGATCAGAATCTTTCCAGATTCATGCCGGCTTCAATCAGGTAAGCTCAGGCTTCCAGGATCGGTGAGGAACGGTAAGATTTGCCCCGTACAGTTTGTCCTGAGTTCACCGTCGAAGGACCGAGGCTTCCTTCAGCATTGAGTCTCAGGACGAAATGCAGTACGAAGTGCGGCACGAGGGGTCTGGCGTTTGTATTAACAAGGATTCTCACGCAATTTTAGGTTGACAAAGGCAAAGTTCATTCTATATTAGCCGATTAATAAAGGCGGGTGGAGTTTGGTTTTTGATTCTGCTGACAGGAGGAGATAGATGCCGGAATTGAGAAAGGATCCCATAATCGGGAGATGGGTTATCATCTCCACTGAGAGAGCCAAAAGGCCCTCTGATTTCTCCACCGTCCCCAGAAAGCACGATAACAGACTCTGTCCCTTTTGTCCGGGGAACGAATCTGCTACGCCTCCAGAGATATTGGCTTATCGCCCCAATTGCTCTGAACCCAACAAGCCGGGTTGGACATTGAGGGTCATTTCCAATAAATTTCCGGCTTTGATGATTGAGGGAGATTTGAATCGGGAGGGAAGGGGAATATTCGACAAGATGAACGGGGTAGGAGCTCATGAGGTAATCATCGAGACTCCAGATCATGAGAAGGATCTGATCGATCTGGACAAAAAAGAAATGGAAGACGTCATCTGGGCCTACCGAGAAAGGAGCATTGACTTAAGAAAAGATCCTCGTTTCAGATACATACTGATCTTCAAAAACCAGGGGGAAGCAGCGGGTGCTTCCTTGGAACACAGTCATAGTCAGCTTATCGCCACCCCTATTGTCCCCAAGCGGGTGACCGAGGAGTTGGAGAGTGCGGGCGCCTACTATGAATACAAAGAGAGATGCATATTCTGCGACATAATAAAGCAGGAGATCTCCGAAGATGAACGGGTGGTTCTCCAGAACGACTCTTTCATCTCCATTGAGCCATTTGCTCCCCGGTTTCCCTTCGAAACCTGGATTCTGCCGAAGAAACATTGTTCTGCTTATGAGGAGATCAAAAAGGAGGAGACTCCAGCTTTGGCCTCGATCCTCAAGGAAACCCTACAAAGATTGGCCAAAGCCTTGAACGACCCGCCGTATAATTACATACTTCATACCAGCCCGGTGGATTACGAGTATAACGAAGAGTATCACTGGCATATAGAGATCATGCCCAAATTGACCAGAGTGGCTGGTTTCGAGTGGGGGACCGGTTTTTACATAAACCCAACTTCACCTGAGGACGCTGCCACCTATCTGAAGGAAATGGATGTCTGAGCTTTCATTTGTGGATTTGCTTTCAAGTAGAGGAATACCGTGCCGAAATCGAAGCTGAAAATTTTGATCGTTACGCCCGAGGTGGTTCCTTTTGCCAAAACCGGCGGCCTGGCAGACGTAGCCGGATCTTTGCCCAAAGCTTTGGCAAAGTCAGGGCACCAGGTAAAAGTAATTCTTCCCAAATACAAAACGGTGGATGAAGCCGCCTTCAATCTTCAGGGAGTGAATGTCCATCTCCCGGAAATTCCTCTTGGAGGGAAAAAAGAGAAAATCAAACTCAAAAGTTGCCGGCTCCCTGACTCGAATATAGAATTTCTCTTCGTGGTCAATGACCAATACTACGATCGGGATGAGCTTTATAAAGACAAGACCACCGGTTTTGACTACCCGGATAATGACGAAAGATACATTCTCTTTGCCCGAGGAAGCTTGGAGATTCTGAAGGCTTTAAACTGGCAGCCTGACATAATTCATGCAAACGACTGGCAATCCGCTCTTATCCCGGCATATTTGAAAACCCTGTATGCCGGTGATCCTTTTTTCGCTGGTACCTCCACGGTCTTCTCCATTCACAACATAGCCTATCAGGGAAATTTCCCTAAGGATTCGTTTTCCAAGATGGGGTTGGCAAAAGACTTATTCTATCCCACCAGTCCCTTTGAATTCTGGGGCAACGTGAACTTTCTGAAGGTGGGGGCAAGCTATGCTGATGTGCTTTCTACCGTTTCCGAAAGATACGCCGTGGAGATCCAGTCGTCGTCGGAGTTCGGGTTTGGATTGGAGGGAGTGCTGAGAACTCGGAATCCTGATCTTTATGGAATCGTAAACGGCATCGACTACGAGGAATGGTCTCCCGAAAAGGATAGATTGATCTCTTACCGCTACACCGAGGAAGACCTTTCCGGAAAGAAGAAAAACAAGAGCGCGCTGCTGGAAAAATGTAATCTGCCCAAGGCTCGTAAAAGGGTCCCTTTGATAGGAATAATCTCCAGGTTGGCCGATCAAAAAGGATTTGATATTCTGGCCGAGGCTTCCGACAAGATTCTTTCTTTGGATCTTCAGATGGTTATTCTGGGGACCGGTGATGAAAGATATCACAAGCTTTTTAGGCAGATGGCGAAGAAACATCCCCGAAAGATGTCGGTGAATCTACTTTTTGACAATGCTTTAGCCCACTTGATCGAGGCGGGATCCGACATGTTTTTGATGCCATCGAGATACGAACCCTGCGGCCTCAATCAGTTGTACAGCCTGAAATACGGCACCGTCCCCATTGTCCGAGAGACCGGAGGCTTAGCAGATACCATACAAGATTACAATCCCGATACGGGAGAAGGAACCGGCTTTGTTTTCAAAAACTATGATTCAGGCGAGCTCTTGGGGGCGATCAAAAGAGCTCTTCAGGTGTATCAGCAAAAAGATGTTTGGGCAAGGCTGATGAAAAATGGGATGCAAGAAGACTTCTCCTGGCAAGCCTCTGCCAAGAAGTATGAGGAGCTTTACCAAAAAGCCCTAGAAAAACAGTCTCCTGTTGAATCCAGATAATCCGCCTTATCCGCACCGGTAACAGTCAATCCGCTAACCATCCTATCTGCATGCACAATCTCGCAGAAGGAAACCTTCCGGCGTTCCACCGAGGGGGCGGATCTGCTGACGAATAAGATCTCACTTTAGTACAGATCTGTGACCGACAAAAGGGGAGAGGTTGGCAGATTTTTTCAAAGTCGGTGCAGAGGTTTTGGAACGATTTAAGGGAGAAGAATAAGAAAGGTCTCTGAGGAGGCCTGAATATCACCCCGCAGTATCACTCTCCCCGAACTTCTGTGTGCTTCGAGCTTGCAATAATCTAAGATTCCCCTTTATTCATATCTCAATGATTCCACCGGATTGGTGAGCGCAGCTTTTATGGCTTGGATGCTGATAGTCAGCAAAGCAATGCCTAAAGATAGTATAGCAGTAAGAACAAATGTAGTGAGGGTTATGCTGGCCCTATATGTAAAACTTTGCAGCCAGCGATTCATAACCACGTATGCAACTGGCCAGGCAATGGCGTTGGCGACCAGGACCAGTTTGAAGAAATTGCCTGCAAACATTCCGACAATGCGGGTTGCCGATGCACCAAGCACCTTGCGTATACCCACTTCCTTGGTTCGTTTGGCTACCGCCAAGGAGGTCAGCCCAAAGAGTCCCAGGCAGGCGATTAGCAATGAGAACATCGAGGAATATTTAACGATGCTCATCCATCGCTTCTCAGCAGCATATTGTTCCGCCACTCGTTGGTCAAGGAAATGATAGTCAAACGGCATTCCCCCTGATACTCTCCTCCAAGTTTGTTCAAGTGAGGAAAGGGTCACTGGGATATCGCCTCCTCGAATTCGCACCGCGATCTCGTACATGCTGCTTAGATGATCATGTCTGGGCATGTGTAATACCAAAGGCTCGATCCGGCGATGAAGCGGATAGAAGTGAAAATCCTCGACTACGCCCACCACTCTCGCCTGCTGGAATCCGGCAGGAAGTTGTTTGCCTATGGGATCATCCCAACCGAATGCCTTCACCGCGGTTTGATTGACCAAGATCGCCCCCTCTGTATCGGAAGGAATATCAGGTGAAAAATTGCGGCCCTGGTTAACGGTGATTCCCATGGTGGGCAGGTAGTATGGGTCCACCCAGTTGATGTAGAAGTAATTGGTGGCCAGACCCGGACCCTCCGAAGGTCCGGGAGAGGTGATATCCTCTCCTATGTTTATGTTCATGCCGTCATCGCCGTGAGATACTCGAAGCCAGGAATCACCGAACCCAGATGAGTAGCCGGTCACGCTTACCACAACAGGCTGGCTTGAGATCTCCTGGCGGAACCTCGAGACCAAATCGGCCGCGGTCTCCGCGTAAGTTCCGGTGGGAAAAGTCAAAACCAAATTCCGGTCATAGCCTAAGTTATGACCGTTGACGTATCTCATCTGAGATGAGATCACCAGCGTGCTTACCACCAGGGCGACGGATATGGCAAATTGAACCACCACTAAACTTTGAATAAGACGGCTTCTGCCTCCCAGCCTCACATTGCCGCGCAGGCTGTCCACCGGACAAAGCCTGGAGAGCAACAGGGCGGGATACATTCCCGCCAGAAAAGCGGTGACCAGCACCAGTCCCACCAGTGTGGGCAGCAAAATCCAGCCAGAAAACACACTCAGAAACAGTTGCTTCTGGGCAAGATTGTTGAAGGTCGGCAGGAACAGCTCGGCCAACACCATCCCCAGAATCAGGGCTACCAAACTAAGAAGTAACGCCTCTCCCCAGAACTGTCTCATCAACTGTGTCCGTCCCGCCCCCAGAACCTTTCGCAACCCCACCTCCCGCGCTCTGCCGCTGGACCGTCCCACCGCCAGGGTGGTGAAGTTGATACAGGCAAGCAGCAGTACCGCAAAGGCGATGGCAGCCAGAATGTGCGAGTATAAAGGATCGCTCGTAGGCCCTGTGACACCCTCCAACTCATTGTTAAGGTGGATATCGGTCAATGGCTGCAGCTCGTAAGAGCGCTGAAAACCACGCTCCTCCTTCGCAAACAACCGGTCAGTAAGGGCAGGAAGCTTCTGCTCAAAGACTTTTGCGTCCGTCCCCGGGGCAAGCTCGATGAAAGTCTGCATCACCACTATATTCCAGCTGTGCAAAAGGTCTTCCGGAAAGTTATACTTCAGAGGGTCCACAGGAAGCAACAGGTCAAATCTGATGCTGGAGTTTTCGGGCGGTTCCTGGATGATCCCCGTCACCGTGAAATCGAGCGAAGTTTCTCCCAGGTTTATGGTAAGGGTTTTTCCCAAAGGATCTTCTTCTCCGAAGTACTTCGTGGCCGTTTCCGGAGTGATGACCGCAGAAACAGGTTGGTCCAACGCTGAACTTAAGTCACCTCGAATTAGGGGAAATGAAAACATGCTCAAAAATCCGGGTTCGACGTGAAGGGCATTTTGGGTAAACGATTGCCCCTCCCGGCTGACAACGTATGCTCCCCCGGTAAGGCGAACGGTGTTTTTCACTTCCGGGAAATTAGCCTTCAGTTCCGGAGCGATATTGTAAGTGACTGAGGGAGAACGTACGGTTTCCTCACCCGACTTCTTTTCAACTCGGATCAGTCGGCAGATGTTGTCAGCTTTGCTGTGGAAACTGTCGAAGGACAATTCGTCCTGAACGTAAAGAAAGATGAGCAGGCAACAGGCAATGCCCAGCCCCAAGCCAAAAACGCTTATCACCGAATATAGCTTATTGCGAATCAGATTGCGACGGGCGACCTTCACATAGTTCTGGATCATTTCATTCTCCTGTCTATTCGTACCTCAGCGTATCCACCGGATTGGCGAGCGCGGCTCTTATCGCCTGTGTGCTTACCGTGATCAGAGTGACGATCAACGCAAATGCCGCTGCCAGAAGAAACGCGCCCAGGCCAATGTTTATGCGGTAGGCGAACTCCTCCAGCCAGCGGCTCATGGCGAAGTAAGCAATTGGCCAGGCGATAAGGTTTGCCAGGGCAACCAGGATTAGGAATTCCTTGGACAAAAGCCGCACGATGCTGCCCACTGAAGCGCCCAGCACCTTGCGTATGCCTATTTCTTTGGTGCGCCTCTCGGCTGCGTAAGAGGCCAATGCCAGAAGTCCCAGGCAGGCGATGAACAGCCCCAGAAAAGTGAAGACGGCGAATATCTTGCCCACCCTCTCTTCGGCGCGGTACTGCCGGTCGAAAGATGTGTCCAAAAAGAAGTAGTCGAACGGATACTCCGAAAAGAGTTCCTGCCATTTGTCCTTCACGAAACCAATGGTCTGCTGCACATCATGGGTTCTCACTGTAAGCGTCACGTTTCGAAACATGCGGGGTCGATACAGCATCACCAGAGGCTCAACCTCAGACTGTAAGCCCCGGTAATGGAAATCTCCGACCACGCCGATGATCTCCATCTCCTTCTCATCGTAGCAGCCCAACAGCCGCTTGCCGACTGCCTCCTGGGGTGAGGAAAAACCCAGTTGCCCAACAGCGGTCTGGTTAATGATATAGCCTCCCTGGAGGTCGTCATCATTCTGCTCCCCGAAGGCGCTGCCGGCGAGAACTTCGATTCCGTATTGGGGAATGAAATCGTGATCCACATACATATAGTTCATGGCCCGCAACTTCTCGTCGCTTTCCGTGGCCAGCTTGGTGGTCCAGCAAGACAGATGCTGGCCCGGCAACTGTGCGGAGGCGGCAGCGCCAACCACACCCGTGTGCCTGCGAAACTCGGCCTTGATCGATTCAAAACTGTCTACCGCTCTGACCGCGCTGCCCAGAGGAATCACCAGCTTCTGTTCCTTGTCAAAACCCAGGTCTTTGTTCTTCATGAAGTAAATCTGCTTATACGTCAGCAGGGTCCCGATGACCAGAATGATGGAGACGGAAAACTGTCCCACGACCAATACCTTTCTTAAGGTGGTGCCACGGCTGCCGAGTCCGGATGTGCCTCTCAGGATGTCCGCAGGACGAAAGGCTGACAGGAAAAAGGCGGGATAGCTTCCTGAGGCAATGCCCACGACGATCGCCAGGCCAGCCAGAGCCAGCAACCATCCAGGCCTCAGCAGAGTGGAGATATGAAGCTGCGCCCCTGTCAGTCGGCTGAAGAAGGATGAGGTGAGTTCCACCAGCACCAAGGCAACCAGCAGGGCGACTGTCGAGAGAAGCACCGACTCCGAGAGGAACTGGGCCGCCAGGCGGAATCGCCCGGCGCCCACAGCCTTCCTTAAGCCGACTTCCTTGGCCCTGCCGGCAAATCGGGCAGTGGTCAGGTTGGTGAAATTGATGCACGCCAGAAGCAGGATGAAAAAACCCACGGTACAGAAGATGTACAGATAAGGCGGACTGCCAGGCGGTTCCGTCTCACCAATCAGGTGCGAATGCAGGTGTATGCTGCCGACCGGCTGCAGGAAGAGGATCAACGTCTCGCCCGATGCTTTCAGTTCTTCGCCCACGTGCCTCTCGGGGAAACCCTTCAACTGCTCTGAGAAGTCGGCCAGGTCGGTGTTTGGAGCCAGCTTGACATACGTGTAGAAATTGGAGAGGAACCAGTGGCTCAATCCACCATATCCCGTGGCCTCCAGTGTGCTGAAAGATATCAGCATCTCATGTTTGACATGGGTGTTCTGCGGACAGTTGGCAGCCACGCCGGTGACCTCGAGATCAAACCCCTGAGCGTTGAGGATCTGGCCCAGGGGGGGGTCGTCTCCGAAGTACTTTTCGGCGAGGCGCTGAGATATCACCACGGTCATGGGCCTCTCCAGCGCAGTCCGGGAATCACCTTCGAGTAAGGGGATGGTCAGAATTCGGGGGAGGTCGGTCTCCGCAAACCAACACCGCTCCTCGTAGAAAACCTTCTCATTCCGCTTAACCAGCAGGTTGCCCACCCGCATCATTCGAGCGGCATACTCTATCTGTGGATAATCTTCTTTCAGTGCCGGAGCTATGGGCGCGGAAGTCACCGCCCCAATTCTTCTCTCCTGCTGGGATTGGCCGTCCTGCGCCACCCGGAATATGCGGTCACCGTCGACATGATAGTTGTCGTAGCTTACTTCATACAGGACATAGTGAGCGATCAAGATGCAGCAAGCCATCCCAATCGCCAAACCGGCAATGTTGATCAGCGAATAGCTCTTGTTCCTTGCGGTGTGCCTCAGGGCCACTCTCAGGTAGTTGCGTATCATAATCGAGTCTCCTCATAGCTTGTCCACTATCCATCCGTCTTTCAGGTAGATGATGCGGTTGCCGTACGATGCATTTCTCTCCGAATGGGTCACCTGGATAATGGTTGTACCTTCCTTGTTCAACTTGCTGAGCACCTGCATGATCTCTTCCCCCTGGCTGGAATGCAAATTTCCGGTCGGCTCGTCCGACAGAAGCAGCCTCGGTTTGGCGATCACCGCCCGGGCAACCCCCACCAACTGCTGTTGGCCGCCGGAGAGCTGGCTTGGGAACAGGTCCTTCTTGCCCACTATCTGAAACCTGTCTAGGGTGTCGCAGACCATGCTTTTCCGTTCGGCTCCTTTGATTTTCTTGTAAAGCAGAGGTGTCTCCAGATTCTCGTACACGGTCAGATCGTCAATCAGATGGTAGTTTTGGAAGATGAAGCCGATATGCTGTTTGTAAAGCTGAGCCCGCTTCCTTTCGTTCAGTTCATGAGCCTCTTGATCCAGAAAGCGGTATTCTCCTTCGGATGCCTCGTCCAGCATCCCGATGATGTTCAAAAGGGTGGTCTTGCCTGCTCCTGATGGACCCATGATGGTAATGAATTCCCCCTCGTTCACTTCCAGATTGATGTTACGCAACACGAAGGCCCTTCCGAATCCGGAAGGGTACCACTTAGTGATGTTGGTCGTTTTTATCATTGGTGCGACTCCGTTCCGCGCAGAAGGCTCCTCGGAGCTTTTCTCTGGCTTTTTTGCATGCAGTTTTTGTTCACTCATATCTCAGCGTCTCCATTGGGTTGGTAAGAGCAGCTTTGATCGACTGATAGCTGACCGTTGCGACAGCAAGAATCAACGCCGCCGCACCGGCCGCCAAGAAAATCCAGACATCCAGACTGATCCGGTAAGCATAGACTTCAAGCATCCTATTCATGGTGAAATAGGCCAACGGCCAGGCGATCAGATTGGCCAGCAACACCCATTTGCCAAACTCCTTGATTAACAAGGAGGCAATTTGAGGGACGGTTGCGCCCAGCACCTTGCGAATCCCGATTTCCTTGGTGCGCTGTTCTGCACTAAAGGATGCCATGCCGAAAAGCCCCAAACAGGCGATAAACAATGCCAGAACGGTAAATGAGTTTATTATCTTCCCGATACGCTGATCTGTTCTGTAAAGCCTGTCGATTTTCTCGTCGAGGAACTGGTACTCGAAGGGTGCCCCGGGGACAAGCTTGGTCCAGGTGGCCTCCAGTGAGCCAATCAAATGAGAGATATCGCCCGGCTTCATTTTCACCAGGAGGTACCTGAATGTATCGGGCCGGTAGTGAATGGCCAACGGTTTGATTTCGGAACGAAGCGAGCTGAAATTGAAATCTTCCACGACTCCTACGATGGTTGCGTCGAGGACTTGTTTTCCCAGGGGCGATTCCATGCCCATTGCCCGAACGGCCGCTTCATTGATAACCACGCTTCGGGATGTGTCCGAGATGAACTTCTGTGAGAGAAACCTTCCCTGGGCCATATGGATTCCCAGGGTCCTGGCAAAATCATAATCAGCAAACAGGCGATAGATCAGAATGTCTCCCTGCACCTGCCCATCTCCCCATTCTTGGACCAGTGTGGACATGTGCAATCCGGTCGGGGGACCGGATACTGCCGAAATGCTCGCCACTCCTTCGGTTTTGGATAGCTCGTTTTTCAGCAACTCGGATTTCCGGGGAGTGTCCCCCTTCAGGTTGACACAGAGCACCTGTTCTTTGTCGAATCCCAACTTCTGATTTCGGATGAAGTGAATCTGCCGACCGATCACCACAGTTCCGATGATCAAAGCAATGCTCAACACAAACTGCGAAGACACCAGCAGTCTGCGCAAAACCGCCTCTCTCGAACCCGAACGCCAGGATCCTTTCAGCACACTGGCCGGAGTCAGGGCGGAAAGGAAGAGGGCCGGGTAGCTGCCGGATATGGTGCCGGTGGCGACGGCCGTGCCCAGAAGAACGAGAATCACCGAGCCGTTCCTCAGTAGACTGAAGGAAAGCTGCTTGGCCGAAAGGTCGTTGAACAGAGGAAGAAATATCTCGACTAAGAGCAAAGAGAAACAGAGGGCAACCAGTGAAACCAGAATCGATTCCCCGAAAAACTGGAGCACGATCTCTTTCCGACTGGCCCCTACCACTTTTCTTAAGCCTACTTCCTTGCCCCGCTTCCCCGCGCGGGCGGTGGCTAAATTCATGTAGTTGATGCAGGCGGTCAGGAGAATGAAAGCAGCTATTATGGAAAACAAATAAATGGAGGACATGTCTTCGGATAGATGAATGTCGGTCACCGGCTGAAGTGAGAGTTTTACAATCGCTTCTTCGTCATGCCGTTTGATGATACCGGATATCTTTCCAGACAGCTCACCCGGGTTGGCATTCTCGGCAAGCAGTACGTAGGTTCTGTAAGCGTAACTATGCCAGCCATCGACGGCCATGTCGAATTCCTTCGCGGCAGAGAACGGGGCCACGAAATCGAATTCCACGTGCGAGTTGCGGGGGACATTCTCGATGACCCCGGTGACGTTGAAATTCACCCGGCCGTCAACTTGAAGGGTCTTTCCCATCGGATTCTCATCGCCGAAATACTTTGTTGCCATTCTCTGGGTGATGACTATGGAATTGGGCGACGGAAGCGCCCGGCTGGGCTCCCCCTCGATGAAACGGAAGGTGAACATGGTGAAAAACGATGGATCTGCAAATGCCAGACCGTCTTCGCCGAAGAATCTGTCCTCGTGCCGGATCACCCTGCCGGGGCGGATTCTGTGCCTGCAGGCATCAACGATCTCCGGATATTCGCTGATCAGGGTAGGCGCCAAGTCAGGAGGATTGACCGAAAAGGTCAATTCGTCCCCGTCGGCATATTTCTCGTAATCCGTGACCAGGTACAACCTCTCTGCATTCAGATGAAACTCATCATAGCTCAACTCATCCCGAACCCACAACACTATCAGAATGAAGCAGGCCATCCCCACGGCCAGACCAGCGATGTTGATAAACGAATAGCCCTTGTGTCTCAGTAGGTTTCTGAGGGCAACCACAAGGTAGTTCCTGAACATGAGTCTTTTCCTCCAGAGGCGTGAGTTTCAGAACAGCCGGTCATTCATATCTCAGAGAGTCCACCGGGTTGGCCAGGGCAGCCCTTATCGATTGGTAACTGACCGTGGCCAGGGCAATGATTAAGACCAGAGATCCAGAGAGCAGAAATAAGGTGCAGGTGATGTGGGTGCGATAGGCGAAGGTCTCCAGCCAGCGACCGATGGTCAGATACGCAACCGGCCAGGCTATGGCGTTGGCAATGAGCACCAGTATCACTATTTCCTTACATAACAGGCGGACTATACTGGTTACGGATGCCCCCAGAGCCTTTCTGATGCCTATTTCCTTGGTTCGCCGCTCGGCGCTGAAAGCTGCCAGGCCGAATAAACCCAAGCAGGCCACGAATACGGTAAGAAGGGAAAACGCGGTGAAGAGCATGCCCAGCTTTCTGTCGTCCTCGTAGTTTTTGCTCGTCACGTCTTCCAGAAAGGAGTACTCAAAGGGAACCTCAGGTGCGATTCGGTTCCAGATCTTCTCGACGTCAGTTATGCTTTGGCTGGTGAAGTCCGGCGGCAGTTTGGCGGCAATCAGCCGCCTGTCCTTTGTGGCAGCAAAAAGCGCCATGGGCAGGATCTCCTCGTGAAACGAGTGAAAATAGAAATCCCTCACCACGCCTACTACCTGGCATTCTTGGTCGCTTAAGTAAAGCTTGAATCCGATCGGTTCGTCCATCTCGAATTCTCTGACCGCCACCTGGTTGATCAGGATTGAGTTGCCAGCGTCCGCTGCAAACTCCTGGGAGAAGTTCCTTCCTTTCACCAGTTGGATCCCGAAGGTCGAAAGGTAGTCCGGATCGACCCGCATACCGTGCAAAAGGGTTGGATCCTGGTCCAGTTTATCTTGAGGGCGGAGGCCGAAGAGATGGTGTCTTGGCTCTCCGGGAGCGCAGTCGGTCACGGTAACCGATGAGGCCAAGCCGCTTCCCAGGATTTCGGCCTTAACCAGCTCCTGTTTCTCCGGGGAAACTTCTTGTCCCGCGTCTATCAAAAGGATATTCTTATTATCAAATCCCAATTCGGTAGTCAAGGCATAGTCGATCTGCTGGTAGACGGCCAATGTCACGCACAAAAGGGCGATGGCGATTATGAATTGAAAAGCAACCAGGAACCTTCTGAGAAAGGATTTCGATCGGGTGCCGAAGACCTCACCCCTTAGAATCGAGGAAGGCTGGAATCTCGACAGCACCAATGCCGGGTAACTTCCGGAGAGCAGCCCCACGATCACGATCATGGCAAACATTGACAGCAAAAGCAGTGGATCGCCGAAGATGCTGATCTCCAGTTGCTGCTCTATGAAAGCTTCCAATCGGGGTTTGGCCATCTCAAAAAGCGCGACGCCAAAGACCATCGAAATGAGGGTCAGCAGAATCGATTCGCTCAGGAATTGCCTGACCAGCTGAAACCGAAATGCGCCCAGAACCTTTCGAATTCCCACCTCCCTGACCCGGTGAGAGACCCTGGCGGTGGAGAGATTGACAAAGTTGATGCAAGCGACCAGCAGGATCAGAAATGCCACACATCCGAAAACGTAAAGGTAAATCGGGTCGCCGTTTGGAGGCAGCTCGTAGCTTAGATTCGAGTGCAGATAGATATGCTTTAATGGTTGAAGTTGGAGCAGGTAGTTTTTAGCTTCGTCCTCGCCCATATGTTGCTGCAAAAGTGCGGGGAGCTTCTTCTCGATTTCTGCGGGATTGGCGCCTTCCCTCAAGAGCACATAGGTGTAATCCTGAAAAAGGTCAGTCCACGACTGGGTGTCCATCCCGATCTTTTCAAGAGTGGAGTACGAGATTACGAAATCTGTCTTCAATTGTGTATTGGCGGGAATCTTCTCGAAAACCCCTGTAATCTGCAAATCGTATTCCTCTTTCACCCGGATGGTCTTCCCGATTGGACTCCGGTTGCCGAAATGAAGCTCCCCCAGTTCCTGGGATATGATCACCGAATAAGGCGCTTCCAGAGCGGTTTGAGGGTTGCCTTCCTTCAGGGGCAAGGTAAAGATCTTCAGGAAGTCAGGCTCCGCGGCCAATCCCTCCCTCTCCTCAACCATCCCATCCTGCTTGAATTCGAGGGGCAAGGTCCATAGACGACCTCCAAGCCGTCTGATCCTCACCACCCGTTCGATCTCCGGAAAAGCTTCCTTTGCAGCCGGTCCGACTGCGGGCATTATGCTGGCCATGGACACCTGGGAACCCCCAAGAGCCCATAGGCCATCGATTCGGTAGATCCGGTCTTTGTTTCGGTGGCAATTCTCGAAACTCAGTTCGTTGTTTATGTAACCGATGATAAGCAGGCATCCGGCCAGCCCGATGGCCAAGCCCAGTATATTGATCGCGGTATAGAGTTTTTGTCTGGTCAGATTTCGTACCGCCGAATTGATGTAATTTCTAAACACGTCTTTTGTCCTCCTTATTCATGCCATTCCGCTTCCGCCGGGTTAGTCAGGATACCGGGAGGCGGTGAAAGCTCCGCTTTTGCCTGGGCACTAGAGATGGAACTTCTCCCTGATGTTCTCCGTGACGACATGTCCGTCAAAGAGGTTGATGGTCCTTTGCCCGCACTCGGCGTAGGCGGGTGAGTGAGTTACCATGACGATGGTGGTGCCCGCTTCGTTCAGCGCGCTCAAGAGCTGCATGACTTCATCACCGTGTCTGGAATCTAAGTTCCCGGTGGGCTCGTCTGCTAAGATCAGTTTGGGATTGGCCACCACCGCTCGGGCCACCGCCACTCTCTGTTGCTGTCCTCCAGAGAGCTGTTGGGGGAAGTGATTCCGGCGGGCCATTATCTGCGTCTGCTCCAAGACCTCTTCAACCCGCTTTCTCCTTTGAGAGGAAGAGATTCCCAGATAAAGCAGAGGTAGTTCCACATTCTCGAACACGGTAAGCTCGTCGATCAGATTGAAACTCTGAAACACGAAGCCGAGGCTTCCCTTTCTGAGATTGGCTCTCTTCCTCTCGGAATACCTGGACACCTCCGTCCCCAGAAGATGATACTCGCCCTCGCTGGGATTATCCAGAAGCCCCAAGAGATTCAGAAGGGTGGATTTGCCGCATCCGGACGGACCCATGATGGCGACGAATTCTCCTTCCTTGATCTCAAGATTGATGTTCTCCAGGGCCGTCGTCTCGACCTCCTCGGTGGTGTAGATCTTCTTCAAATTCACTATTCGAATCATGGAACGCTCCTTTATCTGTCTTTGAACGTGAGTTTATCGAAATCCCCAAACGTGTCGTATGATGAGGTGATAACGCACTCTCCCGGTTCCAGGCCCTCCAACACCTCGTAGACCTGGGTATTGTACCTGCCCAGCCGGATTTTGCGCTTGGTGGCAAACTCTCCTGATTCATCCAACACATATGCCCAGTTCCCCCCAGTATCATTATAGAATCCTCCTCGGGCCAGCATAACTGCCTGAGACAGCTCGCCTAAGGCAAGTCTTATCTGAACGCTTTGCCCTCTTCTCATTCCCTCAGGTTCTGTATCCATGAACTCCATATCCACCTGGAATCTTCCGTCCCTCACCTCGGGATAAACCTTGGAACTTGCCACCCGGTATGTCTTTCCTGCTATCTTCACCTCACCCTCCTGTCCAGTGCTGATCCTGGAGATATAATATTCATCCACGTTGGCGCTGATCTTGAATCCCTCCAGCACGTCGATCTGCCCCAGCCGCTCGCCCGAGGCCTTTAACTGACCCACCTCTGCGTTGAGAGAAGTGAGATGTCCGGCAATAGGGGCCGTGAGGACCAAATTCTCCAGCTTGTGCCTGATGATTTTCAGATTGGCCTGCATCCTGTCGATTGATGCCTCCAGCTGTTTTATCTGGATAGCCCGAAGGGTCGAATCCTGTTTCTGGGTCTCAAGAGTCAATTCTCTTTTCCTGTTCCAGTACTCATATTCATCTTGCGCCTGCTCATATTCGTGCTGCGAGATCAACCCCTTCTCCTTCAGTTTTACGCACTGCTGATGTTTTCGTTTCGCATCCCCGATCTGGCGATCGATCTCCAGAAGATCTGCCCGAAGCATGAGAGTGTTCTGCTCCATGAGAAGCCGGGTGTTGCGCAGGTTGTTCATCTGCTCGAAGAGCTGGGCTTCCCGGTACATGACGTCAAGATGGAGATCGGTGTTGTCCAGCTGGAGAATCCTGTCCCCCAGGTTGAGATAGCTTCCCTCCTCCAGAAACACCTGTACCACCGTCCCTCCCTGGGTGGCGTCAAGATAGAATGTTTTGATCGGAACTATAGTTCCGCTGACCGCGATGAACTCCTGAAAATCGCCGAACTCCACCTCTGAGATGGTCAATTTGCTGGACTCAATCCTGAGATTGGAGCCACCGCCGACCGTCAAAAGCCCATAGGCCACAAGGAGGACGAAGATCGTCGTACCGGACATCCAGGCGATCTTTTTGGGCGTCCATTTCTTCTTTGGTATGATGCGATCCATCCTTTATCCTCAATTCAAGGAACGAGTCATCGAAAACATCAATCTCCATCGAGATCGTCACCTGACTGCATTCCAGCCGCAGCGTCCAACTCCCGCCAATCATCGCCAGGGTGCAGAAGAAAACGAGAAGGAGGGCCGCTGTACCACAAATCCAAGCCAACTCGACGGGAATCATTCTTCTGTTTTTTATGTCGCGTTTCATTTCTGAATCCAAGTCAGAACTATCAAAAAACTTCGTTTCCAGAACTGAACTCTTTCTTAGTTATTGTATTGAGCAAATAAGATGCCGAGGCAGCTAAGTCGTGTAAAGTCAAACAGATCGGCAAAGCTGCTGTAAATATAAGTATCCGGTTGTGAAACAATTGCTGTTCGATTCCGTACAGTATAGTAACAGAGAAGAAAGAGTCTGAATGTGAAATGGCGATCTCGAATCTGAGTCTGCAGTCCAAGCCGCTTGACATCATTCAAGCGGCGAGATTCTGAAGAGATGGAAATGAGTGATATCGGATCAGGCAGGATATTGGTAGTTGACGACGACGAGGACGTGTTGAGGGCAGCCCGGCTCCTTCTGAAACGCCACGTGTCACTGGTTCGCACTGAGAAGGAACCTAAGAGGCTTCCTTCTCTTCTGGACAGGGAGGACTATGACTTGATTCTCCTGGACATGAATTTCGCCCGCGACGTCTCCAGTGGCCAGGAGGGATTTGACTGGTTGGGCAAGATCCTGCAAATCGATCCTATGGCCGTGGTGATCCTGATCACGGCTTACGGAGACGTGGAGATGGCGGTGCAGGCCATAAAGGCGGGAGCTTTTGATTTCGTGCAGAAACCGTGGCAAAACGAAAAGCTTTTGGCAACCGTCTCTGCAGGGATGAAATTAAAATGGTCACAGGCCAAGGTGGAGAGTCTCAAGTCCAGAGAGAAGCAGCTTTACGCTGATCTCAATCAGAAATTTCAGGATTTCATCGGAGACTCAGCAGCAATGCACCAGGTTTTCTCAACCATTCGAAAAGTTGCCGGGACCGATGCCAACGTTTTGATCTTGGGTGAGAACGGGACTGGAAAGGAACTGGTGGCAAGGGAGATTCATCGACAATCCTCCAGGTCCGATGAAGCCTTTATTTCCGTGGATATGGGGGCCGTAGCGGAGACCCTTTTTGAGAGCGAACTGTTCGGTCATCTCAAAGGAGCGTTCACCGATGCTAAGGAAAACCGGGCGGGGAGATTCGAGATGGCATCAGGAGGCACCCTCTTTTTGGATGAGATAGGGAATCTTCATCTCCCGCTTCAGGCAAAGCTTTTGGCCGCCCTGCAGAACCGCCTGGTGACCCGGGTGGGCTCCAACACGCCCATATCCATAGACATCAGGCTGATTTGCGCCACCAACATGCAAATTCATGAGATGGTGGAACAAAACCGCTTTCGCCAGGATCTGCTTTACCGAATCAACACGGTGGAGATAGAGCTTCCCCCTCTTCGAGAACACACCGAGGATATTCCTCTTTTGGCCAATCACTTTCTGGACATCTATTGCAGGAAATACAAAAAGTCAACCAAGAAGATTCAGGCGTCGACTCTAAAAAGACTTGAGAAGTACGATTGGCCGGGCAACGTTAGGGAGCTGCGGCATGCGGTGGAGAGGGCAGTGATCATGACCGATTCGGATGCGCTGGGGCCGGAGGACTTCTTTCTCCCGGATTCAAGGACCACCAGGGACGGTGTGACGCTGGACACCTACAATCTGGGCGAGGTCGAAGAGAAGGTAATCCGGGCCGTTCTGATTAAATACCAGGGCAACATCTCCCATGCAGCCAAGGAACTCGGCCTCACCAGAACCTCACTTTATCGGAGAATGCAGAAATATGGCCTTTAGATCCTTTCGCTTAATCTGCATCGTGAGGATCATACTGCTCGCCGCTACCATTCTCCTATTGGTCTACCTCATTCGCGAAACCTCACTTCTGGCAACCAGCCTTATCGTGGGGGCAGCGATAGTGGCTCAGGTTGTTTCCTTGGTTCACTACGTGGAGAAAACCAACCGGGATTTAACCAGATTCTTAGCCTCCATAAGATACTCTGACTTCTCTCAGGCCTTTACCAGCGGTCAGAGAGGGTGCTCCTTTGAGAAGCTGAATGCGGCCTTTGCCGACGTGATCTCCGAGTTCCAGAAGGCTCGATCAGAGAAGGAAACTCAGTACCGGTATCTTCAAACCCTGGTCCAACACATCGGATTGGGAATTTTGTCTTTCGATCAGACCGGTAAGGTCGACCTGATCAACAACACGGCAAAGAGACTGCTGCGGGTGACTCACCTACGCAATATCAGTGCGCTGAGGGCGTTTTCCTCGCCTCTGGTGGAAACCCTCACAAGTGCCAGGACGGGAGAGAAGGCACTGGTGAAGATCGATCATGGTGACGTAAGTCTTACCCTTGCCATATATCCAACCGAGTTCAGAATTCCCGGCCGGACCATTACTCTTGTCTCCATGCAGGACATTGAAAACGAACTGGCCGAACAAGAGATGGCCGCGTGGCAGAAGTTGATCCGGGTTCTGACCCATGAGATAATGAACTCGGTCACGCCCATAGCATCCCTCGCCTCGACTGTGAGCGATTTGGTAAAACAGTCAGAGGAATCCAGGACCGATGATTCGGTGCAGCTCGGCGTGGAGACCAGGGAGGACATCCGAGAAGCCGCAGCTACTATTCAGAAGAGGAGCCAGGGGCTTCTGCACTTCATAGATGCGTACCGAAACCTGACAAAAATCCCAAAACCCAATTTCGAGATATTCGGAGTCTCAGAACTGCTTGAGCGGGTGGCACAGCTTTTTAAAAACCAGTTAGATGAGAGTGGTATAAACTTGAGAATCGAGGTCGATCCGAAAAGTCTCGAGCTGACGGCCGATCCACAGTTGATAGAACAGGTACTGATAAACCTGATCCTGAACGCTATCGAGGCGCTGGAGAACAGACCGGAGGGGAGAATCGAGCTTCGCTCCCGGTTGGATGAACGAGGCAGGGCGCTGATCACCGTAACGGATAACGGTCAGGGTATCCCCCAGGAGGGCAAAGAAAAGATATTCACTCCCTTCTTTACCACCAAGAAAGGCGGATCAGGCATAGGCCTGAGTCTGTCCCGGCAGATCATGCGACTCCATAAGGGAAGCATTGCATTCAAATCGACTCCCGATGAGACGACAGTATTTACGCTGCGATTCTGATGCCTCCGGTTGCGGACTAAACCTGGCGATTCGATCCAACAACGCGTATGGTTTCCCCTCAGTTTCATTTCTGCTCACCGCGTATTAAACTGGACGGATTTGAAATGGCATACTATCGTCTCAGCCCTTCCCATGCCATTTCCTTTTCTGCAAAGCAGATAGAACAAAGGTGCGTTACCTGTATTTCCGGGTCTTTGATAACGAATACTGAAGTTGCCCGTCCTTCCCACAGGAGTTTTTCTAAAAAGCTAACTTTCCTAATCAAGATCGTTTTTTATTGACTTTAGCTTCGTGTTGCCGTATAATTGATCTAGTTGCCGGAGTGGTGAAATTGGTAGACGCGCCGGACTCAAAATCCGGTGAGGCTTAAACCTCGTGTCGGTTCGACTCCGACCTCCGGCATTGACTAACCGACACGAATGGACATTTCCAAAAGGCTTTTACTTCATATCTACCTTAAAGTTACCAGAACCAAGGCAGTGCTGCGACAGAGGCAAACGAAGGGATTCGGACCGAGGATCATTCACATAGCGTCGAAAGAATTTCAGGTTGGCCTACCATGCCGCTTGCCATATGTCCTGCCGTATCGGAGGGCGGTGGAACCACGAGAGCCTCCCTGATCCAGAGAACGGAAGCCCTTAAAGGGAGTGAGGTAGTCCCCACGGACGCCAAGCCATCAAACATGACAGGAATACGTAGAAGATTCTCCGAATCTGCAAGAAGCGGGGACAGCCACCGCCTGCGGGGTCAAAAGTAAAAGTAAAAAGACCAAAGGGAATGCGTTTCAGATTCTGAGACTTTTTTGGACGCCCGACCGAACCCAAGCCCTCAATCCCAGTATCCAATCTGGAGCGAGCGAAAACGTACCCGACCTTCGTTTTTCTGTATGACTAAGCCAAAGCAGTTCGCTAAATTGAAAAGCATAATCGACGAACAGAGGTATGGCGTTCAGTGAAGTAGCTGTCAAAGAATGATTTTAGGTGGAGAAGTACTCAAAATGGGGGAGGCTCAGATCTTACAGGGTTATAAGCTACGACCCGGTCCCCACAAAACCTGCGGGGACTAGTCTGAGCTCCCCCTCTGAAATGCACATTTCTGATGAAGGAGGGGGGGCACCGACCCCCAACCACCTTTCCGAATACCCTATATACCGCAAGAAAAGCCTTGATCTGTTTTTAGGGTTGACTGAGCCGAGCTGATTTCGTAAACTGAAAATGTGAATCGGTCAAGACAGATTGCCGTCTCTTGAGATGGAGTTCCGTGGAACGATTCCGGAGAGGAGAGCTTGCAATTGGGGGAGATCTCAGATCGACAGGCCAACTCACCTCTTTCTGCCCTACTGGGGCGATTCTATGGGATCGGAGTGGAACTCACAGAGGCTACCCTTCTGTACACAGATCCCTCTTGTTGAAATTCTCTGAGATCTTCCCCTATGAAAGGATTGTTCTAAGGGAGCTCAGAATGCTCATGGAAGAGAGGCGGTAGATAAAGGTTATGTGAACCGTCCGCTTTATCTGAGCTCCCTTGTGCGCCTTTAGTTACGTTCTGGATGTGGGAAGGGTTTGAGCGAGCGAGAATCGAAGCATCAATGCGGGTTTTGCTCTTAACTGAATTGCTCTGATTCTCTTTGTTACCTAGCCCGAAGAAGGTATAGGGAAGGAGGATACAGTGCCCGTAAAGCCAACACGCTATCAAGAAAGAGTTAAAGTTCTGCGCAAGCAAGCAAAGCATGGCAACATGAGAGCCATGGCGGAATTACACAAGAGATACCACATCAGCGAAATCATGATCAATGGTGAACTGGTGAACCTAAAGGAGAGGTTCGGGGGGTCTCTGAGCAGATGGTGATGACATAAGCAAGTTAGAAGTACCGAATCCCAGGGGTGAACAGCGTCACCATGCGAGGCAGCGGGACGCCGTTCCCAGGCGGACGAAAGGACAGTCTTCACAGCGCAGCGTACTTCCAAAAGCATGACTCAGAAACTTACAGTCCACCGGGTCATTGAGGACCGTTGGGGTTAGGGGGGTTGATGTTGTAGGCGTTTGCGGCTCTGGACTGCGTGTAGAGGCATCCGTTCTTGGTCGGGAGATGTAATCACCGTTTCAGATGTGTGAGCCTGCCTGCAGCAGTTGGCGGGCCTTTTCGTCGAGCAGGAGACAGCCCTGCGTCAGGATTGATTCATTGGAAAGATGGTTGTTCGACGGAGGGAAGTCCTCGCTTGCCGCCGATTCCACAGTCCAGGTACCACGGACCCAAGCCAACCCTTCATAGACAGCTTCAGCGCCGGCCAGATCCCCGGATCGGGCAAAGGTTATCTGCCCGCGGTTCAAGTACAGCAGAAGCGCGGCTTTGTTCCGTTGGTTAGACTGGACCGTTATCCTGACATTCTTGCGAGATGGCCCCAGGATCTGAAGGAGTTTGATCAGATTCATCTCCGCCATGCGTCCCCGGGATATTGAAGAGCCATCGGCGATTTCTCCAGCTGTTTTACACCGAGCGGATATCTTGATCTCCAGCTTGCGGATTTTGCTTAACAATAAGTTTAGGTTATCGTCCAGAGGTATGATGTCTTCGATGCCCCGCTCAAGCAGGCTGAACAGGGGAGAGGGGGAGGAATCCGTCAAAAGAAGGGCCGGGGTATTCCCGAAACTTACACCGCCTTCCGCGAGTCTTCCGATGAATGACTTTACATCTTCGGGCTCACCCGGTACCACCAGGATTATCATGTCAGGTTCTCTTCGTTTGTAGAGCCCGATGAATGCTGTGGGTGAGCTTTGAGAGATGGCCCTGAATCCTTCGTTTTTGAATCGTAACTCAAGGGTTTGGCGGAAGGACGAGTCCTGCGCATAGATCATTACTTGGAGGGCCTTCTGGTCGGTGCGCACGTGCAATATCTCTTCCTGTATCATCTCGATGAATGTCTCCACCGCCTCGGCCAGAAACAGCTTTCCCAGCAGGTCGCGCAGCTTCTTCTTGACATCTTCAAACTTATCTATGGTTAGCCGATCGTTCCGCGGGATACTGTCGCAGAAAATGTCGACAATTGTCAGGATGTTGCCGCCCAGTATGTGGATTGGCACGCCATCGGCGTGCCCTTTGGGCAAACTGATGTACATGGAGCGCAGCATTTGCAGCACCCGTGGTGAGTAGCTGAGAGACTCCAGTAATCTTATGGTGAGCTGGATCACCAACAGGCTGTCTTGGGCTTTATCGCTGCTGTAATAAAACCGGGCCAGATCGTGAACGTATGCGGCATTGGTGATGGTCAGTCGGTCTTTGTCTGACAATCCGAGTTTATGGCAAAGCTGGTTTGTATACAATCCGACTTGGCCGCTGTGGTTGGTCGTCAACTTGGCCTTGCAGGAGAGAATCGACGTGAAGAGGTCAAGATTCTCAAGGTACATATCGCCGTCGACAGAGTTGGTGTCTTGGTTCAAAAGGAGAGAGGAGATCATCTCGTAGTGACGTATCACCGTGTTCGGGGAGATTCTGCGTATCCTGGAGCCCAGATCTTTGCAGTCTTCCAGTACGGTGTCTTTCAAAAAAACCGTGTGGAATCTCTCACTTCCTAAAAGATCGATCGCGTCTTGAGTTGAATCGGTGATGATCACCCTGTAGTTGTCTTTTTCCAGCAGCAATTGCAGGAGAGGTGCTGTGTCATTTTCATCGGTGACCAGCAGGACAGCTGGCCTGGCATCTTGGGGCCGATGGGGTTGGGCCTTGGTCGGTGTCTTGCCGGCTTCGGTAAGGGCTTCGGATATTTCAAGGGCCAGACTGTCGTGCCACGAAAGGTCCCGCCCAAGATAGTGCTTCGCAATGGCTCTATTAAGGGCCGCTTCAGCGGCCACAAACAGCTCTACCTTTTTTCCGGAGGCGATGAACTTGAGCTCTTCAATCAGGTTCTGATCAGTAGGGTCTTCACAGGCGATTTTGAGGACACCCTGTTCAGAATCCTGTTCGAATGGGAGCACCTTACGGGCAAGGGCAACCTTCCTGGGTACGGTTTCGAGGATCGTTTCGGGGATTTTCAGATCGGCCAGCACTACTCCTTCGCAGCCGAGTTGAATAGAGAGTGCACCTACAAGTCCGGGTTCGTCAATATACCCCAGACACAGCAACTGGGAACCGAATCTTCCGCCGTGCGCCTTTTGCCGCGATAGGGCTTCTCTTATTTGGGCCTCAGATATGAGCCCACGGTTCGTCAAGATCTCGTCGAGGCGCTGCTTATGTTTCTCTGGTTTCACCTTGGACACCGGTCTATCAGCGCCGTCCCCAGCTTTGTAGTGCTCCAATTGGGTCGCTGCCGGTTATGTCGGTACTAAAGGAAAGGAATTCATGGTTCGGCTCCTTTTTTGCTGCCCAATTTTTGAGCAGGAGTGGGGCGCCGGCATCATCCGGAGTCGCATCCGGATATGGGAAAACAACGATTCTCAAGCTTGTAAGAAAAAACTCTTGCTCAGGTCAATGCTGGGCTTGCTTGTTAGGAGATGACTTCTTCAGGTGCGGCAAAAGAATATTCCTGGCCAGGGTTTGGCTAACAGCCGAAGCACGCTTCCCAGTGAAAAGCATGCAACAGGGGACTGTCAGTTTCTGTCAGTCAGGACATTCAGCCATCAGCTTCTCACCTGCAAAACTCAGAGTAAGCCACGAATCCCACGGGCATTATATGCGGATATAATTCACCCCAAGCGAAAGTTGGAAGGAACGAAGATGAATCGAGCTAACGCGTATAAGGTCTCTATTATTCATTGGTACAAACGACGAATACCAAACTCGGTTTTCGACAACAGGCCTCCTTGCTACAAGGAGAAGTGACCTTAAGGAAGACTGACCTCTTTTATCATATCCAGACGGAAGTATCTTATTTTCTTCTTGGTCAGCCCCGCCAGATACCAGTCACCTTTCTTGTAGAGCAAGGCCTTAGCGACGAGTTCGATCACCTCAGAGGAATCAGGAGAAGCATACCGCAGCTTTATCTTTTTCTCCGGCCATGAGGCTTGACTCAAGAGCCCGAACATAAAAGCCACACCTTGATGCGAGCGCTTCCTCTCCGGCCGAACCATGACGTGTTTTTTGGCCTTTTGATAGGTAGCTTTGATCGTCTCGGGCATGGAAGACTCAAGCTTCGACAATGCCAGCTTGGCTGATTTGCTCAAGTGGTCGACTGACTGAACGGGGTCGGAGTTTAATCCTACGTACAGGCTCAGAAGTTCGTCAAGGGTAAGGTTTAGAGTTGATAAAGAGTCAGCGGTAAGGAGTTTGTATCCGTCATCGCTATAGATTGACATTTTGCCCTCAGATAAGGTTTTTATGTCCCTATGGATAGTCCTTTCGGAAACCTCACATTCCGAAGCCAGATCGGAAGCCGTGAGATTTCTTCTGGACCTCAAGAGATTTATAATTAAGAGCAATCGGTCTGCTTTACCCATTTTCAGCGAGATGAACACCCACTCAATACAGATGTGGTCACTTTCCCGGAGAGCGCGCCCGGTTCTATTGACTCATGATCCCCGGTCAAGGTGGCGGCTCGTTCGATCTCCGCCCGCAGCTCGCGCACATTGTCCGGCCACTTATACTGTGAGAGAAGTGCGAGTGCATCAGGTGTGATTCCCAAAACGTTTCTGTTCTGCTCTTCATTAAAGAGGGATATGAATCTCTCGATCAACCGGGGGATCTCTTTTTTCCTTTCCCTCAGTGGAAGAATCCTGATCTTCAGGCAGAAAAGGCTGTTCAAGAGTTTACGGAGTTGGATGTGACCCAGCAACTTGTTGTCTGCGTTTGTTTGCCGTGAGCCGACCATTCCCAGGCCAAGGAGCTTATTTCTGGGAAGCGTTCCCCGCTTGACCAACTCCTCGAAAGAATCCGAGAGTCGGGCAAGCAGATGTTCCTGCAACAGGTCAAGCCTTCTGATAAAAAACGTATCCATTCTCGCCAAGCGCGCAACCTTTTCGAAGAAGACCGGGGAAGTGAGCTCGTCGACCACCTGTGTTTGTTCTTGAACGGTTCGCTCACAATCATAAACGACGAAATCACCTCCCCAGTTTCTCTCCTGATGAATGAATCTGGCGAAATGCTCTTTGCCTACGCCGCTTTCGCCTTCCAGCACCACGTTCACTGGAGATCGGAGAGCTCGACTCTCCTCTGTGTGCACTCCCGGTGGTCTATCTGTCATCCCTGACATTCTTCCTCCCTTCTAAACCTTTCACAGGACGAACTCCAGAATCGTTATAATTGTATCGATGACCGAGCTTCCATCGCCGCCGCCATCGTCTCCGCCGCCGGTAGGCTGTGGAGGAATGTCATCAGGCCACTGGCCTCCTCCTCCATCCGCATAGGCCGTGCCGGCCGCGAAACAGCAGAGTAGCAAGAAAGCTGCAAGAATCAGGCTGATAAACCCGATTGAATTGAACTTGGAAAGCATGATATCCTCCGTTTTTGAGGTTCCCTTTGACTCTTTCCAAGTTGGGGGTTATTGCAAGTGGGATGCCTAAAACATGGCAGATGTTCTTAGTTTATGTAGGGAAAGGAGTTATGGCAGGACTGGGGGTGTGGGTTTTTAGGATAACCAAGATCAAAGCTCGTCAGCAATGACGAACCTCCAGTGTCGTATCATTAACTGTATTATCCAGAAAGGATTACAGGCAGCGTCATTTTTGCCGGAGGGCCCATAGAAAGGGTTTTGGGAAGCATCGTGTAACTTATTTATAAAGAGGAGATTATAAAAACAATCGTCATTTATGACGACGGGATTCGGACGATTCTTTTGATCTTATACTTTTTGATCCTCCTTCTCAAGGTGGTTTCATTCAAGCCCAACTCGTCAGCTGCCCTGACCTGATTCCACTTATTCTTCTCCAGAACCTGAATGATCTTTTTCTTTTCGACCCAGTCTAACACGTCTCGAAGCTTGCCGTATCTGTCCAGACTGACCAATTCCGTCGCGATCTGAACCTCTTCCGGCAGGAGTTCCAGCGGAAACTTTCCATTATCGCTGAGCAAGGTTGCGCTTTCAATAAGATGTTCCAGCTCTCTGACATTACCGGGCCAGCCATAATCCTGCAGCGCGGTCATTATCTTCTTCGTCATTTTGGTCTCCGGTTTCTTGTTCTCCTCTGAGAATCTCTTTGAGAAATGGCGTACCAGAGCAACAAGGTCATCCTTCCTTTCGCGAAGCGGAGGAATGGTTATGACTATCGGATTGAGCCTGAAATATAAATCCTTTCTGAACTTGACTTCCTCAATCTGTCTTTGCAAATCCATGTTGGTTGCCGAGATTATTCTGATGTCCACCTTGATCGGGCTCTGGCCACCTACTCTCTCAAACTCTTTTTCTTGCAGAACCCTCAGCACTTTGGCCTGAACAGATAGGCTCATGTCTCCTATTTCATCCAAAAAGATCGTTCCGCCATCCGCCAACTCGAACTTACCTTTTCTGAACCCGACTCCGGTGGCTGTTTTTTCCTCGATTCCGAACAACTCACTTTCTAACAGGGTTTCCGGCAAGGCAGCACAGTTCACTCTTATGAACGGCCCTTTTTGTCTCTGACTTCTGGTATGGATCAGATGTGCAATTAGCTCCTTGCCGCTGCCGTTTTCACCACAAATTAGAACGCTGGTTTTGGAATTAGCCACCTTCTCCACCACGTTGAAAATCTCCTGCATTTTCGGACCCTTTCCGATAATGTGGGGATATTGGTAAGATTTCTGCAGGACCCCTTTCAGTTGAAATATCTCCTCATTTGCCTTAACATAGAGTTCGCTTTTTTCGATAGCGGTGGCGATCAAACTGGCAAAGGCCTTCAGAAAATCAATATCGTCCGAGGAGAACACTGCGGGAAGACTGCGATGATCCAAGTACACGGTTCCGATAAGCCGATCTTTGGTTTTCAGGGGAACACAAAGGATGGAAAGAATGTTATGCATAATCACACTTCTGCTTTTGGCAAATTCTGGATCGCTGGTCGCGTTCTCCACGATCAAGGGTGAGTCACTTTCGATCACGTCCCTCAGAACCCGTCGGCTTATGACGATAGCATCCTGGGAAGTCTCAGGTTCGATTCCTTGAGAGATCTTTAGTTCGAAGGTCTTATCTCTTTCAGAATAGAGAATGATAGCCCCTCGTTCCGCATTCAAAAGTTCTATGACCAATTCCAGGGCTTTTGATAACAACTCGTCTGTATCCCAGATGCTGTTCAGCAATTCGGCCAGCTTATAAAAGGTCTGGATTCTCTCTCTCTCCACGTGTCGCATCTCCTTCGTCTGGTCCAACAAATCCTCCACCTCCTTTCTCTTCCCGGCAATTTGTGACTTTGTGAAAATACTCAAAGCCTCCTGCAAAAAAGCCCTTCCTTCCTTCAGCCTGCCCTCATCCAGTTTGATTTTTCCGATTTCAAGATATGTTTTACCCAGTTCATGTCTCGCGCCCAATTCCTTAAAAATTCTGGCATTTTCCTGAAGGTGCTCCAAACAAGCCATCTTTTCTCCTTGGGCCTTCAGCAGACGGGCGCAGACCCTCCCAAATCTTCCCTGAAACCATTTGTTATGGAGAGTTTCCTTCAGCGTCCTGATTCGATTCAGATGATCTTCCCCTAGCTTTGGGTTTCCTGTGCGCATGGCCAAGTCTCCCAGGACAAGTTGAGCCTCGGCATGTCCAAATGCATTCTTGCCTTTCGAGAACAATTCCGCCGCCCGATTCAAATTTCGCAAGGCTGAATCAAAGTTAGATTGTTCCGTAGCGATTTTCCCCAAGAGAAGCAAACAATCGGCGATCCTACCTTCTTCGCCAAGCTCTTCGGCTATTCTCCGACTTTTTTCCAGGTAATGCGAAGCCTCTTTCCAGTCTTCCTTGCACCGATGCAAGTCTGCCAGGTTATAATAGACCAAAGCCACGCCGCTTCTGTCCCGAATTCCCTGAAACAACTGGAGAGCAGCAGTAAGGTGCTCTGCGGATTTGTCGAACAGACCCTTCCTTAGATGAGTGAGCCCAATGTTGTTGTAGGAGAGAGCCAGCCCCTTCGAATCGGAAACCTGTTTCTTAAGTTCCACGCTTCTGGAAAGGGAGTCCAAAGCCTTGTCCCAGCAATTCAGGTCGATATAGATCAGCGCCAAATTGTTCTGCAATACGGACAGCGTGTACGGGTTATGAAACGATTCCATGATCGCAAGCGCCTTTTCGGAATACTCTAAGGCTTGGTCCGGAAGTCCCTGGTTTTTCAGGACCAAGCCCAGGGCGACGTAACACTTAGCCTCATCCTGGGTTTTTCCAAGCCCCTGGAGAACACTAAGGCTTCTTGACAGGTAGTCGAAAGCCAGAGCATAGTCCCCCAGTGACCAATAGACGCTTCCCATGCAGTTGAGAGCATTGCCCATCTCTTCTGAGAGCGGTCGATCTTTGAGCGCGGAAATCGCCCTCTCTGAATAGTGGATCGCCTTGTCATACTCACCTCTGATCCTATGATCCCGGGCCAGGTCGATCAGCGTGGAAGCATATTCTTGGGGCGAGTTTTCAACGTCAAGCAGCCCTAAGGCCTGATTGAGTAGTTCTATGGCCTTCTGGTGCCCACTTGTTTTTCTGTAAATTCGTGCCATTTTTCTGCAAATCTGGCTGGCGTTCCGATCACTTGGGTTTTGGTCTTTCCCCAATCCCAAAGCCTCTCGGTAACAGCTCAGGCTTTTCTCGTAAGAGCCGTCAGCCTCGTATTGGTCCGCCAAACTCTCCAGGATTTCTTCTCTGGATTTCGCTGGCGAGAGGCCAGGTTTGTCGCAGAGCTCCAGAACACGCAGGTAGTGTTTTATGGCTTGATTTCTCTTTTGCAGGCTCTCCATCCTTTGAGCAGTCAAGAGAGCATACCTTACCGCACGCTCGTCATCATCAGCCCGATAAAAGTGATCGGCTAACTGGTCAGAATGACTCTCAATGGCATTAGAATATTTCTGTTCGAGATAGTCGCCGACCCTTTGGTGAAGACTTTTTCTCTGGTTCGAGTCAATCTGGTCATATATGAAATCACGGCTGAAGCCGTCGATAAAACAAACGTTGTCTTCGGCCGGGCAGGAGGTTGAGAGCGCCAGGATTCGCTGTGCGAGGATGGCTTCCATATATTTTCCGAAGTTCTCAGCATCAAGCCCCGACACCTCACGCAGCACATCGACTTGAAACTCCAGACCTAAGACCGAGGCAATACGGAGCAGGCCCAATTCATCCTGGTTCAGACGATCAATACGAAAGGCGATCTTCTCCACCCATTCGGGCGGGGCGGCGACCGTTTCAATCTGATCTGGGTCCACCACCCACTTGTCATCTTGCCTGTGAATGTTCTTATGATCGACCAATGACTCCGCCAACTGTCTGATGAGGAGAGGATGGCCCCGGGTTTTTTTATGGACAGCTGCGGCTATCTGTTCTTCCTTTTCCTTCCACGCAAACATCGAGCGAAGTAATCTACTTTCTTCGGATTCTGTCAATTTCTCCAACCTAATTGGGGTAACCCTGTCCCGGTAGGTCGATCTGATTTCTTCCTCAATTGCGGATGCCCTTTTGTCGCTCTCGGAAGCGCCGAATTCATTGGTCACAGTTATACAAACCAGGATCTTTTTGTCTTGCGTCTGATCGATTAGATCGCAAAGGAACTTGAAGGTGGGTTGATCTGCAAATTCAAGATGCTCGAGCATCAAAACTGATGGTTTTGAAATGCTGTCCAGAACATGAGGGATATACTTCTTGAAAGCCTCCGCAGATTCGCGCTCGCCGAGCGAAGCCCCAATCACCGAAGAACCTTCGACTTTAGCCCAGGTTGAGAACTCCTCTAAGAGTCTTGTCTTCCCGATTCCTGGTTCCCCTGACAGAAGAACTAACCCGCCTTTGCCTGTCGAGGTCTGATGGAGAGCCTCTTTCAGAATAGAGAACTCTTTCTCTCGTCCAACGAAATCACCTGACGAGATCAGACTTCTTGCCAAGGAGGTCTTCGATTCATCAGCCTCCAGCCCAGAGAGTTTTTCTACGTCGCTCAGAACTTCCCTTGCCGAAAAATAGCGGTCGATTGGATCTTTCTCCAACAGCCTTAAGACTAGCTTTTTCAAGTTTGCGGGAACCGAAGGCTCTTCAGGAATCACCACGTCCTTTTCCAGGTGGCTTTGCGCCAGATCGCTCAGCTGTTCTTCCTCAAAAGGTCTCCGGCCGAATAAGGTCTCGTAGATCAAGACACCTAACGAGTACAGGTCTGCCTGATGAGTGTATCTCTCGCCTCTGATGATCTCAGGAGCTAGATAGGAAAGCGTGCCTTTCCACCAGGCGGATTCGTTTACCTTTTCCAATTCCGCAAAGCCAAAATCGGTGAATTTAGGAGTGGGTCGACCGTCGGCAGAGTCGGTGATCAGTATATTGGATGGCTTGATATCTCCGTGAATGATTCTTTTCGAATGGAGGAAATCTAAGGTGCTACAGATTCGAAAGGTTAGATACCAGAATTGGGGCCAGTCCTGTGGTTGAAAAGATGTCTTCCAATCCTTACCCTCGATATACTCCATGGTGAAGTAGGGTTTGCCCGCATTGTCGTAGCCAAAATCATACACTTTCACTATGTTGGGATGATTCAGCTTTCTTAAAAGAAGGAATTCCTTCTTGAGTCTCTCTGCATGATCCGCCTCCTCGTTTGAAAGCATCTTCATGGCGACGGTGCTCCCCTTGAAAAGATCAGTCGCCTTGAAAACCTTCCCGATTCCGCCCGAGCCGATTTCTTCTACTATCTGATAACGATCGCCAATCATGGACTGCGGTGTCAAATAGTCCTCCATATACGGAATTCTCTGCAGTTCTTGGATACAACAATAAATATAACACCAAAACCCCAAATTTCAACCGTTTTTCGAAGGGACAGAGACTGAAAATTCATCATCCTTCCTTATTTCCTTCAAGACCTGGCCCTTAATACAGAATTCAAACATGATTTCACGCCGGTGGTTTTGCCGATTCCACGATCTCGATAGCTCCGTGTTGAACTTCTCACTTGCTTCTTGAAGATGTGAGCTCCTGTTCTATTCCTTGACAAAACCCCCTTTTCCACTTGACTGTATGGACAATGGAGAATCTTATCGCGCTTCTGGAGAGAGTTGATAGCCACGTTTGGGGGCCTTTTCTCATCATCTTTCTTCTGTCCACCGGGATTCTCATGAGCATGAGATAGAGGTTCCTTCGTGCCTTTCCGAAAATCATCTTGACATACACCTTCTTTTTCCTAACATTCTCTCCGTAGCATTCGTTATCAGCATCTTGGCCGGAATAATATGGATCGATCTGCCAAAAGCCCTCCCAGCAATCGCCAACTAATCGCAATCTACACGAACATCGGCAGGGGACACCCCAGCTATCTTGACAGCCTGCTTGAGACGTTACAGAAGAAGGGGCAGAAGGTACTCTGTCGCACCGTCTTTGAGGAAAGCGATGGTCTTTCCCTCTTAGCCTGGAAGCTCGTCGAAAAACTCTATTTTATTGGCGGAAAGGGTGGCATCAGAACCAGGCTTTATAATTGGCTGAGATCAAGCCGGACGGATGTCTCCTCCGATTCTTCCCTCATAAAACTCTTAGGACGCGACCTGAGAGAGAAATATCAGGATTTCAGGGGCATCTGCCTGGTGGCGCATCCGGTGGTGGCAAGGATTTTGAAGAACATATGCCGTACCTGGTATGTTCATGGCGAGATCGCCGCGCCCCCTGAATGTGCCGTTGCGGGAGTAAAGAAAATCTTTGTCCCTTTGGAAGAGACCAAAGACAGATTGATCTCTTCTGGCGCTGACCCTGAAAGTATCGCAGTCACCGGATTGATGATCGAGCCAGGGCTTGTTGATAGAGCACAAGAATCATTTCAAGCCAGATTGAGAAGGATTGAGTCGGATAAGCCATTGACCATTGGCTTTTTTACCTCAGGGGCCTATCCCAAAGAACACATGAAGAAGATACTCTGGGGAGCAAAATCAGTTGTCGAGCAAGGAATGCGCGCGATAATCTTCACCGGCACCTGCCCAAAGAAATTCGAGTTGTTCAAGAAACGATTGACAAAATGGGGGCTTGAGGTTGTGCTTGAAAATCCCGCCCTTCGACAAGCTCAGGGTGGTGAGCAAAGTCGAACCACCGGAGGCGGGAAGGATAGGGGAGAGGCTTCAGGAAAAGAAAAAGACGGTAACGTTTTGCTCGTTACCAGAGAGACCAGGCAAGCCGAAACTGAAAGAGCAGTGGAGCTATTGCCGCAGATAGATGCGTTTGTTGCGGCTTCGCATGAACGCACCAACTGGGCAGTTGGCTTGGGACTCCCAATGTTCGTCCTGTTTCCTTTGATTGGCACTTTCGCTTCTTCGAATTTCGAATTCGCCCAAAGACAAAAAGTAGCTTACCCTCTGGATTCCCTGGAAAGAGCCAAAACCCTGGGCAAAGTAATTAACGAACTTCGGAAAAACGGACAACTGGCCCAAATGGCTAAAAACGGCTTTGGAGTGCACAAGTTAAATGGTGTCAGACAAGCCGCATCTCATCTTCCTTCTTAATGTAGCGCCCGAGCTTCGTTTGCCCTGAGCATGCTTGAAGGGTCTCGGGCGTTTATTCTCTCGTCCGATCCCTTGGATCCGGCGGACAGGAATGTCGGACGCTTCACTCGGAGAAGAAGGCGGCTCGCGTTGAGGGTGTGCGGCTTACCGAGTCAGGGGGAGCTTTAAATGTAGCGCCCGAGCTTCGTTTGCCCTGAGCATGCTCGAAGGGTCTCGGGCGTTTCTTCTCTCGTCCGACAGGAACACTGGTGACCGCTGCAATATATTTTTTATAGGGATTCCGATCGCTGGTTTAGATTGTAGAAAGCTGACCACGCAGATTCAGCATACTGCTCAGCACTGAATTTGATTGATTTTGGGAGATACAACACGACCAGTGCCAATGTGATAGCGGTTATGGCGATATTCAAAAACAACAGACAAAGAAACGGGATAGAACCATAGACCCGGTACAGAACAACTGAGGCAGTCACAAAGAGAGCGTTGAAACTAATCCAGAGCCAACTGCTTCCCCAAAGGTTCCGATAGAACCCGTAATCGATATTGTGCTTCTGCCAGAAGGCCTCCTTGTCATTTTTTCTTAACCAGTCTTTAACCAATGCAAATGCATCCGAAATTCTTCTGTCCGCTTCTTGAGGTTGTTTTCTTTCTTCCTCTAGCCTTAGTAAATTTATGTTAAGCACCTGCTTCACGACATCCCTCAAATTCGCTTTCATCTCCTCCGAAAATCTCTTGTCGCTATGACGTAAGAATCTTGTCGAGGGAAATCCATCCCATTGCCTCAAGAGCTTTTCTTGCTTTTTTCTTCCGCTTGTTCTTACCAGCGTGGCGGCGACAAGGTAGAGCAACATAGGAACCATTGACGCAATAATCTTCGGCGACCTCGTTATTGAGAACGGTATTTGATCTGTATTTATCGAAGTGAGGGCAACCAAAGCATAGATGTTGATTATGGGTGAAGACAACACAACAATTGTTGGCAGGTAGATTGCCTTAAATGAATATTTGTCGTATAGCTGCATGTGTCTAATATCCCCAACTCTTAAGAACTCTCCTCGTACGTCTCGCTAATATCTTCTTCTGGTGTTCATCCAGATTATCGGGCGTGTCGACTATTGATATTGAGGTTTTCCCTGACTCATCTATTGTGATTCTGATTGAATTGTCTCTGTCCCTGGTTGAAATCATCCTTGACAAATCCTTATCGCCATCGACCAGATACCCATTTGATAACTCGAGCTTAGAATAAGACGTATCAATGGCCTCATCGCCACTTCTTGCAGACACGATATAGAGATCGGGTATCCCAGTATGGTCAAGGATTTCGGTAGCAAATCCACTTTTGTGACCGTGATGGGATGCAACAAAGAAATTCGTATTTTTCAGAACTTTTTTGACTGTTTCGTAGCCAAAAGCTTTTTCCCAACCTTTAAGCTCCATATCTCCGGGGAATAGAATCTTCTTCCCAGCAAATTGGATGGCAACTATGTAACTTCTATTATTTATGAGATTGTCCGTTGCAGCTGAGACGTCCTCAGCATCTTTGTAGCTTATCTGGGAACGCTGATGAAATTCGAAGCCCCAATCGATATCGTCTTCCGGGTCTTCCGTATATTTAGCTTGGAATTTCTTAAATTTCGTCAGTATGGTTTTGTTCCTTTCGTCTTTTTCTTTCTCGATTTTTGTGTCGATCGTCGGCAGGGTTTTCTTGTCTCGAAGGAGACGCGCCGGCTCTTCATCCCCCACTAAACTGCCGATATCATCAAAGTGATCCATATGCAAATGGGAAATGATCAAAGTAGCTATTCTCCGCCGGTGGAAATACTGGATATTGTTTTTTCCAATATTATAGTTACCCCTCACCCATTTTACCGGTGAAAAGTACTCCCTGCTCCCACAATCTATTAGTAGCCCGTAGTCATTGGGTGATTTGATGAACGAACAAAACCCGTGTTCTACGTTGAAGATTGTGCACTCAAGTGTTTTCACTGTCTTCCTCGAAAGAATTAGGCTCTGGGCGCAAATGGCTCATCCCTGCGTCGTTGATAGGGTTACTAGGGGCCTTATATAAAAGGCCAAAGATTACTTTCCCCTATCATAAGCTCTCTGTGTACATGTTCTTTCCTCAAGATTATACGCCCTCGCGTCTGAAAAGTCAAGTCTTATTTAAGTGATTTCTTACTTCCTATGTCGGGCGCCCTGCGCACCGGACAAATGAATCGTGTTGGTTCTCCAACCCCCTATATCCCCCTTGTCAGGGGGACAAATTCATCCCGTCCACTTGTTAAGGGGGACAAAAGGGGTTAACAATTCAGTCCGTAAGTCAGCGCCCCTGCGCACTTGACAAATGAATCTGAGCACTTTTACCACAACTTTTGTGGTGAAAAAGATAGGTCACGTGTTATTGAGAGAGAACCGTAGGGAAGAAAGTGAAAACGAGTTTCGAAAATCGATTTCTTATGATTGGTGAAGAACAAAAAAAAATCAAAACGAAGCTCTCCAAGGTCACCAACCTCACCAACCCCACCCGGCCGGGTAGCAAGGTAAAGCTGAAGCTTTACACTCCAGAGTTTAATCGTAATAGCTTTTGAATTTCTTTCAGATATGTTGGCGTTGGCTGGTTGGGCCGGTCTTGTTGCCAGACCGGGTATATCCCAGTAAAAAGCTCCCTCTCCCCAAGGGGAGAGGGTTAGGGTGAGGGGGAATTTCCGGTCTGCTCGCCAGACCGGGTATATCCGACAAACAAATCTGCTTTATTTGAAGAACATCATAATTATAAGCCAAGATATAAGTGTGCCAGCTCCCAATACCAGTATGCCAATTATGACCCAGGTGAGAGGTGAGGTCCCCTTAGAGCTAGTCTCTTTTTCCATAATATCCCTCCCTGTTTTTGTTTGACTCACAAGATTATACGGATAGGGTCCTCTCGAAGTTACAAATATGTTGCCTATCCCGCATGGAATGATCCTGGCTGCGTGGCCCGGTCTGCTCGCCAGACCGGGTATATCCCATTACGAGGTTGTAGGGACAGCCCTTGTGGCTGTCCGCTTCAGGCTAAGGACAGGGACGAGCCCTGTCCCTACACATGATTTCCTTTGCCTTCTTTAAGAACCTGGTCCAACTTCTCTGCGGGGTGGCCCGGTCTGCTTGCCAGACTGGGTATATCCTTTAACCGAAAAGCTTCTTTATCCACGACTTTACTGCCCCTTCATATTTCTTCACCACCATAACCGAAGATGACGAATGCCTTGCCAATCTCTCCGGAATCTCGCCTAAGAACATTCGTTTGAAGAATCCCTCTTTGGTGGCCCCGATCATGATAAGATCGTAGTTCTTTCCTTCACGAATGAGTCCGGCAGGCACCGAGGCCGATTCTATCAATTTCTTTTTGACCTCTTTTTCGAATTCTTTGTTCTCGAGAGTCTTGTCCACGCATTCCCAGGCGCTCTTCCTGTCGTCCTCGGATGACTTCTTGGGAATAACAAAAGCGGAGGTCAATTCAGCGTCGAAGTCTTCGCTCAATGCTCCGGCATACTGGGTAGCCAACAGGGCATTGGGCCCGCCAGCACTGGGCACAAGTATGCTCTTAATAGGATATTTTGTCAGTTTCAGGACTATCAGATCGCAGGGTGCATGCCTTATCACCTGGTCTGCCACCTCGCCAAAGATTTTGTCCTTAGTGTTGGTGAAACCCTTCCATCCCATAAGAAGGAGGGATGCCTTCTCTTCCTCAACTGAGGCCATGATACCATCTGCCACCCGATGCGCAACCTTGATGTCAGATTGAATCTCGATGCCCCTCTTCTTGCCGTATTCGGTGGCAGCCTTAAGCAACGGTCTTTTGTGATGGACAAACCTCATGCCTTCGTGAATAGGCAGCTGAAATGGAACGTCCACCACCACCAGAGCCACTATGTCCCCATCGTATTTTTTCGCCAGCGGGACGGCGAAACTCAGAAGTTTTTCCACATTATCAGGATTGTGCAAAGGAACCAGAATCCTGAACTCTTTCTTCGGTTTCTCTTCAGCTTTGGGTTTTCTATCCGCATCCAGGACCTTGGGCTTTTGGTCCTCCGTCTTTTTCTGAAAATAGGCAAAATAGACGAAAAGCCCGATAAATATCCAGGCAAGGCTGACATACCAGGCCAGAGGTTTGAACTTGTACTGGAAGATGGCCAAAAACAGACAACAAAACACGCCCAATATCGGAGGAATCGGATAGAGGGGAATCCTGAATCGCCTCTTTATATCCGGTCTTTTCCTTCGCAAAGCGATGACCGACAAATTCACGAGGGAAAACGTCAACAAAAACATCAGACTTGCACCTGAGCCCACCACCTCGATGGGCAGCAAGACTGCCGTAGACAAGAAGATGATCCCACTTACTATGACTGCTATATGTGGAGTCCTCCTTTTGGGATGGATGGTGGCAAGCTTTTCCGGTAAGAGCTTATCCCGGGACATGGCGAAAGACACCCTGGAAGATGCCCAGACCGTGGCATTCAGAGCCGACATGGTGGATAATATTCCGCCGAAGACGATAAGCGCCACACCAAATACGGGCATGAAATTCTCAGCCGCCTTGATTATGGCGACCTCCTTATGTTCCCCCAGAAACTGCCAGGATGACATCCCCTCGACTTTCACGGCGCCCAGGGAAACCAGAAGGATAAGAAGATACAGCGGGATGACTATTCCCAGAGCGGTGAAGATGGCTTTGGGGATGTTCTTCTCGGGATTCTTTACCTCTTCGGAGACGGTGGTTATTATGTCGTATCCTTCGAAGGCGATAAAGGTCAGACCCATGGCAGTCAGGACGCCGCCGAATCCTTTGGGAAAAAACGGCTTGAAATGGGTTACCGCCTCATGGGGGAAATTGAATATCTGTTTGAGTCCGAATAGCACGAATACCAAGAGGATAAAGATCTTGCCTAAGGTTATGACGTTCTCGGTCTTTGCGCTGGCAGATGACCCTCTGTAGTTCAAACCTATGAATAAGAGTCCCCCGAAAACGGTCAAAAGACTTAGAGAAAAATCATAGCCTATGTTTCCTACAACCAGATCATAAACCGGATGGGCGTACATATTGACGAACTCCCAGAAGTAGGAAGCAAATCCCAAAGCGTATAGACTGCAGGCAACGATGCGGGCAAACCACGCCATCCATCCGGCGGTAAAAGCCCACGGCTCGGGGAATGCCTTCCTCACGAAAGAATACCCGCCACCGGCTTCGGGCACGGCAGATGCCAATTCAGCATAGCTCAACGCGGTAAAAAGTGTGACCACGCCGTTGAGTGCAAAAGCTAAGATGGACGCAGGACCCGCCACGCCTGCCGCGATGCCGGTTAAAACAAAGATACCGGCGCCGATGAGAGCACCCACACCCATCATGGTGGCGTCAAATGCGCCCAGGTTGCGGGCAAAAGTGATCTTTTCTTCTGTCGCGTTTCTATTTGACATAGAATACCATATCAAAAAGCTCTCCTAATTATATGGATTTCGAGAATAGACGCAAGAGACAAAAAGAAAATTTGGATAGACAAATTTTGGCATGTTTTAGGCTAACGGTGGATTACTGCGGAATTAGCGGGAGGGCAGAAGATGTGAAAAAAGCTTGACATTTCTGATTTTTTTTGTAAACTAATAGAGGAAGGGGTTTCTGACGACACATAACCTATATGCTTGAGGAAAACCACCGGAGAAATGTCTCTTCATAATTCCTAATCAAGGAAAGGAGAGTTCGATATGCCGTCCCGAAAACTTTGTGTTTTGGCATGCATCATGGTTCTATTCCTGGGAGTGACGACCGCTCTGGCCCAAGCCGAAGCCAGGCCGGATCAGAGCCAAGCCCCTCTGATGCAAAGTCAAACCAGCCCGCCTTACGCCTCCGAGGAAGATTTGATCGAGGTGATGTTCGCCTGGGATTCGAGAGTGCGCCTTCTGAACGGGACCCTGGTCGACTTAGAAAGTGACGCTCTGGGTGGCCTGGACCCAGTTCTGCAGCAGCTCGCCGGCTTCGAATGGTACCGAATCTGTGACGTCCCTGAGGAGCGGCTGGACGAAATCCAGTCTCGCGGAGAGGCGAATACCGGCAAACCTGTCTACAATTTGAACAATATCTATCGCCTGCATATTCCCAAGGGACACGACGTCTGGGCGGTGAGCGCGGAGTTGGAAGCATTGCCCGGCATTATTCTTGCCCGACCTGTGCCGAAACCCCCGGCTCTTCCTACCCCTCCTGACTACGCTTCCTGCGTCGGCGACACGTGTCAGGGTTATTTGCGCTCGGCAAGTTCCACTCCCGTGGGCATCGACGCTGATTATGCCTGGACCCAAACCGGGGGAGACGGGACAGGCGTGATCGTTTGTGATCTGGAATACGGCTGGAATTACAACCACGCCGATCTCACCAAGGCGGTTGGCTCTCAAATCAATCCGAACCCGATATTCTATCCGGTCAACGCAGATACCAACCACGGCACTGCCGCCATCGGCGAGCTGGTTTCAGACAACAATGGCTGGGGCACCACAGGGATTTGTTATGGGTCTTCTTTGAAAACCTGTGGCACCGTGTATCCTAACGCTACCACCTGGAACGTTCCTGGTGCGCTGGCTTATGCGATTGACAGCCTTTCTGCGGGTGACGTGATCCTTTTGGAACAACAATGGCCATACACCTATCTGGGCACCGACTACATTCCCATCGAGTGGTGGCTGGACTATTCCCCAAATCCTCAGTCATTCAACGGAGTCTATGCGGCCATTGGAAATGCCATTGCGAACGGAATTCATGTGGTTGAGGCAGGTGGGAACGGCTACGTGAACACGAATTATCTCACCTGGTACGGGAATTCTGGTGCCATCATCGTCGGGGCGGGAGGGGCATACCCCGGAGGCACTTGGCCTCAAGGAGATCTCGAAAAACTTTCCTTCTCCAGTTACGGTTCTCGTTTTGACCTCCAAGGCTGGGGCGAGAATGTGACCACAACAGGATACGGTAATCTTTACAGCGCTGAAGGGTATAATTATTGGTACAGAAAGCACTTCGATGGAACCTCGAGTGCTTCACCTGTCGTGGCGGGCGCGGTGGCTTGCTGCGTCGGGTACTGGACGGCGAACATCTCCGCTACTCTGCCATCTCCATCCTATGTCCGGACTGTTTTGATAAACACAGGCACTCCTCAGGTCTCACCTGGAACAGCGAAGATTGGTCCCAGACCGGACCTGCAGGCTGCGTTCACGGCATTTAACGCCGAGTGGGTCGATCTTACCTATAGCCCCTTGGGAGAAGATTCAACCTACAGCGCAGGCGTTGCCTGGGGCGACTATGATGGAGACGGTGACCTCGATGTATATTTGACGCACAGTTGGTATCCCAACGAGCTTTTCAGGAATGAGGGGGGTGGAGTTTTTGTTGACGCCACCAGCGGACCTTTGGGCAATTCAGATGGCGGCTTAGGCGTGGCTTGGGGAGACTATGATAATGATGGCGATCTGGATCTATACTCAACCAACTGCGCAACTGCCAACAAGCTTTTCCGAAACGACGGTGGGGGGGTGTTCGTTGACGCAACCAGTGGACCCTTAGGGGACCCGGCATGTGGTGGGGGTGTAGCTTGGGGGGATTTCGATAACGACGGCGATATCGACCTTTATTTGGCTAACGATGGTGTTGCCAATAAGCTTTTCCGAAACGATGGGGGGGGAAGCTTCGTCGATGCCACAAGCGGCCCTTTGGGAGATACGGGAAGTAGTTGGACTGTGGCTTGCGGGGATTATGACAATGACGGCGATCTCGACATCTATATCGTGAACTGGGGCACTGCCAACAAGCTTCTCCGAAACGATGGTGCCTTGACATTTGTGGATGTTACCAGTGGACCTTTGGGGGATGCACAAAAGGGTAAAGGGGTGGATTGGGGGGATTACGACAATGATGGTGATCTGGACCTTTACTTCGCCAACCAATACACCGGGAACAAGCTTCTGCGCAACGATGGTGGGGGGGTCTTTGTGGATGTTACCAGTGGACCCTTGGCGGATGGAGGAAACGTGAAAGGCGCGGTTTGGGGAGACTACGACAACGACGGCGACTTAGATCTATTCTTGGCCAAAGGTGATGGTGCAACTTTGGGTCCAAACAGGCTTTTGCGTAACGATGGCGGTGGGAGCTTTGTAGACGCAACTTCCGGAGCCTTATCAGATTCGGGAATGTGGAGCGGATCAGCTTTGGGAGACTTCGACAAAGATGGCGATCTCGATCTGTATGTAGGCAACTTCTCCGGTTCCAACAAGTTGTTCTTAAACCAGATAGGTTCTACAAAGCACTGGCTTCACGTCAACTTGGTGGGAAGTGCGTCCAACAAATCAGCCATCGGTGCACGCGTGCGGGTTGTCTCGGGTAGCTTGTCCCAGATACGTGAGATTTCCGGTGGCTCGGGTTATATGTCGCAGAACTCCTTGACCGCTGAGTTTGGATTAGGCTCTGTAACGCAAGCCGACACGCTGGAGATCTACTGGCCCTCCGGGAATGCGGACACGTTGACCGCGGTTTCTGTTGACACCTTGTTAACGATTTATGAGTCGGGAGCGCTGGTGTGCGGCGACTGCAACCAGGACGGGACAACTGACGTGGCTGACGTAATATGCAAAATCAATTACGTCTTTCTGGGTTACTCACTTCCTTGTCCGCCGGCAGCTGTTGATCACAACGGCGACGGCACGGTTGACGTGGCAGACATCACGGCAGAGATAAATTACCTTTTCTCGGGTACAAATCTAAACTGCCCGTTGTTGAAATAACCCGGCCAGCGGAAGTAGGAAGGAGTTTGAAGAAGATAGAAAATGCAAGTCCTTCTGCTGTGGACCAGATACGAACCGGCTTAATATCCGGTCTGATCTTCCTGGCGGTCGCAGCGCTTTTGTTTGAGTGAGAACACGTAAATGCTCGTTTACGTGACGGATCATGTCTTCGTCTGTAAGTCTGGCGAAGCAATGGGGAGTCGTCCCTCTTAATAAATACTCTGGCTTCCTCCAAAAAAACCGTTCCCTCTGTCGAATCTGAAGATTAGAACTGAATAGAAACCTGCAGTGCGGCTCCGTCGCAGGCGGGAGTTCAATTGACTTGACTTTAGAAGATAGAATGTTATAATAGATCAACCAACCTGCTAAAGGAGGGAAAATGGCCCGAATTTTGGTGACTGGAGGAGCAGGATTCATTGGATCGAACGTGGCGGACAGGTTTATCCAGGATGGGCACAAAGTGGCGGTAATCGATAACCTGAGCACCGGAGTCGAAGCCAACCTGAACAAAAAGGCGAAGTTTTACAAAGTAGACATCAGAAGTGCAGTGATAGATAAGATATTTGAGACGGAAAAGCCTGAAGTCCTGTGCCATCATGCGGCTCAGATAGACGTCAGAAAGTCAGCCTCAGATCCCATTTTCGATGCGGAAGTGAACATCATCGGAACCTTAAATCTGTTCAATTCGTGCGTCAAACACAAGGTGAAGAAAGTGATTTTTGCTTCAACCGGTGGAGCCATTTACGGAGAACAGGACTATTTTCCGGCAGACGAGGATCATCCGGCCAATCCGCTTTCGCCATATGGCGTAGCCAAGTTGACCATCGAGAAATACCTTCATTTCTATAAGGAAACGTATGGGATAAGTTATGTGGTCCTTCGCTATGCCAACGTGTACGGGCCGAGGCAGAATCCTTTTGGAGAGGCAGGGGTGGTGGCAATCTTTACCGAAAGGCTGTTAGGTGACACGAAAGCGGTCATCAACGGAGACGGAAAGCAAACCCGCGACTTCGTCTTTGTGGAGGATGTGGTCGAATCCAATGCCTTGGCTTTGGAATATCCCAAAAGCGATTTCTTCAACATCGGGACCGGCATAGAAACAGACATAAATCAGATCTTCAGGATATTGAAAAAGGAAACTGGCTCTAAACAGAAAGAGCTTCACGGGTCGACAAAGTTGGGAGAGCAACAAAGAAGCGTCTTGGAGTGTTCCAAAGCAAAGAGACTTCTGAAGTGGAAGGCACGATATAGCTTGGAGCAAGGAATAGCGAAAACGGTGGAATATTACAAGGTTCCTGCATCTTGCGGGAGGTGAGATTTCATTCCAGCTTGCAAAGGGACGGAATACCATGGGCAGACCACGCATCATCATCCTGGGCTCTTCCTCTGGCATGCCTTCTCCATCCCGCTTTTGTTCTTCGTTTTTGTTGGAAATCCCGCCAAAGGCGGGGCTCGAAACCGAAAACGAGAAGTACCTTTTCGATGTGGGGGAGGGGGTCAGTTTTTCGCTTTTGAGATACGAAATATCATTTCAGCAAATCAATCACGTTTTTATCACTCACAGCCACATTGATCATTTGGGAGGGCTTTTTCTTCTCATCCAGATGATGCACCTGGCCCGAAGAAGGACGCCTTTGAATATCCACCTGCCCGGAGAGGCTCAAGAGGGGGTGGAGAACTTCCTTCGGACTTTATACCTCTTTGAGGAAAAACTCTCTTTAGGACTGAATCTCCAGCCGATAAAACCTGGCTTCGTGTTTAGAGACGAAGAGATTGACGTCAATGCCTATCTGAACAGGCACCTTTCAGGAAACGAAGAGTTGATAAGAGAATATGGTTACCCTAACCAGATGCAGAGCTTTTGTTTTGTGGTAAAGGTGGATGGGAAAAAGATCGTCTATTCCGGAGACGTAGAGTCATCCGACGATCTTGCCCGCATCGTCTTTGATGCCGATCTCTTGATCACCGAATGCATGCACCCGAACTTGGAGAAACTGCTGAGCCTCATCACCGAGAGCAAGGTCAAATCTGCAGTTTTGACTCATGTCCCTCCTGAGCTGGAGGGGAAAGAGGAAGCTATTTTAAAGAAGGGTCGGGAGCTCGACTTCGATAATCTACTGATAGCCTATGATGGCTTGACCATTGACGTCTAATTGATGATGGGGAACCTGCATTCCCGGCCTTTTTGGGGATGATGGTGGTTTCTGCTCACTTCCTGACGAGGTTTCTTTCCTTTTCCATACTAAAGAAGTATCTCTTGGGAATGCTCCGATAAGCTGCGGAATTAAGTTCTTTCTTGAACAGTCTGTGATACCTGGTTTGTTATCCTAACCCCCACCATCGTACTGACCGACGTATCCTGAAATTAGTTTTACCCTGCCGGTACTACCTAATACGTCCACGGTGTAAGAGCCAGAGTAGTCTTCGTAGCAGTATAGTTCCACCAGGCCGCTGCTGGAAGCCGATCCATCCGGTTTGAAGACAACCGCAAAATTGGGAAAGTTGGTGTACCCAAAATTCACTTTTGTGGGCAGAATTCTGGTTACCGCTTCAGAATCTGATCCGGCATCGTAGGTGAAAGACCCAAGATTTGCCAGGTCCTTGAAAAGGACGTACTCGCTTTCGTTCAAATTGAAATAAACGCCAAACTGGCATCTCTGCGAAACCGCGTTTGACCGGGCTAATCTCAAGGAAGAGATCATATCGCGTCCGGCATTCTTCAGCTTCAATTTGTGGATTACCTGCACAAACCTTGGGATCGCAAGCGTTGATACGATTCCGATTATTACTGCCACGATCATCATTTCCATCATCGTGATACCTTTGTCATTTCTCCTCATCTTCATTTCGCTCTCCTTATTATCTGTAACCCTGAAAGCTTTCTAGGGATAAACGTTTGCTTCATCACAGGAATTTCTGTTTTTCTCGTTTTTGAGTCCGTTATTATGTTTTTTCGAAACAAGTTAGAGCAATCCTCGTGCCAATGCCCTACTTTTCTCCCACTGTCAGGAGGATGATGGAACCTGTTGACGTTTATAATATTAACGGTGCGGAAAAGGTGAGGGAAAAACAGGGATGGAAGAATTTGCTTTTTGCTCTCTCCAATCCTAGAGTAAAGGCAATAGAGTATGGGAAATTCACTATACCTGTGAGCCAAAACCCCGTCGGCGTCATCACCAGTGGGCCAAGCGAAATGGCGTGGATCAGAAACCCTTCCTTCTGCGGCATGGATTTGTTTTCATTGACTATCACCACGTCTTTTCTTTTAAATCAACTCTCAAGAAGATCAGTTGAGGTGTCCTGTGGAGTCATCCTAAAGGGTCTCGTTATAAGAGTGCACGGTACTCCTATCTTTCCGCGGATGTTTCCCACTCGGCCAACAATTCATCCAGCCTTTGAGAAAGCGTCTTTTTCTCTTGGTTTAGTTCCAGCAGCTTCTGCCAGTCGGTGTATACGTCTTCGATAGAGACCAAATAGTCTATCTCTTCGATCTTGTGCTCAATTTCGGAAATCTCCTTTTCTATTTGGAAGAGACTTCTTTTTCTGACCTTTGGTTTAGCTTTTTTGATTTTCGCTTTGCTCTTCTTTTCCTGCCTTCCGGACTCCAATCTTTTCTGCAAAGCCTGCTTCTCTTCTTTTTTCTTTTCCTCGTAATAAGAATAATTTCCCAAATACTCTTTCAGGCTTTGGTGTTCGATCGCATAAATCTTGTTTACCACTCTATTAAGAAAATAACGATCATGGGAAACCACCAAAATGGTCCCGCCGAATTCCAAAAGGGTCTTTTCCAATACCTCCCGGGAAGCGATATCCAGGTGGTTGGTGGGCTCGTCTAAGATCAGAAAGTTCGGCTTGGAGAGGATCAGTTTTGCCAAAACCACCCTGCTTTGCTCTCCGCCGCTAAAGGTCTTTACTTTCCTGAAAACGTCGTCCTCGAAGAACAAGAACCTTGCCAGGAAGCTGCGCAGTTCAGAGGCCAACATCTGTGGCTTGATTTTCCAGACCTCGTCCGAAACCGTGCTCTCCAAATCCAGTCCTTCGTGTTCTTGATCGTAATAGCCGATATCGAGGTTGCCACCGATTTTAAGGTCTCCGGAGGTTGACTTTTCTTTTCCCATAAGCATTCTCAGAAAGGTGGTTTTTCCCGATCCGTTGGGGCCGATCAAACCGACTCGATCGTATCTCTCCAGGAGGAAGTCGACGTTTTCAAAAAGGACACGCTCCCCGAATCTTTTGGCCAACCCCTCAGACCATACCAGCCCTCTTGGGCTCCTTTGGGTCGGCCCGAAGGAGATTTTTACTTTTTTGGATCTGGTTTTCGGTTTTTCCAGTCTTTCCAGTTTTTCCAACGCCTTTCTTCGGGACTGCGCCTGTTTGGTCTTCTGCCCGGCGATGTTTCTCCGGATGAAGTCTTCCGTTCTGAGGATGTATTCCTTTTGTGCCCCATATTCCTTCAACGATTTTTCCTGTCGTGTTGCCTTTTGTATCACGTAACCCGAGAAGTTTCCCTTATATTTCTCTATCTGATGATCTTCTAACTCCACCACCTCTCGAATCACTCGATCCAAAAAGTAGCGATCATGCGACACTAAAACCACCGTCCCCGGGAATTCAGAAAGGTAATCTTCCAGCCATTCGGTTCCTTCGATATCCAGATGGTTGGTTGGCTCATCCAATAATAGAAGATTCGGCTCGGATAAGAGGACCGAGGCCAAGGCTGTCCGGTTTTTCTCCCCCCCGCTTAAGATATTGATGTTTTTGTCAAAATCCTTCTTTCTGAATCCCAATCCGGAAAGCACGGTCTCGATCCTGTTTTCGTACGTGTATCCCCCCCTGTTTTCGTATTCTGTCTGCAGCTCCCCGTACCGTTTCATCAGCCTGTCGATATTCTTACCGGAAGACATCTCCTTTTCCAGATTTCGCAATTTGTCATGCAGCTTCAAAAGATCAGAGAATGGCTTCAGCATTTCGTCAAACAGACCCAGATCGTCCGCGAGTTCGCACTCCTGCGGCAAGAATCCGATCTTTAGGGTTCTGCTTCGCGTTACGTTCCCTCTGTCTGCTTCCAATTCTCCCGTTATTATTCGGAACAAGGTCGTCTTTCCCACCCCATTCGATCCTAAGAGCCCGATTTTTCTCCCTTCCTCGATCTGCCAGGAGACGTCCTTCAGAACCAGACTGGTCCCGTAGGATTTTGAGATGTTGTTCAGATCAACCAAAGGCATTTGACTTTCCTTGATTTATTGACGCTGTCCTTCGGAACAACATAACAGACACTGATACATCATATTAATATATCCGACCAAGTCAGTCAACGGTATTATGGGCCAAAAGACCTGTTTTGGAGGGATTCCGGGGAGAATGAAGTTGCCCCTTTACGCCATGATCTCAAATATCCACCACAAACCAGGACGAAGAGCAGCCGCGTAGGCAAGCCTTTATGGCTTGCCCGCAGTATCTTGAGACGAACCAAGGCATGAAGCCTTGGCTACGCGCTCGAGCAATACTATGAAAGCCCATGGGTCGCCGAATCCGTTGCAAACAAAAAACACCAAGCTCTGGTCACGTCCTTTCTTGAAACCCGCTATCAACCACACACTTCAAATCCTCTGAAAACCTATGACTTTGGACGCATCCATGGGCCAAAAGATTTCTTTTAGAGGGATTGCGAGGGGAGTGAAGTTGCCCCTTTATGTGATGATTCTAACTTTATGCCACAAAGCAGGCAGAAGAGTTAGTGGGCTGCGATTAGATCATTCACTTGGGTCGATGCTGGGGAAGAGCCTTGAGGACTTCGATTCTTTCTGAGATGCGCAAAATCCAAACCGGATCCTGTTCTAATTCCAGCGCCCTTTCCCATAGTGCCAGGGCTTTTTCAGGAAGCCCTTGTGCCTCGTAGACTACGGCCAGGTTCTCCAGGGCAAAAACAAACGTAGGATCTATCTCTACTGCTTTTTGGAGAAATTGGGCGGAACTGTCCGCCTGGCCTGAATTCTTGTAAATTGTCCCCAAATTGTAATATGTTTCCACATTAACTGGATAGATTTCGATTTCCCTTTTAAACTCTTCCTTAGCTTGCCCGATTTCACCTTCCTGATAATAAAGAATCCCCAAATTAAAATGAGATCCTGCCATGTCAGGCTTCAGCTTTAATGCCGTCAGATACTCTTGCTTAGACTTCTTGTTATCTCCTTGCTCGGCATAGTGGACGCCGAGCAAATTATGCCCCATCGGCGAGTTGGGGTCGCCCTGCAGTATACTCCGGGCAAGAGCCAGATTGTCTTTCCAAACCTGGTTTCTGTCAACGGTGCGCCAGGCATAAAAGAGCATTAAACCGGCAAGTGTTACGATTAAACTCATTCTAAGCATGAAATTTCGGTGCAGAACCTCCTTGCGCAGCAGCCCGCCTAAGAGCCAACCCAAGATAAGACAATAACCCAGGGAGGGAAGGTAGAGGTATCGCTCTGCCAAAAAAATGTTCGTGGTAGGAATCAAATTGGAAACGGGAAGCAAAGTCAACAGAAACCAACCTAACCCAAAAGCAACGACTTTCTGACCTTTTCTCTTTCCATAAAGGAAAGTGCCGATCAGGACCAAGAGAACCAAGCCTAACCCCAATAGAGTGAAAAAGCCCAATTCCTTGGAACCAGCTGGTACGTCATAGAAAGCATTCAGCCTCAAAGGCAGGATAAGCAACTGACTGTACTTCAAGATTATCCACAGTGTGGTTTGGAATCCTAAAAAGAGAAAGTCGAACCCTGCATCGGGATAAAGCCAATCGCGTACTATTGTTCTTCTCCACAACAGATAGGTGAAAAGAACCAGGGTAAAGGGGATCAATAACGGAAGAATCTCCCTCCACTTCTTCTGTTTCCCGGTGTTTTTCTCCGAGAACAAGATCCACCAGAGCAGGACAACCAAGGGAAGGGTGACTGCCATTTCTTTTGTCAGCAAGGAGAAAAAAAACAGGATACAGGAGAGGGAGTAAAGGCCGATTCGTCCTGCATTAGCTTTGCCCTGCACGGAGCGGATGAAACATAAAACCGAGGCTAAGAAGAAAAAGGTACACAGAACATCCGAGCGCCCGGAAATCCAGGCGACGGCTTCGGTGTGTATGGGGTGCAGGCCGAATAATAGTGCCACCAAGAATGAGGACCATCCTGCCATGAATGACAGGCAGATAAAATAAACCAAGAGAACCGAGCCCAAATGGAAGATTACGTTGCTCAGGTGATAGCCAGAAGGTCGGAGTCCCCAGACCCGGTAATCTAAGGCCAAAGATACACTGACCAGGGGGCGGTAGTACTTGAAATAGAAAGGCTCAACACCAAAAAGAGCAGACAGGTTGTCTAATCGCGTCACCCTCGGATTCCTCTGAATCAAAGACGCATCATCCCAGACGAATTCATGGCGCACCGTGTCCCCATAAATCAGAAAGATCACCACCACTAGCAACAGTATTGGAAACAATGCCCCGAGGTTTGTTTTTGACCAGACCATGAGATAGAAAATTTTTTTCTAGATTTGGTTCACAAAATTATTAGATACAAAACTTCGACATTGCTTCGTTTCATTGTGCGCCGGTATGGAAGACCCATTTTTCTCCCTTCCTCGATCTGCCAGGAGACATCCTTCAAAACCAGATCGGTTCCGTAAGATTTTGAAATGTTGCTTAAACTGACTAAAGACATCTTTTACCGTGTTCTTTAGAGCGATTTTTCAACACAGAATAACAGCGCACCCCCATATATAAGGGTGCCTGACCGATCCAGTCAATACTAATCTTTCCAGATTCTCCATTCCTTCCAACATCCCGGAAGACGGATAATCTCAGGTGTGACGTGTGAAGCCGAGTCGATTTCTTTGAATTCTAAAGAAAATGATGCAGGCAAGTGGCAGATATCAGAGGACTCAGCAGGATAGTTAGATTTCTTGGTTGAGTTTTTCGTCTGCGTCGAAATTATACCGCAAGGATTATATTAGAAATGCCAACGATAGTGGTGATTATCCGGCCGGAAGGGACACTGACAAGGTAATACTCCTTTAAGAGAAGATGGAAGTGCTGCGACTGGCGATTTCTTGAAAAGAATCAGGAGAAACTAACGTGTGATCGGCTGTTCGGTGGCGATATAATGTCGCTCGGATTAAAGAAAGCCCGCCCGGGCGGATGTCCGTCCAGGCGGGTTACTCAAGGTAAGCTTTTCTAATCCCAAATCACCCGAATAGTGCCTTCATCTTCAGCTTGGCAATGGCCTTCGTGGGGTCCAACTCCTTGGGGCAGACTTTCTGGCAGTTGAAGATGGTGTGGCAACGGAAAACACCAAAGTCTGTGGCCACGAAAGCCAGCCTGTCTTTCGATTTCCCATCTCGGGAGTCTTCGATGAACCTCAAAGCTTTCATCAAGGCGGCAGGGCCCAAGTAATCCGGGTCTGTGGCTTGAACCGGGCAGGCGCCATAACAAGCCCCACAGAGGATGCAGTCCACCCAGGGGTCCAACTTCTTTCTTTCCTTTTCGCTTTGAAGATATTCTTTCTGAGGCGGATCATTTTTGGGAATCAAATAGGGCAGTACCTTTTTGTAGTTCTCGAAGAAGGGTTCTAAGTCCACCACCAGATCTTTAATTATGGGCATGTGCGACAAAGGCCTTAAGGTGACCTTGCCGCCAAGCACGTCGATTTGGGTGCGGCAGGCCAGATTGTAAACTCCGTTGATATGCATGGCGCAGGAGCCGCAGACAGCTGCCCGACACATGGACCGATAGGCTAAGGTGCTGTCGATGTTTTCGAAGATATAAATCAGCCCTTCCAGCACGGTCATTCCTTTGGGGCTGTCAAAAGTATAGGTCTGAAAGTGAGGCTCCTGATCCTTATCCGGATCGTATCTTAAGATTCTGAATTCGGTCATAATGAGTATTTCCTTTCTTTACGTTTATCCCGTCTCAATCTCAGTCTCAGTCTGAATCAGTATTTCCTTTCTACAGGTTGATACTTGGTTATCTGAACGTCGCTGTAGGAAAGCTTTGGTCCCTCGGGAGTATAGGTGGCAATGGTATGCTTCAAGAAGTTAACGTCATCCCTTTTTGGGAAATCGGTGCGGAAGTGAGAACCCCGGCTTTCCTTTCGGGCTAACGCACCAGTCATCAATGCCTCCGCCACGTCCAGATTTGCCTTAATCTCCAGTGCCCAGGTTTTGTCAAAGTTGAATTTACTGCCGGAGGCTATCGGTCTTATCTTTTTGAATCTCTCCTTCAAAGTTTTAATCTGTGCCAATCCCTCCGTCATCAGCTTTTCATCGCGGAATAGGCCTGCCTTCTCCGGCATCAGGTTTCTTAATTCGGCGTTAATGGTGTACGGATTTTGGTTGCCACCGGGCTTAAGCAGCTGATTTAAACTTTCTTCTTCTCTTTTCAAGGCCCGCTCCAGGGCATTGTCCCTGGGTTGTTTGGCCTTGTCTTTCACGTATTCAGCTGCGGAAGCTCCTGTTCTTTTCCCAAAGACCACCGTCTCCAGCAAGGAATTCCCTCCTAACCTGTTAGCTCCATGAACGCTTACGCAGGCACACTCTCCCGCCGCATAAAAGCCAGGAAGCGGGCTTGCTCCATCTATATTGACATCGATTCCCCCCATATAATAATGCGTGCCTGGTTGAATGGGAATAGGTTCTTTAATCGGATCGATGCCGTTGAAATCCAAGGTGATTTCTCTGATTCCGGGGAGCCGCTCCATGATCTTGGCTTTTCCCAGGTGCCTTAAATCCAAATAAACATAAGCGTCGTCGAATCCACGGCCTTCTATAATCTCAGTCTGGATGGAACGGGCAACTATATCCCGGGGTCCCAGCTCCATAGCCTTGGGAATGTATTTCTTCATGAACCTGTCCCCCTCCTTGTTTACCAATATCCCTCCTTCGCCCCTACATCCTTCGGTCATCAAGATATTGCTGGGATAAAGGGAGGTGGGATGAAACTGGATGAATTCGACGTCCTTCAAAGGAACTCCTGCCCAATAAGGCATGGCCACTCCAAAGGCAGTGGAGGGTAAGGCATTAGTGGAGTTTCCATACATTCGACCGGAGCCGCCGGTAGCAAATATCACCGCATTAGCTCCCATAGCCTGAAGCTCTCCGGAACGCAAATCTAATACGATCACCCCACAACATGTATCCACATCCTTTGCCAGGGCGATCACCACCCATTCATTGTAAGTCTTGATATTATGTTTGATGGTTTGCTCAAATAGGGTTTGAAGAATGTAATGACCGGTTTTGTCTGTCCCATAGCAGGTGCGGGGATAACCGGCTCCGCCAAAGGGTCTTTGCGCAATCTTTCCATCCTCGGTTCTGCTGAAAGGACAGCCCCAGTGCTCTATTTCAAAGACAGCTTCTGGCGCCTGTTCGGTGAGATAGATGGGGGCTTCCTGATCTGCTAAATAGTCACTCCCCTTGACCGTATCGAATCCATGTTTTTCCGGGGTGTCATCAGCGGCCTTGGGATTGTTAGCTAAGGCGGCGTTTATTCCCCCCTGTGCCTGTCCTGAGTGCGATCTGGGCGGGTATAGTTTGGTTACTATGCCCACATCCACCTTTTTTTCAGCTGCCGCGATGGCTGCCCGTAATCCCGCAAGGCCACCACCAATGACTAGTATGTCATGAAATATCATATTATCTCCTTTTTTAGTGAGGTGAAAATATCCTCGGCAGGAAGACGATTAAGGTGATGATCATTAAGATCAGGAAGATTATCATAGCTACCCAGAAGATCGCCTTATGCGCTTTGGTCACGAAAAAGAAGTCGGCAATGGTGATGCGCAAACCGTTTAGAAGATGAAAAGCGACCACTGCCGCCAACCCAATTTCTAAAAAGTGAAACACCGGATTCTGCACCGTCTTCAGCCATTCATTAAAGGTCTCACCCCCACCCAAGGACGACGATAGCACGAAGAGATGCATGAAAAGATAAAGCACCAAAACCACTCCGGTGATGCGGTGCAAAAGCCACGACCAAGTGCCCACATTGGCATTCAGGCCGACTTCGTCAACATACTTTTTAAAGAAACCAGACTTAGGTTGATACATCTTTAAGCTCCTTTGCTAAACGTAACTATCAAATAATATCCCCAAGCTAAGAGTGCAATCCCCAGAATCCAAAACAGGGATTTGACCGTTTTTCGGGTTCCCGGCACGGGCCGGTAATCATGGATTACCTGCCAGGCTCCGTTTAAAGCGTGAAAGAGTCCGGCCGGCACAAAGATTAAATAGAAGATCACCCACCATGTGCTTTCTAATCTCTGGGTCACCAAATTGAAATCGATCTTCCAGTCCTTGGTGAAATGAAGCACCTGGAAATGGAGGATCAAAAAGAAAGCCAAGAAGATCCCGGTGATCCTTTGAAAAAGCCAGCCGTATGCACTCGCTTTTCCACGTTTTTGGTTCATAAGGGCTGCTCCTTTGAAGAGGTTAACGGTTTAGAGCTTGAAGCTAATCTCGCCTTGTTACTTTTGTCACAAAGGGAGAATTTATACTATCACCGGCAAAAGTCAACAAAAAAATTGCGATTTTTTTCTGAATGAAGATAAAGAACGACTCTTCTGTTGCCGAAATAACCAGTGCAAGTTCACCGGAGAGAAAGAGAGTCTTGGCCAGAAACTGCTTTTCTTTAGATAACATTTGTGGAAATAAAAAAGGTATCCTACGGAGAGTTCCCGGAAGTCTTTGGTTTGAACAAAAGGTTCAAGCCGGGAGGCAAAAAACTTAAAGTGGTTTTGGATGTCTTCGTCCCTGAGGGCGGAAAGAGAATCGATTTCTCTTTGGTTTATCGAAAGCTCTTGGAGCTGTTGCCCACCCTGGAGAGGCATAAATGCGGTGAGAATCTCTTCAAAGATTCAGAGAAACACAAAGACATTCCCCCGGGGAAAGTGGAAAGATTGACGCACATCGCTCATCTCATAGAACACGTGATCATCGACCTTCAGTCAAATATCACCAAAATGGACTCCTGCAGCGGCATAACCTGTGGGTACAAGAACCCGGAGCATAGGTTTGATCTGTTCGTAGAATGCAGGGACGAGCGGGTGGGGAGGTTTTCAGTTTGGTTTGCCGTCGATTTGATGAAAAGGTTGATTCTAGGGAAGAACTTCGTAAAGAGACATCCCCGAACAATTGAATTGGTCAAATATCTTCGAGAAAACATATGTGTGAGTCAAAAGGGCCAACTTCTCAAGCTGGCATCCCGGATCGCTTCCGATTTGGGTTGGACCAGAAGATCTGTGGTCTCCATGCTGGAAGGGCTCCAGGAATTCGGTTTTTTTGACTCGCAGAAACCCCTGTCAGAATTTGCGGAAGGGTGAGATAAAAAATGGGCAAACTTGAATTCAGGAATCCTGATGAATTAGAGTTGGACGTCGGTCGAGTGCTGACCGGCACTTCTCGGCATTCTAGGACAGAGACCTTGCCTCATGAATTGAGATCTTATGCCGATGAAACGACGCAAATCGAAGAAAAAGGGGATTCGGTTCGTACCCGGTCAAGGGTCCAGGAAAAGGGCCTTGACCAGACGGATCTGCTTTCCAAGTATGCGCGAGTTCTGTGCTGTTCCTTTGAGCTGGAAAGTGGCAATTAAACCAGGAATAATCGATCTTCCAAAAGGCAGTTCCCAAAAGACACATTTCCCAAGCAAGAGAGGGATAGACCCTTAAAGGGAAAATAGCACAACAGAGAGGGGGTGAGAAATATGCAGAGATTCAATTTCCGTGATTTCAGTATCATAGAAAGAAGCCCGATGTCTCCGTCCTATCTTCAGAGGAGAATCAGTGACCTGGTATCCAGTTCGATCAATGCCAAGGTTAAGGTGGATTCGATTAATCCGGAGACCGGAGAGTATCGCATAGTCCTTCATGGTACCCTGGACTGGGAAAATCCGGAGACCTGGTGGACCAATCGTTAAGTCTTTTTCTGCAGTTTGATCTCTCTCGTTTTGGGAATGTATGTTGAAGCAAGACAACCTGAAACCTTAAAAAAAACATGAGGGGGTGAAAAAAGGTGAACAAATTCAGATATCAGAATTTCTCGATTTTAGAGAGGACCCCAACCTCTCCGGCAGCTCTGGAGCACCAACTCAACGAGTTGATGTACAACTCCACTACCTGCAGGGCAAAGGTAGATTGGGTCAATCCGACCACCGGGGAGTATCGCGTAGTGCTACAGGGCACAGTGGATTACTGGGACGAGAAGACGAACACAACTAATCAGTAAACAGCA
>CAZPOP010000017.1:0-74734 GCA_964588305.1 uncultured Ignavibacteria bacterium
CCTGATCGGTGTATTGAATTTCATACGCACCGACAGGTATGGTCACGTTGATTTCTTCATCAGCGCTCAGGGCAGCGCTGCTGGCCATCAGCACGATCATAAAACAAACCACCACCATTAGATACTTCTTCCCATTAGCCTTTTGCATTATTTCCTCCTTTCAGCTTAGGGGAAGGTCAAACTTGGTTTCTTCGTATCCATCACATCAGTATTATAACCTAAAAATGAAATAAGTCAAGGAAAATCCCTATAGAGGATCAGGTTGCCTAAAACGCGCTTCAAATCAGGGCTCAGGCTCAAAACCGATGGCTTCTAAGGAGCCGGAGGACGTTTTGCCGCTTGACGGAAACCTGCCTGTGACGGAAGCTTGTTGTCTGATGATTTACAAAGGAAAAAGCGGAGAGGGGAGCCCTTCTCCGCTTTTTCAAAAGCGCATCCCGGTTTGTCTCTTGATATCAGTTACAGATCAGCGACCCACCGAGAAACAGATAATTGACGAAATGAACGACATCCGCGACATCAAGCACCCCGTCATTGTTGACGTCTCCGGTTTGCATGGGATCAGGGGCAGAGCCGTCCTTGAAGAGGTAATTAATCAAATAGGTCAAGTCTCCCACGTCTATTATTCCGTCTTCGTTGCAGTCGCCGCAGGTGTATATGCCCACAGACAGCGCATCCGACCAATAGCTCTCGTGATCATGTGTATCCTTGGCCTTTACCTTCACCTCAAAGATACCGCCGTAGGTCCAGGCGTAAGAGGCTGTGCAGGGATCGCCAGAACTGTACGGCCCTAGCCAGTCACTATCGGCACCGTTTCCCCAGTCAAAGAAATAGAATATGTTATCTGCTTCAGGATCGGTCGTGCTGGTTGAAAAAGAATACTCTGATCCTACCTCTCCTCTGTCTGGTCCGGACGGCGTAGCCGGTGTCTCCGGAGGATAGCTGGAAACTACGGGTGCCATGCCCAGGTTAGGGTTGCCCCAAAGCGCTCCCCACTCGAACATCTCATACTTCATCAGGGACCAAAGACCGTAGGTATACATGTCTCTCAAAGCCTGCTGATGGGCACTGCCCTGGGTATAATACCCTGAAGTGGTGCGGGTGGTAAAGAAGTAGTCCATTGACTGGCTGGAGCCATCATAGGGATCGTTCCAGCCGGGACACCCCAGCGCAACCTTGGTAGCCCCTACAAAACCCACGGCACCCTGTTGCAGCATGGCCTGGCCGATGTTAAGATAATCGGTGTCGGAATTGCTGCAAGCATCAGCAAACACGATTGCCGGATAGTCGTCGTTGAGGCTGGGGCAGGTAGAGTTGGTAACGAAAGCCGATCCCTTGGAGTACATGATGTGGCACGAGGTGGGCGAACCGTGACCGGCCCAGTCCACAAAGGCGTAAGTGCCGGAGGACCATACCGAAACCACGTTGCTGTAGTTCAGGTCGTAGTCCGAGGGATACAGGGAATGTCCCTGCTCGTACATGCGGGTCATGGTCCAATCTAACATCCACATCTGGTTGACCTTGGCTTCCATAAGAACTGCATTGTCCGTGTCCGACCAGAAGTAGGCGCCCAAAAGAAGAATGTTTTTCTTGAAGGCCGGGTCATCGTTCTGTTCATAAGCAACGGATTTCTCACAGATATGCAAAACGTCAGCCGGGCTGCTCCAGGGAATTCTTCCGACATTCACCTCAGAGTAGAAATCGATGTTATCAGAGTCCTCACCCCAGCGATGGTTCTGGTCGTCATCCCAGGACTCGGAGTCAGGAAGGGAGAGCTCAGCATAGTATAAGTCAGTCTCTGGGTTTCCATATCCGATATCCTGCCAGCAACGGCGCATGGGCACGTCATTGTAATTCCCAACCAAAAGCACATCTTCTATGCCCCATTCACCGGAGGGGTACTTCTCCCTGAGGAAATTTCTCATCTTCTCTGCCAGATCATAGCCGGTATATTTGGAGTTGATCCAGGAGGTGGTCACCACCTCGACCCTTCTTCCTTTCGAGAGTTCCCAGTCCACCAAGGGCGCTATCGAAGAGGTCAGCTCATCTAAAGTGATGATAACAAAGTCATGAAGGCCTTTGCCCATATCGATATCTCTTGGGTACCAGTTCTGAGCTTGATCATAATTCAGGATCAACTCCCCTGCGACCTGTTCTGTCCGGGGAAGGTTATCGATCATGATATCTTCCGGAGAGAAATCTTTAGGCACGGTATAGCTTACCAGGACAGTGACGTCAGGATGATAGGTGAGCTGACCGGACAGAGGACGATAGCTGAAAGGCATGACTCTCACATCCACCAGGTTGTATTTTCTGTAACTAGCCGTACGGATGAAATCCACAGTATTCTGCGGATAGGCCTCATCGCTTCCATAGACAGAATTGTAGTTTTCCTCATACATCTTTTTGTCTCGTTCATAGATGAGGGGATCTTCCTGACCTATAACTCTGGGCAATCCGACGGGAGTAATCTGGTAGGTTCCGGGAAGCGTTACACGCTCACCGGCAGTGAAGGTAACCCCAAGAACCTCAGCTCCGGGCGGAATGGCTATGGCAAAGATCTTTGAGGGCAGGTTTGGCTTTCCCGGGACCAACAGACGACCGAAGTTCTCAACAAGGATTTCCTGTTCCTGATCGGTGTATTGAATTTCATACGCACCGACAGGTATGGTCACGTTGATTTCACCATCAGCACTCTGGGCAGCGCTGCCTGCCATCAGCATGATCATAGAACAAACCACTGCTATTACATATTTTTTCCCGTTCGCCTTTTGCATTTTTTCCTCCTTTAAGCTTGAGGGGAAGGTCACACTTGGTTTCTCTGAATCCATCACATCAGTATTATAACCTAAAAACGAAATAAGTCAAGGGAAATCCCTATATGGACGCATCAGGTGGACCGGAAGCGCTTCTCAACACAACAATCAAGGTCTAAACAACTTAGCAGTGGCCAAGGGCAAAAAGGTGTTTGTTCGCTTTGGAGAGGGCGTTTATCTTTTACCTGACAACTCCTGAAAGGAGGTAACCGCAAGGCTTGCCGCCGCGCTTTTCTGTTTCTTTCCTCTGCAAATCTCCCCAGATGTGAGAGAGGTCTCTGAAAAACTATTCAGAGAGGGGAATCTGGAGTGTTCACCTTCCTTCGACCCTTCGACAAGCTCAGGGTGCTGAGCGAAGCCGAAGCACAAGCTCCCTTCGGGTCTGAGCCTCAAGGTCGAAGACAGGACGGTGAGCAAAGTCGAACCGTTAGGTGAACCTATAAGAGTTGATTGTTTTTCAAGAGGTTTTAGGTCAAGCTGAAGCTTGACACTCCAGGAAAACCTTTGTTGATTCGACTTTTTCAGAGATCTCTGAGATTCTCCTTGACGCCACCTCCTTCTGACCTTTCTTAGAAGAAAGATTCTTAGAGATGGTACGTTGTGTCGAAGGACAATATTGAGGAGAGGAAGGGACGACCAAAAGCGGGATTGTCTCGATAATCTCGTTTTATCCTCCGGACCTCTAACCCAAATTACCGTTGATAGGAGGTGTGGCATGAAGTACGGAGCCAGAAATCAGTTAGTCGGGAAGGTGAAGGAGATCAAGAGGGGCACGGTGATGAGTCAGATCAGACTAGACATTCCCGCTGATTCATCGGTGAGCTCGGTCATGACAATAGACTCGCTGGACGAGTTGGGCATTAAGGAGGGCGATAAAGTGAGGGTGGTCATAAAGGCAGTGAACGTGTTATTGGTTAAGGAGGAGTAAGGAAGCGGATAATTGCGGAGGTGCATATCTGAGGAAGCGGGGCGGGAGCCCAGATTCGCGCGCAGGTACACTGAGCCAGGGTCCAAGAGACGACCAGCGGTCGCTTTGACAAGATCATGAGGAATTCGGCAGCTATTCCGCTGTGAATCCACCTACCCAATCCGGCTGAGGGGGCCTTTGGCTTTCCTTGCCCATCTTTTGCCATTTCTCGTCTGTCAGGCGATCGTCCAAGGGGTGCTTGAATTCGTAATATGAAAACACGCCTCCGCGACACAGCCTTTTGCCTTTGGCGTCCTCAACTATGACGAAGATATCAAACGGGGAGCCGACACCTTCCTCAAGAACCTGTTTCGTATTGAGATCGGTATGAACGTCAGCTATAAGGTCCATCCGTTCATCGGCGCCGGACGTTATTTTTTGCATGATTTCCGGGGAGAAGCGTTTCAGTGAAGCCAGCTTTTCACCAATATTCCAAATAAGCTCATACTCCTCGTCACTCAGGATTTTGCAGTCAAGCTCCTTTTCGGATATCGCTTTTAGCTTGGCTAAGATATTCTCAAAGGATTTTAGCTTCTCATGTACACCTTCAGGTGCAATGCCCAGCGTGTCGAGATTATCCCTTAAGTCTCTCATCATCTCTTCTAATCGTCCATAGACTTCAGGATAGGGTTCGACATAGCCAAAGGTAAGTTCAGGTCTTGAGGGCATTCCAGTGGCCACCATGGGATAGCTTTGTTTTGCATACAGGATGACGTCGTGCCTTAATTCTGCCCAGGAGCCGAGCGTGGTTTGCAGCTCCTTGTCGGTCCAGGCCGTGCTCTGCATGAACTCAGGTGCGCTATCTTCTTTGTCCTCTTCCAGAAGCGGTAATAAACAATATAACCATCTGAAGTAGAGATTCTGTTTCCAATCCTGGGCAGTCAAAGAGGAAAACTCTTGTTTCAGCTTGTTCAGTTGTTCATAGTAGTATTCATATTCCGTATCCCCATCCTTCTCCAAGATTTCCAACGCTCTCTTTGATCCAAGCACGGCGAGTATATCCAAACCACGCGGGAATGCTCTGCCCGGTCCCCGATTTACGATGATTTCCATGGTAAAGGGCTTTTGATTACCCGTATACCTCAAAATTTCCACCGTGTCCTTCCTTCCGAAAACCAATTCCTGAAACATATATGAATCGGGAATAAACCTTTGGCCCATGAATCTGAAACCTTTTGTCGTGACTGCAAATTCCCCATCCTCAACAAAAGCCGCACCCGAGAGAATTCTTGGAGGTCTCAGTTCTGCCGCCCGATCAATGAATTCCGACAACCTGCTTCTATCACCATATGCATCGACCGCACCGCCGGCGGGGAATATCTCGTTGAGAAGTTCCATGTAATCATCAGCATGCAGATCGTCGGTTTTTCCGACAAAATATAACGTCGGTTCATATATCTCCTTCCAAAGCCGGTAAGCTTCCTGATCTTTTCTAAGAGCATCGGTCATCAGGAGGGCTTGAAGGGTCATCATCCGGCCGTGGGATGCGGCCTCTTCAGTTTTGCCGGGTTTGAGTTTGAAATCGATTCTTCCATACCACATCATGGCCTTGAAATAACTTTTGAACTTCTCGTTTCTGGTGTAATGACCCCTGGGAAGGTACTGGCTGTAATCTTCAAGCGCGTAGATAGCCGGGGTCTTCACGTATGTCAGAAGCTCTCTGGGTCTTAGACCCTCATGCTCCTCAATGTTCCTGATTTCCTTAGCTACAATATCTTCCAACTCATATCCAACATGGTAATCAGGATCAAACGACCTTTTGGCAACGGTAAAAAACCCAATGTTTAGTCTTGCTGCTTCCTTAACGTCCGCATTTGTTGCCTGGTTATACTGCTGGATCGATAGATCGATCATTCTGTCGGTAAGCTCCGAGGCTTTATCATAAAGCTTCTCTATCTCCAGGATTCGCAAAAGGTAATCGAAGAATATATGGGACGTGTGCAGAACGGCGTCTGTCGTGACAAAGATTGGCTGTCTGCGTTTCTTACACTCTCTATATACATCGAATATCTCTTTTTCACGCCCCGGAGTGACGACGAAGCCATTCTGTTTTAGGTACTCTTTGGCCTCATCCGGGAGATGAAAGTATTGAAAAGAATCTTCCAAGCCCTGAAACGAAAAGCCCTGTGCTTTGGCCTCGTTTGCACCTCCGCTTGAAACTATCTGAAACAAGCAGATTAGAAGGACGTTAGAGCATAGAATCAGCCTTTTCATAAAGTCTTCCTTCCATTTTGAGGTTGACCCTTCCTTTTTATATCCTATACAATTTTGATACGGATATATTCCCTGCCACGACCAAGTTTTAATGAGACAACAGATGGTCGGGGTCCGGGCCGACTTCGTGCCGCACTTCGTCCTGCCCTTCGCCCGGTGCCCCGGTCTGCCCTCCATAGGCGGGTAAACTTGGCAGACCGGGTATATCCGTGACCTAGCTTCAATGAGGGGGTGGTTGGTAGCCGTCCATATGGATGCGGCAGAAACCGAAAAAAATGCGAAAACTCCACCGTTGCCATTTATGGTGAGCGAAGTGAACCATTCATGGTGACCGAAGAGAACCATAAAATAACTTGACATTGGAGAGGATCACCTATAAATTTACTTATTGATTTACAGAGTCAAGATACCAAGAGAAGTCAGGAGCACGGGCCTCCTAACCTAAACGGCTATCGAAAAGACCTTAATCGTTAATGAAAAGAAGGTAGAATCCCCTTATGGCAGAACTCTGGAACAAAGAGGTTGAGAAGACATTCTTTACCGAATCCTTTAAATTCGCCACCCCAGAGCAGTTGTTCTATGTTACCGATAAAAATCGATATCTCGCCTATTGGCCCAAAGGTTACGAAAGCAAGAAAAGCACGCTTCAGAGCAGAAATTCACTAATCGGGAGCTTTACTGAGAAATGGACAACGGATCTAATCCAAGAGGCGGTCAAGGAGAAGGGATTGTTTGCTGTGCAAGGTGCAATCTGTGACGAGATTGCCTTGACAAATATGTCCCCTGCAGATGTTGTCATTTCAAAGAAAAAGAATGTCAATCAGCAGCCAGAGGATATCTTGGCCATAATTGAAGTAAAGATGTCCATCGTATGGAACTGGGAATTGCTCAATGGCAAGTTATTGTCTTGCATCGGAGATTATAAGACACATCAAGGCAATCCCGGCCTTCTACGTTCCGATTCAATGTTGAAGGCCATCGGCAAGAGCATTAACATAAGAGTTTCGAGCTTCAAGGCTGCTACGATCCCTATTATTGTGATGGGCAACACACCTATCACAAACAGCTATTATCCGAAGGTTGACCATCTAAAGGTTGCCGGTATTATACAAGGCTTCTGGTCTGCGAACCCGAAGCCGTTGGATGACAATGGCGAGAATATAAAGAAGACCGAAAAACAGGCATTCTACAGGTTTGATCATTTTGAAGAACTAAGGAATGCCTTTAGTGTTTTGCTGTCAGAAGAGATGAACTTCTTTTCCACCATGAAAAGCAAAAAAGAGTTGGGTAAGATCATTGAGACTGCAAATCGTCAAGAAACATACGAAAAGAAAGCCTCGGTATTCCTCAAACTTATCAAGGAATAACAAGAGATGAAAGTAAATAAATTCAGACGAGATGGAACAAAAACAAGTTCTTTTGGGACACCGGGGCGTGTCAATCATGATTCCTCGGAGTTTTACGACAGTAAAATGTATGCTGGTAAGCATCCTCCTGAAAGAGTTAAGTTTATTGAGAACCATATCCCGGCTAAGAATCTCGACAAAATCTATTGCAAATCAAGTGAAGTAATGGAGGACGTACCTGATCACAGTATCCACCTGATGGTTACTTCGCCACCATACAATGTCAAGAAGGAGTACGATAAAGACCTTTCCCTTGATGAATACAAAGCATTGCTAAAGAGGGTGTTCGCAGAGACTTACAAAAAGCTTGTAACAGGCGGAAGAGCTTGCGTTAATGTGGCTAATCTCGGCAGAAAGCCCTACATACCGCTTCATGGCTGCATCATTGAGATCATGCTTGAACTCGGCTATCTGATGCGCGGTGAAATCATTTGGAACAAGGCATCAAGCGCTAGCCCTTCCACAGCATGGGGGAGCTGGCAGTCAGCCGCAAACCCTGTATTACGGGACATTCACGAATATATTCTGATTTTCTCAAAGGAATCATTTTCAAGAAAACGTAGCCACAAAAAAGATACCATTAGCAAAGAAGAATTCCTCGAGTGGACAAAAAGCGTTTGGACTTTCCCAGCGGTGTCAGCCCGCAGCGTCGGTCATCCTGCCCCTTTTCCAGAAGAATTGCCCCACCGTTTAATCCAGCTGTATACTTTCAAGCAAGATGTTGTCTTAGACCCGTTTTGCGGCAGTGGGACCGCTTGTGTTGCTGCACTGAAGGACGGGAGGCATTACATTGGATATGATATTGAGTCTGAGTATGTGAGATTAGCAACTCAAAGAATCGCGGCTTACTCAAGTCAGAAATCCTTATTTGAATACGAAAGACCTTCCCCAACTATGAATCCAAACGAAGAGCGGCCACAGCAAAGCATGTAGAATTTACGTGTTGCCTCAGGAGCTTACTTTTCCCGGACAGGGAATCATGGCGACTGGCGCCATTAAAGAACACGGATTTTGTTTCATTATGCGCTTCGAGATCTTCTCCAAAATTCTCAGCCAAACAACCATCAAAACTTCCCTCGATGAATATGGGACCGAGGATTTAGAGGAGATGCAGCAAAACTGCCAAGAAACAATGCATGAGCTATTTTAGCATTTATGAGTAAGTACGACCAGCTTAGGGCCTTAATAAGAAGAAGGGCCAGAACATCCCACATATGTGCGTGTTGTGGTCGACCAATTGAATCAAACGAATTTTACTATTCGGAAGAGCTAAATCAAAGAATCAACGTGTTCTTTAAGAAGAGAAGTTTTTGTGAGCCGTGCTACGAACAGTCCGGTGACAAGTTGTTGGCCCTGAAGTAATATTAGTTAATGCGTCAGGTCTGCTGCGCACCTGACCCTGTTAACTGGTTGAGTTTTATAGTTCAAGCATAGCGCAGCCTGCTTGACAAATCCTCTTATTTCCCACCTCCACGCTAGGAAAGCAAAATCACCCCAACTTTGATGGTGATGCCGATACCCCGCACGTATATGAGAGACCAAATACGGGTTTTGTAGACAAATCCTCTATTCTGGCGGAAAGGATATTTCATATGAACGGTCTGATCGATGCTACCCCTGAATCTACCCGAAGAGAAGAGCCTGACGATTTGCAGCTCGTAGAAACACTGATCGACAGGATCATTAAGAGATTGGAAGAGAACACCTTTCAGCCAAAAGTCCAGGATGTCTTAAGAGCTATTCAACTCAAGCAGAAGTTGAGCGAAGCGAAATCCGGAGGACCGGATAAAACTTCTGAGGCCGAAAAAAAGTTTTGGCAGGAAATAGACGAGATAAGAAAGTCCGAATCGGAAAGGTTAGAGAATCTGGAAAGCCAAACAGAAAATCTCCAGGCTCAAGTCCTAAAGAACATGCTCCGGCTCAAATATGAAGTGAAAAACGGTTTGCTTCCGGTGAAGACCATCACCGACGCTCTTAATCAAGAAAAATCCAGGGAACACCGGTTTACTTATCAGCGGATTGGCAGGCTCCTTACCACCATGGGATTTCAGAAGGCAAGAGCCGGAAACAATTCCGCCATCCTATGGAACGAAGACCAGATCGATCGAATGTTCGAGATTTTTTCTTCGGGATAACACACGAAAGGCACGAAAGCCACGAAACACACGCGGTCGTCGTGGCTATTCCTTTGTGCTGTTTCAACTTAAGAAAGAGAATAGATGACTGAAGGAATTTTTCAAAAAACACGAGAAACGCAAGAAACACAAGAAACACAACCTCTCAACCCCGCGTTGGTCGGGGGTCACCTTCCCGGTGAATCCCTTCAGCATGAACCCTGCCCTATGAGTGATAAGTTCTTGTAGCCCATAGGGGCGGGAATTCATCCCGTCCCCAAGCGGAACTTTTTTAACACCCCCTTACGCTCCGCTCCTACGTTGTGCTGCTTCCTAACACGACGGCGGTGATCCTCCGATAAACAGGTAGTTGATAAGATGGACGGCGTCGGCAACGTCGACCACCTCGTCGCAGTTGGCATCAGCATTCTCCAAAGGATCGGGCGCAGAACCACCTATGAAAAGATAATTGATTAGCTGGATGATATCCGCTATGTCCACGGTCCCGTCCCCGTTGACATCCCCATGCGAAAATTGAGAATACTTTATGGTGGTATAGTCCAGGTTGTTGGGATAGGTGCTGCTTTGGAAACTTGAACCTGCCACATAAACATTGCCGGAAGCGTCCAAGGCTATAGCATAGGCGTAATCCTCGTAGTTTCCCTCTCCGTTGTATGTCCTTGCCCACATCTGGTTCCCCTCTGAATCATAGCTCACGGTGGCATAATCAGAAGGTGTTCCCGCAGTGCCGCTGAGGCCGGTGACGTAGACATTGCCAGAGCCGTCTACGGCCAGATCATAAGCCCAATCTATACTACCTCCCGGTCCGTCAAATCGTCTTACCCAGGCAGTATCTCCGTTGGGATAATACTTTATCGTTGTATAGTCCTCGTAGGTCTCAGTACCCGCGTAAGCCTCGCCGGTGACATATACATTACCGGAATCATCCACGGCCAGGGCATATGCATAGTCCACGTCGTTAGCAGGTCCATCGTACCTTCTTACCCAGGCAGTGTCTCCGTTAGGATAGTATTTTATGGTGGCATAGTCTGGCTGTGCCCCAATGCCGTAGCTTTCTCCGGTTACGCATACGTTGCCCGAATTATCCACGGCTATGGCGACAGCAAGATCCCTGGAGTCATTCGGTCCATTATATCTTCGGGCCCACAACTCATTCCCCGATGCGTCGTACTTCAGCGTGGCATAGTCGCTGCCGGACTGATCGCTCCAGCTGTCTCCGGTCACATATACATTTCCGGACTCATCCACAGCTATGGCCTTGGCGCAATCGCCGTATTGGGTCCCCGGGCCGTCGTACTTTCTGACCCAGGCAGTGTCTCCCTCAGGATAGTACTTTATCGTGGTATAGTGGGCGTCGGCCTCTCCGGTAACATATACATTTCCGGAACCATCCACGGCGATGTCCCAGGCGTGATCGCTACCGGTTTCTGCTCCATTGTATCTCCTCACCCAGGCGGTATCTCCGTTGGGATAATACTTTATGGTGGCATAGTCGTTGCCAGTCGCGATGCCACCGCTATATCCAGTTACATACACGTTGCCAGCATCGTCTACGGCGATAGCACGAATCCCGTCGTTGTCGCCTCCGGGCCCGTTGTACCTTCTCGCCCATGCGGTGTCTCCATTTGGATAATATTTCACGGTAGCGTAGTCGTCGCCTGTACCGCTGCCGTCACTCCTGCCGCCCACGTAGACATTGCCCGACGCGTCTACTGCTATGGCAAGAGCCTGATCATTGCCGGTTCCCTGGGCGTTGTAACCACTTACCCAGGCAGTCTCCACGAAAACACCAGCAGAAGAAGGCAAGGCCCACAAGACATAGTTTGACAGGCCGACCATACCCAGGAACAGAATCATTAGAACCTTCTTATGCATCCTGCACCTCCAATGAGAGCAAGTTAGAAGTGAAAAGCTTAAAGCTGATATTTTTCTCGAATGTAAGAAAAAAATAACACCCACATCCACAAAAGTCAACCAAAATCGTGCGAAAAGAGGAAAAGATTTGATGAGTATTCGGGCATCACTTGGGAGTGAGCAGTTGTAAGTGTCCAGTCGAATCTAACTGTAATCTCACCAGGTCGAGGGTCGCAGAGACCTACACTTGCCCAGGAGGGTAGGGTGAAAGGATCGCGCGCTTACTGTTATCGCAAACGAACTGAGGCAATCTCTTCATTCCCAATAGATTGCCTCGTCGCTTGCGCTTTTCGCAATCACGGAAGACATCATATGAATGAAGCGGTATTCTCCTCTTTTTTTGCGGGGAGTCTCAATGACCTATTGCTTTGATTTTTCCACGAACCTGATAACTCCGTCGCAGATGGCCTGGGCACATTTTCTCTGGAATTTCTCGGTGCGGAGAAGTTGCTCTTGTTCGGGAATCATCATGAAGGCGCACTCAACCAATACCGCTAAGAGCTGGCTGGGTCGGGTCAAGACCAGGTTTCCATAATAGACTCCGTAATCTGGCAGCTGCAGTTTCCTCAGCAACTCTCTCTGAATCTCTTTGGCCAGGGCCAGGGATTGAGGGTGGTAATAATATGTGCTGGTTCCGTTATTGTAAAAAGGATTTATCCCATCGGGAAGGGCATTGTTATGGACGCTGATCAGGATGTCGCAGCCTTCTTCGATGGCAATTTTGGGGCGATCGTAAAGAGCCAAGCTGTCCATCCAGCTGCGCGTCATGATGACTTCTGCGCCATTCTTCTCCAGGATACTCTTCAGCTCTTTGGCTATCTCCAAATTGACAACCTTTTCCTCCAGGCCGGTAGGCCCAACAGCACCAGGATCAGGACAATGCCCTGGATCCACGGCGATTTTCAGACCTTCAAGTTTTTTCTTCAGCCTGGGCTGATCCTTTATCTCCAGTATCAAGGCGCTCCCCTCATAGAAAACATCATACCCCCAGTGTTGTTCCAAGTTCAGATAGACCTTGAGCTGGTACACCTCATCCTTAGGCTGAGCCCACTGTATCTCTTTGATCACCTGGTCTGCAAGATCGTACCTAATCCAATCCGTGTTGGAGGTAACTCCATAAATGGTCAAGAACAAGGCGGGCGGCTTTGTTTTCTGCTCAACTCTGAAAGGCAGTTTTTCCTGGAGGAAAATCCGGAGCTGTGTTTTTCTGTCTTCTGTTTGTGTTCGCATGGAAGTCAGAAAACTTTTGGGAATGGATGTGCCCAAAGGCAGATATTTTATGCTATCTTCGCGAACCCATGCATTCTCTCCTTCAGCCAACTTCAACCGCACCCACTCCCCGATCCTTCCGGTTGCAACCGCTCTTATGCCGGGCGGTTGGTACAAGAGAAGATAGCCTAGTTTGGGACCGGATCGGGCAATGAGGGAGGAACCTGTAAACTCCACTATTTGTGGAGTCTGATCTTGTCTTATGGTGATTCTGCTTTGAGACGTATCGGTGATGACGTTCGTGCTGTCGTCATTCTTCCTGGACAATTGGAATACAATTCTGACACTATCGATTTGGTCTGTATTTTTTATGATATAAGAACCGGTGTACACTCCTTTGAGGAAAAGCTTTTCCGGCACCAGGCCCTTTCCAAATACCTCTTTTCCCCAGTAGGGCTGTCTTTTGGGAGGTGCTTCGGTCATGGGAATATCCGAAATCAAACCCTCTATGGAAAAAGAAGCCTGGCAGTCAGGAGTCCCTCTGAATTTTATCTCCAATACGTCACCTGCGGTTAAGATCATGTCTTTGTTGGGAGATACGCTTCCCTTGACGATACAGAAACTGTCTTCGGGCACGGAGAGAATGGGCTCAGGCACTTTCACTTTCAGTCGTTTAGTGGAGATGCCTGCCTTATTCGAAGCGATCAATTCAAAAACGAAGTTCCTCCCGCCTTCGGCGGGACTTTCAGCGGGCTCGAGTGGGAGGAAGGCTAAGAAAGCCCCGTTCGGATGGACTTTCACCTTGAATCCGTTTATTCTCAATTCCGATTCGGGAGCCACGGACCCAAAAATGAAGGTAGAATCGGAGACGCCAATTCTGGCGCCCTCTTTGGGATAGATTACCGATATTTCGGGGAGCGAATCCTCTTCGGTGGCAGCGTCAATTCTTGTGTCTTCGCCCGACACAAGCGATAGAAAAACAATTATGGGAATAAAAAAAACAAAAGCTAGCTTTTTGCTAATCATCTTTTTCCTCTTGGTAGCCTGCATGAAGTATGCTACGTGAGATCTCCGAAAAAGTCAGATCAGGATGAGAGAATTTGGAGTGTCAAGCTTCAGCTTGACCTTGAAATCCTCAAGAAGCTTGGAACTCCTGTTTGGTTCACCTGAAGGTGAACACTCCAGTCTATCAACTCTCCTTGGGCATAACACCCAATCCTGGTGAATCAGAAAGATAAAGTCTTCCTTTCTCCAGTCTTACCCCGACGTAAGGATCATTGGTCAACAGAAGATTTCCATCCAAATCCAGAAAGTCCACTAAAGAACCAATATGGGCGGCAGCGGTGATGCCCACTGAGCTTTCGATCATGCATCCGATCATAACCAACAGATCGTGCGCCCTTGCCACGTGGATCATCCTTAAGGCTTCCCGGATTCCTCCACATTTCGCCAGCTTGATGTTTATCCCATCACACAACCCCACAAACTGCAAAACATCTTTTGAGGTCATAAGATGCTCATCTATTATAATCGGAACGTCCACATTCTTTTTGATCTTTTTCAATCCCTCTTTGTCCTGTGGGTCTATCGGCTGTTCCACGAACTCGATGTCGTATTCCTTCAGCTGACTGATCTTCTCGATAGCTTCGTCGCCCGTCCACCCTGCATTTGCATCCACTCTGATCTTAGCATCGGTTGTCTCCCTTACCGCTTTAACCATTTCGATATCGTTTTCCACACCCACCTTGACTTTGTAGATCAAAAAACCCTTTGCTTCTTTGGTCTTCTCCTTCATTTTCTCCGGCGTGTCGATTCCTATGGTATAAGAAGTAACTAATGGCACTTTTCCATTGAGTCCAAGAAGTTTGTAAAGCGGAACTCCCAGCCTCTTCCCCATTAAATCATGAAGAGCCATGTCGATGCTTGCTTTAGCAGAGAAATTCCCGGTGATTTTTTCATTCAGTTTTGAAAGAATGAGTTCTATCTGGAATGGATCGTCTCCAAGCTGGTCTTTCACCTTTTCCAGAGACTCGATCACAGTGTCCGCATTTTCGTTATAATATTCTGATGGAGCCGCTTCGCCAATTCCTTCATCAATGTTCACAATAACATTCCTCTTAACTTGAGCTACCGAACGGGAGATTCGGAAGGGATGCTTGAGTTCAAGATCGATGGTGTGATAAGTTAGGTGCATAAGACTTTTCAGTTATACTTCCCCCCTCTCCCTAACCCTTCGACTCCGCTCAGGGCAAGCCCTCTCCCCCAACGGGAGAGGGAACTTCTGTTATTTCCCCTCCCTTGATGGGAGGGGATTAAGGGGAGGGTGACATAAGCTGTTTTCCGTTCCTTAATCACCCTCTCCCTAACCCTCCCCCATCAAGGGGGAGGGAATTATAAACAATTCTCCCTAATCACTGTCAAAACACCGTCTGTATTGTTTATCACCTCATTGTTCCAAAATCTTAGAATCCTGAAGCCTTGTTCCTTAAACCACTTATCTCTTTTAGTATCCTTATCTTTCTCTATCTGATGCTGACTGCCATCTACCTCGATTATCATGCGCTTTTCAAAACAGACAAAATCCACAACATAATTTCCGATTGGCTCTTGCCTTCTGAATTTATATCCTTCTACCTGTTTTGCTCGTAAATGTCTCCATAATAATCTTTCTGCAACAGTAGACGATTTTCTAAGGTTCTTGGCTATTTGAGTAATGCCATCACTCAATTCTTTATCACCCTCTCCCTACCCTTCGACTTCTCTCAGGGCAAGCCCTCCCCCATCAAGTGGGAGGGTTTGTTTGATCTCTGTTTATAGACTACCGGCAGTCTCTTTCCCATTCTGGTCATGATCTCATAGGCAAAGGTGCCCGTCCATTTGCCAAGATCGTGAGCGGTGATTTCATCATCTCCCTGTCTGCCCATCACCACCACCTCATCCCCCACCTTCGTCTCAGGAATGTCAGACACGTCTACCATAAAGGCATCCATGCAGACTCTCCCCACCACCTTTGCCCTTTTCCCTCTGATCAAAACCTCGCCTTTATTGGAAAGTAGCCGACTGTAGCCGTCCGCATATCCTAATGGTATGGTAGCGATTTTGGTCTTCTTCTCAGCTATATAAGTTTGCCCATAGCTGATGGGAGTCCCTTTCTCAACCTCCTTGATGAAGATCACCTTGCTTTTAAGGCTCATGGCAGGTTTGACCTCTATCGATTCCGAAGTCTCAAGCGATGGATAAAGACCATACAGAAGATGTCCCACCCTGACATGATTAAAGTAGCTTGCAGGAATATCCAACACCGCGCCGCTATTGGCGATGGATTTGATGGGGATGTGATTGGAAAAGGACTCCAATTCGTCCAGAGTTTTTTTGAAGATCGAGAGTTGGTGAAAGGCGAAGTCCTTTTTTCTTTGATCGGCGGTGGAGAACTGGGAAAGTATACCTTTCAGCCGGACATTTCCCAACTTCTGTATCTCTTTCACCACCCCTATGGTCTGCTGCGGAGGTACGCCATAGCGTCCCAATCCTGTGTCTATTTCGATGAAAACGCCGGAAGACTTGTTTTGTCTTTTTGCCTCCCGGGAAAGGTGGTTTACGAATTCCAGATCGGTTATCACCTGGCCTATGTCATACTCCACGATCTTTGCTGCCCTTTCAGGCGGCTCCGGGAACAGGTTCACTATGGGAGCATTTATCCCTTTTTGTCTCAGTCGGATTGCCTCCTCCAGAATCGCCACTCCCAGGGAGCCAGCTCCGTTCTCCACAGCCAGCTTTGCCACTTCGTAGGCTCCATGACCATAGCCATCCGCCTTCACTATGGCCATTAGCTCGATGTCTTTTCCCAATTTCTTTTTGATGTTGGTGATATTGTGGGCTAAGGCATCTAAGTCGACCTCTAAATAAGCGGGGCGTAGAAGCTTGTTATTCTCACTCGTCATAGTCTTATGTCCCATTTTCCTTTTCGATAATTTATGTTCTTGGAAAAGAATAAAATTCAGGACTGCACTTATATATTTAAATTTGACTCACCTGTCAAGAGGAAATCTCTTCTGTTGTTTCGGGGATACCCTTCGGGCGGAGCCTCCGGGCAAGCCTTACCCCGAAACATGAAGAGGTCACGGGTGAGGGCACCCGTGATCAACGGGTATTTATCATCGTCCGATACAAATCCCTTTAGGATAAACTCGGACGGTACGATCTTTCCCTCGCAGGCCGAAGGGCGTGCTGAAAAAGCCATATTGTCATTCTGACGGAGTCCATATGGACGACCGAAGAATCTCTTCGACCTATACGGAGATTCTTCCCCCGCCAAAGGCGGGGTCAGAATGACACGCCGTTAGTTCAAGTTTTTCAACAGTCCCTGAAGCCTGCGGCTGCCAAAACCTAAGTCCCTAATCTTCTTGTCCCTTATCTCTTGCCCCTGGCCCCCTTTTTTTCTTCCACCAGTCCAATCTTTTCTTGATTTCTTTTTCAAAGCCGAAATCGGTAGGCCGATAGTATTTTCGATTTTTCAGATTTTCAGGAAGATAGGTTTCATCCACGAAATGATCTGGAGAGTCATGCGGGTATTTGTAGTCCTTACCGTAACCTAAATTCTTCATCAATTTGGTAGGGGCGTTGCGGATATGCAGGGGCACGGGCAAAGTCTGGGTTTTCTGAATATCCTCCCGAACTAGATTGAATGCCTTGTAGGCTGCATCGCTTTTGGGCGCAGTGGCCAGATAAATCGCCGCCTGGGCCAGAGCCAACTCACCCTCAGGCGATCCCAGAAAGTGATAAGCTTCTTTGGCGGCAATTGCCACCTGAAGTGCCTGGGGATCGGCATTTCCTATATCCTCGGAAGCCATTCTTACCATCCTTCTGGCGACGTACAGTGGGTCCTCACCTCCTGCCAGCATCCTTCCCAACCAGTATAATGCTGCATCCGGATCCGATCCCCTCACGCTTTTGTGCAAAGCTGAGATTATGTTATAATGCTCCTCTCCTCCCTTATCGTAGACCAAGGCTTTCTTCTGCATGGTGTCTTCGGCAATCTTCAAATCTATTTTTCTTATCCCCTTCTTGTCGGGAGGTATGGTCATGACCGCGAATTCCAAGGTGGACAAAGCTATGCGGGCATCCCCGTTTGCCATTTGTGCAATGTAGTCCAGCGCTTCCTCTTCCAATTCCACATTCAGATTTCCCAAACCTCTATCTTTATCGTTTAGTGCCTTGTTCAGTATGATCTTCAATTCCTCTTCCTTCAATGGATTCAGTGTGTAGACCCGGGTTCTGGAAAGCAGAGCGGAGATCACCTCAAATGAGGGGTTTTCGGTTGTGGCGCCGATCAGGACGATGTTTCCCTTTTCCACATGGGGCAGAAAAGCATCCTGCTGGGCCTTATTGAAACGATGTACCTCATCCACAAACAGGATGGTCTTCCGATTGTATAATTCTTTCATCCTGGCGCCTTCAGCCATAACCTCCTTTATCTCCTTTATGCCGGAAAGGACTGCGGAGAAGGAGATGAAATGCGCACCCGTGACTTTGGCGATGATGTGGGCCAGGGTGGTTTTCCCGGTTCCGGGCGGTCCCCAGAAGATAACGGACTGAATCTTGTCCTCCTCTATGGCTTTTCTCAGAACCGAACCCTTTCCTAAGATGTGCCTCTGCCCCAGGAACTCATCCAGAGTCTGGGGCCTCATCCTGTCTGCCAGAGGAGTTCTTTTGACGCTCTTATCCTTTTTCTCTCTTTTGAATAGATCCATAGATCGGTTTTTCTCCGCATAACAAAGCCTTTATGGCTGTGGGCGGAGCCGTGAAGGCTCCGCTACGCGACGTTTTGTTTTTCAATTAGGTCCATGAGGATCGAAATCCTGTAGGGGTGAATCTGAAGATCCGCTCCTACCTTTTTAGCTTTACAAGCCGAAGAACGCGTTGTAGCTCTTCCACCTTTAGAATACGTGAGAATACGGAATAACTTGCTGATCCCAGAAGAAGAATTATCACCAGGCTCAGGATTTTTTGGGCTAAGGGAGCGGTTATCAAATCCAATCCAAAAAACTTCAAGTAAACCCACAATCCTAATCCCATGAGAATAGCCGAAGATAATATCTTAAGGAGCGTCACGGCAATGTCCTTTCGGTCCAGGGGGCCGATTCTTTTGTCCAAAATCATAAGCAGCAAGAAGAGATTTGTCATGGCGGCAATCGATGCTGCCAGTGCCAATCCTCTGAATCCCAAAGGATGCATCAAAAGGAGATTCAAGATGATGTTCACACATACCGCCACGGCACTGGTCTTAACCGGCGTTTTTGTATCACCCATAGAATAGAATGTGGATGCGGTCAATCGGACGGAAGAATAGGCGAAAAGTCCGATGCAATAAAACATCAAAGCCTGGGAGGTTGCCACCGTGTCTGGATGAGTAAATCTTCCGTGCTGAAATAGGACCGAGATCACCGGCTGAGATGCGACGGCCAAAAAGACGGCTGATGGTATGGTCAGAAAGAAAACCAGTTTCAAGGACGAGGTGAAGGTAGAAAGGACCTGACCCATCTCCTTTTTGGCAGCAAAGGCAGAGACTATGGGGAAGGTCACCGTGGCCACCGCCACCCCAAAGACCCCGATGGGAAATTGCATTAACCTGAAACTGTAGTTAAGATAGGATACGGAGCCTTCCGGTAATAGAGACGCAATCAGGGTATTTACAAAGATGTTGATCTGGGTGGAAGCCAGACCTAAGGTTGCAGGAACCATCAAAATCAAAATCCTTTTTACGCCGGGATGTCGAAGATTTAGGGTGAAGCGGTACCTGAAGCCTAGCTTTCTCAAAGAGGGCAGCTGGATGGCCAATTGTCCGAATCCTCCCAGAAGCACTCCAATCGCCATCCCGACGATGGGGGGATCGAACCAGGGTGAGATGAAAAGGCCGCCTATGATCATCCCCAGGTTGAACAGGGTGGGCGCCAAGGCGGGAATGCCGAATCGTCTGAACGTGTTTAACATCCCCATGGCCAGGGCGGCTAAGGCAATGAAAAGCAAAAAAGGAAACATGATTCGGGACAACAGAGTGGTCAAGTCTTGTTTCCCCGCCTCATCGCCGAAACCCGGGGCGATCACCCGAACGATGTAAGGTGAAAAGAGGATTCCTAAGATTATTACTAAACATAAAGTAACCAAAAGCAAATTGAGCACCAGGTTGGCCAATTCCCAGGCTTTTTCCTTTCCCTGGTTGGTGACGTGGTCGGTAAAGACCGGTATGAAGGCAGAGGAGAGGGCACCCTCGGCAAACAGATCCCTCAATAGATTCGGTACGCGGAAGGCGGCGATAAAGGCGTCGGTAGCGTAACCCGCCCCGAAAAGATAGGCGAACACCTGCTCCCTGGCTAAACCCAAGACCCGGGAAAGGAAGGTGGCGGAGCTTACGATGCCGGTGGATTTGGCAATCTTGTCCTGATCTTTTTCTCTAATCGGTTCTTGCGTATGCAAAATTCTGAACACAAAAATGTGGTTGGTCGATTTGCCGAACAAAATCAGAGCCCAATGAATTGGGCAGCCACAAAAGCTTGACTTGAGCGCAAATCATAGCGCTTCGCATCGATCCTACGCATGGTCTATTCCGTCCGTATGGGCGGATGAAAACGACAGTTTTTTAAGCTTGACAAGACGGGTTTTGTGTTTATATTCAAGAGTCGACATGTAGCATGCAGCCTCAAATAAAGGAGTTGGATTTGCCTATTCATAAATCGGCTAAGAAAAGACTGAGACAAAGCAAGAAGGCGAACATACAGAATCGGTCGATCAAATCAGAGATAAAGACATTAGTCAAAAAGGTGGAAGCTTCTCTGGATGAAAAGGATCTGAAATCGACTGTCTCGCTTTTGGATAAAGCCGCCAGGAAGAGAACCGTTCACAAAAACCAGGCTTCAAGGGTCAAGTCCCGGTTGAGCAAGTTGGTGAAGCAGAAGGCTTCCGGTACTCCTCAGGATGCCACCTAACAGGTTTGTTCCAAAATCGGCCATTTTCTCTTTTTGTCGAGATTGGAATATAGATCTACACCTCACCACACCAAGTGTCTCAGCAAGAACAAAAGCCTGGGGCTTGATCTCAGGATGGTCTTGACCACAGGAATTGGGTCTATGCTGGTGACCGTCTTCCCGTCAAAGCATCCTTTCAGGAACGAAACGGCCGCATCGAAATCCTCGTCGGTCATTCTTAAAAATATGGCCCGACAGTAGGAATAAAACCGCAATAAGCTCCCCTTGGACCGCATAAGTTCATCATAATACTTCTTAAGAAACGAAACGGATAGATTCCCATCTTTGACATACTGGCTCACCACCGATCCGGCGATCTTTCCGGAGAGCAAAGCATTGGAGATTCCGGCCCCGGAAAGCGAATCGACCACTCTTCCTGCATCCCCAACCAGAAGGAGGTTCTCCTTAACTAAATTTCTGCTTCGATCAAAACTGGGAACTGCCCCCATCATGGATTCCAGTATTTCGAAATCAGAGAATCTTTTCGCCACAAAGTCATCCAGCAGGTCTTTGGCCTTTTTGTTGGCAGGATCAGGCGTCACTGCCAACCCGACATTGGCAAGATTCTCTCCTTTGGGAAAAACCCAGGCATATCCACCCGGGGCCACGGAGCATCCCAAATAAAACTCCACGCAGTCTGGTTCTATATCCACCTCTCCTAAGAGATATTGGGCACATGATTCTATCTGGTTCAATCTTAAAGAGGAATCCATCCCCGCCCACCCGGCTACGCACGACTCCACGCCGTCTGCTCCGATTATCACCTTGGCCTGGTATTCTTTTTCTCCTCCATCCTCCAGGACTCTAACTCCACACAGCTTTCCTTTTGTGTTTTTCATAAGCCCAATGGCCTGGACGTTCGTTTTCAGACAGGCCCCGGCAGAAGCGGCTTTTTCGGCTAATCTCCGGTCAAAGAGTCTTCTGTTCAAAACTAAGCCGACGTCGGGATGGTGAACCTTCATTCTGATCCCCTTTGGGCTGACCAGGAGCATATTTTGACTATAGGTGCTGACCCATTCCGGATCGAGCGGAACAAAATCGGTTAGCCCGGAGAGGCTTATGGCCTCGGCACATGACAGGGGAGATCCGATCTGCGAATGCTTCTCCAGAATCAAAACGGCGACCCCATTTTCAGCCAGAACCTTGCCGGCCATTGACCCGGCGGGGCCAGCTCCTACCACAATGCAATCGAATTCGTCGCTCATCTCTGATTTAGAAAGACCTCCGAAAAACCATCCCAAGAAGGCGGATTGGAGTGTTTACCTTTAAGACAACCCTGCATAAGCTTTTTGTCTTTCGAGGGCTTAAAGGTCAAGCTGAAGCTTGACACTCCAGCAAAATCCTCGTCCGAAAGGCCATCTCCTACCTGCTCTTCCCGAGGGTTATCTCCTCGGGAGTGTCGGTCATTCTCAGCGCTCCTACCGGACAGAAAACTACGCAGTTTTGGCAAAGTGTGCACAAGTCCGGTTTGATTAAGAGTCCTGAGACAAAAAGCTCCAAAGCTTGATGCGAACAGACCGCCACGCAGCCCCCGCATTGTCCGCACAGTTTTGGCTCTACTTCCAGCATGTTGAGCGTCTTGACGCGAAACAGGTCTCGCTACTTCGGAACTTGGCCTTTTCTATCCATAAAAAATGCTGGGGTAATTTAACCCCAGCATTAACGAATATCAAGATGTTTTTTGTGTTAGACTCTATGATGGGGCAGGGATCTGACCCCTGCCCCAACTTATCTGCTAATCCTTGTCAAATCAACTCCACGGATCCTTCTGATCCGCTCAGTCCGTTGATCTACTTCAACAGGACCATTCGTTTGGTCTGGGTAACCTCGCCCGCACTCAACTGACAGAAGTAAATGCCGCTGGCCAAGTCTCTACCCTTTTGATCCTTTCCATCCCAATTCAAGGTCTTGGTTCCTGCTTCCTGGCGGCCGTCGACCAATGTTCTCATCTTCTGGCCCAGTATGTTGTAGATGGTCAAAGTCACCCGGCAAGGCTTGAGGAGATTATATTTGATGAGGGTCTGGTTGTTAAACGGATTGGGATAGCTCTGGTAAAGCTCGAAATCCTTTGGAGTTATGGCACTCCCTTGGTCCTCCTCTTCGACCGCAGTAGACTTGGGGCAGATCATGACCGCATATTCCACTTCGGTGGCATAGAAGATCACGTCGTCTTTGGGTGCCGGTTTGGTGACGGCTATGAATTTCTCCGGAACGTTTAGGCCAGAGTATTTACGGACGCCGTAGGGGTAATTAATCTCCCAGAAAGGATTGCCCTGGCTGGGTGGGTCAGGGGTCAGGTTGCTTTGGTACATGTCGTGCGAGACGTTGGATGGATCGTTGTGCAGAGTGGCGTCATATTCCCCGGAAGGTGGATGTAGTGGCGGCCTGATCCTGCCTGGGGCACCGTGTACGGCTCCGTCCCAGTCCGGATCGCTGATGGCGATCTTCAAGGAGTCGGAACACACTCCGGCCATGGTGACAAAATGCCCGCCCTCTCTATGCCACTCCAATCCGTCGGCCGACCACCAGAAGCCCAGAAGCAGGATGATATCCTGGGACCTTTTCAGCGAGTCCTCCATTTCGTGGAAGTTGGGCATCTCGAAGGTGGATTCCTTAAGGGCGAATTCAAAGTCCTGGAAGTATTGGTCCAGTGCCATCTCCATGGTGTCGACGTAGGTTCCCTGCCCTGGATTGCAGTGCATGCGCGCTGCCAGGCTATCTATCAGCTGAGGGGGAGTCCATCCCTGGGGTACGGCATCATACCACCACAGGCAGTTGGCCACGGCGGTGGGGCCGCAATAAGCCACCCACTGATCCTGATTCTGGTCAAAATCGGGCATGCCGCTGGGAGAATTCCCCGTGTCGTCTTTCCAATACCAACAGCTCTCCGGATCACACTGCTGGGTATAGCCGGTTATCCGCATGATCGGGTATCCGGGGACTGGAGGCGACCAGAAGTCTGACCACTCGAAATACCAGTACTGCTCCTCCCAGAAGTACCAAGCCCAGGCATCACAGGTGTCCGCCGGGTTTGTGCTCTCGTTGGTCATGGTTAGACTGGGATATGGCGGATTTGATTCGCCGGTGTATAGAATCTCCAGAAAGAACGGGTCACGTACACAACAAAGCGAGTCCAGGTCCAGATGAATCGTGTCTGGATAAGCGGAATCGCTGTGAATGGTGTACACCTGAGAACACAAGATATCTCCGGGACCATTGCACTTGTCTCCCTCATACAAGTCCCGTATATTGACTTCAATCTCCACCGGCCAAGTATAGTCCTCGGGGTCGTAGAGATAAAAATGTACATCCGTTATCTTGAAGGGATAAGGATCCGGCAGCCCGCACTGTGCCGGGTCCAGATATAACGCAAATCCGTCACCCCCTTGAAAATCGCCGAAGTAAGAGGCTACCGCGTCATTATCGCTTTGAATCAGGCAGAAACCCTTGCCACCACCTGGGGGGGCAGGTGAGGATGGAATAATCTGATCCGCGGGGACCTTTTGGGGAGTTAGTTTGTCAAAACCTTCCGCAGCCGCATTTGAAGTGAAAATGCCAAAAACGAACACGCCCGCCAAGATCAGCATCGTTAGTTTTCTTATCATTTGTTTCCTCCCTTTGGTTTAGAGATTTATAAAATCAGCAAACTTTCATCAATTAGTCCTTTGTCCCACCTCCTTTTTTGTTTTTAGAGTTTCGCCAAAAGTCACCTATAAAAAGTTTTCCATGAAGTATATGGTTGAGGATTTCAAAAAGCAAGAGATTTATCGGCGCAAACTGAAAATAACAATTTCGCGTTTTCTTCAAGACAGGTTCCTGCCCAGCTATCCTCTCCAGCCAGATGGTTAAGCGTCTGCCCAGGCGCGGAGAGAGACCTGACCACGAGATTTGGCCAAGCCTTATTTGTGTTACATCTTTCTACATGGTATCTTTTGATCCTCTTGTTGGTATGTTCAAGATCAAATCAAATCCGCTGCATCCGTCCGGGCGTTTGACTCGTTGACCTACTTTAGAAGCACCAGACGTTTTGTCTCTTTGACCTCACCGACCTTCAACTGGTAGAAGTAGATGCCAGTGGATAGGTCATTGCCTTTTTCGTCCGTTCCGTCCCATCTGATGCTCTGGAGACCTGCCTGGCTGCGTCCCTTCACGAAGGTTTTCACCTTCTGCCCCAGAACGTTGTAAATCGCCAAGCTGACCTCAGCCGGCCTTCGCAGATCGAACTTGATCAGGGTCTCGGCGTTGAATGGATTGGGGAAGTTTTGATAAAGCTCAAAGTCCTTTGGAGTCAGAGCCGCTTCCTCCTCTCCCTCCACTGCGGTGGGCTTGGGACAGATCATTACCGCATACTCCACCTCGGTGACAAAGACGTCCATCGCGTCTTTGGGCGCCGCTTTGGTCGCAGCCCTGAATTTGTCCGGAACGTTCATGCCGGAGAATCCACCTCGGGCCCAGATATAGTCGATTTCCCAGAAAGGATTGCCCGGGCTGGGGAACGGGTTGTCAAGCAGGCTTTGGTACATGTCGTGGGAGACGTAAGTTGAATCGTTATGCAGTTCAGGCGGATAGAGTCCGGCTCCCGGATGCCACGGAGGTCTGACTCTGCCAGGTCCACCTTCCACTGCCGCATCCCGGTCCGGGTCGCTTAGGGCAATCTTCAGAGACTCGGAGCATACACCGGCCATGGTGACAAAATGTCCGCGCTCCCTGTGCCACGTTCCCCCGCCCGGACAAGCGGGAAAGCCGGCGCAGCCAAGAGCATCCGACGTTGGATCCACGCCGCAATCCGGAAATGGGGGAGGCAAGTCGGGACCAGCCATGTAGATATAGTCATAGAGAGCTATGCTGTCGCCGGAATCCAATACCCCGTCATCGTTAGCATCGGCAGCATCATCGCACGGAAAAGGTGGTCCGGTCAGCCAATAAGTTAAGTCGGCCGTGTCAGTGACTCCGTCCTGGTTTAAATCTCCCCGGATGAACTGCTGCGGTTCTCCCTCATACCACCAGAAACCCAAGAGCAGGATGATGTCCTGACACTTCTTGAGCGAATCCTCCATTTCGAGGAAGTCGGGCATCTCGAAAGTGGATTCCTGGAGGGCAAATGCATAATCCAGGAAATACTGCTCCAGTCCCGCCTGCATGCTGTCGACGTGCGTTCCCGAGTCGGGGTCGGTTTGAAAGTATCTGGCCAGCGTATCGATCAACTGAGGCGGAGTCCAACCGGGCGGAACTGCATCATACCACCACAGGCAGTTGGCTACTGCCGCGGGCCCGCAGTAGGCTATCCATTCGTCCTGATCCTGATCAAAATCGGGCATGCCGCTGGGGGCGTGGGCGGTATCTGGTTTCCAGTACCAGAGCGAATCGGGCTTCACCAAATGCACCCAGGTGGTGCAATAGTCAGCGGCACCATCCTCGTCGGTCAACCCGTGGATGACCATGTGGGTATCGCAAGGGGTGCAGCCGTCAGTGTACCAGGTGATCTCCCAGGTGCCGGATGAAGTTCCCTGTCCTGAGATTCTGGTTATGAAATAGTCGCTGCCGCAGCCGGGCTGAATGTCAATGGAGGCTTCGTTTTGAATAGAATCCCCGTCCGGATCCGTGCCGGTGATGGTATACTCCACCGCATCGTCCACATTGCCCTCAAGGAAATCGGGCTGTTCGATCTGGGGCGGGTAATTCGCGTCCGGGTTGGGGCAGATCATGACGGCTGCTTCCACTTCTGTACGCCAATACTCCAAATGCTCGGGCGCTGCCCTGGTGACGGGCCGGAACCTCTCCGGAACGTTTTTGTTAAAGTATATCAGTGGCTCGTAGCAGTAATCTGCCAGTTCCCATAAGTCGCTGGCCGGGCTGGGAAATTCCGGGTTAAGCAAGCAGATATAGGCGTCATGGGAGACGTATTGGGTGTCGTTGTGATAGGTGGGGTCGTAACCTCCCCAGGGAAGGTGCTCTTCCGTTCTGACTCTGCCCGGCCACCAGGAGTACAGTAAACATTGATCCCGATCCGGATCGGATATGGCTACCTCCTTTTTCTCGGAGTTGACCCCGGCCATGGTTACAAAATGCCCGCCTTCACGGTACCACTTCGCAGAGTCGTCATCCCACCACCAGAAACCCAGAAGGAGGATGACATCCTGGCAGACCTTGAGCGAGTCTTCCATCTCGTAAAAGTCCGGCGCCCAATAGGTGGTCTCCTTTAGGGGGAGCAGGTAGTCCTCGAAGTAACTGTCCAGGCCCGCTTGAATGGAATCCACGTCGGTGCCAGCAGGGCCGGTGCCGAAGTACCCTGCCAGCAGCTCGATGAACTGGGGAGGCTGCGTTCCTTGCGGGACGGCATCGAACCACCAGAGGCAATTTGCCACTGCTGTGGGTCCGCAAAAGGCTGTCCACTCTTCCTGGTTCTGGTCGAAATCGGGCATGCCGCTGGGGGCAGTGGCGGTGTCCGGCTTCCAATACCATTCTCCGCACTCGGTCTGTTCCTCGCCGCAATATCCACTTATGCCCAGCACGACCCATCCCGGAACGGAAGGTGTCCAAGCCTCATACCACTCCGACCAGGCTGGCTGACCAGACCAGAGCCATTGATAGCAGGTATCGACGGTGACCGTGTCAAAAAACACGCTGGGAATTGAGCCACTCACTCCGCTCATATACTCCAGATTGAAGAAAAATGGCTTGTCGAGACAGACGGTGTCCGGGAACGAAATTTCTACAGAATCAGGATAGAACGTGGTGATATGGTAAAGCTGTGATCTCCATATCTCGGTCCCTGGTCCATCGCAAATGTCAGGGCAGACTATCTCCGCACTGAAGCGTACATCCACCTGCCCGCTTCCCGAATAATCGTTAAGGTACAACGACACACCAGTCAACTGGAAAGGGTAGTTAGAGGGATTCCCGCAGTCTTCCGGGTCGAAGTATATGGCTACCTTGTCGCCGGATTTAAAACCACCCCAGAAATAAACAGGTGTCCAGTTGGTGTGCGACAGCACACAATAGTTTTCCTCGCCGGTTAGGGCCGGAGGTTTGAGAGGGATTATCTTGTCAGGGGGAATCGGAATCACCTTCCTGGTGGGCATCACCGCGGGCTGTTGAACTGTGGCTGAAGAAAAGGTGATCAGACTTAAGGCCAGGATGCCCAAAAAACATATTGATCTTTTGTTCATGTTTTTGACTCCCTAAGTTCAAAATTCGAGGTAAGACTGGTCCTCAGCAATGAGTTTAAGCTGTCATTCATCACCGGAGATCAACCCAAGTACGAAAGCATAGCTTAAGGCCCTGCTTCCTTTTTTGCTTGAAGTCCTGCCAAAAGTTGCCCAAGAATATCTTCATTTTACGTTTTCATTATAATATATCAACGGGAAACTCGGAAGGCAAGGAATTTGTGGGTACAAGAGTTGAAAATCACGCATCTTTGCACTGGCCGACGAATTCATCACTAAGGTATGGGTGGAAGAAATCCTATCCGCACAGGGTCAATACCGCTTTTCTACTTCAACAAGACCATTCGTTTGGTCTGGGTGATCTGGCCAGCCATCAGTTGGTAGAAATAGATGCCTGAAGGTAAATCCTTGCCCTTTTCATTCTTTCCGTCCCAGCTTACAGTTTTGGCACCTGGCCGCTGGTACTCGTCGACCAACGTTCTGACCTTCTGCCCCAGAATGTTATACATTACCAGCGATACCGGGCAGGACTTGAATAAGGTATATTTGATCGTCGTTTCGCTGTTGAAAGGATTGGGATGGTTCTGGAATAGCTGGAAATCTTTGGGAGAGAAAACCTCCTCTTCTTCGTCCACGGCAGTGGACTTAGGACAGATCATGACGGCATATTCCACGACCGCATGTACGGGTTCGGAAGGTTCATAGGAGTGAAAATACTCTGTTTGACCGGGCTGGAAGTTCTCTCCTTCGAACCGGCTGAACAGAGAGGTAGTATCATCGGCATAGAAGTCCTTTATCCTCCAGAGGGTATCCAGGCTATCGCCATAATCGATAACAAACAAAGTGTCTGAGACATAGATATCGTGAGACACATAGAGAGAATTGTTGTGAAGCGTATGATCGTCGGGATGAGAGGGGTGTCCCAGAGGGAAGAACCTTCCTTGCCAGGCAAGCTCCGCTCCATCCACCGCAGGATCGCTGAGTGCAACCCAGGATGACTCCGGGCAAGCACCTGCCAGGGTAACAGCATGGCCCCCGAAACGGTGCCAGGAATCTTCGTAAAATTGCCAAAATCCCAAAATGAGAATGATGTTGTGATTCTTTTCCAATGAGTCAGCCGTCTCGCGAAAACTGGGTCGATGGCGGGTGTCCTGGCATAGAGAGAGTCCATATTCGCTGAAGCAACTGTCTAAGCCGCTCTGAATTGAATCCACTGAAGTTCCACTGTCCGGATCGGTGCCGAAGTAGGTGGACAAAAGTCGGATGAGATCAGGAGGGTCCGTATCTTGGGGAACTTCATAGAACCACCATAAACAGTTTGCCACAGCAGTGGAAACGTCCAGAGCCGATGAATCGCCGAACTGATACTGGTCAAAATCCGGCATCCCACTGGGAGCTTTGGAGGCGGTGGGTTTCCAATCCCAACAAGGGTTACAGTCAATAGAATTGGTGTAACCGATTGTTCGCATTATGGGACATCCTGGAATTGAAGCTCCGGGAGAAGATGGGCCCCAGAACTGGGACCATTCACAGTAGTTCCCATCATAAAGAAACCAGGCCTCGCAGGTATTTGGAAAGTCGAGGACACTGTCGCTCATGACCAGGCTGGGAAATGGGGGATTGGTTTCACCGGTAAAGATGATCTCTAAAAAAAAGGAATCGGTCAGGCAGCAGGTCGAGCTTGGATTGGTGAGGGAATCTAAGTCCAAATTAATCGGCCTTCCCAGACTATCGTAACTGGAGTCAATGGGTATGGTGAAGGTCTGGTGATACAAGAGAGTGCCGGGTTTTCCAAGATCAGGACAGAGGGTATCCAGAGTATCTACTTTCACCTGCCTAATGTTCACCCGAATCTCGACCGGCCAGACGGCGGTAAGCCCACCTGCATAATCGTAAAGGTAAAGCCGCACGCCCGTTAGTTTGAAAGGATAGGGATTTGCTCCGGCGCACTTTTCCGGATTCATATATAAGGCGTAACCGTTGCCCGGAATTGTGTCAGGATAATACCAAGCCAGCGAGTCCTCATCATATTTAATCACACAAAAGCGTTCCCCGCTCACGCCAAAAGTACGGAGAGATTGCGGTACCCTTTCACCAGCAATCGGAATTGCTTTTATCTTTTGGGCATCAGAATCAGCGGAAGTATGATCTATCCCGAAAGAAAGGAGAAATGCCAAAAGCGAAAAGAGAAATACTAGTTTTTTGCTCATTTCTTTTTGTGAGATCATCAATTATCAAAATCTATTTTCACTCTCTTCTTTGCGTTCGGAGGCGAATCACGGAGCTTGCCTAATGATTATACAATCGTCCTCTTACAAAAACAAGGGATTTTCTGCGGTCGGTAAAAACAAAAATGAGATGGATCGTGACGAATAGTGCTGGTCGACAGGTTTTTCGGGTGGGGTAGTTCCTTCCGACGATAAGCCGATCTGCAAAAGGAAGCGGCTCAGGTTCCGGACAATGTAAAGTCAGAGAGAATCACTCAACACCTGTCTCTCAGGTCAAGCTGAAGCTTGACACTCCAGCAAGGCTTTGCCCATCTGACTTTTTTTGGGTTTTTCCCCAATGGGAAAATACCCCGATCCTTATGTAGTGGAAGGGGGTATTGGGATGAAGAGCCAAAGAGGCGGTAGATCATTCGTTGAAAAGAGTAACCGACTCCTGATAAAACTTCGCTTTCTTGGTTTTTATGCGATAAGCCAAAAGCTCTTTTAGAAATGAGTTCTTTTCGAAAAGCGGGGTGTTAGCACTCAGCACTGAGCAAGAAACCTCCAGTCCCAAGATTCTATTGGGAACAATGAATCTGGTCAGGCCAGAAGGAAGAAGTATGTCCTTTTGAACCAAATCCAGAATCTCCCTTTTGTCAAACCGCGGAATCAGATTGATGGCGGAGCTCTTTTGGAAGTGATCAAATACCGAAAGGAGATGATTATCAGAATCCAAATAACATATTTCGAATCTGCCGTTATAGGTGGCGATCAATTGATAAAGACTCTTCACCTTGTCCTCAAGTGTAAAGCTTCCGTCGTTGACCACGATTCCGCTCATGTCCTTGAAAAGAAAATAAGAAATGGTCTTTTGGTGCTTCAAAGCTTCTTTTCTCCACTTCAAAGGACAAGACGATACCTCCAACTTCAGGTCCTTTATCTTTTCGATGACCTCCTCTTTTTGGGCATCAAAGATGAGATGATTCCAGGAGGAAAGTTTTACCCTCTCATCTTCATAATTGACGCTCTGGACCAACACGTCCGGAATATTCAAAAGTTTCAAAGCGGAAACACGATTGACTCCATCCAAGACAAGCCACTTCTCGCCTTTCTCATGATCTGATTTCTTATCCTCCCCAGTGCTCATATATCCCACCAGCACGGGGTTTTTCAAATGCCCGTCCCTTTTGATCTCTTCCGCCAGTCTCTGAGTTCTTTTGAAATCACAGGTCTCGTGAAATATCAGATCGTCCAAATGCAGGAACCTGAGCTCAAACAAATTCATGTGCATTTCTTTTTCTTCCACCACTTGTGACTGATCCTCTCGTTTAAAAACGCTGTTCACCTGAAGAGTTGAGCAAATTATATGCCACTGGAATGGATTTGGGCCACATCTGACTGAGCTTCTTTTGGCAGATTAAGTTATTATGGAATATGGAGTAGTCCAAAAGGCGCAGGGAGCTTAACCAGGGAGAAAAGATTTTGGCGCCAGGTGGCTGATCGACAACGGGGAAAGTATGCAAAGACATTCATACATCCTGCAAGTTTACAAGATGAAGGATTCTCTCTTGTTCACGAGATAACGATTCTGATTTGCTCTTCCATCTGTGTCCCTGCCGGATTCCCAATCGGACGACCGTAGAACTTCTGTGGCGAGTTTGGAAGAGCCGATAATTGATGCTTCTCCCCTGGCTCTCTTCTTATGAGGTCAGGCCTGTTGCGGTACGGGTCGCTGCTTTCTGCGGGACCCTCCATTCTTGGATTTAGTGAAACAAAATACTGATAAGGCTGTCTAATGAGTAGTGATGAATATTAGAACGGACTAAGAAAATATGGGAGGATGAAAGATCATGGAACTATCAATTAGCAATCTTTGCAAGACCTATGCTAACGGCGTTGTAGCCTTGGACGACGTATCGTTAGATATTCCTACCGGACTCTTCGGCCTTCTGGGTCCCAACGGGGCTGGGAAATCCACCTTGATGCGAACAATTGCCACGTTGCAGGAAGCCGATTCCGGCGAGATAACGTTCGAAGGCATCGATGTCCTGAGACAAAAGAGCGAAGTCAAGAAAGTGTTGGGTTACCTGCCCCAGAGTTTCGGATTCTATCCCAAAGATACAGGATACAATCTGCTGGATCATTTCACGCTACTAAAGGGTGTTAGAGACAAAAAAGAAAGGAAGGCGAAAGTCGAGGAACTCCTGAAGCGGGTGAATCTCTGGAACGAGCGGAAGCAGAAACTGGGCACTTATTCCAACGGAATGAGACAGCGCTTCGGTATCGCGCAGGCGCTTTTGGGAAATCCCAAACTCATCATTGTGGACGAGCCCACCGCCGGGCTGGACCCGGAGGAGCGGGTGCGTTTTCACAACCTGCTGAGTGAAATCGGCGAGAACGTTGTGGTCATTCTCTCGACACACATCGTTGACGACGTGAGCGATCTCTGCATAAATATGGCCATCATAGATGAGGGCAGAATCATACTGAAAGAGAACACGCTGGATGCCATGTCGCAACTAAAAGGAAAGATCTGGGAAAAGGAAATTCCGAAGGAGGATTTACCTGCGTACGAAGAAAAGTACGACGTGATATCGACTCGGCTGTTCGCGGGCAAGACATTCATCTACATCTACAGCAGTATAAATCCTGAAAACGGCTTTTCGTCCATCGAACCTTCGCTGGAGATTGCATACTTTTATCATTTGAACAAGGCGAACTAAAGCGATCCAAGATGCCTAAGGTATACAAGACAGACCTTCAACATAAATAACTTCACTCACTTTCTACAAGAGGTCAATATCCATGTTTTTTAATATTTATCTGAACGAATTCAAAAGAAACCTGAAAAGTCTTTCCTTTTACATCTTCACTGCTCTTCTGCTTTTCGGGGCATATATATTCGCATCCAATCTCAATCCGCAGTCATACTTGATGGGATTGAGCATCGGAAAGGAATGGCACAACGCGCCCCTCCTCATAGCCAAGCTGACGGCGCGGTTCAGCGTGGTGGGGGTGTTATTCGCCATGGTCATGGTGGGGCGTGCAGTGACCCGGGATTTCGCTATCGGGATCCACGACTTCTTCTTCACCCTTCCGATGAGCAAGGCTTCCTATCTGGGCGGGCGGTTTCTTGGCGGATTTGTGGCCAATATTCTTATCTATTGCGGCATCGCCCTGGGATTTGTGGCAGGCTGTCTGGTCATCGATCCCAGATATTACGGCCCGTTTGGCCTGTCGGCGTTCCTGCTTCCGGCAGTGGTCATATTGATTCCAAACCTGCTCTTTATCGGCAGCATCTTCTTCTCCCTGGCGACTTTGAGCCGAAAGATGGTGACGACCTATCTGGCAGGCGTTGGATTCCTTATGATCTATGGCGCACTGCAGGGTGGCTTTACCGGTTGGGAAAACGATACCGCCAAGATCCTTTTGGACCCCTTTGGCATCTCCGCACTGGGCATCCTGACCAAATACTGGACGGTGGCCGACATCAACGTCAACCAAATTCCACTGCAGGCTCCCCTCATATGGAACCGAATCATATGGATGGCAGTCAGTCTTAGCATTCTTTTCTACACCTGGAGACGCTTTCAGTTCGTTTCGGTCCTGGAAAAGAAAAAGGAAAAACGATTGGACACAGAACAGATCGAATTCAAGGGTGTCCACGCGTTGGGACCGATCCGACCAACGATCATCGATGATGCTTTTTCTTTCCAACTGAAAAAGTGCTTCCACCTGGCCCTTAGAGAATTCAAAAGAATCGTTTTCCATCCGGCCTTCCTGATCCTGACCTTCATGGCTATGGGCGAGCTGGTCGTTAATTTTGCGTTAAATGCCGGCCCCATGGGAGATAACGTTTACCCCCTCACTTCACGGTTTCTGGATCAGACCATGCACATCTGGATCTACATGATTCCGCTGACCATCTTGTTCGGCGGTGTAATCATCTGGCGGGAACGAGACTATGAGTCCAACGAGTTCTACGATACCCTTCCGGTTCCGGACTGGCTGAGCTATCTCTCCAAGCTCTTCACCATGATGTCCATTCAGCTTTTCTACGTCATCCTGGCCATGCTCACGGGGATCATCACGCAGGTGATCGGCTTCGGCTATACCGATATCGAATTGGGCCTGTACTTCAAGTACCTGTTCGGCATAACCTTCCTTAAATTCTGGTTCTTGACCGTTATCGTCTTTTTCATTCACAACCTGGTCGGCAATAAAATTCTTGGTTTCTTCGTCTCCGCCCTTTTTGTAGCCGCCGATCTGATCATCTTCGAGGTTTTAAAGGCAGAGAATTTCCTGTTCCGATACGGTCAACTGCCTCCCTTCATCTATTCTAACCTAAACGGGTTCGGGCATTACGGCCCACTTTTAATCTGGTACTCGATCTACTGGCTTTCATTCGCTGGCATCCTCGGCGTCCTGACGTCACTTTTGTGGCGCCGCAGCGACGAAACCGCCCTGAAGTTCCGATTCAGGGTGGGCCTGCAGAAGCTGAACAGACGGTTTCATTGGGCATTGGCTATTCTGCTGGTCCTGTTTCTGGCAACGGGCGGGTACATCTCTTACAACAAGTACATTCTGAATCAATACACGTCAAGAAACGAGAGAAAGAGAATAAAGGCGGATTACGAAAAGAAATATACACAGTATAAGAACGCTCCGCAGCCCAGGATAACCGATGTCAACCTGGCCGTGGACATCTTCCCTGAGGAGAGAAAAGCCGACATTCAAGGATATTACGTGTTGAGGAATAAGACCGATCAACCCATCAACGAGATCTATATCAACCTTTCGGACAGGTATATCACAAACGAGAACCGACTGGAATTGTCAAATCCGGCAACGCTCGCGCTTCATGGCAAAGAATACGGATTCCGCATACTCCAATTAGACACTCCTCTCGCTCCCGGTGAAGATGTTCGACTGGATTTCGAACTCATTGCTCAAGCTGCGGGATTCACTGAGAATAATCCAAAAAGTGAGCTCGCCCGAAAGGGAACCTGTTTTCTTCTCACTTCGGACTCACCCGACTACTTTCCGCTCGTCGGGTACATCCAGAACCTGGAGCTTGAAAAGGAAAGAGATCGGGAGAAGTTCGGTCTTTCGAAACAACCCAAGAGTCCCCCCTTGGAGATGGCAAATAAGTCAATCTGCGAGCTCCGGTTCGACCTGGCTGAATATGAGGCGGTTATCAGCACGAGCAGTCCCCAGAAGGTCGTTTCTAACGGGAACCTCATTCGCCAATGGACGGAGAATGGTAGAAGCTATTTCCATTACAAGTCCGAAGGTCCGATGGCTACTGAGCTTGTGTTTGCTTCCTCGGAATACGAAGTGGCAAGAGACGAATATGAAAGTATCAAGATCGAGGTTTATTATGATAAGAAACATCCTGATAACGTGCAGCGCATGATCAAGGGCGTGAAGCGATCCTTCGATTACTGCACCAAGAGTTTCTGTCCCTTCCCCTATCGATTCGTCCGAATCGCTCAAATACCTAACTATGTTCACTTTGGGGCGCGTTCCCAGCCCACACTCTTTACCTGGAGGGAGGATGCCGGGTTCATCAGCAACCTGGAAGACACCGGAGAAATCGACATGGTGTTCGGCGTCTGTACGCACGAGATGGCCCATCAATGGTGGGCGTATATAGTCAAGCCGGCGGAAGCCGAAGGTGCCGAAATGCTGACCGAGACCATGGCCCAGTATGTTGAGGTCATGTGTTTGGAAAAGGAATACGGGAAGAACATATCGCGTAAGCTCTTGAAAGAAGAGATGAACAGGTATCTTTCAAGACGGAAAAAAGACGTTTCCGCTGAGCGACCCCTGATGAGAAGTTACGTAGATCAGTATTACCTGAACTATTACAAGAGCACAGTGGTAATGTATGCGCTGCAGGATTGCATTGGTGAAGACCGCGTGAACCAGGCCCTGAGGGAGATCGTCAAAGAGTACGGCCACCGGGAAGACGTGTTTCCCACATCCCTGGATGTGGTAAACGCCTTCAAGGCGGTCACCCCAGACAGCCTCCAGTACTTCATCACCGACCTTTTCGAGACCATTACGCTGTGGGAAAACAAAGCTGAATCAGCAACTTATGAAGAAATAGAGGATGAGAAATACAAAGTGAATTTGACAGTTTCCACCCATAAGTTCAGGGCAGACAGCATCGGCAACCAGACGGAAATCCACATCGGAGACTATGTCGACATCGGCGTTCTTGGAGAGAATGGCGAAGAGCTATACCTGAAGAAACACAAATTAACCCAGAACGAATCGCCCATTGAAATTATAGTGGATAAAAAGCCGGTTCGGGCAGGGATCGACCCCTACCTGATTTTGATTGACCGGGAGAGAGACAATAACCTGGCTGGGGTCAAGAGAAAATGAACACGATTGCAGGATTCTGGGACAATACCACTTTCATCAGAAGGAACAAATCATATAGTCTTATCGATTCGCCGCATCTGTCTTAGAAACATTTAAGTCTGTAGGTGAACCATCCCGCAGGGCTTGTCGTGAAGCCTTGCGCTGAAGGGTGGTTGACATTTATTTTGTCAAGCAGGCTGTGCCATGCTTGACCTACTCTACTTAGAGGAATAGGGAAACTCCACTCAAACCTTCTTGGTCTTCCATTTCCCCTGCCTAAACCAAAAGGCTAGTGTGGTACCCTTGACAATGGTGGTCAGAGTGATTGCCCACCAGATGCCGTTCACTCCCACGCCCCAAAAGATGGCGATGAGATAAGCCAAGGGAACTCTGAGGACCGAGCCAGGAATGGAGATGGTCATGGGCGGGACGGTGTTTCCAGCACCGGAGAAAGAACCCTCCAACACAATCTCCAAGGCCATGAAGACTTGAGACAAAGCTAAGATTCTCAGGTAGTCGATGGCGATGTTTACCACTCTTGGATCGGAGATAAAGAACGAAGAGATCCAACGGGGGAAGAGAAGGAACATGATGGAGATGAATCCGGTGATCAAGACCACGATCTGAACGGTTTTCCAGGCACATCTTTCGGCTCTCTCCGGCTTTCCTGCGCCCAGATTCTGCCCCACCAAAGCAGCGGCAGCCTGAGAGAACCCGAAACAGGTAAGAAAGGAGAGAGACTCCATACGATTGCCAATGCCCAAAGCGGCGATAGCCTCGGTGCCAAAAGTGGCGGTGACCTTGTTGAGAAGAATGTAGACCAAAATGAAGATTATTCCGGAGGCAGATAAGGGGAGTCCTATCTTCAAGATTTTTTTAACTACGGAGAGGTCCAGATTGAATCTGGGAAAAAGAGAAAGTCCGAACCTCAGTCTGCCCCTCATGACAAGAAAGACATATATGCCTCCCGCCAACCCCTGAGAAAGAAAGGTCGCTAAAGCCGCGCCGTTTGTTTCCAACCGGGGGAAAGGTCCGATCCCGAAGATCAACAGGGGATCCAGTACCATGTGCAGGCCCAGGCCGATCAGGAGCACTTTCATGGGGGTCTTGGTGTCTCCGTATCCTCGAAAACAGGCACCGAAGGTCTCGACTAAGAATAGAAAGGTTGTGCCGGCGAAGACGATGCGCACAAAATCAACTCCCAGGCGGGTGACCTCCGGTTCCGTCCCCATCAGATGGAAGGCGTATCTTCCACCCACCAGGATCATGAAGACGGCCAGGATTAAGGAAGAGAGAATGGCAAAGAGATAGGCCTGCCGGGCCACGTATGCGGCTTTGGTCTCGTCTTTTGCTCCCACATATCGGGCCACCAGGGCTACCGTTCCCACAGAGATGACGTCGCTTAGAACATATATGAACCAGGTCAGGAAGGTGGCTGAGACCACCGCAGCCAGATGCACGGCCCCGAGTTTTCCGACCCAGAACATGTTGGCTATGCCCCGAGCGGTCTCCACAAACATTGAAATAACGACGGGCCAGGCCAGGCGAAAAATGGTTGAGGTGATGGGACCTTGGGTAAGATCAAGGACTCTCGAATTTCTTGATTCTGGCTGCATCATGGTCACCTTCTTTGCCCTGGGGACCTCTCTTTTTCGCAACGGGCGTTTAAGTATGGTCGGCCCTGTGGGTGGAACTGTCAGCCCATGCGCAAAAGGAAAAGTAAGATAACCTTTCTGGCCTTACTTGGCAACACGACTTTGAAGAAACGGTGAGGTTAGGTCTAAAGCCCCAGAATTTGAAGCCGATTTAGATATACAAAGAGATATTGAAGTCCCCACGAAGTCCCCAATCAGTATTCTTTGTAAGATAAATCACTTTGTGTGAAATCAAAGATATTCTCGGCCAAACGTTGGCAAGACGCGCGTCCCCGCTTTGATCCCCGTCCCCTTCAAGCCTGCGGGCAGGTTTGAAATCAGAACAGATTCTCTTACAGGGAATTTGCTAACTTGCTAAGCTCCTCGACATTGATACCATCACAAACCGGGCGCCAGCAGGTGAACCGGATCTATGCAAAGAGAAAAGGGTGTTATCTATAATCTAACGAAGGTATGTTATGAGATACATGTGCATGTCTCTTTGCTGTTTCACATGGGCGGCTGTTTCATCGGCATAGCTGAATTGTCCATGAAGAAGGAAATCGTCAAACGTCAAATTTCAGGAAACAACTAAAAAGGTGGGCGAAAATGAAGAAAGGTCTTTTGGTTTTTGGAGTGTTAGGGATTTTGATCTTGGGAATCGGCTTTGAATTGAGAGCAGAATCTGGGGCAGAGACGGAAGTGGCGAATGAGGAACTGCTCTTTATGAATTTAGAAGTGATAACTGCTTCGAAATTCGTTGAAAAATTGTCGGATGCCCCAGGAGTTATATCGGTAGTCACCAAGGACGAATTGGAACGGTTCGGTGGAACCACATTAAAGGACGTCCTAGAGCGTGTACCCAGTTTAATCGGCAGCACCGTGTATATGACTGATCGCAGTATGATTGCGGTTCGTGGAGACCAGTTCAAACATTCCGGGAATCATGTATTACTGTTGATCAACGGCCGTCCGGTACGCGAAGTATTAGAGGGTGGAATTAAAAGTGAAATCTATGAGTCATTCCCCGTCAATATCATAGAAAAGATAGAGGTTATCAGGGGACCAGGCTCCGTTTTATACGGCTCAGATGCCTTTTCAGGAGTGATCAATATTATCACGGAGAAAGCAGAAAAAAATGGCATCGCCATAACGGGATTAGTAGGTGAAGCAGGTGCATCCGGGACTATGGGAGAAGCAAAGTGCCGACTTGGTGATTTGAGCATTGTAGCTGCAGGACAATACTACGAGAAATCTGATTGGAAGACCATATATGATTATGTGGACTTTATCACAGATACTGTTGTTGGCCATAAAGTGGATATCCCAAACAAAGGACCGGGAGCCTATCTCGAAGTGAACTACAAGAATTTGAGACTCATGTCTACTTATAACCAATGGGAGAACTATTTCTTCCTTCCAGATTACATGGCGTATTTTCAGGCTTTGGGGTATGCTTATTGGAAAAAGGGCTTTGCGGATTTGGGATACGGTCTGCGGGTAAACGAGAAATGGAATATGGACTTCCATCTCACCTATACACGCTCAACATTTGAGGTCTCCTCATGGCCCGACATAGAGAGGGATTCCTATGAACTCGTTGCTGAATGGACTAACTTTTTCAATCCAACAGATAAGTTCCGGATGGTTCTTGGAGGATTGTGTGACTATATCAAAGGCAAGGAGCTTATGAAGATTCCTGGTGGGCAGATGCCCATAAATGATGACGACCGAACCAGTTTTGGATTCTATACACAGGCGGATTATTGGTTTCAACAGAATACGAAGTTAATCGGTGGTTTCCAAGTTAATAAAGTTGGGAATATTGACTTGGATATCGTTCCCAGAGCAGGTCTCATCTGGTATCCGGTCTCCCGGATCAATGTTAAAGCTCTTTACAGTCAAGCATTTCGAGCACCGACTATCAATGAAATCGGATTGAAACACCCGGCCATGCAAGGAAATCCAAATGTTACGTCTGAAAAGGTAAATACCATCGATGTTGGGGTCAATTATCATGGAGAACAAATCCAGGGTGGGGTGAATTATTTCTTTAGTAGGCAGACCAAAGTCATCTTTCAGGATCGATCTGGTAAATATGCACTTCCCACCTATGACAATATTGGTGAAATCGATCTTCGGGGCATCGAGTTCGAAGGGAAATATTACCTCAACAAAAGCCTCTTGCTCATGGCTTCAATGCTCTATCAGACCAATAGAGATAAGGAGGGAAACGAAAATGTGACCCCAACCGCAAATTTTGGGGCAAAAGCGGGCATAAGCTATAAATCAGAAAAGGGAGTGACGCTGAGTCTGTTTGATGTATACCAGGGGGATCTGGACAAAAAGTATGATACACAAGTAAACCCATCTTCCGGGGCATATAATCTAATGAACCTTCATTGTCGATTCAACGTGAATGAATTCTTTGATTTCAAACTCAGCCAAGACCTATCTCTGCTATTACAGGTGGATAATCTTCTTGATAAAGAGATCTGGCTCCCCAATTGGGGCTTAATTATCGGCAACTCGATTCCTGTAAATCAAGGTAGGACCATGTACTTTGGTGTGGAGGTATCCTTATGATTTGGAATGGCAATTCGCTCTATCGGGGAGATTCATCTATATCTATGTATTCCAGAAGTTGATTGTGAATTAGAGCTTTGTTGCTTTGCATTAAGCAGCTGTGGGACAGTCTCTTAGAGGAGGGAATAATGAAGAAGAGTCTATTGGTTTTGGCAATTTTGGGGATGTTGATTGTAGGAATTGGTGTTGATGCTCTGGCTCAGGAAGAAAGAACAGAAGAGGAACTTCTTTTCATGGAGATTCCACAAGTGTTTGCATCCAGCAAGAGGCTACAACCCATTACTGAAGCAGCATCAAGCATGGAAATTATTACTGCTGAAGATATTAAACAATCAGGAGCCACCAATGTTGCAGATGTCTTGAGATCGGTTGCCGGAGTGGATGTCAGGGAGTCCGATGTAGCTCAACATGTCATCGGAGTTCGGGGCTTCTGTGATACCGGACATCTTCTTGTTACGCTGGATGGTAATAACGTCTTTATGTATCATGCAAACCATATATTTCTTGACTGGGCACCAGTTGATCTGGAGGAAATTGACCATATTGAGATTATTAAGGGTCCAGGGGCAATATTCTATGGAGGTAATGCCTTCAGTGGTGTCATCAATATTATTACCAAGACTCCCCAACAGTTAAAAGGAACGCAAGTAAACATGGTCGGTGGTAATTGGGGTACATTGCGGGGTAACATTTTTTACGCTGGAAGTCATAAGAGTTTGGATTATAGCATTTCTGGCGGTTATCGCCGGGCTGAAGAATGGGAAAAGCCGAAACTGAGGGGCATAGAAGGAGAGAATTTTAGAGTCGGCTATTTTTCCGGAAAGGCTATTTATAACCTGGACGAAAAATCCTCACTCTCCTTAATGGCTCGATATTCAGATGCGAAGAATGTTATATCCACTGTATGTAACCCTAAAACCACCTTTATTGCACTACGCTATGACCAACCCGATTTCTGGGTTCGTCTTTTCTATAACAACCACGAGAAAACTTTCTGGGATCATACATATTCGGTAAAGGATGCCAACTATGAGTTTGAATTCTTTCGTGCTTTGAGATGGGGGAAGAATATCACCTCTTTCGGGGGGTTTGTAAAACACACTGCTTGGGAAGTAGAAACACTTGAGGAGCCTTTCGCGACGGGACCGGAAATCGGGAGCATCGAAACACACGACGTAAAAGACGGTGCGCTAAACATAGAAAATGAGTACCATTTCAAGGACCAACTCATTCTTACTCTGGGCGCCCGGGGTGAGCATTATACGCATTTGGATTATATCGGTCTTGGGCGTGGCAGTATTATCTATAAGCCTGTGGAGAACCAAAGTCTCCGTTTCACGGTTGCCAGTGGCTATTACATCCCCTCTCTTTTCCAGCATACCAATGAGGGCACGGCATATCCTTTTGCGAAGGGTAATTATTCTCTGAAGGAAGAGAAGATCCTCTCCTATGAATTGAGCTATTACACCCAGCTGGCTGACAGGGTCAAACTAAAAACTGCCGTTTTCTATAATGATTACCGAGACTTAATTGACAATACACAAACTGGTCCTACCCAGAATGTAGCCGACGCCTATCAAAAAGGAGGAGAACTGGATTTTGATTTTATTCTGGCCGGTCAATTAACTGGATTTGTCAATTACGCCTATCAAACTATCCACAGGACCGATTATGGCGATCTGGAAGTGGACCCAGAGAACAAATTCAATCTTGGCTTAAAAGCTAAGCTCGCTAAATGGTCAGCAAACACCACTTTTCACTATGTGGATGAGTATTATGAGATTTATCTGACATCCAATCCGGTCTTCGGTTGTGTGGAATCTGGCCCATCAAAGGTAGAATCTTACACTACTGTCGATGCTCGCATCGCCTATAGCCCTACAGATAATCTTGAGTTATCTGTTGCTGCCTACAACTTGTTCAGGGATAAACATCGTGAATCGAATGAGGCCGGTTGGCATACAGGAGATCTGATTGATCGCAGGATCACCGCAAGCTTAGGCCTCAGATTCTAAGTAATGTCGTGTGCATAAATCTTGGTGTTGAAATGAGAAAAGCTCTTCTCTTATTGATAATTCTTTGCTTGCTGTTTCCTAACGTCTGGTGTTCTGCGGCAGAGCGAGTAGTAGTTTCAGTTGTTTTCTCGTCTGATATTGAAGCTTACCAACAAGCGTGGAGTGGATTTGAGGAATTTCTTGGTGAGAGAAAAGTGTCTTTATCGGTTTCTGAGTACAACTTAAAGGAAGAGGAGCCCGCAGAAGTTTACTCACGAATAAATAAAGAGAAACCGGATATAGTTGTTACTCTGGGCACAAAGGCATCAAAATTGGCAAAGGAGAAGATAAAGGAGATTCCGGTGGTATTTTGCATGATTTTCAATCCCAAGAAAATGGTCGGCTCAAATATTACCGGGGTATCGATGGAAATACCGGCCGAGATACAAATTAAGGGAATCAAAGAGATACTTCCTGATGCAAAAAGCATCGGGTTGATATATTCGCCCGGATCAAGAGCAGACTATGAGGCAATATCTTGGGTGTACGGACAAAAGGGCTTCAAACTTATCACCAGAAAGGTCGACTCAGAAGAAGAGCTTTCTGGCGCGCTAAAGGATATTTCCAGTCAGATAGACTGTTTCCTGATGATTCCCGATTCCAAGATATATTCACCCATATCGGTAAAACACCTGTTGATTCAAAGCTTGAGGGAAGAATTTCCGGTTATCGGTCTGTCTTCACTTTACACCAAAGCAGGGGCACTGTTTTCTTTTGACTGCCATTACGAGGATTTAGGCCGACAAGCAGCAGGAATCACCCTGAGAATACTTAACAGCGAAAAGCCTGGCGACATAGCTCCCTTGATGCCGAAAAAGGCAAAACTTTCTTTGAATTTGGCTACAGCTGAAAGATTGAGAATAAGAATTCCTTCTCAAATACTAAAAGAAGCGAAGGAGGTCTTCGGCGAATGAGAGTTGGCATAGCCAGAAAGGTTAGTCTACTGTGCGTCGGCGCAATTCTTTTCTTGGGTTCACTCATTGGGTATTATCAAGTCCGACATGAAATCGATGGTTTGAATTCTGAATTAGAAGAACGAGCAGCTATCCTTCTGAATAGTCTAAATGCCAGCAGTGAATATCCCATTCTAATCAGAGACCGCGAGGCAATTTCCCGATTGGTAAAAGGAATACTGACTCAGAAAGACGTGGCTTTTTGCAGAATCGAGGATATGGATGGAATTCTTCTTTTTGAAGAAGGAACAAAAAAAGAGAATGATACCAGGGAATTTAGCCTTGTAGTTGTTACAAAGAAACTTGGAGGTGGGGGAGACGAGGTGATGATTTTAGGTGCTCCGCCAGAAGTAGAAGAAGAGATTGGAAGAATACACTTAACCATCTCCCTTTCAGGACTCAATCAGAAGGTAAAAAACATACAGAAAACTATACTAGCGTTTGTGGTCGTTACCATCATTCTGGTCTCTTTGGCCACCTCTTTCTTACTCAAATTCATTTTGAGTGGTCCAATTACCTCGTTGCTTAGGGGCACGGAAAGGATTGCCGCAGGAGACCTAGACTATGCAGTCCCCGTAAAGAGCGGCGATGAAATTGGAATGCTGGCTGCCTCTTTCAACAAAATGACGAAAGACTTGCAGAAAACAACAGTCTCCCGGGATTATGTAGATAATGTCCTTCGCTCTATGAGCGACACCCTCATCGTCATTTCGCCGACTGGTTACATTCAGAGTGTAAACTCTGCTGTCTGCAATCTTTTGGGATATGAAGAAGAAGAACTTATCGGTCAACCGATTGGAAAAATCTTTGAGGAAACAGAAAATTCAATAGTTGATGATTTAATAAAGGAAAGTCACGTCAGCCATGTCGAAAAAACCTACCTGTCCAAGGATGACAAAAGAATACCTGTATATTTTTCAGCTTCAGTGATGCGTGGTGATGACAATCGGATTCGGGGGATCGTATGTGCGGCACAGGACATCACCGAACTCAAGAGGACTGAGAATGCCTTAAGCGAGAGTGAGAGGTTTCTTCAAAGTGTTTTTGACGGCATTCAGGATGGGATCAGTGTTCTCGATGAAGAATTTAATATCATTCGGGTAAATGCTTGGATAGAGAAGACATATTCTCCTGGTAAACCTCTGATTGGTGAAAAATGTTATGGGGCTTACCAGAAAAGGAAGTCCGTATGTCCCTGGTGTCCCTCAGTCAAAACTCTGGAGACTGGCAAAGCACACTCTGAAGTTGTTCCTTTTCCATCAGAAAATGATCCCAAAGGGTGGATTGCACTTTCCTCTTATCCTTTGAAGGATCATAACGGAAATATCGTAGGAATCATTGAATATGCCAAAGATGTCACCGAGCTCAAGCGGGCAGAGAGGGCGCTGGTTGAGGCAAAGGAGCAGGCTGAAGAGGCTAACCGGCTGAAGAGCGAATTTCTGGCGAACATGAGTCACGAGATTCGCACTCCCATGAACGCCATCATCGGCATGACCGGCATAACCCTGGACACAGACCCAACCGATGAACAACGGGAATACCTGAATATAGTTAAGGAAAGTGGCTATGCACTTTTGGGGCTCATAGACGATATCCTGGACCTTTCAAAAATAGAGGCAGGTCGACTTGAACTTGACACCATCGATTTTGACCTACGCACGACGATTGAGGGAGTGGCAGATACCTTAGCCCACCGCGCCTCCGCCAAGGGACTGGAATTAGCTTGTATGATTCCCTATGAGGTTCCCGCACTTCTGCGGGGTGACCCTAGCAGGTTGCGGCAAATCTTGATGAATCTGGGCGGAAATGCGGTTAAGTTCACTGAAAGAGGAGAGGTGGTAATCCGGGCAGAGCTCTCGGAAGAAACCGAAGATCAAACGAAACTTCTTTTTTCCGTTACCGACACCGGAATAGGTATTCCCGAGGATAAGCAGAACAAAGTTTTCGAAAGCTTCACCCAGGCGGATGGTTCCCACACCCGCAAATATGGAGGCACGGGCTTAGGTTTATCCATCTCCAAGCAATTGGTGGAGTTGATGGGTGGCAAAATTGGTGTGGAGAGTCAACCGGGCAAGGGGAGTCGTTTCTGGTTTGCTTTTACTTTTGAGAAGCAGAAGGGATTCAAACTGAGTTTGCCGTTGCTTCCTCCTGATATACGAGCGATACACACGCTAGTGGTAGATGATAGCCAAACCAACCGAACCATTTCAGTCAAAATGCTGGAATCCTTTGGATCTTCTGCGGAAGCCGTGGATAGCGGAAGCAAAGCACTTCAGCTATTGAAAAAAGCAGCTTTTAGGGGAAAACCATTTGACTTGGTTTTGCTGGATATGAGCATGCCGGAGATGGATGGGGAGACGACCTTACGCGCTATCAAGGCTGATCCTGGAACAAAAGAGGTGGCAGTGATTATCCTTACCTCCGTGGGGATGCGTGGAGATGCGGCTCGGCTGGAGGCGGCAGGCTGTGCCGGATATCTTTTGAAACCTATCAAACAATCGGATTTGTTTGATGGCATCATTGCCGTCGTGAGCCGGCAGAAGACAGGGGTAAAAGAGAAGCCCGACACCATAGTTACCCGTCATACCGTAGCCGAGGAGAAACGGCGGAGATTTCGCATACTTTTAGCAGAGGACAATCCCACGAACCAGAAATTAGCGGTGACCTTGCTCAAGAAAGCAGGCTATTCCGTGGATGCAGTGGAAGATGGACGAATGGCAACAGAAGCTCTAAAACGTATAGATTACGAGCTGATCTTGATGGATGTCCAGATGCCTGAAATGGACGGTTTTGAAGCCACACAGGCAATCCGTAAATGGGAAGGTGATACAAAGCATACGCCTATTATTGCCATGACCGCCCACGCCATGAAAGGAGATCAGGAGAGGTGTTTGCAGGCGGGCATGGATGATTACATCTCCAAGCCCATAGAACCCCAAGAGTTGTTCGAGATCATAGAAAAGTGGACCAGATCTAATGACGGCAGGAAAGCATTCTCAGGCGGACGTAAGTCTGAAAAAAGCGGGCACATGGCAGTAAGAGACAGCTCTCAAATGAACTTCTAGGAATGTGACGGTGGACAGCTCAAATAAGAGCATCAGAACCCCAGCGTAGGCTGGCAAACTGAACCCGTCCAAAATGGACAATTACGTCATCCATTATCCAAGCGGGGGTGTATTATGGGACGTATTTTCATATCTTTGTTCTTATTCCACATGGCCGCTTGTCTTGTCCCGCCGAGCGGAATTGCTCAAGAGGGTGGACAGGATCTTAAGGGTTTGGTGGAAATGAACCTGGAAGATCTCCTGGACATGAAAGTCGTTTCTGCTGCGCGCCATGAACAAAGGATCATAGAGTCCCCAAGATCAATCTCGATTGTCACTGCAGAAGAGATCCGAAGGAAAAACTATCGGACCACCCCTGAAGCATTGAATGAGCTTGTCGGTATCCTGGTACAGGAAACCAATTACGGAGGAGGGTCGCCCATCATCCGAGGGTTGGTAGGAAATCAAATTCTGATTTTGGTTGATGGTATCAGATTGAATAACACCATCTTCCGCCTGGGTCCCAATCAATACCTCAACACCATTGACGTTAATCAGATTGAACAGATCGAGGTAGTTCGAGGGCCCGGCTCAGTGCTTCATGGCAGCGACGCCTTAGGGGGTTTGATTAACATCATCACAAAGTCCAGAAGAGACGACGGGAAAGACTTTGATATCGGCGCCAGATTCTACAGCCGGTATGCCAGCGCAGATAACGGGAGGACCGGGCGCATGGAGTTTTTGGGGAACGTTAAGAACGTGGGCCTCACAGGCGGATTCAGCTACAAGCAATTTGGTGATCTGCGAGCTGGTGATGGAGTGGGACTTCAGCCCTTTACCGGGTATGATGAATGGGACGCCGATCTCAAAATGGACTTTAGATTCTCCAAGCGACAAAGCGTTACAGTCGGTCTACAACGCGTCAATCAGTCCAATGTGCCCAGGACCGACCGGCTGGTATCGGGCTCCGATTTGAAACGTGAATGGAATCCGGAAACGCGAGATCTAATGTATGTACAATATGAACTAAGGGAAGCGAATTCCTTCATCAACGCTCTTCGTGCTGGTGTTTCCTATCAAAATCAATCGGAGGATCTGGAAAGAATTACAAGTTCCCAACCAGACATCCAGCGAGAGCATCACGAAGAGGTTAGGTCAACGGGGTTCACGTTTCAACTGCATTCCCCAGTGGGCGAACGTCAGTTTCTTACCTATGGTGCTGAATACTATACGGATGACGTTAGGAGCCGAAGGGTGGACGTTGATATAACATGCGGAACCGGAACAAACAAAGAGGGGACATTTGCTGACGGTTCGACTTACCAGTCCATGGCGGCATTCGTGCAGGACGAGATCAAGGTAAGTGGCCCCCTGTCGGCGAACCTCGGTCTTCGATACAGTTGGTTCGATGCCCGAGCAACCGTTGATGACCCGGCCACAGGAACCGTTACGGTTCATTCTCAACCAACTGCTCTGACCGGCTGTGCCAGAGCTTTGTATGAGCTAACAGAGAATTTCGTCGTTGCTCTCGGTGTGGGGCAAGGATTCAGGGCACCCAACATCGACGATCTGACCATCTTGGGAAGCTTCGGCAGTGGGTTCGAGGTTCCTAATACCAATCTCGCACCGGAGCAGAGCCTAAATTATGAGATCGGCCTCAAAGGACAGCATAGGAAATTTTATGGTTCCCTGAGTTATTTTCTCAGCAATTACGAGGACATGATTGAACGCGATGGGGGGACGTTCCTTGGTCTTGAGTACCTGGACAACAACGACAACGGCATCCGGGATGAGGGAGAGGAGGATGTCTTCCAGAGAAAGAACATAGGCAGAGCGCGTATCCAAGGACTGGAGGCAGAGGGACAAATCCTGGTATCACAGGCCTGGACTGTGTTTGGCAATATTGCCTGGATCAAGGGTGATAACTTGATCGACGGTAAACCACTCAGACGTATACCCCCGATCAAGGGTAAGCTGGGCTGCGAGTGGAAGTTAAAAAGGAATCTGTGGATAGAGTACTACAATATGTTTGCCACAAAGCAGGATAGACTCGCACCTGGAGACATAGACGATCCTCGCATTCCTGTCGGTGGCACGCCAGGGTTTGTGACCTTCAATCTTCGAGGAGGAATTGATTTCATTAACTGGGGCAATGTCACTATGGCGCTGGAAAATATAACGAACGAAGCTTATCGACTTCATGGCTCTGGCATCGATAGTCCAGGAGTCAATCTTGTGATGGGTTACGAATTGTCACTTTAGGTTGGTGCGAACAGGTAGCATTCACGCGGGAAAGATTGCCCAAAAATCCAAATGTCCATGAACAGTTTTGAATCGACAGTGAATCGCAGAAGGAGTATGCCGAGATTTGCTTTGGCGCTGGCCTTGATATTCTTATGGGCAGCAACGTCCTATTCTCAGACAATGGAAGTCCCAGTCAAATTGCAGTTAGCTCTGCTTTTCAAAATACTAACCTTCGATCGGAACTTCAAAGAGAGGGTGGGTGATGAGGTTGTTATCGCTGTTGGTTATCAGGAAAAACACAGAAGGTCTCTGGATGCGAAAGATGAACTGCTAAGAGTGGTGAAAGAGTCGTCCCTGAAGAGAATCGAGGATATTCCGTTTCGATTGGTGTCGATTGATATGGATGATACAAATCTGGCAGGCGCCATTTCGAGAAATAAGGTTGATATTCTTTATATAACTCCGCTGCGTGCGGCGAAGATAGAAACGATAACTGACGTAAGCCGGGCCAAAGAGATTATGACCGTAACCGGCGTGCCCGATTATGTCGAGGCAGGGTGTGCGGTTGGCATCGGCACGGAAGGAGAAAAGCCGTTGATCATTATTAACCTGCCCGCGGCAAAAGCGGAGGGCACGGATTTCAGTTCACAGTTATTGAAGTTAGCAAAAGTCGTTGAATGAAAAAGAAGAGAGGTCAATCTATGGAATCATTTCCGAGACTTTTCCTTAAGGCGCAGTTCTCCACAATCAGAGGAAAGCTTGCTTCGCTTATCATATTTCTGATAGGTGGGATATCTCTTTTTATCTTTATCTATTTTCCCGCCAGGTTGGAGGAGCAAGCGATCAGAGCGATTGCCGCTAAGGCACAAAGCATTACCAGGATGACAGCCTTTAGCGTCAGCGCTGCGCTGTTTTTTGAAGATCTTGAGAGTATAGAGGGAGCACTCGAGGGAGCAAAACAAAACCAAGATTTAGTCTACGTCGTGATACGGGCTGAGTCGGGCCGAGTTACCGCCGCCTTTAACAGAGACAAAGCGGAGGAGGCGAATTTCATTCAGACGAACGAAGATAATCATCTGTCCGGGGATGGCATGATTTATAAGACAATGACTCCCATTGTCCTGAATGGTCGCGAAATCGGAGAGCTCTATCTGGGCCTTTCGTTAGAAAAGCTGAGAACCGAGATCAAGTGGAGCCGAAGGACCATCGCATTAGTCAGCTTGTTCATCTTCATCTTTGGAATGATAGCTGTATACGGTATCAGTGTGGTGGCAACACGCCCTTTGAGCCAGATGGTCGAAACGGTGGAGCAGATTTCGAAAGGCGATTTGACGCGGAGAGCGGTCATTTCCTCTCAAGACGAGGTGGGTCATCTGGCCAGATCGTTCAACCTGATGGTCGATAATTTGGAATCGGCCTATGGTGAATTGCAGAACGTAAACCAAAGTTTGGAAAAACGCGCAAAAGAACTACGACAGGAAATAAATGAGCGCAAGCGGGCCGAGGAGGCGTTGCGGGAGAGCGAGGAGAGATTCCGCACAATCTCTACCACTGCCAAAGATGCTATCATTATGGTGGACAATAAAGGGAATATATCCTATTGGAATCCTGCTGCGGAAGGGATATTCGGCTACTTAAGTCAAGAGGCTATTGGCCGGGAATTACATGTATTACTTGCCCCCAAGAGATACCATGAAGCTTATCACAAAGGATTCAGCAGGTTCACGGAAACTGGACAGGGTGACGCAATTGGAGAAACGCTTGAGCTGGAGGCCATCAGAAAAGATGGCACAGAGTTCCCCATAGAGATTTCTCTTTCTGCCATCAAGATCAAGGGCAGTTGGCATGCCGTGGCAATACTTCGTGACACCACCGAGCGTAAGCAGGCGGAGGCGAAGTTGAAGCAGACGTTATCCAAGTTGGAACGTTCCAATGGCGAACTTCAACACTTTGCCTATGTAGCCTCGCACGATCTCCAGGAGCCTTTGCGCATGGTGGCCAGCTACGTCCAGCTATTGCAGCGGCGCTACAAAAGCAAACTCGATGCCGACGCTGACGATTTCATCGCATATGCGGTGGATGGCTCGAAGCGCATGCAGAATTTGATCAATGACCTGTTGGCCTATTCCCGTGTGGGCACGCGGGGTAAGGAGTTTGAAATGACCAACTGCCAGGTGGTGGTTGACCGGGCGTTGACAAATCTGCAGGTGAGTGTGGAGGAGAGCGGCGCCGAGATTACCCGTGAACCCTTGCCCACAGTGATGGCTGACGGCGTGCAGCTTGGTCAGTTGTTTCAGAACCTGATTGGCAATGCGATTAAGTTCCACGGCGACCATCCACCACGCGTCCATGTCTGCGCCCAGGCGAAGGAAAACGAATGGGAGTTCTCGGTGCAGGATAACGGGATCGGGATAGCTCCCCAGTTCGCCGATCGTATCTTTCAGATATTTCAACGCCTGCATACCAGAACCGAGTATCCCGGCACCGGCATTGGGTTGGCGGTCTCAAAGAAGATTGTGGAACGCCACGGTGGACGTATCTGGCTGGAGTCGGAGCTCGGAAAGGGATCAACATTCCACTTCACCATCCCTAAGGAGATGAGAAAGGAGGTAGACCAGTATGAATATGAAGCAGTCGGGCAGGCCGGTTGAGATTCTTTTGGTGGAGGACAATCCGGGCGATGTGCGCCTGACATTGGAGGCTCTGAGGGAGGGCAAAATGCGCAACAATCTTAGCGTGGTGGAGGATGGAGTGGAGGCGCTGGCCTTCCTGTGCCGGGAAGGCAGGCATGTTGGCGCACCTCGTCCTGACCTCATCTTCCTCGATTTGAACCTTCCCAAGAAGGATGGTCGCGAGGTGCTGGCGCAGATCAAGGCTGACGAAAACCTGAAAAGCATACCGGTGGTGGTTCTGACCACATCAAAGGCGGAAGAAGATATCATCAAGACATACAATCTCCACGCCAACTGCTATGTTACCAAGCCGGTTGACCTGGAGCAGTTTATCAAAGTCGTGAAGTTGCTCGAGGATTTCTGGTTCACAATTGTGAAACTTCCCCAGGGCTAATGGTATGAAGGACAAACGCCTCAGAATTCTGTTGATAGAGGACAACCCGGCAGACGCTCGCCTGATCAGGGAAATGCTGGCGGAGGTCAGAGATGCTCCATTCGATGTGGAGTGCGCGGGGCGGCTCTCCGAGGGGCTGAAGCGCCTGGGGTCAGGAAGAATAGATCTGGTTCTGTCGGATCTCTCACTGCCGGATGCCCGGGGGCTGGACACCTTCGTCAAGCTGTTCGCTCACGCGCCAAGTGTACCGATCATCGTGCTGACCGGTGTTGAAGATGAAACGCTGGCAACCAGGGCAGTCAGGGAAGGTGCTCAGGATTATCTGGTCAAAGGACAGGTGGACAGCAACCTGCTGGTACGCGGTATCCGCTATGCCATCGAGCGCAAGCGGGCCGAAGCACAAGTTCAGCGAAGCTATCAGACTCAAACGGTCCTCAATGAATTACTCCGTATGTCGTTAGAAAGGACCTCGCTGGATGAGATGTTGGAGCGAATCATCGATCATATGGTCTCCATCCCCTGGCTGGCGCTGGAATCGAAGGGGGCTATCTTCATGGTCGAAGATGGGTCTGGGGCATTGGTGATGAAGGCGCAGCAAGGTCTAGCCAAGGAATTGCGAAGCGCCTGCGCCCGCGTCCCGTTTGGCAGATGCCTCTGCGGTCGAGCGGCATTATCGGCAGAGATCGTGTTTGCAGATTGTGTAGATGAACGTCATGATGAACGATATGAGGGCATAATCCCTCATGGTCATTACTGTGTACCCATTATATCTGCTGGCAAGGTGCTGGGGGTGATTAACCTATACTTGAAAGAAGGACACCGCCGCGATGCAAAGGACGAGGAATTCTTACGTGCCATAGCGGACGTACTGGCGGGGATCACCGAGCGCAAGCAGGCTGAGGAGGCGTTGCGGGAGTCCGAGAACAAATATAGAAAGCTCGTGGAAACAGCCCAGGAGGGAATTGCAATCACCGATCCTCACGAGAATTTCATATTCGTAAATCACGCTTTTGCCGACCTCCTGGGTTACAGGAAGGATGAACTCTTGGGCCTTAACCTCAGCCAGATTACGGATGAAGAGCAGTTTGCTGCAATCAGGGGAGAGACTACTAAGGCCATGCAGGGAGTATCTTCCAGATATGAAGCCAAGTTCTGTAGCAAGAACGGCGAACCTAGATATTTCAGTGTCTCTGCAGCTCCCGTTTTTGACGAGAACGGGATTTTCACAGGAACTCTGGGGTTGGCAGCGGACATAACCGAGCGCAAGCGGGCGGAGGAAACGCTTCAGGCAAGTGAGAAACGATATCGGAGTCTCTTTGAGGATTCCCCAATTTCTCTGTGGCTGGAAGACTTCTCTGCCGTTAACAAGCTCTTTGACTCATTACGAGCATCGGGAGTTAACGATTTCAGAGCATATTGTGACAACCATCCTGAAGTCTTGGTCAAGTGTGCTGCTATGATGAAGGTGCTTGATGTGAATTCAGCTACCCTCAAGCTGTACCAAGCCAGAAGCAAAAAAGAACTACTGGGCAACCTGACCAGCATTTTCATTCCGGAGTCGCTCCATGCATTCAGAGAGAATGTGATCGGCCTGTTTGAGGGAAAAACCAGCTTTGAGGTTGAAGCCGTCAATGAGTCTCTGACTGGTGAAAAACTTATGCTTATCGTCAGGTGGTCCGTGCTTCCCGAGCATGAAAACCCATGGTCTCGGGTACTGGTTTCCTGTGTGGATATAACCGAGCGTAGAAGGGCAGAAGAAAAACACCAGACAATCATAAGAACAGCCCTTGACGGTTTCTGGATCACCAATTTGGCGGGTAGATTGCTTGAGGTCAACGAGTCGTATTGCCAGATGGTAGGTTATACACGAGAAGAACTCCTCAAAATGTCTGTACCGGATATCGAAGCTGCGGAAAGACCGCAGGAAGTACTTCGACACCTTAGAAGAATATCGGAGCAAGGCTCCGATCGTTTTGAGACACGACACAAACGTAAAGATGGACGGATCATTCACGTAGGGGTTAGTGTCAATTATCTTGATGTGGGTGAAGGGCAGATATTCGTGTTTCTCCGTGACATCACCGATCGTAAAGAGGCAGAAGAAGCACTACATACCAGCCAAGCTCAACTTTCTAACGCCATGAAGATCGCCAAGCTGGGATATTGGGAGTATGACGTGGCTGAGGACTTGTTTACTTTCAACGATCACTTCTATGGTATCTTTCGAACGTCGGCTGAAAAAGTCGGCGGTTATACCATGTCTTCTGCTCGTTACGCCGAACTTTTCGTGTATCCTGACGATATGTCGGTGGTCGGTATCGAGATTCGGAAGGCTCTTGAAACTACAGATCCACACTTCAGCAGCCAACTGGAACACCGTATCATCTATGCCGACGGCGAGATCGGCTACATTTCCGTACGCTTCTTCATCGTCAAGGATAATCAGGGTCGTACAGTCAAGACCTATGGCGCGAATCAAGACATCACCGAGCGCAAGGGGGCGGAGGAAGATCTCAGGAGAGCCAAGGAGGAAGCCGAGGAGGCCAACCGGCTGAAAAGTGAATTCTTGGCCAATATGAGTCACGAGATACGTACGCCCATGAACGCCATCATCGGCATGACCGGTTTGGTCTTAGACGGCAAGCTGAACGACGAACAACGGGAATATTTGAACATAGTCAGGGAGAGCGGTTATTCGCTTTTGGGGTTGTTAGACGGCATTTTAGATCTTTCGAAGATAGAGGCGGGTCGACTTGAACTTGATACCATTGATTTTGACTTACGCACTACGGTTGAGGGGGTGGTGGATACTTTAGCCCACCGTGCTTCAAGCAAGGGAGTGGAATTGGCCTTTATGCTGCAGCATCAAGTTCCTACTCATCTGCGAGGCGATCCCGGGAGGTTGCGGCAGGTTTTGATGAATCTGGGAGGGAATGCCGTCAAATTCACTTTTAGGGGCGAAGTGGTGATCCGGGTGGAGGTGGTGGAAGAGACGGATCGTGAGGAGAAGCTGCTGTTTTCCGTAGCCGACACCGGAATAGGGATACCCAAAGACAAACAGATAAATATCTTTGAGAGCTTTGTTCAGGTAGATGGTTCCCACACCCGCAAATATGGGGGCACGGGTTTGGGCCTATCCATCTCCAAGCGATTGGTGGAGCTTATGGGTGGTGAAATCGGAGTGGAAAGTGAACCGGGGAAGGGAAGTCGCTTTTGGTTTTCCGTCACTTTCCAGAAGCAGACGAGATTGGAAGAAACGTTCCCAGAACTTCCTCCAGATATACGGGGCATGCGGATGCTGGTGGCAGACGATAACCAGACCAACCTGACCATTTTGGTTAAGATGCTGGAGTCCTTCGGTTGTAGTGCCGAGGCTGCGGGAAGCGGTGCCGAGGCACTTAAGATTTTGAAGCGAGCGGCTGACAAAGAGAAGTTGTTCGATCTAGTATTTGTAGACATGTACATGCCGGACATGGATGGGGAGGAGACTCTGCGTACCATCAAGGACGACCCTGAGATCAAGGAGGTTCCGGTGATTGTCCTTACCTCTATAGGTGTGCGTGGAGACGTGGCCCGGCTGGAGGGATTGGGCTGTTCGGGATACCTTCTGAAACCGGTCAAGCAATCGCAATTATTTGATACGATAATCACTGTCTTGAGTGGGCAGAAAGCTGAAAGAGAAGAAAAACCTCTTCCGATAATCACCCGTCACACCGTAGCGGAGCAGAAGCGCCAAAGGGTTCGTATTCTGGTAGCAGAGGATAATCCGATGAACCAGAAGCTGGCGGTTACCTTGCTTAAGAAAGCTGGCTATGGAGTGGATGCGGTGGAGAATGGAGGGATGGCAACAGAAGCTCTGAAGCGGAAAGATTACGATCTGATCTTAATGGACGTCCAGATGCCTGAGATGGACGGATTTGAGGCCACCCGGGTGATCCGAAAGAGGGAAGGAGAGAAAAGGCATACGCCCATCATCGCCATGACCGCCCACGCCATGAAGGGAGATCAAGAGCGGTGTTTAAAGGCGGGGATGGACGATTATGTCCCCAAGCCCATAGAGCCACAAAAGCTTTTCAACACCATAGAAAAGTACGTGAAATCTCGTCATCGGAAGCAGGTATTCCCCCGGCAGAGGAAGTCTGAGAAAGGTGACCCTTTCAAAGATATCCCGATTGATCTTGAATCTGCTATGCGAAGGTTTGACGGGGACGAGGAATTCTTCAAAGAGACGCTGGGGGAGTTTTTGAACTATGCTCCAAAACAGTTGGCGAAAATGACTGAGGCTATGGAGAAGGGTGATGCTAAAGTGGTGGAGCGGGAGGCACACAGCCTCAAAGGAGCGGCAGGCAATTTAGAGGCTAAGGCCTTCGCCGAGGCCGCCATGCGATTAGAGATTCTGGGACGGAAGGAGGATTTGATCGAGGCGAAGGACGTCCTCCGTTGCCTCAAGTCTGAGCTGAAACACTTAGCAGAATACTCTAACCGTTTATTTAAGAAGAAAACTGCGCTGAAATCCTGACGTGTTAGTTCCGGCCTTTTCTTATTTCGTCCTCATGTCCGGGGAAACAGACGGTGAAGTCTGATAAGAGATGCGGTCACGACAACCGCAGCTGACTTTCCGGGAATCATCGCTGTTGTGGCAGAGCAGCGTCATCCCGCAAGAATACGGTGTTTGCGATCCTCACCCAAAAGGTAAAGGGGGAAGATTCATCTCCCCAGACCGGGGCTGCTCCGAGTTAGTCTGGTCTAAGGACAGTCCAAGAAAAAAGGACTCCCACCACCCTAAAAAACAGCAAAGAGGATAACTTTATCGTTTCGCCTGACAAGATGGCCGTCAAGGGAATATAAGTACTTTACCTAAAGCACCAGAGTTTAGAGCCGATTTAGGTTTAAGGAAAGGATGTCGGAATTCTCACTGGCATTCTTTTGAGGAGGTTCCGGTTGTCTGAAGGTATGGACAAGACAAAGAGCAACTCATGCGTGACCTGCTAAGGATGCGCCAACGAATCATTGAATTCAGAGTATTAGGAGCGCTGGGCGGAGCTGCCCGCGAGGCCAAAGATGAGGGATAAAGGAACAGACCGTACAAGTGCAGCCAAGAGAATGATATTGGCGGGAATCGGGTTGGGGGGACTATTCTGGATTCTCGAATCCACCATACAATGCCTCGTATTCCATAAGGGCAATCTCATCGAGGAGATATTCAGCCTAAATCCTCAAGAAATGTGGATGCGCTCGTTGGCGCTTTGCATCCTCATCATGTTCAGCGCGTCTATGCCCGAGGCATTATCACCGAGCGCAAGCGGGCTGAAGAGGGACTCAGGGAAGCCAAGGAGGAGGCGGAGGAAGCCAACCGGCTTAAGAGTGAGTTTCTTGCCAACATGAGCCATGAGATTCGCACCCCCTTGAACGCCATCATCGGTATGACCGACATAGCTCTGGACACAGAGTTGACGGAGGAGCAGCGCGATTACCTGAATACGGTCAAGGATAGCTCGCGTGCACTCTTGGATCTCCTAAACGACATCCTGGATCTTTCAAAGATAGAAGCGGATCGGATTGAGATGGAAACCATAGCCTTCAACCTGCGGGTCACTGTGGAGGGGGTGGTTGGAGCCTTAGCTCCTAAGGCTTCCGCCAAGGGATTGGAACTGGTTTGTATGATCCACCCCCAGGTACCTTCTCTATTAGGCGGTGACCCGGGTCGACTGCGGCAAATCCTGATGAATTTAGCGGGAAATGCGGTGAAGTTCACTGAACGAGGGGAGGTGGTGATCGGTGTGGAGCTTAAGGAGGAAACCGAGGATCGGGCCAGATTGCTTTTTTCCATCACCGATACCGGAATAGGCATCCCCAAAGACAAACAGGCGAAAGTCTTTGAGAGCTTCACCCAGGCAGATGGATCAACCACTCGCAAATACGGGGGCACGGGGTTAGGTCTATGCATTTCCAAGCGGTTAGTCGAGTTGATGGGCGGCAAGATCAGCGTGGAGAGTCAACCGGGTGGGGGGAGTCGTTTCTGGTTTGGCGTTACCTTGCAGAAGGAGAGAAAGCTCGAAGTGACGTCTCCGACGGCTCCTCGGGATGTACGCGGCATGCGGATGTTGGTGGTGGACGACAACGAAACCAGCCGGACCATTCTGGTGAAGATGCTGGAGTCTTTTGGGTGCCAAGCCGAGGCCGTATCAAGCGGTACCCAGGCTTTACAAGCATTGCGGGTGGTTCAGCAGGGGAAGTGCTTCGATTTTGCGTTGCTGGACATGCGGATGCCAGGGATGGATGGTGAGCAAACCTTGCGTGCGATAAAGGACGATCCTGAAATCACTGACGTGCCGGTCGTGATCCTCACCTCTGTGGGAATCCGTGGAGACGCTGCCCGACTGCAGAGTTTGGGCTGTGCGGGATATCTTATGAAGCCGGTCAGGCAGTCGCAGTTGTTCGATACCATCATCACCGTCCTGAGCCGGCAAGGTAGGGAGGCAAAAGACAAACCCGCCGCCATAGTCACCCGCCATACCATAGAGGATCAGAGGCGCCGGGCGATCCGCATACTTTTGGCGGAGGATAATCCCACCAACCAGAAATTAGCGGTCACCCTTCTGGGGAGGGCTGGTTATTCGGCGGACGTGGTGGGAGATGGGAGAATGGCAATAGAAACGCTTGAGCGCTCTTTCTATGACCTGGTACTGATGGATGTTCAGATGCCGGAGATGAACGGTTTTGAGGCCACCAAGGCAATCCGAGAAAGAGAGGGTGATGAGAAGCATACACCCGTTATCGCCCTCACCGCACATGCCATGCAGAAGGATCGGGAGCGGTGCCTCGAAGCGGGCATGGACGATTACGTCTGCAAACCGATAGAGCCCCGAGAGCTGCTGGACGTCATAAACAAATGGACCGGATCGCGCGGTCAAGAGAGAAACCTTTCAGCCTCCGTGTCACAGCCTGCACACCCGCCAGGAGAGAAAGACATTCCGATTGACTTCGAGAGTGTTCTTTCGAGATTCGACAACGACAAAGGATTTCTTAAAGAGGTGTTTGTGGAGTTCTTAGACCATGCACCGAGACAGGCGGAGAGACTGGGTGAGGCCATAAAGAGAGGTGATGCTAAGGCGGTAGAAACCGAAGCACATAGCATGAAGGGTGCAGCCAGCAATTTGGGTGTTACGTCCGTTGCCGCTGAAGCCTTGCAACTGGAGCTCCTAGGGCGGAGGGGCGACTTAGCAGATGCGAAGGAAATTGTTCATAAGCTAAGAAGTGAACTCGAGCGCCTGAAGGAATACGTGGACAAGTTTTTGGACGTGGAGGGCGTGCCAAAATCCGAATACTCCAACGTCGAATTCGCGGGAGTGAACGATGAGAATACTGATCGCCGAGGATGAACCGATCTCCCGGAGATTACTGGAGACAACCCTCACCAAGGCCGGTCATGACGTGATCGGGGTTGAGGATGGAGCAAGAGCCCTGGACGCGATCCAGAAGGAGGCGCCCGATATGCTCATCACCGACTGGATGATGCCTGAGCTGGACGGATTGGAGTTGTGCCATCGGCTTCGGACTCTCAACCTTCCCGGTTATGTGTACGCGATTCTGTTGACTGCACTAACTCAAAAGGAGAATATCACCCAGGGGCTGGATGCGGGTGCTGATGATTACATTACCAAGCCATTCGACAGAACAGAGCTTTTGGCCCGGGTGAGAGCAGGTGAAAGGGTGATCCAGCTCGAGAAATCACTTCGTGAAAAAAATAAGGAGCTCTCGGAAGCTTTGGCTCATGTAAAGCAACTGAAGGGGCTTTTGCCTATCTGCATGTTCTGCAAGAAGATCAGAGACGACGAAAACTATTGGCAACAAATCGAGGCATATATAGGTGAGCATACGGAAGCAGATTTCAGTCACAGCATCTGCCCGGAATGCTTGGAAAAACACTATCCGGATTACGCGAACAAGAAGAGAACTGAAGCTGCAGAGAGAAAGGCCTAAGATATATCGCGTGAATGACTGACGGGATGGGCGGGGTCTGCTCCGCCCTTTTTCTCTTCCTGAGCGACACCCTCGGGTCTTCCTGGTAAGCCCTCCTTCAAAACCCTGGTTTCATCATGCGGGAATAGTAGCTTCCAGCCGTGTAGAGGGCAGCCAGCGGATTATGTCCCAGAACCCGATCCTTTGCGGCTAACACCGTGGTATAAGCATCGGCATATTTAAAAAACAATGAATCATGCCCCACACATAATCCCAAGAGTATGTTGAACTCGGTCTTCTCCTGGTTTAAGATCTTGGCTTGGGTGATAGAATTGCACATCGGCTCAAATTCGCCTATGTTTATTTTTTCTTTATCCTGTACTCCGATTTTTTCTTTCGGCACCCTTCCCACTTTGCACATCACCGAGACCACCTCAAAGCCCTGGTTTACCAAAACCTTGTTCAGAATGGACGCCTCATTCATGAATCCAATACAAAAAGCAATGCCCAATTTCTTGTACCCCATTTTCTTCGCAAACTCGCAGATCTCCTGAACTCTGGGTTTGACCGGAAATTTAGTATAAGGTTTGATTTCTCTGTGAGCGTAGCATTCCCCTTCCTGGACCGAAGCCTGTCGGGCAAATTCCCCTATCTCCTTCTTCTCATACTCAGCCATCGCCTCAGTTACCACGTTCTTCTGATTCAATGTAGGACAGAACTTTGGACCTCTTCCTCCCTCCACCAAACAGACTTTTTCCTGTTTGTCAATCGGGCAGTCAGCGCATCGAGAAACCGTTTTCTTTTCCACGTTTTTCCTCCTCCGTTGAGTTCAGATCATTCTTTTTGATCACAAGCTGTTGCTGCAGCGCATCGCCAGCAAGGCACAAAACCGGGTCTAACCTGCTCACGCGGAACGGTTCGAAGCCATGCGGGACCGATCTGGGACCTTAAGACGCAACTAACATAATCTCTTTGTCCTTATTTGGCAAGAGGACAAATGAAAACAAGTCAAACTTGCACATAAAGTATAGGAAATCCGAGCCGATTATACTCATTACGAATACCTTATATTCTCCATGAAGTTCCGGCTATGTGAGGCCAACTCCGGCTGACAGGGACGGTCAGTAACGGAGGCACACGTAGATGCTATGGGAGACGCACACGGATTGTTTGCAGAAGGAGGAACTGTGAAGCCAACGGGAGCTATTTCGAAGATTGGCATGATGGATAAAGGCACTGGTCGGAAAATCATCGGGAAAAAAATGATCTTGGCTGCTCTTGGGCTTGGGGCACTATACTGGATTCTTGGGTCTAGCGTAGATGTTCTTGTCTTTAAGGGCGGTAACATTATCGAAGAAATATTTACCTTGGATTCGCACAAAATCTGGATGCGCTCGCTGGTTGTGTGTATTCTCATCTTGTTCAGTTTTTATGCACAAGGAATTATTACCGAGCGTAAGCGGGTTGAGGCCGCGCTTGCCCAGCAAACCAAAAAGTTGCGGCGTGCCAACCAAGAGCTTGAACGCAAGAACGCAGAGCTGGATCAGTTTACTTACGTTGCCAGCCACGATCTGCAAGAGCCGCTGCGCAAAGTGATGGCCTTTAGCGGCATGCTTCGTCAAGATTTGGGGGATAGACTGCCCGAGCGAGCGGCCAAGGATCTTGGTTTTATCCTGGATGCAGCAAGGCGAATGCAGAAACTGGTGCAAGACCTTCTGGCGCTTTCACGCTCGGGAAGAATGGCCATGAAATGGGAGGCGCTCTCTCTCAACCACTGCGTTGATCAAGCCTTAGAAACGTTGACAATGCGGGCAAAGGAAAGCGGAGCGGAGATCCTCAGAGACGACCTGCCTGAGGCGTGGGGGGACCGTACCATGCTGACCCAGCTTTACGAGAACCTGCTCTCAAACGCATTGAAATTCACAAAGGCCGACCGGCCACTGATCCATTTGACGTCTGAGCGAATCGACGGTCGACTCATTCTTGGGGTGAAAGACAACGGCATTGGTGTCGATGCGAGATACGCCGACCAAATCTTCGCACCTTTCAAACGCTTGCACGGACGCGGCGAGTATCAGGGCACCGGGATTGGTCTGGCCATCTGCGCCAAGACAGTTGAACGCCACGGGGGCAAGATTTGGGTGGAATCAGAAATAGGAGGGGGCGCACACTTCAAATTCACCCTGGGGGAAATGTCGTTTGACAAAAAGGAGGAGGTAACATGGGACAATTCGACGGAAAGCCTGCAGTCATACTGCTTGCCGAAGATGACCCCGGCGATCAAGAGCTGACGCGGCGGGCTTTGGAACAGAGCAGAATCCGTAACGAGCTTTACATCGTTGAGGACGGGGAGGAAGCCTTGGATTATCTGCATCGCCGTGGTAGATACCATGACCCGCTTTCGTCCCCCAAGCCGGACCTGATGCTGCTGGATCTGAACATGCCTAAGATGGATGGCAAGCAGCTACTGGAGCAGATGCGGGCCGATCCCAGCCTGCGACGGATCCCCGTCGTGGCATTGACTACATCGAAGCAGGAGAGCGACATCATCCGTACCTACGACCTGGGAGCGAATTCTTACATCGTTAAGCCGGTAGACATGGATCAATTCGTAAACGCCATTAAGGTTCTGAAAGATTATTGGTTTCAAATCGTGGTGCTGCCGCCGCGAGGAGAGTGAATTATGGGACGCATAAGAGTCACAGTTCTCGCAATTGAGGACGACCCTGGAGACGTTCAACTTCTGCGCCGTTACCTTGAAGATATTCCAGAGTGGGAGGTCACGCTTCTTGCCTTCACAGAACCAGCCGAGGGCCTAGCTCAACTTGTCGATCATGCCCCAGACATTGTCCTTCTCGACTATCTTTTAGGAGCTACAACAGGTCTTGAGGTGCTGAAAAGGATCCAGCGTTGCGGCTGTCCGTATCCGGTGGTGATTCTGACCGGGTGCGGCACCGAGGAACTTGCTGCCGAACTAATGCGATACGGGGCAGCGGATTATTTGACAAAGAACCGGTTGTCGGCCAACAGCCTCAAGCGTGTCATCTCCAATGCCATAGCAAAGTACAAATTGCAGGAAGCACTGGAGGAACATCGCCGACGACTGCAAGAGATGAACCAAGACCTTTTACGCAAAAATGAGGAAATCCGGAATTTCTACCACATGGTTTCCCATGAGTTCAGCTCACCTTTGACATCGGCACGGGAGTACGTAACCATGGTACTGAACGAAACGGCCGGTCCGCTGAACGATGAACAGCGCAAGTTCTTGGAAATCGCCAGGGAAAGTTGCGATCAGATGTGTGTGTACGTCGGAGACCTCCTTGACGTGACCAGGCTGCAGACCGAGAAATTCGCAGTCTTCCCCTCACGCGTTTCTATTGACAGATTGGTGCATCAGGTTGTGGCTTCAGTCTTTCCTGCCGCCCAGGAGAAAGGCGTTCATCTGAAGCATATCATAGAGCCAGGCCTCCCGGAGGTGAACATCGACGAAGCGAGGATTAGTCAGGTTATCTCGAACCTATTGAGAAATGCCCTCAAGTTTACGCCGGAAGGCGGTCAGATAATGGTTCAATTGGCCGATAACCCGGCTGCTTCAGAATTCCTGATTGTCTCTGTCACTGACACCGGACGGGGCATCGAGCGGGATAAGTTGCCTTACATATTTGATCGATTCTATCAGGCCACGAGCAAAGATTGGACGACCCATCGCGGCATGGGGCTTGGTTTGTATATTTGCCGGGAATTGGTCAGGCTGCACGGAGGAGAGATCTGGGTTAGAAGTGAACCGGGCAAAGGCAGCACTTTCTCATTCACCATCCCCAAATGTACGCCAGAAGAAACCTCGGATACTGTAACGGTGTTGGAAAGGGAGGATGCGCTTCAAGAAGAGCCTCCTGAATGAGGACCGTAGGATGATGAGAGAACGCCACCCTTGCTCCCCTAGCACAAGTGTGGAGGAGATATCTGTAGGGTTCGAGTAAATCTCCCGTTCCAGTAAGTTCATTTGAATGCCTGAAAATCCTCGGCGTAGTCGGCTCTAAGCTCTTTGAGAGCTCTTTCGAGGCTTTTGGGAATAAGCCTTGCCCAGGGCCAATAGTTCTGAATTGCCACCACCATCTTGTCGCGGTTTTTCCTAACCAGTCGCCTGATCCCGTCTGCCATCATTCCTCGCCTGAGTGCACCCCAGTAGAAATAGTTGGCTCCACGTTCAAATGTCTCCTCGATAGACTTGGCAGGAGCCCCATAGGCAGCACTGATCCCAATGCGCCCAACTCTCAGTCCGGTTCTGCCTAAGATGGTCGGATTGAATCCCATAGCCTCTATTTTGGATCAGGTTGTCCTTTATCCGATCTCAAAAAGCTTTTGGTCGAGGGTGGGGGCACCCTCGACCAACGAGTAACGACTTTTGGATTTCAAAAAATCGCAAAAGCCCCGCGAAGCGGGATCTCCGCTTTGCTGCGACAAGCTTTTGTACTCCCAGAAAAGCCAACTCTTCAACCTGCCCTCCCTTACTCCCACCCAAAAGCATAGCGTTAAGTGTTAGGCGACCCTTTACCAACCAGGGGAGATTTCTATTTTGTCACCACGTCCGCAGACGCGCCGCATTTGTCGCACTTTTTATCCTTGATTCCTTTGATTGAGGTAGAATATCCATCTCTTTGGATTAGGAGGTTATTGCAGTTGGGGCAGTAGGTGTTGGAGGTGTTAGGAATGTGAGCATTGCCAACGTAAACATATTTTAGTTTTCTCTTGGCTAGGAGAAAAGCTTTCTGCAAAGTCTGAAGAGGAGTGGCGGGGATGTTCATCTTATATGCGGGAAAATACCGGGAAAAATGAAGCGGTATTCTGTCGCTTAGGCTCGCAACGAAATCAACTAACGCTTGGATTTGCTCATCAGAGTCGTTCAGGCCGGGAATTATCAAATTGGTGATCTCAATGTGGGTGCCATGTTTGTAAGAGAGCTCAATTGCCTTTAGGACGAAAGGAAGTTTAGCCTTGCAGTTGGTCTTGTAAAAATCCTCATCCATGGATTTCAGATCTACGTTCATGGCATCGATATACGGCAAGAGTTCGAGAAGAGGTTGTTCGTGAATGTATCCATTAGTTACCAGCACATTGGCCAAGTTTTTCTCCCTGGCTATCCTGGCGGTGTCTTTCACGTACTCATACCAGATCAAAGGTTCGGTATAGGTGTAAGCAATTCCCACCGAGTTTTGTCCGGCAGCGACCTTCACCAGATCCTCGGGCGAGACAAAGTCGGTTGGGCACTCCTCCTGTGATATGCTCCAGTTCTGGCAATTCTGGCAGTTCATGTTGCATCCATTGGGACCGGTGGAGAAGATGTTCGCCCCTGGATGAAAATGATACAAAGGCTTTTTCTCGATTGGATCGATAGCCAGAGAAACTAATCGACCATAGTTTATTGCATAAAGCACTCCTTGCTCGTTTTTCCTGCCCATGCACACGCCGATCTTCCCATCGGCGATCAGGCACCCTACCGGACAGAGGAGACATTGAATTCTCCCGTCGTCTTTCTTCTCCCAAAAGAGCGCTTTTTTATTCATTGAGTTATTCCCCAATATGTTAATTCAACGTCGGGAGAGGGGTTGTACCCCTATTCCTCTCTTTGCGGGCAGGAGTACAACTCGTGCCCAATCATCTGGTGCGCATTTCGGTCCCAGAAATTAGATCTTCAATTTTTCCAGAATCTTTGGAATGTCAAGAAATGTTTTGGCGATATGTGCGCCGGCTTCCTCCAGGGCTTTCATTTTGGTCTGCGCGGTACCCATCTCCCCTTCGACTATTGCCCCAGCATGTCCCATTCGCTTTCCCGGAGGTGCAAATAGACCACCAACCATGCCGATGACGGGTTTTTTCATCTTTTGGATGGCCGACCTTGCCATCTCCTCGTAGACTCCGCCGATTTCGCCCACTAAAACCACCGCCTTGGTCCTTTCGTCTTTTTCAAAGAGTTCTAATATCTCATTAAAGGTGGAACCCAATACTGGATCGCCGCCCAAACCAACGCAGGTGGTCTCTCCATATCCGGTTCGAGACAGGGTGTCGGCTACGTAGTAGGTCAAAGAGCCTGATCGGGAAACGGTTCCCACCCGGCCGGGTTTGAAGGCAATGTCCGGCATGATCCCCAAATTGGCCTCGCCAGGAGTAATGATTCCGGCAGTGTTTCCTCCTAAAACTATGGTTCCATGCTTCTTTGCCTCTTTCCGGACGGCCATCATATCCAGGATGGGAATATGCTCAGGTACAACCACAATGAATCCTATTCCAGCATAGATTGCCTCGATAGCCGCCTCCATCACGAATCGTGCAGGCAGGAAAATCACCGAGGTATCGGCCCCATGATTTTTGACGCATTCTTCCACCGTATCGTAGACGGGCACCTCGAAGACCTTTTCTCCACCCTTTCCCGGCGATGTTCCGGCAACTATGTTGGTGCCGTACGCTAACATTCGCTCGGTGTGAAACCTTCCCGCACTGCCGGTGATACCCTGCACAATCACCTTGCTATGTTTATCTGCCAAGATCGCCACTTTCTTCTCCAGTTCAGGAAATTTGCATATCCGAGTAATACGTCAACGCGAGACAAGTCTCGCTACTCCAGAGCGGCACAGCTTGCTCTGCGCTCCAGAATGCTGCCGGTGATACCCTGTACAATCACCTTGCTATGTTTATCTGCCAAAATCGCCATTGGATTCTCCATTTTGAAAAAACCCGGAGGGATGAACCCTCCGCTACGCTAGAAGACGCGTAGCAGAGCCTTTATGGCTCTGGTATTTTATCAATGAGCTTCAGAAGGATGTCAAGCACCTCGTTTGTCCATTTGGATCCATAGGAAGCCAAATGCCTCTGGCCTTCAGAACGCTCTGTCTTAAAGTGGTAAAAGCGCAAAAGCCCCGCAAAGCGGGATCTCCACTTCGCTGCGACAAGCTTTTGCACTCCAAAGAAAACTGCAGGCGGGGACAAGCCCCGCCCCTACGCGTTCCGCATCGTTATATCTTGGCTAACTTCACGGCTCTTTTGGCGATTTCTTCTATGGGCGTTTCGATGCCGTGGATTTCGATGCTTTTGAATATCTCCGGGTTTTCCTTTTTCTCCTTCTGAAATATTCTTACCCCCTCCTCCCACATATTTCCGGTCATCCTCAGAACCATGGGTTTTGAGAGTCCATGTTCCTTCAGAAACATCACTACCCCTTTGGCGAAATCGTCGCAGCGGGAAATGCCTCCGAATCTTGCTCCAAAGATGGCTTTGACGCTGGGATTCTCATCCAAGAGGATGAGCATCTTTGCTAGTCTTTCTGGAGTTGGTCCTCCTCCTGAGTCCATGAAGTTGGCAGGCTTTCCGCCAAAATGATGGATAAAATCATTTCCCATTATGCCGAAGCCGGCGCCACCGGGGAACATGCCGATATTCCCGTCCAAATCCAGATAGGGAATCCCCCATTCCCGAGCGGTCTTTTCCCTTTCGGTCATCTCTCCCTCTTCGTGTCTTTTTTCTATGCCCATCTCGGAGAGTTCAGGATGGCGGAACAGGGCATCATCATCGATGCTCATGCGGGCGTCGGCGGCAATGAATTTATCCTCCTTGGTCAGAATCAATGGGTTTATTTCCACCAGCTTTGCATCATATTGCTTGAAGAGTTTGAATAGGGAGACTGCAATGCCTCCCACAACTTTGAGATTATTGCCCTTTGCTCCAAGCCATTTGGCCAGAGCCAAAGCCTGAAAAGGATAGAAAGTCTCATCGATATCTAGGTCTATCTTTTTTATCTTCTTCGGGTCTTTTCGGGCAACTTCCTCTATCTCTACCCCACCTTCGGAACTTGCCAGGATCACCAGTTTGTAATTGACCCGATCGATGGTGACTCCTAGATAAAACTCCTTTTCAACCTCTAGCTTTTCGTCCACCAGAATCTTGTCCACGGCAAAGCCTTTGATCCTGGCGGCGAAGAGTTCTTCTGCTTTCTTTTGCGCTTCCTCCGGGGTGTTGGCAAACTTGACTCCGCCAGCCTTACCCCTCCCCCCGGAGAGAATCTGGGCTTTCAGAATCACGGGTTTACGGAGCTTTTCGGAAAAAAGCTTTGCGTCGGCAGGAGATTGGATCACCTCCCCTGAGGTTATGGGGATGCCGGACTTCGCAAATAGCTTTTTGGCCTCGAATTCGTAAAGTCTCAAGACTTGCTCCTCTGGCTAAACTCCTTAGTCCACGGTCCTTCGACTTCGCTCAGGACAAGTCCGCTGTCCGCCGACCGCAGCAACCCCCGCTCGCCCGTTGACAAATAAATTTATCTTCTCTTTTTTGACTGAACTTTTTTCACTGCCTTTTCAAAAATGTCTAAAGCCTGATCTACAGTGTGTTGACTGATGATCAAGGGCGGTATAAACCTGACTACGCTCTTTCCGCAGGTCAGAAGCATGAGCCCGTTTCGGAAACATTCATTCGCCACATCTGTAGAGAGATCGGCGGCGGGCTCTTTGGTCTTTTTGCTCTTCACGAACTCAATTCCGATCATCAATCCTATGCCCCGGACGTCGCCGATGATCTCGTACTTGTTTTTCATTTTTCTCAGATGCTTCATAATGTAGTTGCCCATCAGTGTAGCATTCCGCATCAAACCGTTCTCCAGAAGCTCGATGGTCGCCAGAGCCGCGGCACAGGCTATGGGATTTCCGCCAAAGGTGGTGGAATGAGAGCCAGGTTCCCAGGACATAAGTTCTTTAGAGGCAATGCAAGCGCCCAGAGGCACACCGGAAGCTAAGGCTTTGGCAACCACCACTATGTCGGCGGTCACGTTCCAGTGTTCCATGGCAAACATCTTTCCGGTTTTCCCCATTCCCGACTGTATCTCGTCCATGATGAGAAGGATTTTGTATTTTTCGGCCAGCTTCTTGAGTCTGGAAAGATAGCCGGGGGGAGGAACAACATATCCGCCTTCCCCCTGGATTGGCTCCACTACGATGGCCGCTACCTCGTCTGCCGGAGCCACGTTGTTCAGGATCTCCTCCTCGATGAACCTGACACACTCAAAATTGCATTTGGGATAGGTTAGATTGAAAACACAGCGATAACAATAAGCGTACGGAACATGGGTGGTCTCCGGCACCAACGGGGCGAAATATCTTCTCTGGGTCAATTTGCTGCTGGTTAGGGAGAGAGATCCCATGGTTCTGCCGTGAAAGCCTCCGATGAAGGCGATGGTTCGGGGTTTTCTTTTGTTATATCGAGCCAGCTTGAAAGCGGTCTCCACCGCTTCCGTTCCGGAGTTGGAGAAGAAGGTTTTCTTACCGCCTTTTCCCGGGACTATCCGAGACAGCTTTTCGGCCAGTTTTCCCACCGGCTGGTGATAGAAATCGGCGGAGGGAATATGAATCGCTTTCTCCGCCTGCTTCTTGATTGCTTCCACCACTTCGGGATGGCAATTACCGGTGGAACAGACGCCGATTCCGGTGTGGAAATCGATGTAGCAGTTCCCGTCCACGTCCCAGAGATAAGCTCCCTGGCCATGATCGATCACCGCAGGATACATCCGGGTATAGGATCCAGAGACGTGTCTTTCATCTTTGGAGATCAGTTTCTTGCTTTTTGGACCGGGCAGTTTGGTCATGATTTTGGGACATCTGTAAGAAACCATTTTGTCTCCCTTCTGTTCTTGGTTTTTCTAGCTAAAAGGAAACCTGTTGCGGTCGGAATTGGGGCTGTGCGCGGAGCGAACCGTCAGACTTTTATTTCACCTTAGCTACTTTCAAAATTTCGGAATGATCATTAATGTCAACCTTAAGCAGATAGATTCCGCTGCTCACGATTCTTCCCTTGTCGTTTTTTCCATCCCAGGTCTTGTGAAAGGCCTCCTCGCCGTCTGGTTGAGGGAACCGGTAGACTAACTCTCCGGCTGCCGTAAAGATGGAGATGTCAACCTTGTCGGCGGTATGGAGTTCGTCTACAAACACGGTTATGCTGTCAGTGAAAGGGTTGGGGAATGCGACTATGTTTGCTGCGGCATGTATGGTTACGTTTAACTCAGCGCTGCGGGGGAAATCCATGGCGGCAGTTGCCGCTACCTTTATGGTGTCCTGGTAAATGCCTGGGGCCAGGTGTGAAGGATCGAACAAGACCGTGCAGGTACAAGGGGTGGCCCCGGAGTCAGGCTGGATCGTCGCCCAATTCGGATTCTGAACAAGTTTCCAGTCCAGGGGCTGGGCCTTGGTTGAGGTGATGATGAGCGTATCCACCAGAGTATGCGTGTCTCCCAAAACCGTTTCGAAATTGAACTCCTCTGGGGATAGCTCCAGGAAATTCAAGCCGCTGGCCTTGGCAGCATTGACGATCCCATAGCCGTAAAGGTTATCCGGATGGTCGGCTCGACTGGCGGTGGTCCACAAAGCTTCCCTGACTTCAATGGGGGTCCAATCCGGATGAATTTCCAAAAGTAGGGCACAGACTCCCGCCACCAAGGGCGCGGACAAAGAGGTGCCGCTTACTCCGCCATATCCTCCATTTGCCCAGGCGCAATAAGTCTGAACCCCACGGGCAACGACATCCGGCTTTGTTCTGCCGTCGTAGGTTGGACCTGCGGAGCTGAAGGAAGCCAACTGACCCTGCGCATCCACTGCCCCCACGGCTATCACACTGTCTCCGTCAGCCGGAGCGATAATATAATACCACGACGTATCATTCCTTTCGTTTCCGGCGGAATTGACCACCACTATCCCTTTGGAGACGGCCCAATCCGCAGCTTTGGTGCATTCGGTGGTGTTGCCATCCATATCTTCATAAGTATAGCCGGTGCCATCATCCCACCTGGAATAACCCAGGGAGGAAGAGATTACGTCTGCTCCTATGCTGTCCGCCCATTCCGCGGCAGCGACCCAATTAAGCTCCTCTATCTGGATTTCAGTCTGATTGAGCGATATTTCCGTCTTAGCCAAGGCGAAGTCCGCGCCGAAGGCCGGGCCGATCAAGGTATCATTTACGAATCCCCCCACGGCAGACCAAGTGTAGGTTCCATGGTTTCTCTGGTCGTCGGGACCATCCTCAACATCCTCATCACCATTGATAAAATCCCAGGTGGCGATAAGTCTTCCTTCATCAAGAATACTTTGGAAAGCTTCATGATGAAGGAAATAGCCGGTGTCCAGCATGGTTATAAGAACCCCTTTGCCGCTGTAACCTAAATAGTGTAGCTCCGGCACGTGAATCTGTGCCAGTTGGGCGTAAGATTCTCCATATCCGAGAACTTGGTCTTGTGGTGCTTCGTAGAATTTTCCTAGCTTCTCCTCCGAGGGAGAAGGTTTTTTTCGGTAAAAGGTGGCAACCTTTTCTATGGTTCTGACAAATGATAGCTTCTCAATCTCCTGGACCTGGCTTTCATTTGCCATTACGCTCGCCGCATTTAACCATTTGGAGACGGTCCTCACTTTCACACCGAAGCCTCTCAACTCATCCACATATTCCTTTTTCACCGGAATATCCGTGAAATCGAATAGAGGTCTTTTGCCTCTTTTTTCTCTTCTCTTCACCGATCTTTCGGACAGTTGGTGGCTGCACTCCCGAATGGCTTTTTTGTATTCGCCATCAGTCTTTATCCCCTTGTCAGTGAAGAAGACCCATACCGCTATTGCAGAGTCTGAAGGCAATTTGTCCAACAGGTCTTTGGTTCTAAGATCAATCTTGGGATTGTCGACCGGACGTTTAAGAATGATCTTATCGCCGGGGATTTGCTCAGAAACAACGGTGCGAGGAAAAATCAGCAAAGACAGAAAGAGCAAAAACAGCAGAAGCTTGAATTTGGAGTTCTTGTCAGACGCCATATCGTTCCTTTGCGAAAAGCAGCTTGCGCTCAATTGCCTAACCCATCAATTTAAGAAAACGAGGACAACAGTCAACCGTTTTCTTGGGACTCTCTGAAAAAGTTCCGTGATTTTGATTGCTCGATCTGTCGAGCAGAAGTCTGCCCAAGGTATTGGGCAACCAAAGGATACGTCGGGCAACTACAAAAGAGGCGACGCCGCTTGTGGCGGCATCGCCTCTTTATAAACCATCATACACTGCGGTATAATTACTTTCCTTTGGATTCTTCTTCTTGTTTTTTCAATTCCTCCGCCGTGGGCTTGTGATGCTCCACCAGCTTCACAGCGTCTTTGTACTTAAATTCCTTGTAGGTGGGGCTCTTCTTGTTGTGGCATTTCACGCAAAGTTCTTTGGAGAGTTCTTCTGTCGGCATCATCAGTCCATCGGCAGCTGCCTGTTTCTTGTTGTCCTTCTTGATGTGGGAGGTAATGTAATCGCCGGCGGGTCCGTGGCATACTTCACAGGTTACGCCTTCCTCCATGCTGTACTTTTCCCCTTTAAGCTTTGCGGGGGCTTCGTATCCGGCGACATGGCAGACTAAACACTTGTCACTCTTCTGGGCATCCGCAATCTTCATCTCCTTGGCAATGGCTTGTGACTCTTTGCTTGCCAGGGTTGCGTAAGCGGTAGCATGCTTGGTGGCTGCCCACTTGTCGTAAATCTTGCCCCATTTCTTGGTGTTGTGACACATCTTACATCTGCTTATGCCTGTATAAGCATGCTCTTTTTTCTTGAGCGTGTCGGCCTTCGCTGGCTTGGCTGTATCCTTTTCAGCTGAAGTAGGGAGGGTGGACGGTTTGGGCTTCTCCTGCGAGACGGCAAATCCCCATACAAAAAGTGAAGTGGCAAACACCGCAATCAGAATCCAAGCGAGTTTCTTCATTTCTTTTCTTCACCTCCTCCTTATTGTTTTACGACCTTAACGTTCGTTCTGCTTAACTTAAATTATTACGTCACATCTGTCAAGGAAAAAAAGCTCCAAAGAGAGCGATTTCTGCGGGACTAGGAGCCCTTCCCTCGGGGTAAGTCCTCGGGACGAAGTGGGGGCAAGACCCTCCCTTCGACATTGAGTCTTCCTTCGACCCTGAGGCCTTCCTTCGACACTGAGTCTCAGGACGAAGTGCGGGACCGAAGGGCAGGACAAAATGCAGGGTAAACCCCGCCTGCGCGGGTGTGCACCTCGCAAATACCGTAGGTTACCTCCTCTTCCTTTCTTCCATTATGCGCTCGATGGCATGATCGTATAAGTCGACCAGTCTGCTCACCGGCAGATCTATTAGGGTGTTTTCACCCGAATTACTGGAGATTTTCAATGTCTGCCCTCCCACCCTGCCAATCTCAGAAAAGGGAATTTTGTGCTGTGAAACCATCTTTCTTAGAGCGGGTAAATCTTTTGCCTGGGTGGTTACAACGATTCGGGATTGCGACTCTCCGAACAGCAAAGCGTCCGGTCGCATGTTTGCCTCCCCGCCTTTGGTCTTCGACCCTGAGGGCTCAGACCGAAGGGCGGGATTTCCAAGAAGCTTTACGTTTGCTCCTGTCAGGTCGGGCGAGGAGATACAACATTCTGCCAGAGCCACCGCCAAACCACCCTCAGAACAATCATGCGCAGATCTGATTAAGCCTCTCTGGATCATCTCAAGGGCTGCATCCTGAATCTGTTTTTCCCGTTCCAGATTCAGGTCTGGCGCATCACCTTTGACCAGATCGTGGATCACTTTTAAGTATTCGCTTGCCCCCAATTCCTCCTTGGTTTCGCCTAAAAGTAGGATGACATCACCCTGGTTCTTGAACCACTGGGTAGTTGCATGCTTAATGTCCTCGATCAAGCCCACCATTCCCACCACCGGCGTAGGATAGACTATTCTCTGAGGATCCTCATTATAGAAGCTTACGTTTCCACCGGTGACGGGCGTATCGAAGGTGCGGCAGGCTTCGGCCATTCCGGTCACGCACTCGGCAAAGGTCCAGTAAACTTCCGGATCATAGGGATCGCCGAAGTTCAGGCAGTTGGTGATGGCCAGAGGTTTGGCACCGGAGCAGACCAGATTCCGCGCTGCCTCTGCCACCGCGATTCTTCCGCCCGCTCGGGGATTCAAATAGCAATAACGACCATTACAGTCAGTGCTGGCGGCTATGGCCTTGTTGGTTTTTCTCAGTCGAATAACCGCGGCGTCTGAACCGGGCCCCACCGTGGTTCCGGTTCTGACCATGGTATCATACTGTTCATACACCCACCTTTTGCTGGCAATGTTTGGGGAAGCCAAAAGCTTCAAAAGAACATCATTAAAATCTGTTGGAATTTCGACTTCCGAGAGATTAAGTTTGCTTGTTTCGTCCAAATATTTAGGTTTCGTTCTTTCCCTCATATATACCGGGGCTCCGCCTCCCAGTACCAGGCAATCTGCCGGAATCTCGGCAACCACCTTTCCCTCATTTTTCACCCGGAGCATCTTGTCGTCGGTCACCTTTCCGATGATCTTCGAGTTCAACCCCCATTTGGTGAAAATCTCCTGCACCCTCTTCTCATATCCCTTTTTGGCGATCACCAGCATTCTCTCTTGGGATTCGGACAGCATGATCTCATAGGGGGTCATGTTCTCTTCTCTTGCCGGGACCAGCGAAACGTCTATCTCCATTCCGCTTTTTCCTCTGGCGGCGGTTTCGGAGGTGGAACAGGAGATGCCCGCCCCTCCCATGTCCTGAATCCCTACTATCAGATCCTCCTTGATGATTTCTAAAGTTGCCTCTAAAAGGAGCTTCTCCATGAATGGGTCGCCGATCTGGACCGATGGTCGCCTCTCTTCTGATTTTTCTGATATCTCCTCTGAGGCAAAGGTGACCCCATGAATTCCATCCCTTCCGGTGGAAGCTCCCACGATCAAAACCGGGC
>CAZPOP010000018.1:0-71586 GCA_964588305.1 uncultured Ignavibacteria bacterium
TTCTCTGCAAACAGAGCCAGCACCCGGGCATCGATGACGTCCGTCTTGGCCAAAATGCCCATGGCACGGGCGAAATCACGGACCTGCCGGGGATTCACCACCGCAACCGGAAGGTCGGCGGCAACAAGTTCCGCTGCCACAGGAACCTCCAAGCCACCAGTGGCTTCCATCACGATCATTGCGGGCTGGAGATCACGCAGCCGGGCGATAACATCAGCCATGCCGCATATCTCGAAGGTGCTCTGTTGAGCCAAAGGATACACATACATGTCACAATGATCTTGGGCAACGTCAATGCCAACAAATATATCACTCATGCGTCTCTCCCTTCCTTGCAAATGCGGGCTCTTCAGGCCCTCGCGACTGTTCGGGATACGGGCGCATCGGCAGGTGAGGATCACGCTCTCCACCGGTCTTCCCACCCAGGGGGATTCGATCTCTCACCCACCGTCTGGAGTCCCCCGCAGGACACCAGATTATCAACTTCCTTTCAAATTCCTGTTTATAATATAACAAAACACTCTCACCCTTTCAATATACAAGGGGGACAAGTGGGGAGAGGTTTCAAGTAGCGGAAACCTTTAGGTTTCCATAATGCAAATGGAAGGCTAAAGCCTTCCGCTACACTGCCTTTCTGTTAGGCGTAAAATAAAAGCCCCGCCATAAGCGGGGCTTTTACACTTTTTCCTAGTGTTTGCTTTTACTTAGAATTCCACTGACAGTGAAATCTTGTGGTTCTCGTTCATGAAGTCTTCCTGTTCGACCACGTATCCGTAGTCTATCATGACCTTGGAGAACTGAAAACCGGTCCCTATGGCGAACTTGCCGTCGTTGACTCCGGCCCTCATCTTGGCCCAGTAGTCGCCGCAGAACTCGTAGACGTATTCTCCGCCCATATGATAGTCGAGGTCCCCTCTGTGGTTGGTCTTGGTCACGTCCACGGGGAAGGCGAAGCCTTCCAGCGGGTAAATGGCCACACCGATCTGTATGCTGGTAGGGGTGGTCTCGCCATCCACCTGGGTGCCTATGTCCCTGACTATGAAGCCGGCAGCCGCATTCTCGTGCGGATGGAACTTGAAACCGATGTCTCCGCCGACTCCGGTGGCGCTCTCGTCATCGATCTTCTGGCTGACGATTTTGAAGTTTCCGCCCACTGACAAATCCTTATCCGGATACTTGTAGGCATAGGACAGCAAGAAGACGTTGTTCATGTCCTTGAAAGTACCCTGGTAGGTGCCGCCGCCATCATATTTGTTGATGTCCTTGATCCCTGCATTCAGCCAGGATATGCCAAAGGTTCCAATGTCAAAGGTATATCCGAAGGCGAAATAGTTGTAACTCCGGTCATAGGACATATCTGCAGAATACATGGCGGTTAAGCTCGCCTTTTCGATATCCGCCAATCCGGCTGGATTCCAGTATCCCGCGGTAGCATCGCTGGCCATGGCAACGTAAGCACCTCCCATGGAGAGAGCGCGTGCATCCACTCCCATCCTCAGCATGGGAAGCATATGGTTATCCTCAGCCCAGGCACCGACAGAGATCATCACTGACAGCAGACAAAAGACCACTAGGAATTTTGTTGTTTTGCTCAACATTTTCTATCTTCTCCTTTCATAAAAGATTCACAAAGTTTCTGATCCTTCTCCCCCCAAATGGGGGATCAGGACATGTTTTTCCGGGAGGGCGCCCCATCGGGCACCCTCCCTCGAAACTTCATTAATCCTTTTTCAACACAGTAATCTTTATTACTGCTGTCTTCACCGATCCGTTGTTGTCTCTGGCTTTGATGTGACACAGGTAAGTGCCGTCGGCAACGTCGGTTCCGTCCTCGGTCCTGCCATCCCAATACAAGGCGGTGTAAGTGCCGACCCATTTGTCCTTCCACAAGGTGGTCACATGTTCGCCTGCGAAGTCATATATCTTGACCGTCACGTAGGCGGACTTGGTTGCCTGGGTCATGATGGTGGTGCGTGTCTCTCTCGGATCAAACGGATTGGGATAGTTGTAAGGATTCTTAAAGGACAGCTCCTCTTCCTCGGTGTAGAAGGAGCAGGTGCTCAGATTGCCGGCGTAGTCCCTGACGTATATCTCCACGTACCGCATGCCGGCAGGAGGCATATACTCGATGGTGCCCTTGGTGGTGTCAATCGCCACCGTGGTGTCCTCGCATTCCAGGCCCTCGCAGAGCAGAAGGCTATCCTCGAAGAACTCCAGGGTCGACCAGTCGATACCGGAACGAGCGTCCGTAATGCCTACCGTTATAGGCCGCAGGCTCTTATTGATGCTACCGCAAGACGGCGAGAACACAGGCGCTGCCGCATCTACTACGAAGCTGCACTTGTAGTAGGAAGGCGCATAGTTGCCTGCCAAGTCAGCCGGTCCCGAGCTGGTCTTGTAAGTACCAGAGTAGACGTAAAGCTCGACCTCGTTGCCGTCGTTGCAATCTAAGTGGCAGCCGCTCAGGGTGACCGTATCGCCGTTCCTGTTCTCTATAATCCACGGAGCCTGAAACACGCACTCCTCGTTGCAGCCAGTCACCCAGGCATTCACCGTAGTCCAATCCACTCCGGAGCCATCGTCGCTGACCACGAACTGGAGGGTCGGATTCTTGGTGACGTAGCCGTCCGCGAAGCTGACCACAGGACCCACGCAATCGTCCCTAACGTCAAAGGTGTAAGTGGTCTGATTGCCTACCATATCGGTAGCTACCACGTCCAGCGTGTGCATGCCGGTAGTCGGCGTGTACTCCCACATCTCGGTGGCAGCGTTGTAGATCAGAGCCTCAGCAGGCTGTTCCACGCCATCCTGGTAGACCTTAACCTCGTCCACACCGGACTTGGCATCGGTGACGCTGAGCAGTACCGGCCAATCGCATTCCTTCGGAACGCCGGTATTCTTCCAGCTGATGGAAGGACCGGTGCAGTCCGCATAATACTGTCCGCGGAAGTAGCTCGCGCTGGTGTAATAGTTGCCCGCCAAATCCATGGGACCTGCGGTGTAGCTGGCGTCATAATTCTTTGCAGAGTAAACAACGGCATAGAGCATGGCGTTATTGTACAACTGCAGGTAAGCTGCGTCATCACCGGTGACTGTGACTGTCACGGTATCGCCGCTCTTCATGGTGGCGATATCCTCGGGCGTGAAGCTCAGTATGTAGTATGAGTTGTAGTACAGATCCAGGTTGACAGCATCCCAATCCACACCGGTTCCGGCATCCGTCAGCACGAAGGAAATGGTGAAGTCCTCGCAGTCAACGTATCCGGGTATGAAGGTCAGGACGGGTGGCACGCAGTCGGCGGTCAAATCGAAGCTGTGCACGGTCTCGTTGCCCAGATTGTCTATCGCCCTTAAGTCCACGTGATGCGGACCGTCGCTGGGCGTGTAGTACCAGTATCTGGAATTATGCGGATCCCGCTCGATCGATTCAACCTGCGAGCTGTCCTCAAAGACCTCCACGTACTGCAGACCTGAGAGGGCATCGGTGATCTCGAACTTAAGCGGAAGATCACACCAGCCTGCGCCGCGGAAGGTGATGGACGGGCCGTCGGCATCAACTGTGTAGTATTGCCAGAACACATCCATCCTGTTGCCCACGCAGTCGGCTATTCCGCACCGGTAGTAGTAATACTGCGGATAGACGCAGGTGTCGCACATGCACTCCTCTCCACCGTAGACGTAGATGTGCAGGTAGCCGCCATAGTACTCGAAGGTGCCGTCCACACACACGGTGGTATCATCGACCCAGTTCAACTGATCGGGCTGCAGGGTACCAATATAAGAATGCTGGTTCGGATCCGGGCTGCTGGTTTCGTCTCCCCATATATCGATATGGATGGAGTTCTTGTCCACACCGGCCTTCTCGTCCGTGAAGTAGATGCAGAAGTGCGGGTTCTTGCCCACGTACGCACCCACGCTGTCGGCGAACCACATCTCCGGCTCGGTAGCATCCACGCTGAACTGCACGGTGCGGGTGCACGAGTGGTGACTCCAGTTCTCCGCATACACCTGAGCGAAGAAGGAATCTCCCTCAGCCAGCCCCGGTGCAGGATTGCAGTTGTACCAGTTCATGTTATTGAAGTAATGGTGGAAACCACAACCCGGGCAAAGGTCAGGCGGAGAGCTGTTGTAGTATACCGTCCAGAAGTACATGGTGTCGTTCCAGCCGGTGCCCAGTATTCCCGTGAGAGGATCCCAGCCGCCGCACTCGTACTGCCCGAATCCCTTGGCCCACCAATCACACGAATCGGATCCGGCGCCTCGGTCATAGACGGTTATGTACGGCTGGCCCGGCTTCTTGATCTTGAAGGTCATGCTTTCTTCGTAGATATGGTCCGTTCCCTGTATGTTATCGTTGATCAGGGTCCTGAACCTGGGCATGGGGCCGGTGTATCCATTGCAGAACGGCTCGATCTCATACAAGTCAACTACGATGGTTCCCTCACACTCGCGGTCCTGGAGACGGATCACCGCAAACGGTCCATGCAGGCAGCCGGTGGCGAATTCCACGTAGTGCTCCTCGGTGTTGAACCCTTCGCTGTAGGGGCTTCCCCAGAACACGTAGTCGGTGCTCCATTCCCACTCCTCATTGTCCCACCAGGCCACGATCAGAGACTCAGCCGGAGCGTCAACCTCTGAGGAATAGTTCATCTTGATGATGCCGTATCTGCCATTATAGAAACAGCAGTAATCCTCACCATCCGACGAACCGCCCGCGCTCAAACCGTCCGAGTTATCGCCAGAACCGCTCCCGCAGTCGTAATCGCAATCCTCGGTGAATCCAACATAGGTGGCATATCCCTCGTCGTCTCCTATCGGAATCCAGGTCGGCTGGAAGATTGAGATCGGCGGCATGGCCTCGGGCCAGACAATTATGTGCTTATCGCAATGCCCGGACAGCGCTCCTGCAGGAATCTTCACGCAGACTTCCCCGCACTTAGGCTCGAAATTCGTGCAGTACCAATCGTAGGTGCCCAGGTGCTTGTCGACCTTGACCGTCATGATCTCGCCGCTTCGGAGGTAAGTATAAGCCTGTCCCTCGCCGGTCTGGGGAATCTCTTCGTCCTCGATTTTGGTCACTGAGGAGAAGAACGTCCCAACACCGCCCTCCTGGATTTGTTTAGCCTTGAAGGAACCGGCGAAGTACGAGGGCTCGTTCAGGTTTTGCTGCATCCAGATGCATTCCAAGAGCGAGTTTCCACAGCTATCCTCCGGCACGTAAAGGCCAAACATCTGAGGCTCGTCTCCGTCCTGCGAGGTTTGCCTCACGATCCCGGCCATGTTGTCGATCTGGAAGTTCTTCTCGAAGGACATGGAGCCTAAGGGACCTTGCTCCGGAACGATCACGCCGTTCTCGTAGGTGAAGTTCACGATGGGAGCGTGAGTTTCGGCATAATCCGCGGAGTTATTCCCGTTCACGTCAGTGGACAGGATTCGGCCCTGATAGCTGATGCCTAAGCCCTCTTCCAAGCTGGCGGAAGCATCCCATACCCACTGGATGACGTTCCTTGCACAGCAGCAGGGCCCACGGTCACATTGCCAGCGGGTGGTGTCACAGTGCTTTGTCCTCTGCCCTGGAATCGAATCGAAGTAATCCGGCTCAGCTACGCCTAACCAGGCGCTGGTGTCGCCGTCCACGATCTTTCTGTATTCGAACTTGGCCCACAGCAGATCGTCGTCACAGGTGTATCCGTAGATGTAGTCTGTTTTGTGGCACTCATTGTAATAGAACCCGCCTATGGTCACCATCGGAGGAGTGTAATCATAGACATGTATTGCACACAAATCAAACCGCCGGTTTCCTATGCAGTCCTCAGCGATTACAATTATCCAATAATCACCAGGAGTCAGACCGGAGACGTTCCAGTAAATCAGGGTATCCCCATCATGGAAATCGGTATACCAGTTCCACTGAGACAACGGCATATCGCCTTGATCCCAGGCCTCGTCACCTACCGCGAAGGCTAAAAGCTTCACTCCGGAGTTGTAACATCTGGTGGCGCCGGCACTGGAGAGCGTATCCCACGCCTCTGCCTGAATGACCAGCGTGTCATACAGGCTGACATCCAGGTGCGATGGATGGGTCTCTCCGTTTATGGAGACGATGTCAACCAGAGGTTTCGTGTTATCCACGGATATCACGATCGGGTCTGAATCGGCGTACCTGCCGGCCGCGTTGTAAGCCCTGGCCTTCAGGTGGAAGCGCCCATCGTACCCGGGTTTCGTTTTTGTATTCCAAAGCGTATCAAAAACTTCGCCGGTGGCCCAGTCGTCCGATCCGATGTAGATGTAGTCTGTCGGGTAGGAGAAGATGCTCTTAACGTAGAACTCCACCCTGACTATCGGGATGTCAGAATCAACCGTGGCCTCCACCAGCACCTCACCTCCCACAAACCAGTTAGTATCCACGGTATCATCCGAGCATTCCCTTGGGCACTCAGAATCTAGGAACACTGTCACTTCAGGCAGCTCGTTGGCCACGGTCACCCGAATGGTGTACGGGTCTTCGTCGATGTTATTGCTGCAATCCATGGCCACCGCCCGCAGGTAGTAGTTGCCGTCAAGCACCGTGTTCAAGGTGTGCCAATCAAGCGGGAAGTCCTCGGAAACCCATCCTTTTATGGTCAGGTCCCAGTTATTCATACAGCCAGGACCCCCGCGGGGCCAGCTATCCACCATGATGTAATAAGTGCCCGGCTCCAGATGAATGTCCCTGAAACCGTGAGAGAAGTCGTGCGGATTGGTAGAGGCCATCATGCAGCCGGTACCCGGCGGGCACTTGGTATCTATACAGATTCCGGAATAGGTGTTGTGTATCGGGCTCAGCCATATCTCGGTCAGATCAAGCGGCTCGGTGACGACCAGCTTGTAGATGAAATCCTCGCCTTCGTCATACGGACCAAGGCAGGTATTCCAATAGTCGTCGCCATACCCGCAGGTGTTCATGCCGCAGTCTTTGTACTTCCCTTGGGAATTGAAATCCGCAGGCAAGTTTACCACCCTGGGGCTGCTGCAGTTGTAACCGGCGCTGGGAATACCTCCAGCACCCGGACTGAACCTGCCGGTGTCTTCGTCACAGGATCGCCAGACGCAGGAGTTTTCCCAGCCGTTATTGACGGGATACCAGACCGAGTCGTTCTCCGGTCTCATCTCGTAGCACACCCTGGCGATCTCATAGGCATTGAGCGCCCTCGACTTGAGCGTCACGTCGCCCCAGACGTAGGAATCATTCTCAGGCGCGATAATAATGGCCTGAGTTGGGGTGACGTCCAGAATGTAGAGATAGACGTAGTCGTAATCGGAATTGCCCAGGCTGTCATAAAGCACCGCCTTTAGGCGACCCACCCACCAGCCATCCTCCAGCTCAAAGGCGGGAAGCAATCCATCCGCCAGCGGGTTGAAGGTCACGCCGAAGTGTATCGGTTCGGTGGAGGTGCCTATATGCACGCAGCTATCTTCCTCCTGTATGCCGCCGCCGAAGCCGGGGCTGGTTTGGGCGTCTATCTCCCCGAAACACAGGAACCATTCCACTTTCATCACTTCGCAGGTATCTTCAGACGGCAGAACCGAAATCTCAGCGGTAATGTCGTGGCCAGGTTTGGCGTACGCCTCGCCACTTCCGTCCAAATACAAGCTGGGATTGACGACGTATATGCTGGCCTCCGGATCGGCCACCAGCGATATGGCGGGCATCGGCGCCGTGTTGTCCAAATACACGGTTATGCCTGCACTGTCGTAAACAGCTTGATTGAATGTGGAGTCATCGAAGAACCCATCGTTGTCATAATCATACATGTATTGTCCGGCTATGTCACGAGCTGCGACCCGGATGTCCCAGTAGTCGTTGGGCCACATGCAGTCGCTCGGCTGCAACGGTCCACCACCGGAGGGAGCTCCTGCTAGGTCACCACCCTCACAGCATGGGTACTCCCAGAAGTACATCCAGATGTTTTCGCTCCAGGCCGGGTCAGCCCAGCCGTCGATGGGATTCCAGTGCTCGTGAAGGTCAGGCTCGGAATGCCTCTTGAAGAAGAAGCGGACCCGATCTATGTCGATCACCGTGTCTCTCAATACCGCCTTCAAGGTCAATGGGTAGCAAGGTATCTTGGGTGTCTCGTTGCCGCAGGTGTAGTACAACTCCTCAACACGGAGCTTGACACTGGGCGGTTCGCAGTCCACGAACACCTTGACCAAGTACGAGGTATCCGCCATGTAAAATTCATCATGGGCGATAACCCTGAAGTAGACCGTGTCGCCATTATCCACCAGGCCGGTATTATCCCAGCAGGTAGACCAGGACGGCCCCGTTCCAATCACGTCCTCAATGGTCTCCCAATTTAATGTGTCCAGGGACCACTGGAACCGGACCTCGGTGAACATCTCCTCTTGGCACTGATCATAGTCATACATCTGGGCTGTAATCTCCACACAGTTGTAGCCACTGGTGCCGGTGCATGGAATCCTCATCCACTCGTGCGGCCAGGAGATGTAGATACAGTTCTCAGGCGGTCCGGGCGGAACACAGAGCTCCACCTGCAGATCGGCGTCCTTGTCATTATCATAGTCCTTCACATTAATATAAAGGTATTGCGTTCCCTCAGGCCAGTTGTCCACGCTCACCCAGATGGTGCAGGGCATGGTGACGAAGTCCTGATGGAATATCCTGCATTCGTAACCGCTGCACAGTCCCCGCACCTCCAGCTCGAACGAGTCGGCTGCGGTAGCTCCGTCCACGTCGATCACCACCTCGTTCATGGTGTCCGGGTCGACGTCGAAGCCGCAGGCGCTCTGAGGCGAAGGGAAGCCGTTCACGCTTACTAAGTGAACTGCCGGAGCCAAGGTATCCCAATAGAACCAGAAGTGCCCCAGCCTGAACACGTCGTCATCCACCACGCAGGCCTCATCATAGAACTCCGGCGTAGTATCCGTGCAGTTGCCCGTCTCGTCGCATGCTACGACCAGAAGCTCCACCCATCCGATATAATCCACACCCTCCAGGCAGTGCACCGAGTCGGTGAACACATAACTGCCCGCACCGCCGGGACGACACATGGTGGGGTAGCTTAAGCACCTTGTCCATGCTCCCGGATCAAGAAGCCCGTCTGGTATGTCCGGACGGAGTCTGTACCACAGCATGGCCGAGTCCACATCGTGAGACTCTGAATCGGCCACAGCTTTAATCGGGAACCAGGAACCAAAGGTTAGCCCGGAATCCGGCACGGCTATGCAAACGTGAGGAGGCGTGGCGTCGGCATAAGCGCCTACCACGCAGCTGAAGTCTCCCACGTTGCTGCAGTTGTCCTCGGTTTTGACCTTGAACAGATAATACCCATCAGGCAGCTCCTCGGAATTCCAGTAGTTGAAGGTGCTGTCCATGGCGTACAGATAATAGAATTCCTTATCATAGGTGGAGCCGATGGAGTCAAAAGTCGTTCCGCCCATGCCGTCCTTAGCCCAAACATAGTAATACCAGGCGTCGCATTCGTCGCAGTCTCTATCCCAGTAGAGCTGTATCACGCCGCCGGGCTTGGATTGGGCATGCAGAGCGCAGGGTACGGTGTCCGGACAATTGAATCCAATGGGTCTGGGCACTCGCGTATCCAGACTCCGGTTGAGCTGCGCGCTGACGATGGTGGTGCAGTTCTCAACGTCGTCGCAAGCGGTGATGGCGATCGAATGATCGTTATCCGTCGGCGGCGGGCTACAATTGTCCGCGTCCTTTCCGTAATTGATAGGCGGTTCGGTCACCGTCCAGATGGTATCGTATACGTTGCTTCCTCTAAAAGGCAGAGGCATGGCATGCTGCATGTTCTCGTCTATTCCCGCCGAATCCATCATGGCCGTAACCGAGACAATGTCGATGCCCTTGGTTACGGTCGCACTTATCAGAACCTGATCGCCCAGGCCAATGCAGGAGAAGGTGGTGTCAAAATCCTCATAAAACTCGTAAATTATGTCTCCCAAGCCGGGTGGCTCCAAATCGACGGTATCACAGATGCCCTTTCTGAGGGTATCGTAATTACAGGCGTTATCCCATGCCCACACCGTGACCACGTTTACATCACAATCCGCGGTGTCGACGCAGCACGTCTCGGTCAGGCAGATCTCCTTTCGGAAAACGCGGTTGTGCTCCAGCACGTCGTCCAACTCTATGAATCCCAGTCCGAAATGACTCATGTCGGCCACCATGCTGTCCACCTCTAACTCCGGCTCCCAAGGATTGGAAAGACCCCAGCCCACTATGGTCACGCAATCACCCAAACCGATCTTTCCGTCGCCATTATTATCGGTGGAGAGGTAGAACGACACCGAATCGATATTGGGCTTGCGGGTGTCGATCTTCCAGGGAAGAGAGTCGCAACATATACATAGGGTGTCTATGTTTCCTGAACTATCCACGGCCCAGCCGCAAATCGCCCATTGACCGGTATCGGCGTCGACACCGGAGTAAGTGGACGTGTTTATCATATCCGGGATTCGGAAGGCCGTGTTATAGCTGGTGTCGCAATCCGGGCAGTCGTCGGTGTAAGTCGAATCGTCGTCGTAGAGCTTGATCGAATTCAACAGGAACATCTTCCTGGAGTCGACATAATTGTTTAAGACTTTGCCGAAGATGGTGATGGGACCAGCGATGTCCGGGGATATGTTGGTGGCGCAGATCTGCACGGAGTCACCTTGGGCCACGGTGGTATCGCCATCGCAGCGCAGCTCCTCCGGAACGCAGAAATGCAGATTGAATTGAGGTCCCATGGTGTCAAAGCACAGCCTGTACCTGCACCCCGGAAGGTCGGGCACGAAACCGTTGCCACAGTTAGTTCCCCGGTTGTAGATGGTATCCGGATTGCTGGTGCTGGTCAGCACGCAGCGGTTCGGCATAATTATGACTTCCAAGCACTCGCCGTTATAAAGCGGCCGAGCGTTATAGACACTATCAGTATGAGCATCGATGGCAACGTAGAAAAGGTTGGAGTCGGGTAGGTCGTTCATGCAGTAGTGAATACCTTGCCATTTAAGCGTGTCATTGATGTCGAACTGATAGTTCCTGCAGTCATAGGTCGCCAACAAAGCGTCACCAGGTACCTGCAGTCCCTTATTGCCGTTCGCTTCCGCATAGAGTTTCATGTAGTTCACCGAAAACGCCTTGGTGTGGAAACTCTTTAAGGTGAGCATCTCCAGACACTCAGTCTGCTTCGGTCCTGGTGGGGCGGTTACGTCTATCCTGAACCCCAAAAGAGCCCTGTTCTCGGTGTTTTCGCTGACCGTTCCCCAGGGGACGTAGGTGGTGTCCAGCAGGGTCCACGTGACCTGCGCCAACACCTGGCCCGCAAACAATGATAGGATCAGGAATGCCACCAGAAACACTGCAGTTCTTGAAGTTTTCATTTTACAAACTCCTTTGTAAAATGGATTTAGAAAAGTTTTCAATTTACTCCCTTTGTTTTCTTTTAACATGCTTTTCAATCCCCTCCTTTCCTCAATCTCTTGAGATTTGTTCTTTTAGGGTGAAAACAGAGAGTCGTAAGCACACCCTAAATTCATCAACTTCATTATTCCCTGTTTTGCTATTGATCTTTCTTTTGATCTCACCTCCTTCAGTCTGAAAAAAGATTTCTTTGTTATTCGTTCTCATAAGTTGCCGAAATCTAAAAAAATGAGTTTCCTCCTCAAGTTGGGAACAAAACTTTCGGAAGTGTTTATCCGGCTACATCACCCCTTTCCATGCTTGCCCAATGCATACACTTCCCCCTCCTTATGCTCTTCCGCAACTCACACGGAACGTACAAGAAAGGGAAGTCAAAAATTTTCTCCCCTCCTAAGAAATTTTTAACTTTTACTGAGGGCAAAATCCAATTTCAATCGTACCCTTTTTGGTCAATCTCCAATATCTTTAAAATTCACTAACGTAAAATCCTATCTTAAGTTGCCAAATTGGTTCCCAATATATACCCCCCGAAAAATTTGTCAAGAAAAATTTTAACAATTTACAAAATTTATTGTCCCCACGGATTTTGCGTCCGCAGGATTGGTTTCACAACCAGAAAACCACATGTTTTTCCGCACTCTTCCTTGACTTAATGCTGTTCTCAACATACTTATTTTGAACCATGTCTAAGGTTCTGGATCAATAAAATCTGATAGGCCAAGACTGTTTAACCAGACTGACCTCAGTGAACGTCGCGTCGTTTTCCCTAAGGTAGGCACGAATTTCGTCCTTCGACTTCGCCCAGGACGGTGGGCCTGCCCCGAGCCATACGGTTCTGGGGCTTGTCGAACCGTGTCTTGAGATTGGGATTCATCAGATGGTTTGCCATGAATGGGATTCAAAGATTTGCGAAGTCCAGCCTTTTGCGAGATTGGCATCCGGGGACGGGAAAGGGTTTTTTCTCGTTCCAATTAGTTTTCGCTTACCAGCCTCCTCAACTTCCGGCCTCTGCGGATTGTAAAATTCCATTTTTACAGAAAACCTTAAAGTCCGCCCAATTGGGCATTGTCAGAATATACATCCACCTTATCGGCATAAGCTTTTATTTTCTTTAGCCTTCCTGAGGCCGGCCTCCGTCACCTGACGCCAAAATGCGTCCGGCCTTCAAAAAATCGTCTTAGCATACGTCCTCGGGAAAGCAAAAGATTCAAAATTCTCACCGTTATGCGAAAGCTTCTTGCCCACGTCAAAGATACAAGTCCGAAAAACGAAGACAGTGGTGTCTTCAAGAGGACAGACTCAACAAGAGAGCATAAGGTGCAGCTTTTTTCGCCCTTTTTCCATCGCCCCGACTTCCTTCTCCTTTCCTTTATATAGTCCTTGATTCGAGAAAGCCTCTTTTTTTCTGGAGGATGTACGATTGTTATCAGGAAAAATAGGACGACGAACAGACCCAAGGTCTTTCGCCACTTCTCAAAGGTGATTTCCGCAGGAGTTAGTTTCTCCTGGATTACGATTCTGTCTTCAGTAAGATCTTTTGAGTTCTCATCCATTGTGAAGAATCCAAGGGGAGGAGGTCACGCCCAGACCCCTCCGGAAAGGGATTATCAAGCATAAGACGAAAAAGCCCCTCCTTGTTCAACACAGCTTAATCCCTTAGGAATTCTGCGGTCTCCTCCGGCAATGAAGAATTTATGAACACCCCGGAACCCAATTCAAATCCAGCCGGCGTGGTAAGACGGGGCAAAATCTGAATATACCAATGATAATAGTCCTCCTGAGCATCCTTGATGGGGGCGGTACGAATCATCAGGTTGTAATCTGGATCCTTCAGTTTTAGGTACAACCTGTGCAAGATGTCCCTCAACGCGTAAGCCATCGCCTTGATTTCCTCTTCTTCGATATTTCCGAAACATGCATTGTGATTCTTGGGAACGATCCATGTTTCGAAGGGAGCTCGGGAAGCAAATGGATGAAATGCCACAAACTCTTTGGTGTCCAGAATCACCCTCTTTTGATGGAGAAGCTCTTGGCGAACCATATCACAAAAGACACAACTGCCGTGATCGTCGTAATACCTCATGGCCTCCTCCAGAAGATGCCTTATGCTGGCCGGGACCAAAGGCAGGGCAATTAACTGGGAATGGGGATGTATTAATGAGGTTCCAGCAGAGATTCCATGATTTCTGAATATGATGATCAGCTTAAACCTCCTATCATCCTCCAAGGCCAGATACCTTTTCCGATAGACTCCGCATATCTCCTGGACCTGCTTTAAACTCAAAGTGGCCAAGCTCTTGTTGTGCCGGGTTGATTCTATGATCACCTCGTGTTGGCCCACACCCATGGTGCTTTTGAAGAATTCTCCCGTTATCATGTCAACTGTTTTCTTCGGCTCCAATGCCGGATATTTATTTGTAATCACCCTTATTCGCCATCCCGGATGGTTAGCCTCGGTTTCCTCATCTCGCAGGGCGAACAGCTCTGGCGGGGTTCTCTTTTCGTTTCCCGGACAGAAAGGGCAATCCGGATCAAAATCGGGGAGCTTTCCCTTTCTATCTTTTTGCGTATGAAATTCATGCGGTCTTTTGGCCCTCTCTTTGGCAACGATGATCCATTCCTTGGTGGCCCTGTTTAATCTCAGTTCGGACATGCTGACTCTCCTGTTCAGTTATGGTTGATCAGGCTCGTATCGAGATTTGAACGGAGGAAATCGGATATTGAGGCAAAACATGCCATTTGACTGCCACTTTGCGATACGGATTTCAATACTGGCTTCTCTTTTCGCAAACGATAAAAGAGTTTTGCAGTTCACTCTCTTATCATGTCGCCTCAGCCGCCGGCAATTGTCTCGAGTTTCTCCAACTGCTCTTTTTCTCCAATAACGATTAAAATGTCCCTTGCTTCGATCTTTGTTTCCGGCGAGGGGTTCAAAAACACGTCTTTCCCTGGCTTCTTTATGCCCGCCACCATGATCCCGTATTCCCTGCGTATGGGTGAATCCTTCAATGTGCCTTGAGTAAGAGGCGAGTCGGGCTTGACCTCTATCTCCTCAATTACCAATCCTGTCTCTTTGTCGAAGGTCACCACCTTCATGAAATCCACCAGATTGGGCCTCAAAGTGGTGAGAGCCATTCTGATGCCTCCGATCTTGTATGGCGACACAACCTTATTGGCTCCCGCTCTTTTGATCTTTCTTTCGGCGGTATCCGAATCCGCCCGGGCAGTGATGAAAAGACCAGGATTGAGCTGACGGGCGGAGAGGACGATGAAGACATTGTCGGCCTCATTGGCCACCGCGCTCACCAGCCCTTTCGCCTTCCCGATTCCAGCACTGGTTAAGACAGAGTCCTCCGTGGAATCCCCTCGAACGCACAAGAATCCATCTTTCTCTATCTGCTCCACAATTTGTGGATCGTTCTCCACGACCACAAAAGGGGCTTTGCGGATCAAGAATTCCTTGCATATCCTTCTTCCCACCCGGCCATATCCACAAACGATGTAATGATCTTTCAAGCCTCTTAAGCTCTTCTCCATTTTTCTTCTCCCCAAGACTTTTCTGATTTCTCCCTCCACAATCATCTTCCCCATTATGTTTGCGGTATAGGCGGCCCCTCCCACCCCGAAGATCACCACGATTATGGTAAATATCTTCCCGGCGGGGGAAAGAGGGTAGACTTCCCTGAAACCCACCGTGGAGAGAGTAATAACGGTCATATACAAGCTCTCCAGAGGAGGCCATCCCTCAATCATGGTATAACCTCCGGTGCCGAATGAGATCACCAGGACCAAAATCATCAGTACGATTTTGAATCTTTTTTCCAAGTCCAAATTGCCACCCTCTCACTATTCGGAGTCTCAAGTTCTTTCACCAAACCCAAGTCCCATTCTCTAGAGGTCCACCGCTATTTCCTCTACCTCCTCTTCCTCTTTCTTCTTCACGAACCCCTTGGAGATCATCTTCGCCAGTACTGGGGGGGTCAGCAGGGTGGTGACGATGACCATAAAGATCACGATGGAATAGAGATCAGAGGAGATCAGGCCCATGCGCAAACCGATGGAGGCCACTATCATTCCCACCTCACCCCGGGGCACCATTCCCACACCCACCACCAAAGCTTCCTTCAATCCCAGAGTAATTCCTCCCAATCCGCATCCGATAAGCTTTCCCAAAATCGCGAAGATGGTCAAGATCAGTGCGGCCTGGATCAGACTGATCTCGGTAAAGACCGACAAATCCACCTGAGTCCCCATAACCACAAAGAAGAAGGGGACCAGAAAGTCGTACAGAGATTCAAACTTTAAAGACAGTTTGAACTGAATGTCAAGCTCAGCCAGGACCATTCCGGCCATGAAAGCCCCCACGATGGCAGCTAGGTGGATGTAACTCGCTACTGCGGAGAGTCCCAGGCAGAACAGCACTGCCAGGGCGAACGGTGCGTTCTTGCTTCTGAAAAAATCCAACCTGGGACCCACCAGCGGGATTAACCTTTTCCCGATTACCATGAGAAAGATGATGAATCCGGCCGCCTCCAGGGTAACCAGTCCCATGGTAACATAGGAGATGGTGCCTTTACCTACGCCAGTAACCACTGCTAGGATCAATAGTCCCAGAATATCGTCGATCACCGCTGCACCCAAGATGATGTGTGCCACTCTGCTTTTTAACACCCCCAAATCCGCCAGTACCCTTGCGGTAATTCCCACGCTGGTGGCCACCATTGCCGCACCGATGAACATAGCCTCAACCGTAGTGTGCTCTGCGGTCAAAGTGAAAAGATAGCCAAAAAAGAAGGGTAGGATCACGCCTAAGACTGCCACCACCAGAGAGGTAGCTCCCACCCTCATTATCTGATCTACTTTGATCTGCAAACCAATGGTGAAAAGAAGGATGATCACTCCGATCTCCGCCAGAACCTGATAGACCTTAAAGGTATCTACCTGCGAGGGATCGATCAACCCGAAGATATAAGGACCCAATAGAATTCCGGCTAATATCTCACCGATGACCGCGGGCTGTTTGATTCTTTCGAACAGCTCCCCCATGATCTTGGCTGCCGCAAACATCAACAGCAGATCAAACAGAATCTTTGTGATATGTTCCATTCTTTCCTCAGGACCACTCGGAGAGACGGGGTCTGATCCTGCCCGTCTTCAGCATATTATGGTTCCGCATCCCAACAGATTTTGCATAGTCTTAGAAAATATAAGAAAAAGGAAAATATGCAAACAAAAAAATGCCCCGACCTTGTACTTTGCCTAGATCGGGGCAAGGGTGTGTTTTCAATCAGAGGTTCTTAGGTGCTCATGCTGCTTGGCGTCCCTCAAGTCACCCCCCTCGCTACGAAGTCCGGGGAACCCTGGCAAGTCTCGGGGGCGATTCTCGTCTGCACGAAATCCCTTCCTATCTCTTGACCCAAAAGGCGCTTATTATCCTGATCAATGGGGAAAGAATTGATCCTGCCGCACCTTCCGGCGGGACGCGATGAAACATCATCCCGAACTTTCAAGAGACTTACTGCCAAAGAGGATTGGCGAACAAGCTGGGTCTGCCCCACATCGAGGGGATGAAGCGCACGTAGTCGGTGGGTGGAGACCCGTCGAGGAAAAGATAGTTGATAAGATACACAAGATCCGCTACATCCACCATGCGATCAGCATTGACGTCCCCTTGATCCGCGTACGGAATAGGGGCCGCTCCATTCTGAAACAGGTAGTTGATCAGGTAGATCACGTCGCTTATGTCCAGCTCGTCCGAAGCGTCCGCATCTCCCCTGTAGAAGCCGGCATATCTCAAGACCCTGTGCCACCACTGCGACCAGCTGAGTCCGTCGGTTAAGTCTCTGCCGAAGTCAATCCATATCTCGATGTTTGCATCTCCCTCATGCAGGTCAATGGCTCCGGGAGTTATCAGCAGACAGAAGTCGTCTCTGTTCTGTCCCATATGCTCGGGGTAGACGTAACCAGGTGTGCTTATAAGAACCCATAGTGAGTCTTGATCGAGACCATAACCCAATGGGGGCCAGACGTAGAATGAACTTTTGACGAACTTCATGTTGAACATAAGCTCATCATGGAAAGGAACTTTGAACATACCACAGACAATCTCAGGTTCCAAGGGATCGTACATCCACATTAGATTGTGGAGCGTATCCATATTACCCCAATTGTTAAGAGCATCGAAGACATCCCAATCCTCAAATAGCGCTACGAACATGGAATCGATGGGGGTAGGAGTGGGATTATAGTAAATCTTGATCTTGATGGAGAAATCCACGCATGAGTCCATAATGCCCACAACGAATACCGAGTCATGCTCTCCGGGGATACTGGTGTCTGAGTAGAACTCGGCATAGCCTATGTTGGCTGGCCACTTGGGATCAAAGTAACAATCCATAGGCTGGGTCGGGAGCCAGCCCGTATGATGATGAGTCGTTCCAAAATCCAGAGCCATGTTATTCGGCCCGGTGGCCACTATAAATGTGCCGTCATACAGAAAGTCCATCCCGTGCCACACGAAGTTCTGAGATTGGACGTCGTCCCCTACTGCTCCGAAGTTGGTGATCCTCTGCTTGCCATGGAAAAACTCGACCACACACTCGTCATACGGAGGCTGGACCGTCAGGATGACATCATGGCACTTGGGTCCCTGTCCATCTGCGCCGGTTCCGCAGAAGGTCAATGTGTCGTCGCCGCATGGCGTCCCCACATCCACGCTTATGGTCACATCAGAGATGTAAGGCGCAGGAACATTGTCCGGATCGAAGGAAACGTTGATGCCGGCGGGCGGAGTGCAATCCAGATCGACATTCAAGCTGTAGCCCAGAACGGAGCCCACATCCACCTGGTATTTAACCGCCGGAGGCAGGCCAACACCAGCAGAATTTTCCTCAGGCGAGCACCAAATGGTGAAGGTCGACTCCTCAGGTGCATACGGGCAAATGACCGCATTAATGTAGAGTTCGTACGGCCAATAATCTTCCCAGGCACTCCCGTCCCAGCCGCTGCTGCGATCGGTCTCGAAGGCCCCATCATCGCTCAGAATGGACAGGGTGTCGCCAGGTTCATGGGCGTGGGAGAATCCGATGTGGAACTTCTGATGCAGATCGAACTCAATCCCTCCCGGCCAGGTTTCCATCACGGTGTAGTAGGGATACCAGGTTATGCTATCGTAGTCAACGTGGAAAGATGCGATTGCCTGATCGGGCGGGTTGTTGTCCAGAGGATAGAGTCCATCCGATAGCCAGACGTACAAATCAAGATCCGGCGTCCCGGAACTGCCGTTTTCATAGAAGCATATCTCGATCTTATCCAAACGTCCACCGTAATCCGAAGGCATCTCAAATCGCATATTGAGGAACTCATCATTAGGTGGCTGTTTCCAGTGGTAGTAAGCATAGATGCCGCCCCACAAGACCTCCAGAGTAGTGTCGCAAGGCTCCTCCGGCAAGGGGAACACAGTTCCTAACTTATCACCCTGACCTTCCCTGTGGTGCTGGCCATCTTGCGGCTGAGAAGGACGATCAGCACTGAGAACTGCCAAAGAGAATCCTAACACAAACGCGCAAGCGAGTCCGATTGTCAGCAAACAGTCTCCAAAGCCTTTCTTTCTCTGCTTTTCGATTCTTCTGCTCCCGGCAAATGACAAAGCTGGGGACTTTGACCGACACTTAGAGGAATTTTCCTGGGGTTTCATTTTGACCTCCTCCGCGACTGATCTGCCCTCTCCTTGAGACATCACTTAGGCGACCTCTTCATCCGTCGACAACAACTCACGAAAATCGCCGGAGCGGGAACTAGGAGGACAAATCACGCCCGCGGCCAGTCAATAGCTGGCCGCAAAGAACCTGGATTTCACTTTGCGATTTCTAGTTTACCCTTCTACAGCGTAATTTAGGAACTTGCTTCGACTTGTCAAGAGAAAAAGTGGCTTCTGGGGAGGGTAATCCGCTTCGATTCTAGACTGATGCTCAGATTCGATTGGGCAAAAAATACCCCGACCTCGTTTTGACCGAGGCCGGGGCAAAAGTACGCTTCAATTCAGAGAGATGCACCATCCCGAACCATAAGGTTCGGGGCGTATCCGTGTTCTAACTCTCAAGCGGAAAGCAACAAGGGCTGTCCCTATGCTGGCGTGTCTTTCTTCTTATACGCCATGAGAAAGCATTTCTAACAGCCCCTACGGGCGAACACTCCAGATTCTTCGCGGGTCAACCTTTACTGGTCTTTTCTATGAGTTTCCTGTTGTAATAGGAGATCACGTCTCCCCTCTTTAAAACACCGACAAGCTTCTTAGGATTATGTCTTTCTACCACCGGCAAGGCTTCCACATCCTGCAAGCCGAACTTCTGCAAAGCAGAAATCAGGGTCTCATCGGGAAAAAGAGTCAGAGGATTGGAGGAGACCACGTCTTTGACGATAACCAGATCGTCCAGACTCCTCTTGGTGATCAGATTTCTTATATCCTGCAAGGACATGGTTCCTTCCAGATCCCCCTTATAGTCAACAACGGGAAAGACGCTCTCCTTGCTCGACTCCAGGAAGGGCAGAAGTTTTCCTAAAGGCATGGAATGAGAGATCGATTCCCACTGCGGGCTCATCACCTCTCTGACAAAGACCGACCCTAAGATGCTTATGTCCCTTCCTGCTTTCAGGTTAATCCCCCTCCTGACTAATTTCATGGTGTAGATGGATTCTCGGGAGAGTCTGTGGGACAGAAGGGTGCTCAAAACGCTGGACAGCATCAGTGGCAGGATGATGCGGTAGTCTCCGGTCATCTCGAAGATGATGAGCATGGCGGTGATGGGAGCATGGGTGGTTCCGGCCACCATGGCACTCATCCCCACCAAGGCGTATGCCCCTGGGTTGGCGGTCACTTCAGGGAAAGCAAGATGAACCAAATTTCCGAAAAATCCTCCTAAGACGGCCCCCATGAAGAGCGATGGGGCGAAAATTCCTCCCGACCCACCTGAACCTAAGGTTAAGGAGGTACCGACTATTTTCAAGAACACTAGCACGATCAAAACCCACAGCACCATCTCACCATGCAGTGCTGCGCCAATAGCTTCGTATCCTACCCCAAAGAGTTGAGGAAAGAAGATACCGATTATCCCCAGCATCAACCCGCCGAAAGCAGGTTTCAGATAGTTGTTGATCTTCCAGTTTTCAAAGATATCCTCGCTTTTGTATAAAACCTTAATGAACAAAACAGAAAACACGCCCGCCACCAATCCCAGACCTATGTACATGGGCATCTCCCAGACGCTCACCAGGTCATAAGCAGGAACGAAGAATGCTGGATAGTTTCCGACGAATGCTCGCGAGATAACCGTGGCTATCACCGAAGAGAGGATCACCGGGCTGAAGGCATGTATGGTAAAGTCACCCAAAATGATCTCCAATGCAAAGAGCACTCCAGCTATAGGCGCGTTGAAAGTCGCCGAGATACCGGCCGCAGCCCCACAGCCCACCAACACCCTCACCCTCTGTCCCGACATCTTGAACACCTGGCCGACGGTGGAACCCAGAGCAGACCCTATTTGCACAATGGGCCCTTCCCTTCCGGCTGAACCGCCGGAGCCGATGCATATGGAGGAAGCTATGGATTTTGCCAAAGCGATCAACGGCCGAATGATCCCACCTCGTAAAGCCACGGCCAACATCACCTCCGGCACCCCGTGTCCCCGGGCCTCCTTGGCCAAACCGAAGGTGATGGGAGCAACCAAGAGCCCACCGATCATCGGAATCAGCGGTATCAGAAACTCGGGGCGCTCAGTCACGTACGAAAAAAGGAGCATGCCGTAATCAAAGAAAATCAGATGGAAGAATCCTATAAGCCAGCGAAAGATTATGGCCCCAAAGCCTCCACCCAGACCCACCACCACCGACAGGATGATCAAGACCTGCTGCTCGGAAAGCTTCAATCTCCCGATGAACTTTACAAACCATCCACCTATCTTTGCACGAACGGCGTTCAACATAGGACACAAAAATAAAAGAAAATCTCGAATATGCAAACGAATTCAAAAGAAAGCCCCAACCCCTCATTGCGAGGGATTGGGGCAGATTTGCTCCAAACTGCGATGTTACTTAATTATCTAACAAGACATTGGCGGCGATCCACCTAAGAAGAGATAATTTATCAGATAGGTGACGTCACCTATGTCCACTTCACCATCGCAGTTGACATCTCCGGATTCCCACGGTATGGGCTCGGATCCTCCCAGAAAGAGATAGTTGATTAGATACATGACGTCGGCTACGTCAATCACCTCGTCACCATTGGCATCCCCGCGGATGAACTCCGGGCCGCATCTTGCTACAACCGGTACCACTGCAAAATTCTCATCACCACAAAATACCATGCAGTCCACACACATGGGATAATCTGCAATCGCCTGGTCAAATGCCGCCTTTACCGTATACTCCTGATTCATGTAATCGAATATCGCATCCTGCCAACCGAGCGCATGGATCCAAGCATCGTCACACTCAGGTTCGCCCATGTGGCAATAGCCGACAGTCACGGTATTCTCCATCGATCCTTTTCTGAACTCATATGAGAAACTTCCCGAGGCTAGGCTGCACATTCCGTCGCAGCTGCCTATGAATGCAAAAGGCATCTTTGTATAATCCGCAATCCAACTGCGGATCTCAGATGCATAAGTTACGTTCGTACACGAATTGGCGAAATATGTATACATGCCGTGTGCTATCTCATAGAACACCGCAGTTGAACAGCCCTGAACGGGGCTTTTGACTTCTAACTCGTCAGGCCAGGTTACAGCCTCAGTGACGTACCCCATTGTGTTGAACCAATATTCAGCGTTCTGGTAAAAATCAGTCCACGCCCCCCAGCAACGCGGATCAAAATACCAGGGACCTGATAATGAGAAGCCTGTATTTGGCGGTGGGACACCATTGCCTAACATTTCGCCATCTACGGCATCGACGATCGTGACAATAGGCCTCCCGTCGTGATGGCTTCTCACCACCCAGCACGGATTCTGCGGTGTCGGCACCAGCGGGAAAACGTCCGATTCCGGTGATATGATATATAACCTCGTGAACTGAACCTCTCCTTTGACCACTGACTCCGCCTCTTCTTTGGCGATTTCCGGCATTGCATGTTCCGGCAAATCGCCTCGCCAATGGATCTTTTTTTTCAGAAGCTCCTCGGTGTCTTTATCAAATTGGTACACTATGAAGTCCTTCTCGACGATTGCCTCATCTATCATTCTCTGATGAAAATAGACTATCACATCACCAATTTCGATCCTTTCGAATTCTCTGCCGCCCGTCTCATACTTTGCGAGAAGATCATCGTCTGCATTTGCCGTGTTTATGGCAGTGCTAAGGGTCAGCATACTGATGACCATTACCATGCTTATGAACAACGATTTAGTATTCATTTGTATCTTCTTTTCCGTGACTCCAGCCCAACCTAACAGGATATGCCTATGTTCTTATAACTCAACCCTCCGGCTTGCCCGCGACAACCCGGCTATCTTGTTTGACTGTCTAACATGATTGTGGCAGCGTCCCTCCGATGAACAAGTAGTTTATCAAACACATTACGTCAGCTATATCCACCGCCCCGTCACAATTGGCGTCCCCAGCTTCCATAGGCTGGGGAGGTGATCCACCTATGAACAGGTAGTTTATCAGATACATGACGTCGGCCACGTCAATTACCTCGTCGCCATTGGCATCCCCGACAACGAACTCAGCACCACGTCTTGTCACCACCGGCACCACTGAGAAATTCTCGTCACCACAAAATCTCATGCAGTCTAAGCACATTGGATAATCTGCAATCGCCTGGTCAAATGCTGTCTTCACGGTATATTCCTGATTCATGTAATCGAACATGGCGTTTTGCCAAGCGATCGAGTTGTCCCAGGCATCTGAACATTGAGGTTCACTCATGTGGCAGTACCCCACAGTGACGGTACTCAGCATCGAACCCTTTCTGAACTCGTACGAGAAACTGCCTGAACCGACGTTGCACATTCCCTCGCAGCTGCCCAGAAAGGTGAAAGGCATCTTGGTGTAATCCTCGATCCAGTTATGGATCTCGGATGAAGACGTAACTTCCGGGTCGCTTCCTCCTAGGCATCCACTTGCAAAATTGTAGCTGTCCCCATGCGCCAACTCGTAAAACACCGCCGTCGAATCGCTCTGAACATGCTCTCTGACTTTCTCCTGGGTCGGCCATTCTACGTCCTCTGTGAGGTAACCCATCGTGTTGAACCAATATGCAGCATTCAAATACCAGCTAAACCACGATCCGTCGCAAGGATAAAAATACCAGGGGCCGGACAATGAGAAGCCGATATATGGCGGCGGAACACCATTGCCTAATATTTCGCCATCCACAGCATCGATGATGGTGACAATCGGTCTCCCATCGCCGATGCTTCTCACCACCCAGCATGGATTCTGTGGCGTTGGCTTAAGGGGGAAAACGTCCGATTCCGGCGATAGGATATATAACCTGGTAAACTGAACCTCTCCCTGAACCATTGACCCCGCCTCTTCTTTGGTGATCTCCGGCGTCACATGCTCCGGTAAATCGCTTCGCCAATGGGTTTTCTTCTCCAGAAGTTCCTCAGTGTTTTTGTCGAATTGGTACACGATGAAGTCTCTTTCGACGATTGCCTCATCTATCATTCTCTGATGAAAATAGACTATCACATCGCCTATCTCGACTCTTTTGAATTCTCTGTCCCCTGTCTCGTACTTTGCGAGAAGATCATCGTCTGCAGCTTTTGCGGATGTCACAATTCCAGCAGTCAGCACACCGATTACCATCAGCAAAGTTGTAAGCAACGTTTTGGCATTCATTTATGTCGTCCTTTCTATAATCTGTGTACCTCGTTTGACTATCTAACACGATTGTGGCGGTGGCCCCTCAATGAACAAGTAGTTGATCAGATACATGACGTCAGCTACATCCACCTCGCTGTCACAGTTAACGTCACCGGATTCCCACGGAATGGGATCGGGTCCTCCAAGGAACACATAGTTGATCAGATAGGTTACGTCTCCCACATCTATCTCTCCGTCCAGATTCACGTCTCCCCGAATGAAGCTTCCCGGCTCCATGACGATGCAAAGCTCCTGGCTGTCGGTGTCTGGCGGAGCAGTCGAATCCGTCACCCTAACTGCGAAATCAAAGCTATCCGCCACCAGAGGCAGGCCCAGGATGACTCCGGTAAGAGAATCTAACTTCAAACCATCGGGGAGATTTCCGCTTTCCACATACCATTTGTATGGAGCAGTCCCTCCTTTAGCCATTAAAGTGTCTTCATAGGCGACGAACTGGATGCCCGAGGGCAAATCAGTGGTCACGATGTTCAACGAATAGGACGTGGAGGTCACGGTTCTTAGTATCCACTGGTCTTCGTCCACCTGCAAATCGCTGGGAAGTCCGGATACCCAGAACTGAAAATCTTTGTGTCTTGGGTCGTTGAATACCCCAAAGGTGGTATCCTCTCCTCCGGCTGTGATGGTAACGTCAACCGGCATTGCGAAATGGGTGGGATCCGTGGTTTGATACTGATCCAAATGCAAATAGACATCGTAATAGTCAGGTCCTGCGGACTCGTAAATCCAGGAATACCGATACTTGGGATAACGTGTGCCGTAGATCCACTGATCGAAGAAATCGTCGAAATCCATTCCCGATACCTCCTCGCATACCCCTTGAAAATCCTCGGTCTGAGCCACTCCATAGGGATATTCAGAATAATAGGTTCTGAGTATCTCAAAAAAGGTGGAATCATCCACCACGTGCCTCAACATGTGCAAAACCCAGGCTCCCTTGTCATAAACGATGGTGCTGAAGATGTTCCAGGCATCGGTGGTGTCCTCAATAAAGATGGTCCCTGAGCCCAAATACCTCATACCGTTCATGTAAGTGTGGTAATAATCCTCTCCGGAGGTGTATTCGGCCCAGAGCGCCTCGCAGTAAGTGGCAAATCCCTCGTTAAGCCAGACATGGTGCCAGTTGTGGCAGGTGATATAGTCCCCCCACCACTGATGAGCCAACTCATGAACCAATACCCATTGGGAGTACCAGGAGTAAAGTATACTTGTGCAGGTTTGGTGTTCCATGCCACCACCCCAGGTGAAATGGGCCATTCCGTACTTTTCCTCGACAAAGGGATACTCGCCAAAGGTATTGGCATAAAACTCGATCACGGACGGAGTCATGGGGTATAGCTCTTCGGCTTGAGAGAGTCGTTCCGGATAGACATAATAGATCACTTCCATGGAATCCACGTCCTTGGATAGCGGATAATACCAATTGGAGAAAATCACATAATCGGTGGCGGCAATGAAGATCAGATAGGTGGTGATGGGATATCTCTCGTGCCACTTGTAGGTCTTGGTGCTTCCGTTGTCCACTATCTCTCCCAAAAGCCCATTGGATGCCACGTACAAATCCGAGCGAACCGTAATATTGATGTCCACGGAATCCGCCTTGTCTCTGGGAACGTCTTTGCAGGGCCACCAGGCTTGCGCAAAATAAGGACAGCTCAAAGTCGAAATCACCGGTACCTCCGGACTGCCGTGGGTCGACCAGTCAAAGGATTCCAGCCCTCCCTCCAGCGGATGACCATGATAATATACGATCACGTCAAATGGTTCTTGATCGTAAGGACGATCCAGGGTGATGTGGAGAAGATCGTCATACCAGTCAAAAGAGAGTGACGTGCTGCCCGTCTTTACCGAATCCACATACATCTGGGGATTGTCGAAAAAGTTGAGCTCCAGATTCACGAATCCATCAATTAAGGCTTGAGCATACGTGTAGGCGGATCCGGATACGGTCTCGGTGGTATCATTCAGCGTCAGGTCTAACCGATAGTATCGGGCATCATAGTCACTTTGGGCCAAAGTGCCCTCAAAGTGAATTCTCCTCCCCAATTCTCGAAGGTTGTCCAGTCCTTTCTGTTTCATCTGGGCCATCATTCTGCGGAACTGACCAGGAGTCGTGTTCTCATCATTCAGGATTCCCTGCTCTTGGCTGTAACTATATTCCTGGGCAAAGACTTTTCCGCTTCCGAGCCCAAGTAAAAATAGTCCCAAAACTAAGATCCTTGCGCATCGCCTCATGGATACCTCCCTTGAAAGGTTGGAAGGTAAAGTAAGCCTTCTCATAAAACAGCCCCAAAAATCCAGACCCACACATCTTTGTGAGCTCATCTTCTAAGAACTCTTTTTGTGAGTCTAACCTACTTATAACTTAATAAAATATCCAATCTTGTCAACCCTTTTCGTCTTCTTGTCAGACCGTGATCTTTGTCTCCGGCTAAGTCATAAATTAGCATTGACAGAACCAAGAACTTCAGTTAAATTTGCGGGCGTGTTAATGTCAAAAAAGGTGAGAATAAGAATCGCTCAGATGTTTCTGGTGACGGCTATTCTCTTGTTCGCTGCCTCTCCGGCTTCATCGGAAGTCCAGGTCAGCTCAAATCTCACCTGCGTCTCAAGATACCTTTTTCGGGGTTCCGATATTATCCCAAACGACGGGCCAGCTCTTCAGCCCTCCTTGACCTTAAGTCTTGGCGAAAGCGGTCTCTGGTTTAACCTTTGGTCAGCCATTGCCTTAGTGGATACCGACTTCGTGGAGCTCGATTTCATTGTAGGATATGACAGAGTTCTATCGAAGGATGCGAATCTCTCCGTCGGAATCGGCTTGTTCACCTTTCCCAGTTATCCTGACTATCCGGATAAGAATTCGACCTCGCCTGAAATCTTTTTGGGAACGACCCTCTGCTCCGTTCCCCTTTCTCCCCGTTTGACCGCTTACTATGACTTCAACTTAGGAGATGGATTATATTTGACCTTTGATCTGCAGAAGAGTTTCACTCTGGGAGGACAGGTTTTGCACCCGACTTTTCTTGTGGGCTGTACCACCCAAAACAAAAGTTTCGGTGTAGACCCCGGCCTCTCAGACATCTGTTTTGGACTATCCACCGATTTTCCTCTCAAACGACTGACTTTGACTCCTAGCCTCAATTACGTTATTGTGCCCAATGAAACCGTTAACCAGGAGAATGAAATCTGGGCAGGATTATCGCTAATCTATGACTTCTAGTGATAGGTCGACGGATTTGGCGGATCAGGCGGATTACTAATCAAAAAAGACAAAGATCATCCCGCCGCAGGGTTGGGCACGACAGACATAGACCATGAACTACCAGGAGACCTTGACATATCTTTATAACCTTGCCCGATTTGGAATCAAGTTGGATTTGTCCAACACCATCTCTCTGACCAATCGTCTGGGCAAGCCGCATCTTAAGTTCCCCTCCATTCACATCGCGGGCAGCAACGGAAAAGGTTCGGTGGCAGCAATGCTTGAGTCTATTCTTTCGGCGGCAGGTTACAAGACCGGACTTTACACCTCTCCTCATCTGATAGATTACAGGGAGAGAGTGAGAATTGGAGATGAAGTGATCGATAAGAACTTCATACTTGATTTTGTACGCGACTTGAGAGACGAGATCGACAGGAACGGTTATACCTTCTTCGAAGTCACCACAGCCTTAGCTTTTTCCTACTTTGCGAACAACGAGGTTGACGTTGCGGTTTTGGAGACGGGCATGGGAGGAAGATTGGATTCAACCAATATAATAAGTCCGTTGATTTCGATAATCACCAGCATAGGCTTGGAGCATACGAATCATTTGGGAGAAACACTCCCTCAGATAGCTTTTGAAAAAGCAGGGATCATCAAGAACAAAGTCCCCACCATTGCATGGGTTGAGGATCAAACGGTTTTCGAAGTCATAAGAAATGCGTGTGCCCAGAGGGAATCTCCGCTTTCTGTAGTCTTCAATAATTCGGCTGTAAGTCCTGCTCAGGGTGAACCCGTCGCAGGTGGGAAGCTCAGAATCCGCCGGATTTCGCTTGATCGGACTGTTTTTGACTTCAACAAATACAAGGATCTCGAATTGAACTTAAGTGGCAGGCATCAGGTGGTAAACGCCTGTCTAGCGATCTCCGCTGTGGAAAAACTAAAGGAAATGGGATGGAAGATTGAAAGCAAAGCAGTGCGGGATGGACTCAAAGACGTAAACTGGAGAGGGAGATTGGAAATCTTCTCAAAAAACCCCTTAACCTTGTTGGATGTGGCTCATAATCCGGCAGGGACAAAGGTCTTGATTGACGCGTTAGAAGAGTTTTTCCCAAAGAAGAAGGTGATCTTTATCTTTGGCGTGATGGCCGACAAGGATTATGCTTCGATGTTAAAGGAAATTTGCCGGAAAGCCAAATTCACAGTACTCACCAAGCCCGATTATAAAAGAGCTGCCGACCCCGAATTATTGAAAAAAGTAGTTCTTGCCCAAAACAAACCCTCTAAAATCATTCCCGAGGTCAGGCGGGCATATATTTTCAGCCTGAAGAATGCAAAGAGCGAGGACATCATTTGTATTACCGGTTCCCATTTCACCGTAGGAGAATTCTTGAGTCAAAAAGTCAGAAGTTAGAAGTCGGAAGTCAGAAGTCAAAAGAGGGGAATAGAATTGGAGAAGAAAGCGCAAAACATTGATCTTGATGGAAGAGTTTATGATTTCGTCCTAAGGGTGATAAAGCTGGTGAGATCTCTACCCAAGGAGACTGCGGGTGGAGAGATGGGGAGCCAGCTTTTGAGGGCAGCGAGCTCCATAGCGGCTAATATAGAAGAGGCACGAGGTGCCTTCAGCAAAAGTGATTTCACGTTCAAGATGAATACCGCATTTAAAGAAGCCAGAGAATCCAATCTCTGGCTCAAGTTCATTCGTGACTCGGCCCTGGTGAGTTCAGACAGGATGGCGGGCTGATTCGAGAATCGGAGGAGATCAGGAATATCTTAGGGGCCTCGGTGAGAACTGCAAAAAAGAGAAGTGAAAAATCAAAAGTAAGAAGTTAGAAGTCAGAAGTTAAAGGTGAAGCTCCTTATTTCTCATCTCTCACTTCTCACTTCCCACTTCTTACTTCTCACTTCTCACTTCCTACTTCTGTGAACGCAGTAGGCTGCGTTTTGCCAATATCCTCCTGCTCAGGACTAACGCTTTATTCTACAGCGACTAACCCACCTTTCGGCTTTGAAACTCCGATTCCGACGCAGGTTTTTGCGGGAATTCAAAAGAGACCACAAACACGGAATATTCCTGCCGGCAGCAAGTCATTGGTATTAAACTGGTTAAGCCGTGGGAATGAATTTGCTCTGACCTGGTGTCTCACTGGCACGGTTTTTGTATAAGATATGAACATGAAGGTTTGCCCCTTCAGAAAGTCTTTCTGCTGATTGCTCCGACCCCAACCCGTGGCAGGGGTCGGAGCTTTTCTTATTAGGTCCCTTACAATTGGGGATTCAGTCCGTCTGATCCGTTCTCCCCCGCCTTTTTATGCTGAGCGAAGTCGACCGATTGGCGCGGGATCAGGATGAATCCGCTGGACATTCTTTCGCCTTTCCGCCCTTGCTTTTTCATCTCTCCAATCCTATCTTAGACAGAGGGAAAAAACAGGTTGGGTAGTCATCAGGACAGATCCAAAGGACAAGCTGCCCGACAATAGGAAATATGGGACAAACATCCGAACCTACGTTACAAAATGTACAAGTACCCTGGCTACATAACTCCAGGCTTTGCTCCTTTTGATCCCATCGAATTGGCGGAGATGACGGAACGGATAGTTTGCCGTGGATCGTCTCGCAAGTATACTGGTTTTTACAAGGTGGGGGTTTACGGTGGAATCTCCACGGGATACACGGTGGGATGTTGTCTGAGATGCATCTATTGTTGGGTCACCTGGTCCAGGGATTTTCCTGAATCTCACGGAAAGTTCTTTACCCCCAAGCAGGCTTTCGGGAATTTGCTTTTTCATGCCAAGAAGAAAAAAATATCGAAACTCAGAATCTCCGGAGGCGAGCCAACCATAGGAAAGGATCATCTGCTCCAGGTGCTTGAATTTGTGAAGACCACCAATTATCTTTTTATGCTCGAAACCAACGGAGTTCTTCTGGGACACGATCAGGACTACGTAAGAAACTTAGAGCAATTCAGTCGGAACTTACACGTGAGAGTCTCTCTGAAAGCCGGCACTCCGGAGGGCTTTCAAAAACGAACGGGTGCCGTGGGGAAATTCTACGAATTGCCATACCTGGCCATCAAAAACTTGAGGGAAACAAACCTGGAACACCACGTTGCCTGCATGAGCGATCCGAAGGTCATGTCCAGCCAGGAAAGAAACACGATGCTCCAGAAGTTGAAGGAGATCGGCTATCATGGCTATTTGGAGGAGGAATTCTGCGATCCCTATCCCACCGCTGTGGTTCGCCTGGAAAAGGCAGGTTATCATCTTTTCGATTGAAGTCGGAGTAGCAGAGATTGTCGAAACGGAGTGAAGAGCTTACTTTTACGGGGCTTTACGTAGACGCGACACAAGTGTCGCTACTCCAGCTTAACATTATTTCTATTGGAGGTGATCTAGATGAAGGTTTTAGCCATTTCGGATTGGCACGCCAAGGAAAACGTTCTCTTTGATCTTGCGAAGGCCGTTAAGACCTTATCACTGAATGCAGTCGTATTTACCGGTGACATTTTGAAATGGAAAGCCAAATGCTCCGAATGGGCAAATGCAAGATCCGAAAACAGACCCCCTGACAAGGACAAACCCGAAATCAAAGAAGAGATTGAGAAGAATGCTCACCTTTACCATACCTTTTATGAGAACATGAGAAGAATCGACCTTCCTATAGTCACCATTCCTGGGAATGTGGATTCCCCGTTAGATCAATATATCAAAATCGGCTGGGAGGAGATGAAGAACAACCCGAAGTTGCATATGGTTCATTCGAGCTTTTTTGCTTTGGATAAAGATGTCATTGTAACTGCTTTCGGCGGTGAAATCACCCAGCAGGAAAAGGAAGATTACTTTGTGCTGCAATTTCCCCGCTGGGAAGCCGAATATGGTCTCAACTTCCTGTCGAATGTATCTTCCCCTGTAATCCTGCTATCACATACCCCGCCTGTTGGAGCTCTGGATTTGGATGATGGGAAACACAAAGGAAGCCAGGTGGTCAATGACCTGATCCAAAGATACAAACCCAGGTGGGTCTTCTGTGGACACGCGCACGGAGCACGCGGAAAAGAGACCATTGGTGATTCCATCGCAGTGAATCCGGGTGCCTTGAAGAATGGCTTTTATGCTTTCGTGGATACGGATAAGGAAAAAGCGGAATTAAAAACGCTCTAATTAATATAAACGCACCAAACAAGGCGTCGTTGCGAGGAGCGGAGCGACGAAGCAATCCTATGGTTTAGAGATTCTTTCGTCCCCCGCCAAGGGCGGGGGATTCGCAATGTCATTTCCGTTATTGTTTGAGCGGGGCTTGGAATCGCACGGGGTTGTCAGCCTGAACGAAGTGAAGGATCTAGTTACCATACCAGGGTCTCATTTCAACAGCACCAGCCTTTTGGTATCGGATAAACGCCCAGCCCCGTCGGAGGCGGGATCTTCGACTTTTATCCGGTAGAAATAAACTCCCGAAGCCACATCATTCCCTGAATCGTTCTTGCCATCCCAAAGCACCGAGTTGTTACCAGAAGACAAATCTTCGGAGACTAAAGCTTTGACCTTTCTTCCCAGAATATCGTAAATGTTTAGGCTGACAAAGCCTGACTTTGCCAGAGTAAATCCTATCATGGTGCTTTGGTTAAAAGGGTTGGGGTAATTCTGGCGTAAAGAGAATTCTGTCGGCTCGAAGACCTCCTCTTCATCCACAAATGACGTACACGTGCAAGAAACAGCGAAGCACATCAGGGCGTCCAAAGTACTGTAGACCAGGGGTGGAGACGCCAGCAAAGTGTGCACCGTTACCACGGACAATTCGCAAAACCCTTCTTCCAGTTGACTCAAGGGAACCTCTAGCTGGAAATCAAATGTTCCGGGCAGGTCAAAACCGGTACCCACCACATGACTGAGATAAATGCCAATGCGGTGATCTCCTTTCCCTTTGTCATATTTTACGCTGTCTTCGAGGCAAACACTGTCAAGGGTAGACGTCAAGGTTCCGCTGATGATAGCGGTAACACTGTCATCAGTTGTCGGACTCGAAGGAGTTACAGATACATCGCGAATGATCATATCTGCCTGGATGGCGTTAGAGAAAAAAAGCAAGGTCATCAACAAAAAGAAAAAACAGTATCGTTTTCTCGTCATCTTTTCCTCCTTTAGCGGAACTCCCCGATCAAGAAGAGTTCCCATTCTGTCCTTATGACAATACGAGAACCTGAAAGGTTTCTCCCATAATTTGGCAGTCTTCAAAAACAATACGAAATCGGAGGCAAAAATCACGCCGATTCTTGCGGATTTTGACAATTTTCCATGCTTCCGCAAGTCGCTAGTATACAATCACTTGGAGCATCACATGAGACAAGACCAAGTGCAGAACTAAAAGCGTAAACGAAAATTCGCAGAGAATTGCTGGTCAGGCTCCGGAATAGGCTGGGTTTTTAGGGGAACAGGTTATCTAATAACAAGAAAGCCAATTCGTCGAGAATTGCGAATGCATGAGACGGGTGAGGAACCCCGCCTTCAGCAGGCATAGCGGTCGCATTCATGCGACCAATCAGGTTCGATCCTTCGACAGGCTCAGGATGGTGAGCTTGGCGAACCATAAATCGAACCGCTACACGTCGTTCGTCATTTCAACAGCACTAACTTTTTGGCATCAGTGAAATCTCCAACTCCGCCCGAAGCAGGATTTTCTACTTTTAGCTGGTAAAAGTAAATTCCCGAAGCCACATCCTTCCCGGAATCATTCTTCCCGTCCCAGAGCACAGACTTATAACCTGAAGAGACTTTCTCGGAAATCAGACTTCGGATCTTTCTCCCTAGTATGTCATAAATGTTTAAGTTAATAAAACCCGACTTCGCCAGAGTGAATTCTATCTTGGTGGATTGGTTAAAAGGGTTGGGGTAGTTTTGCGAAAGAGCAAACTCAGAGGGTTTTTCTCGATCGCCGGTCTCTTCCTTAACATCAGAACCATTTTGAACATACTTTATGGTGGCATAGTCACAGTCATAGACCGTTCCGCTCTCTCCAGTCACATAGACATTTCCAGAACCATCTACGGCGATAGCGTTAGCCCCGTCGTCCAAGTCGCCAGGCCCGTTGTATATTGCTACCCAAACCTCCCTCCCTGAAGAATCATACATTATGGTAGCATAGTCCGTGTAGGTTCCACCGCCACAACTATTCCCGGTCACATAAACATTGCCGGAATCATCTACGGCTATGGCCCAAGCCTCATCATCGTCATCTCCGGGACCATTGTATCTTCTGACCCAAGCAGTATCTCCGTTGGAATAATACTTTATGGTGGCATAGTCCCCCAATGCCCCGCTGCCGCAACTATACCCGGTGACATAGGCATTGCCAAAATCATCTACTGCCATGGCATAAGCATCATCCCAATAGTTACCCGGTCCGTTGTATCGTTTTACCCAAAGCTGAACGCCGGAAGAATCATACTTTATGGTGCCATAATCATAGCCTTCGTAGCCTGTCCCAGTGCTGTCGCTCACTCCAGAGACATAGATATTGCCGGAGCCATCTATCGCTGTCGCCCAAGCCACATCAGTAGAATCTCCTGGTCCGTTATATCTTCTTACCCAGCCAGTATCCCCATTGGGATAATACTTAATGGTGGCATAGTCAGAATATGTCCCACTGCCGTAACTATATCCTGTCACACAGACATTCCCGGAATCATCTACGGCTATGGCCTTACCTTCATCACTGTTGTTTCCGGGTCCGTCGTATCTTCTTACCCACGCAGTATCTCCATTGGGATAATGCTTTATGGTGGCATAGTCAAAGTCTGTTTCACTGCCCCAACTATATCCGGTCACGTAGACATTGCCGGAGCTATCCAGGGCCAAAGCTTGAGCTTCGTCATCCCCGTTTCCTGGCCCGTCGTATCGTAACTCACTAATCTTACCATCGGTATAGTATATTACAGTAAGATAATCGTGATTTGCTCCGTTATCACTGTATCCAGTCACATAGACATTCCCGGGCCCATCTACGGCTATGGCATAACCTCTATCATCGCCGTTTCCGGGTCCGTTGTATCTTCTGACCCACGCAGTATCTCCGTCAGGATAATACTTTATGGTGGCATAGTCAAAGCCTGCACCACCACCCCAGCTTTTTCCGGTCACATAGACATTGCCAAAAACATCTACGGCGATGGCCAAAGCTACGTCAGCGGAATCCCCCGGTCCACGATACGTTCTTACCCAGGCGGTATCCACTGATTCTGCCAAAGCAGGCAGAACTGCCAGAAAAAAGGTGCCTATCACAAGAGATAGGATTAAACAAAAGCGTTTAAACATGAAACCTCCATTCTCAAAACGGTTCGCATTGTTTGAAATACTCGTGAAAGAAATATATGGAGGAAGAGAAGAAGAAAGCAAGTGAAATTCTTAATCTTTCCCCCTTGGCTATTGTCAAGCACTCCGCCTTCGGCGGAGATGCATGACCTACACCCATCGGGGGGGAGGGAATCCAGACCTTTTCGTTTGACAAAAAACCTTCGGTAGGCTATTTTCCCTGCAGAAACATTCAGGAAGATTCTGATGAAAAACGATGTTTTTTTGAAAAAGGTTAGGCAAACCATCGCTCACTATGATCTACTGCAAAAAGGAGACAATATCCTGGTGGCGGTCTCCGGGGGGCCGGATTCTGTGGCTTTGCTTTATGCCTTGTTGGAGATTAAAGACGCGTTTGATCTGCAACTTTTGGTGGCTCATCTGAATCACAAATTAAGAGGCGCGGAATCAGATCAGGACCAAAAGTTTGTGAAGAATTTAGCCTCCAAGCTCAACTTAAGATTCTTCTCAAAATCAGTAGACGTCAAAAGGGAAGCCAAAGAGAAGAAACTATCGCTGGAGGAGGCTGCTAGGTCGATTCGTTACCAATATCTGGAGAATCTAGCCGATAGAATCAAAGCTGACAAGATTGCCGTGGGGCATCACGCTGATGATCAGGCAGAAACCTTTCTGATGAGACTCTTGAGGGGTGCGGGTGGATCAGGCCTCTCCGGGATTCCTCCAAAAAGGGGAAGAATTATAAGACCTTTGATTAACGTCAAGAGAGAAGAGGTCGAGAAATTCTTGAAGGAAAAAAAGGTTTCATCTCGAACTGACTCGTCTAACCTGTTGCCCAACTATTTCAGAAACAAAATCAGGCTTTTGCTTCTGCCTCAGATCAAGAAGAAATTCAATCCCAGGATCGTGGATGTTTTGAATCGAGCCGCCAATATCATATCTTTGCAGCAGCAGTATGTTGAAAAAAAGTGCGAAGAGATTTTGCGTCTCGTTTGTAAAAGCAAAAGGCAGGATAAAATAGTTCTTGATTTGAGGAGATTTATCGATTATGATGTAAGTTTGAAAAGGGAGATGATCAGGCTTTGTGTCAAGGAACTTAACAAGGATTTCACAGAGCTGTCCTTTGAGTCCATCGAACGAACCCTGAACCTGATCCGAAAAGGAAAAAGTGGGAGGTCCGCAGGATCCATAGGAAAGGTTAGATTAACCAGAAAACTATGGGCTGAAGTTTCCGGCAAAGATTTGGCAATTTACTCAGGAGAAAAGAGAACGCGCAATCATCCGATTTCTCTTCCCGGAGAGAGACATTTCAGAACTACGGGAATGAGGATCAAATCGGAGATCGTCGCTCGTTCCTCTTTGCCAAAGAGGATAAGATCAAAGGGCGAGTCAGTTGCATTATTGGATTGGGAAGAATTGAAAGCACCGTTTCGTCTGCGTAACAGAAGGCCGAGAGACAAGTTTAAGCCCTTGGGAATGGAAGGAACAAAGAGCATCGCCGATTTCCTGATTGATATGAAGGTTCCCCGGTACGAAAGAGACGAGGTGATGCTTCTGACCACGAAAGGAAGAATCGCCTGGATTTTGGGTTACAGAATTGGTGATGAATTCAAAGTAACCGATAAAACTAAAAAGGTCTTGAGAATAGAAGTGGCGTTCGATGGAATTTGAAGGTTCTTCGAGCTTGCCGATTCGCAGGCTAAAGCCTGCGGCTACCGAAACGTGAAACTTGATTTGGAAACACTGATCTCCAAGGAGAGACTGAAGAAAAAGGTTAAAAAGCTGGCGTCACAAATCTCTGAAGACTACAAAGACAAAAATCCTATATTGGTGGGGATACTCAAAGGAAGTTTCGTCTTCTTGGCAGATCTAATCAGAGAACTGAAGATATCTCACCAGATCGATTTTATCTCCGTGGCCAGCTATGGCTCGAGAAAAAAGGCTTCAGGCGTGGTGAGGTTGCTCAAAGATTTAAGCACCAATATAGAAGGGAAGGACGTAATTATAGTGGAGGATATCGTAGATTCTGGATTGACCCTTAACTATATAAGAAATAATCTGTCGACCAGAAACCCAAAAAGCCTGGAAGTCGTGACACTTCTGGACAAGAAAGAGAGAAGAAGGGTTAACATACCTTTGAAATATGTGGGCTTCTCCATACCGAGTTGCTTTGTGGTGGGGTATGGTTTGGATTACGACGAGCAATACCGAAATTTACCTTATGTTGCGAAGCTTGAAGAAGATCGGGGGTCAGAGGCCTGAGGCACGAAAATGCTTTTGAGGAAGTCAGGTGAAGAGGATATGAAGATTCTAGATGAACCTTTTAGAAGAGAGCCAAAAAACCAAAGAGGAAGGATGAGCCGATCCAATCGTCCTCCTGACAGAAGAAGACCTCCGGATGAAAAAAAGGGTGAATTCAGGTGGAGGAAAGCCAGCCGAACTCTGATCTTCTGGGTCATACTTCTGCTTCTCTCCATTTCCTTGTTTCAGTATTATTCCCGTGGAAAAGGGGACGTGGTTTCCATAAACTACACCGAGTTTATGCAGCAGTTGGAGAATTCGAATGTCAAAAAAGTTATCATGATGGAAAAAGACATCGAGGGGGAATTCATCCAGCAGATCACCAAAACAGAGGGAAACAAGACCGGGCAATACAGCAAGTTCAAACTCCATATCCCTTTTGAGGACCCATCTCTTTTAGAGAAGCTGGAGGCAAAAAGCGTGGAGATAGATGCTGAACCCCAGCGCACCAACTGGTCAACCATACTCTTGACATCTCTTCCCTGGATAATCTTAATTGTTTTCTGGCTTTTCATGATAAGGCAGATGCAGGGCGGACCCAAGGGGCTTTTCTCCTTTGGCAAAAGCAAAGCTAAGCTTCTGGCTGGTGACCGTCCCAGGGCGACCTTCAATGACGTGGCCGGAGCAGATGAGGCCAAGGAGGAGTTGCAGGAGATAATAGAATTCTTGAAAGATCCGGCGAAATTCCAGAAACTGGGAGGAAAGATACCCAAGGGAGCGCTCCTTTTGGGTGCACCCGGAACCGGAAAAACTCTTTTGGCCAGAGCCGTGGCAGGAGAGGCCGGAGTCTCCTTCTTCAGCATGAGCGGTTCCGATTTCGTGGAGATGTTTGTGGGTGTGGGTGCGTCTCGGGTAAGAGATCTTTTCGATCAGGGGAAGAGAAGTGCTCCCTGTATCATCTTCATCGACGAGATAGATGCGGTGGGAAGACACAGGGGAGCCGGATTGGGCGGTGGACACGACGAAAGGGAACAGACCCTCAACCAGCTATTGGTGGAGATGGATGGATTTGAGTCCAACGAAGGGGTGATCCTTCTGGCCGCCACCAACCGTCCGGACGTGCTGGACCCGGCGCTATTGAGGCCCGGACGATTTGATAGGCAGATCGTGGTCGACATTCCGGACGTGAGGGGGAGAGAAGGAATACTTAAGGTGCACACCCGCAAGATACCAGTGGCAGAAGACGTCGATTTGTCCATCATTGCCCGGGGCACTCCCGGATTCTCTGGGGCAGATTTGGCCAACATGGTTAACGAAGCCGCCCTCTTGGGTGCCCGACGAAGTCACGACAAGGTAAAGATGCGGGATTTCGAGGATGCCAAAGACAAGGTAATGATGGGAACCGAAAGAAGAAGTCTGGTGATAAATGAGGAGGAGAAGAAATCCACCGCCTATCATGAATCCGGACACGCTCTAATATCCAAACTGGTTCCCGGATCCGATCCGGTGCATAAGATGACCATCATTCCGAGAGGACTCTCGCTGGGATCCACTCATTATCTTCCCATCGATGAAAAACACACTCATTCCAAGAAATATCTGAAAACCAAACTTCTCCATCTCTTGGGAGGACGGGTGGCAGAGAAGTTGGTTTTCCAGGAGTTGACCACCGGAGCCGGTAACGATATCGAAAGGGCTACCGGCCTGGCCAGAAAGATGGTATGTGAGTGGGGAATGAGCGAAAGATTGGGGCCTTTGACCTTCGGCAAAAAAGAAGAGCAGATATTTCTGGGCCGCGAGATAGCTACTCACCGGGACTACAGTGAACACACTGCTCAGGAGATAGATAAAGAGGTGAGGCGAATCGTTGAGGAAGCAGAAGAGAAGGCAACAGAACTTTTGGGCGCCAATTTGGACAAGCTCCATCTTTTGGCCACCGCCCTTTTGGAGCGGGAGATTCTGGATGGGGAGGAGATAGATAAAATCCTGCGGGGGGAGAAACTCGAGGCCCTGAAACTGGAAGCAAAGGAGGAGAAGCCGGCAGAACCTGCTCCCCTCACGCCTGAGCCTTCCCATCGGCCTGAGCCCTCAGGGTCGAAGGCACGACCAACGCAGGATCAGTCGCTTGCTTCAGATGAACAAAAGAAAGATTGAAAAAGCGGTGGAGATGATCCTGGAGGCGGTAGGTGAGGATCCCCAAAGGGAAGGGCTGAAAGAAACTCCCCGAAGGGTGGCAGAATTTTATGCAGAGATATTCGCCGGACTGAATGAGAATCCGCAAGCCCAAGTCAAGCTTTACTCGGCCCCCAACCAGGACGAGATGATCATCGCCAAGGATATTTTTTTCCATTCCTTGTGCGAGCACCATCTTCTGCCATTTTTTGGAAAGGCACACATCGCTTACATTCCCTCAGATAACAAGGTCACCGGATTTTCCAGATTGGTGCGGGTGGTGGAGGTTTTGGCCCGAAGACCCCAGCTGCAGGAACGTTTGACCGCCCAGGTGGCTGATACATTGATGGAGGTTCTAAAGCCCAAGGGGGTCTTGGTGGTGATCGAGGCGGAACAAATGTGTCTCACCATGCGCGGTTTGAAAAAGTACGGATCGGTGACCATCACCTCTGCCATACGCGGAACGCTGAAGAAAGATGCCCTCAGAAAAGAAGCCTTCGCCTTGATAAAGGGAAGCGCATTATCCGAAGAGACCTAAGGATGCACAGACAACCGACCCCTCCCAGGCATTCCTGACCGAGAATTCCAGCCACTGTATGGGGTACGGAGATGTCCTGAGAAGAAAGAAACAGCCCATTCAGGATCCACGAAGGTTCACTAATGCCACAGACCACGGTGCAAAAGGGAGACAAATTCAAGCTCAATTTCGCCAAGAGGATTCTTGATCTTTCGTCGCGCACGCACCTTATGGGAATCTTGAATGTGACCCCGGATTCCTTTTCAGACGGAGGGAAATTCTTGAAATTCGATGATGCGGTTAGGCACGGAGTAAGAATAGCAGAGGAAGGTGCGGATATGATCGATGTGGGTGGGGAATCGAGTCGCCCCGGGTCGGATCCGGTTACCATTGAAGAGGAACTCTCCAGAGTGATTCCGGTGATAGAAAAGCTATCCAAACAAATAGATATTCCCATTTCCATCGATACCTACAAGTCAGAAATCGCCAGAAAGGCTTTGGATGCTGGGGCAGAGATGATAAATGACATAAGCGCTTTGAGATTCGATCCCCGGATGAAGAAAATCGCCGCCGAATGCCAGGTGCCCATTGTCTTAATGCACATTAAGGGGACTCCTAGAAACATGCAGGAGAATCCATATTATGATGATGTGATAGAGGAGATAACAAAGTACTCGCGGGAAAGCATCCAGCTGGGAATAAACGCCGGAATGAAAAAGGAGAACATCGTAATCGATCCAGGGATCGGATTCGGAAAAAGACTTCAAGATAATCTAAACATATTGAAAAATCTCAAAAAGTTTTTTATATTGGATTGTCCGATTTTGATTGGTACGTCCAGAAAATCGTTCATCGGCAAAATCCTCGACTTGCCGGTCGAGGAGAGATTGGAGGGAAGCTTGGCCGCTTTGGCGGTCAGCATAATGAACGGGGCAAACATAGTCAGGGTGCACGATGTCAAGGAGAGTAAAAGGGTGGCTGGTTTGATAGATGCGATTCTTAAGGGTGAGTTGAAGAACTCCAGCTAACACTTTGTCATTCTGACCCCGCCTTTGGCGGGGGAAGAATCTTCATATGAACCGAAGAGATTCTTCGGTCGCGGAGTTCACCCCGCCTCTGGCGGGGTTCCCTCAGAATGACAATATGGCTCTGCCAACACGCCGTCAAGCCTGACCCCGAGTTGCGGTAGTTCGCGTTGGGAATTCATCTCTAAGCTCTTTATCTGGTCATGGAGTTATTTCACATAAGCTTTTTGAAATTCGACTTGCTCGATTTAATCGATGTGGTCATCGTGGGATTTTTGTTCTATCGGGTCCTTTTACTGATGAAAGGGACAAGGTCTGTGCAGATAGTCATCGGCCTTTTCCTGCTCTTTTTGGTCTCCTTTTTCGCCTTTTGGTTTCAGCTGGAGGGGATGAAGTGGCTGATCACGAACATCGCCACCGTGGGAATATTGGTTTTGGTCATCGTCTTTCAACCTGAGATCAGGGGCGCGCTGGCTCAGATCGGTCACAACAAACTCTTCCGCATGTTTTTTAAATATGAGAAGGAGAGAACCTTAGATGAGCTGGTAAGGGCAGCCGTCAAGCTGTCACAGCTTCGTTATGGGGGATTGATGGTCATAGAGAGAGACATAGGATTGAAAACCTTCATAGAGACCGGAAAGACAATAAATGCCGAGGTTTCGTCCGACCTGCTGGTGACAATATTCACCCCTTACACCCCCCTGCATGACGGAGCGGCCATAATTCAGGGAGACTTTGTGGTGGCTGTGGCATGTACTCTCCCCTTAACCCAGAACCCCCTGTACGGCAAATTGTTCGGGATGAGACATAAGGCCGCCATCGGCATAACGGAGGAGTCCGATGCCATCGTCATTGTGGTCTCCGAGGAGAATGGGAAAATCTCCGTTGCTTTCAGGGGTGTACTGCATAAGGACATTGACAAAACCATCTTGAAGGAGACTCTGACCAAGATGGTGAAATCCGGCTAATAAGGAGGCGCAAGCCACCTGCCACAATCATGTTTGTCGATTATGTAGAGATCAAGGTCAAAGCGGGGAAGGGAGGAAATGGTTGCACCAGTTTCCGGCGGGAAAAGTACGTTCCCAAGGGAGGGCCGAACGGGGGAGATGGGGGAGATGGAGGCGACGTGGTAATCAGGGTCGACCCCCACATGACCACCCTGCTGGATTTTCGTTATGTTAAACACTTGAAAGCTGTAAACGGCCAGCACGGGAAGGGAGCTTTGAAGCACGGAAAAAGAGGTGAGGATGTCTGGATCAAAGTGCCTTCGGGAACTGTGGTGAAGGACGCCGAATCCAAAAAGATCTTGGTCGATCTCACCAAAGAAGATCAGGTTTATCTAGCGGCAAAAGGAGGAAAGGGAGGCAGGGGGAATGCCCGCTTCAAATCCCCCACCCATCAGGCTCCCAGAAGATCTGAGCCCGGGGCCAAGGGCGAAGAGAGAAAGCTCTCCCTGGAGCTGAAGCTTCTGGCGGACGTGGGAGTGGTGGGGCAGCCTAACGTGGGAAAATCGACCCTTCTGGCTAAGTTGTCCTCTGCCCGACCCAAAATAGCAGATTACCCTTTCACCACACTTTCTCCCAATCTGGGAATGGTCAAACTGAACGGTAATAGAAGCTTCGTTCTGGCTGATATACCGGGATTGATCGAAGGAGCACACCAGGGAAAAGGTCTGGGACTCCAATTCTTAAAACATATTCAGAGAACCAAACTTCTGCTCTATCTGTTAGACGTAACCTCACCGGATATCAAGAGTGATTACGAAGCTCTCAGGGACGAGATAAGACTCTTTGACCCTCAGCTCTTGAGCCGTCCCGGGGTTGTGGCTATTAATAAGATCGATCTATCCCCCAAAGGAAAGATAAAGAAAATGACGAGGTTCAACAACGGGCAGAACAATATCTGTTATATCTCCGCTCTGACCGGCCAGGGGCTGGAAAGCCTTCTGGCTATGCTAGGATCGGAACTCGGAGAGCAGGAAAAGCCATAGAAAGCCAAGATATGGAGTCGAACCCTTCCGAGCTCAAAAGCTGGCTTGCCCTTTCCACCGTGCCAAACGTGGGACCGATCCGTTTCATCTCTTTGGTTAAGCATTTCGGTTCTCCGGAGGCCGTTTTATCCGCCCCGGAAAGGAAGCTTGGTGACTTGCCTGACATTGGACCGATCACCGCCTCCAACATTAAAAGGAACGTGGACTGGAAGCTGACGGAGAAACAGTTGGAGTTGATCGGAAAAAACCAAGTCCGCCTTTTGACTTTCAAGGATGACGCTTATCCTGAGAATCTGAAATCGATTTATGATCCACCGCCGTTTCTTTTTATCAAAGGGGAGATCAAAGAGGAGGACAAAAACGCCATTGCTATAGTGGGAGCCCGAGCTGCCTCTGCCTACGGAAACCAAACCGCCCAAAAGATCGGGAGAGAACTGGCCAAGAGAGGAATCACCATCATCAGCGGATTGGCCTGGGGCATAGACTCGATCGGACATTCCTCTGCACTTGAGGAGAACGGCAGAACCATTGCGGTATTCGGCTCGGGACTGGACGTGATCTATCCTCCTCAGAACAGAAAGTTGGCAGAAAGAATCATGCCAAAAGGTGCTTTAGTTTCCGAGTTCCTCTTGGGCACCAAGCCTGAAAAACAAAACTTCCCCAGAAGAAATAGATTAATAAGTGGACTCTCCTTAGGCGTGGTCGTCATTGAGGCAGGTGCCAAAAGTGGGGCGCTTCTTACCGCCCAACATGGCTTAGAGCAGAATCGAGAGGTCTTCGCAGTTCCCGGAAATATCGGGGCAAAAACCAGCGAAGGCACGAATAGATTGATTAAAGAGGGAGCCAAACTGGTCACCTCGGTGGAAGACATTTTGGAGGAATTGAGGATGAATATCACACTGCAGCAAACAGAAAAGAGCAAAATCGAGAAGGATTCATCCCAGCTTTCCGAACAAGAGAAGAGCATATACGATCTGATGACCGGTGAGCCTTATCATATCGATAAGATTGCTCAAGATATACACGTGACCACATCCCAGGCTTTGTCGACTCCCTTGTCTTTGGAATTGAAAGGATTCATAAAGCAACTGTCAGGTAAGATGTTTGTACGAGCGTAAGGGTGATAACCAACGGGAACGATGAAAGAAAACAATCGCCAATGTGATTTTGGGTATTTGGTTCCGGTTGTGAACAAAAGGCTAACGCCCTAAGTACCCAAAAGAAAAGAGGAGTTGATCCGGAAGGATTTTGTGGAAGGCTGGCGCCCTGAATCCAGAAGGGATTTGTTCCGCAAAGTCTCCATAAAAGGCTTACGCATTGACTCCCAAAGAAGGATTTCCCTTACAGGTTGGGAATCGAGATTTCAGACTCGTAGATAAAGAAGGATGGTGTTTTGGTCGAAAAGAAGGTACAGATAACCAACAGGCTGGGATTGCATGCCCGTCCTGCCGCCCTGGTGGTGCAAAGGGCAAACAAGTTCAAATCCGAGATCACGCTTCAAAAGGAGGACTTGGAGGTAAACGCCAAAAGTATACTGAGCGTGATGGCCCTGGCTGCCGAGATGGGAAGCCTTGTGACCATCAAAGCCGAAGGAGAAGATGAAGCTGCGGCGGTGGAGGAATTGGCAAAACTCTTTGAACAAAAATTCGGTGAGGAGTAAATTGTCGTTAAGATCCATAAGAAAAAACAAGAATAAAGAAGTCTGTACGATATATCGAGGCACACCCGCCTCTCCCGGGGTAGCTATTGGAAGGGCGTTTCTCTTGAACCGCGAAACGGTGGAGGTGAAAGAGGAGAAAATTCCGGAGCGCGAGGTGCAGAAGGAGATCCTAAAGTTCAAAAGAGCTCTGGATGAGACCAAAAAGGAACTCTCTAAGATAAAAGAGAAGGTGGCCAAGAGAATCGATCCGGATCACGCCAAGATCTTTGATGCACAGATTATGATCCTGGAGGATGATTTCATCAATGAGTCAGTGATAGAAAGAATGAAGCAGACCAGGAATAATGCAGAGTTCGTTTACAAGAATGTAATAGACCAGACCACCCAAACTCTATCCGCCTCTACCGACGAATATCTCAAAGAGAGGATCCTAGACATAAACACGGTGGCCAGCCGTTTGATTTATAATCTTTTGGGCATCAAGCATTTGACCCTGCAGAGTATCGACTCGCCTGTGATATTGATCGCCCGAAACCTCTCTCCGGCCGATGTGGTGCACATGAAAAAAGAAAGCATCTTGGGTTTTGCCACGGACGCTGGTGGGGGCACCTCTCACGTGGCTTTGCTGGCAAAATCCATGGAGATCCCTGCGGTGGTGGGGCTGAAGAACCTTTTCGACCAGGTCCAAAGCGATCAAAGTGTAATCCTGGACGGAACCAGAGGTGAGCTGCTCATCTGCCCGGATGAGGAAACTCTCAAAGAATTCGAGAAGAGAAGAAAATTTATCATCAAAAAAACGGTGGAGCTTTCTGAACTGAAGCTTCTTCCCGCTGAAACGCGCGACCAAAGGAAAATCGAGCTGTCTGCCAACATCGAGCTTCCCCAGGATACCGCCTCTGCCTTGGAATACGGAGCCGAGGGAATCGGCCTGTTCAGAACCGAGTATTTGTATCTGGCTCAATCTGATCTGCCCACTGAGGAGGAACAATATCAGGCCTATCAGGAGGTAGCGAATAAGGTTTATCCCAAGCCGGTGATCTTAAGAACGTTTGATCTGGGCGGTGATAAGTTCGATGGTCATACCGGGACCCTTTACGAGACCAATCCTTTTTTGGGCTGGAGGGCGATCAGAGCTTGTTTAGACCTTCCTGAGTTCTTCAAGATCCAATTGAGGGCCATGCTTAAAGCCAGCGCCAAAAAGAACATAAAAATCATGTTTCCCATGATCTCGGAGGCACAAGAGCTCAAGAAAGCCAAAGCTCTGTTGGAAGAGGCTAAAGACGAGTTAAGAAAGAAGAGGATTCCTTTTGACGAGAACGTGGAGGTAGGGATAATGGTGGAGATTCCCTCTGCGGCTTTGTCTGCGGATGCCCTGGCAAAAGAGTCAGACTTCTTCAGCATAGGAACCAATGATCTCATTCAATATACAGTAGCCGTGGATCGGGGAAATGAAAGGATAGCCCATCTCTATCAGGGATTACATCCCGGGGTATTGAAGCTGATCAAGCAGACCATTGACGCCGGGCACAGAAATGGCATTTGGGTAGGGCTGTGCGGGGAAATGGGTGGAGATCCGCTGGCCACCATCCTTCTGGTGGGAATGGGGGTGGATGAACTCTCCACTAGTGCCATGGCCATCCCGGAGATAAAGAAGATAATCCGATCCATAACCTTCGAAGAGGCGCAAGAGCTGGCGCAGAAGGTTCTTAATCTTTCTACCATTGATGAGATCAAAAAGGTTCTGATAGAGGATTATGCCAAGAGATTTGGAAAAGGATAACAAGGGGAAATTGGAATAAACCTGTATGCTCCTCCGAGATGTCAAAATACAAGTCCAGACACAGGGAGGTCAAAGACTTTGAGGATAGTCAAACCATGCACCTTTTAGACGAAACAAACGAAATCAAAAAGATCGATCCAAAGGGCATGTATGATCTGATCTATCAATTCCCTTCCCAATTTGAGGATGCTTCAAATATCGCAGGGGCGGCCGAACTGCCGGACTGGAACGCTAGCGGAATAGAAAACATAGTCTTAGCCGGGTTAGGTGGATCAGCCATCGGTGGCGATTTGGTGCGTTCCTATTTGGCTGAGAGACTAAATATCCCGTTCTTTATCTGCAGAAATTACACCTTGCCCCGTTTTGTGGGCGAGTCTTCCCTGATCTTCATCTCCAGTTATTCCGGAAACACCGAGGAGACGCTTTCAGCTTATGATGATGCGCTTAACAGAAAGGCCATGATTCTCGCCCTCTCCACGGGCGGAAAGGTAGAAGAAAAATCCCTTCAGAATAAAATCACCTGGGTAAATATACCCAAGGGCTTCCCCCCGCGAGCTGCCCTGGGATATTCCTTCGTTCCGGTATTGGTGATGTTGGAAAAGCTGGGATTTGTTGAAGGCGAAAAAGCTCTAATAAAAAGAACCGGAGAATTTCTAAGCTCAAATAGGTTGAGATACGGACTGGAGTCGGGAGTTCGGGAAAATCCTGCCAAGAGAATCGCTTTGGAGCTTCACCAGAAGCTGCCCATAATCTATGCCGCAACCGACCATTTTGACGCGGTCTCCACCAGATGGAAAGGGCAAATTTGTGAAAATGCCAAAATGCTGGCGTTCAACAACGTCTTTCCCGAATTCAACCATAACGAGCTGGTGGGGTGGAAAATCTTATCTGAGTATCGAGACAATCTGATCGTGGTTATCCTGAAAGACCAAGACGATCATCCTCGCGTCAAAAGCAGGATGGAAATCGTCAAAAGGATCATAGAGAAAGAGAAGGTGAAAGTATTGGAGGTCGAAAGTTCCGGAGAGACCCTTCTCTCTCGCATCTTCTCTCTGATTCAATTGGGCGATTTCGCCAGCTTCTATTTAGCTATCCTCAATAGAGAAGATCCCACTCCGGTCAAGGTGATAGACCTCTTGAAAAATGAACTGGCAAAAACCAAGTAAGAACTTAGCCGTACGCTTAAGGAGACAAGGCCGGGCAGATCAAAGCTGGGGCCATCGTTCTACTTTGAACAACCCCGTCATTACTTCTAATAACTTCAGGACCACTCTTCCCTTTGCTTTTTTTAATTGACAGTTAGGCAATTTGCCGCTTTATTGAAGGCACAACCAAAGCTCCATCAGCGACGGTGTTCGATGGGGAGGATCATTTGTCATTGCAGCGTCTTGGTAAGGTTTCGCGGGGATGGGCGTACTTAACCAGATGGCGAACCGAGAGTGAATATAACGATGAACCACACCATGTGTCGGAAGTTGGTATCCATTGTCGTCCTATTGAGCTTGGTCTCCTATTTGGGCGGCTGTACCAGCATGAGGTATGTCTCGCCTGAAGAGGCTTCCGAACTGGGGCAAAAATCCAGCGTCTGGGTAACCATGACCAACGGAACCCAGTTGGAGATTAAGGATCCAAAGGTTGAGCATTCCAGGTTAGTCGGCTACGTCGACCAAGAAGGCTACAAGGAAATAGACCTCTCTGAGATCGAATCGTTGGGGATCAAGGAACCGGATGAGAGGAAAACCGTGATTCTGGGGGTGATAGCGGTTACCGGGGCTTTCATCCTGGTTTGGGTTCTGAGCAGCGGCGACGGAGACTCCGAACCTTGCAGCACGTGATAGCGATTCGGGAGGCGGCGGGTCCGCCTTGAAAAACCAGGCGCAGCGATGAATCCAGGATGATGTCACGCCATACTGCTAAGCATATTGCTTCGACGTTATCCCCAATACCCAGGATCCCCAAGGTTCGTGAGTTCAAGGATCAGATCGGGCGAATTCGGAAATGAAAGAACAGCACTTCACGAGGTTTGAAAGCGTTCAATGAAAAACAGATTCATTTCACATTACAAGATTCTCGAAAAACTCGGTGAAGGCGGCATGTCCCAAAACTGCCCACGAGTCCAGCACTTGGTAGAACGAGTGGTTGCAGTTCTGAGGATCCCGCTGAAGCGGAAGCGGGAGGTGTGGTCTGCAAGACCCGGGACACCAAGCTGGATCGGACAGTAGCTCTGAAGTTTTTGCCCAAACATCTTTTGTGTGGCAAAGCGGCTGCGAGGAGATTCTCGAATGAAACCAGAACCACATCGGTATTAGATCACCCCGTAACCACCATTCATGAAATGGTACAAAGTGAATGCTCAGTCCACACGGAGCATGTTGAGGGAAAACCCATAAAGCAGCTCTTGTTCGTCAGAGACACATCCCTGACGGACCGTCGATGTCCGTGGCGCTGAAGTAGATAGAAGTAACGAACGAGGGCCAAGTTGCCAACGATAGGAGGACTGGCCATGGCTAGTACTGATGAGCTTATCCAGCGAGCCCAAAAAGCGGCTACTGCTTTCAGAGAATTAGACCAGTCTAAAACGGATCGCATTGCACGGGCGGTCTATCTGGCAGCGATGGATAACCGTGTCCGTCTCGCCATAATGGCGGCTGAGGAAACTGGCATGGGCTTTGGGCCACATAAAGTTATCAAGAATGCCATCGCCAGCCAGTTGGTGTACGAGGACATCAAAAACCAGAAGACGGTGGGTGTCATCTCTGAGGATTCATTTTCGGGCATCATCGAAATGGCCCAGCCATTGGGCCCGATTCTGGCATTGATTCCAGCGATCAATCCCACGTCCACCACCATCTTCAAGATTCTCATTACCATGAAAACCCGCAATCCGGTGATTATCAGTGGCAATGCGATAGCCAAAAACTGCGTGGCGGAAACTGCTCGGGTCTGTTACGAATCAGCGCTGAAGGCAGGCGCACCTGAGCATTGCGTCCAGTGGTTGACCAAACCCAACCCCAAGATGACGAAGGAGTTGATGAGCCATCGTGGGCTGGCGCTCATTTTGGCCACCGGTGCAGGTGAATTGGTCAAAGCAAGCTATAGCTCTGGCACGCCGACAATAGGAGTTGGATCCGGCAATGTACCGGTTTACATTGGCACCACCGCCGATATCCCCTTCGCCGTTCAGAATATCTTGATGTCCAAAACGTTTGACAACGGTTCCATATGTGCCAGCGAGCAGGCTATCGTGGTTAGGAGTGCGATCGCTGAAAAGGTGATGGCGGAGTTCAAGATGCAAAAAGCTTACCTTTTGTCGCCGGAGGAAATCGAAAAAGTCGGTCGTATCGCTTATGACAGACAAAGGGAGATGATGTTGGCTGCGGTGGTGGGCCAGTCGGTTCAGCGGATTGCGGAGATGGCCGGCATCCAGGTGCCTCTGGATGCCTCGGTTCTTGTGGCAAAGCTCGATGAGGTTTCCCCCAAGCAACCGCTGTCCGCGGAAATTCTGGCACCCATTCTCGCATTCTATGTTGAAGAAACCTTTGAAGCCGCCATTGCCCGCTGCATGGAAATCACCCGCTTTGGAGGCATCGGCCACACAGCGGTGATCTATTCCAACAACCCGGAGCGGATCGAATACTTCTCCAGAAATCTTGATGTCGCCCGGATCTTGGTCAACACTCCATCCACCCAGGGAGCACTGGGAGGGATGTTCAATACCCTATCGCCTTCTTTCACCTTGAGTTGCGGTTCCGGCGGGAAAAACAGTACCACCGACAACATCTCCACACGCCATTTGTTGAACATCCATCGGATATGTCGACGTCGGGTAAACCAGCGCTGGAAAAATATCGATCACCGGAAGTATCTGGATGAGTCACTGACAGCCGAGGAAATCGAAAGAGAATTCAACAAGAACACATAGAAGTTGTTGTCCTCATTATTATGAGAAGATATTTGATGTGATCGGCAAAAATACATCACAGGATGAACTCACCCTAATCCCTCTCTCACAGAGAGAGGGACTTAACTCCCCTTCTCTTGCCAAGACAAGGGGATGGGGGATGAGTTCCAGGACACAGGATGAACTCACCCTAAATCCCTCTCTTAAAAAGAGAGGGACTTTACCCCTTCTCTTCACAAGAGAAGGGGTCAGGGGATGAGTTCAGGAACAGATTGACATGAAGAAAAACATAATCGAAGTGGCCAAAAGACTATGTCGAGATTTACGGAAGAGATCTACCCGCAGTGAACAGCTATTCTGGTGTGCAGTTCGGAACAGAAAAGTGTTAGGGAAGAAGTTTCTTCGCCAGTATCCCATATTCTTTCAGTACATGGACAAGGAAACTTTCTTTGTCGCAGATTTCTATTGTCATGAAAACTGATTGGTGCTGGAGATTGACGGTAAGAGTCACGACTATCAGAAAGAGCACGATGAGTTAAGGACATACATAATCAATAATCTGGAAATTGAAGTTGTCCGATTCAAAAATGAAGAGATTGAGAAGGGCATGAGCAGTGTGTTAGAGAGACTCAGGCAGGTTTTAACTCACCCTAAATTCCTCTCTCAAAAAGAGAGGGACCTTAACTCCCCTTCTCTTCGTAAGAGAAGTGGACGGGGATGAGTTCGACAGCAATGAATTCAAGATTATGATAGGGAAAACGATTTCACATTACAAAATCCTAGAGAAACTTGGCGAGGGGGGAATGGGTGTGCTATACAAAGCCCAAGACACCAAGCTTGATCGGATAGTTGCTTTGAAATTCCTGCCCAAACACCTTTTGTGTGATGGAGAAGCCAAGACCAGATTTGTGCACGAAGCTGAAGTTTTATCCGCCTTGTATCATCCCCACATCGCCACCATCTATGAAACGGGTGAAACCGAAGGCGAATGTTTCATTTCCAGAGCTTACTTCGAAGGGAAGTCCGTCAAAGAGATCACAAGGGAGAAGGCAATTCCGGTTCGGACAGCTCTTGAAATCGCCATTAAGATCGGAGAAGGCTTGACTGCCGCTCACAGGAAAGGTATCATTCATGGGAACATGAAGTCTAACAATGTGATGCTGACCAAAAAAGGCGGGATCAAGATCACCGATTTCGGTCTGCCGACCTGGAAACAAAGGTCTGGCGTGACCAACACCGGAGAAACTCTGAGCAGGATTCAGTATATGTCTCCGGAGCAGGCTCGAGGTGGGCAAATAGATCGTCGAAGCGACATTTTTTCTTTCGGTGCGGTCCTGTATGAGATGATCACCGGACAGATTCCTTTTAAGGGACAAGACGAGACAGCGATTCTCGATTCGATCGTAAATGATGCGGCTGAACCTTTAGCAAAATATCAGAAGCAGGCCCCAGAGCAACTACAGAGAATTGTGAAAAAACTACTGCAAAAGGATACTGAGTTCAGGTATCATACCATGGATGAGGTTCTGGCTGATTTAACGGAGTTGAAGCGGGAGTTGATCTCACGGAGACCTTTGGTTTTCAGGAAATTCAGGCCCAGGTACAAAGGCATCCTGATTCCGGCTTTGATCATATGTTTTGTAATAGCGGTCATTTTGCTTGTCCTCTTGAACAAATATCTGTTAGGTCCGATTTTGCCAAGGAAGGGCTCTGTTCCCCATCCCCCTCCTATTGGAGCGACGTGGTCCGGAGAGAAAAAGACGAAATGCCGTTTCGGGAATCCATCACAGATACATATTGTCGGCTCACATAACTCAGGGGACTTTGAAGGCTCCTTTTCAAAATGCGCTTAGTCGGGCCTAAATTGGAGTCAAGGCGTCAGCCTTCTATTTATCCTGAAGAGATAACCAGAAGAGGGAGTAACATATGGCACAAAAGAATTTCTGGACCGTCACTTTCGGTGTACTGCTAATTCTGATTGGATTTCTGGCTCTCTTGGACAGCTTTGAGATGATTCGCTTCTGGCCCACTCTGGGAAAATTCTGGCCTTTGATTTTGGTGGCTCTGGGCATATGGCTCTTATTGAGAAGAACTTATTTCTTCTCTGAGAATGCGTTGTCCGTCAAAGAGGGAAAGAAATACTCGAGGGCCTTCGGAGATCTGAAAATAGATGCCAAAGACATAGATCCTCATGGGCTGGATGCGGAGATGGGCTTCGGCGATATCGAGGTCGATCTCACCAAAGCAAACTTCTCGGACCGGGAAAATATGGTCAACCTTGGTCTGGGGTTCGGAGACATCAAAATTTGGGTGCCAGGCGAGGTTAAGATATCAGCCACCGGAACCTGCGGCGCCGGTGACATCGACATCCTGGGTAAACACGAGGGCGGCCTGGGTAAACGGGTCGATTATCAGGATGAGGGATACGACACGGTTCAAAGGAAATTGAGGATAATTGCAAAACTGGGATTCGGAGACATCAGAATCTCCCGCGTCTGATGCAAGACAGAGGGAGTGTAAACCTTCAGGTTTACCATTTGGCTGGAGTGTAAACCTTTAGGTTTACCAAGCAAAAGGCAAAGCTTTGCACTCCAGAATCGAATAGTTCAACGAACTCACAATAATTAAGGAGGAATCATGACTCATCCGTCCGAAAAGATTCCGGACATAAAGGTCACGGTGAAAAGCATCAAGGGAAAATGTTCTTTAGGTCATAAGGTGGGCGAGGAGTTTTTCTTCAAGGGTGGAATAGCTCCGGGTGGATTATGCACCGAAGGAATGTTGACCGTGATTCCCGCCGCCAGAACCCTGATGTTCGGTGGAACCCACTTCTGGGAAGACGATCCCGATGCCATCTCGGTCTGCTGCCCCGATTCAAAGAATCTGGTGGTCTTCGAGATCAGAAGAGCTAAGAGTTGAGAGCGTAGAGTATAAAGTCAAGAGTCTAGAGTATAAAACGGGAGGGCTTGTCTTTTCTTTACTTCGATCAGTAGAGAGAACCTACTGTGGTTGCCCAATTCATTTCGCGTTTTCTTGTACGTCACCCGCGCCGTCTCCATGATGGAACGTCTTAAGGTATCGCACAAGGTCTCCGTTGCCAAGGAGAGGAATAGAGGAGTACGAAGTCGAGAGAATCATCTCCTCTTGCTTTCTGCTGGCATTCTACAAGCAGTATTGCAGATGTTTCTTTCATACGACTCAGGTATGTAAAAAATAAGAGTTGACAAACAGAAGTAAATTCGTAAATTTCTTTCTTCGGTTAACAGCGTCTTTTGAAGGGAGATAGAAAGGCAACATGAAAGTAATAATCCCGGTAGCCGGAATAGGAACCAGATTGAGGCCGCATACCCATACCGCCCCCAAAGGACTTCTGCACGTGGCGGGAAAGCCCATCCTGGGACATATTCTGGATGCCTTGAAACAGGTGAAGATTGATGAGGTGATTTTTATCATCGGCTTCATGGGAGGGCAAATCGTAGAATATGTCAATAGAAACTACAGGTTCAAATCGAAGTTTATAGAACAAAAGGAACTCAAGGGATTGGGATACGCCATCTGGTTAGCTAGCCCGGAGATCAAGAAGGCTGAACCGGTCTTGATAGTCTTGGGAGATACAATTTTCGAGACGGATCTTGCTCCCGTGCTCCGGGGCAGATTCGATGCTCTGGGAACGAAAAGCGTGGACGATCCTCGTAGATTCGGCATAGTGGAGATGGAAAGAGGGTTTGCCAAAAAGCTCGTGGAAAAACCGGACAAGCCCACCAGCAACCTGGCGGTGGTCGGAGTGTACTATATCAGAAGCACCGAGGCCTTCAAGCAATCGTTGAAAGAAGTCGTCGAGAAGAACATAACGACCAAAAACGAATATCAACTGACCGACGCTCTGCAGTTGATGATTAATCAGGGGACCAAGTTTAAGACCTTTGATATTACCGGCTGGTATGATTGCGGCAAGCCGGAGACCCTGCTTGAAACCAACCGACATCTTTTGTCCAGGATAAAATCAGCTCTTAGGTTGAAAGGTTCGGTAGTCATCCCGCCGGTTTTCGTGTCCAGGACCGCAAGGGTGGAGAATTCGATTTTAGGTCCTTATGTCTCCGTGGCTGATAAGGCGGTGATAAGAAACTCCATCATAAGAGATTCAATTATCAGTGAACGGGCAGAGGTAAACAACTCCCGTCTTCAATCTTCCTTGATCGGGAACCACGCCGCGGTACACGGGGTGTTTCATCATCTAAACGTAGGAGATTCATCTGAAATCGGATATTCAGGATATTGAAATCAAGGCCTCACTCCCGAAGTCTAGACTGTTCGAAAAAGTTTTCACATAGGACTCACAACTAGTGACCAATCCAAAAATCGACGTAATGAATCGAAACTCTCAGTCAAGGAGAAAAACATGGTATCTGGGAAGAATTTCCTTTTCACTTCTGAATCTGTAGCCGAGGGCCATCCGGATAAGGTGTGCGATCGGATTTCGGATGCGGTACTGGACGAGGTGATAAGCCAGGATCCGAATGGCAGGGTAGCTTGCGAAGCCTTCATCACCGTGGGCCTGGTCATCGTGGGGGGCGAGATAACCACTACAGGTTATGTGGACCTTCCCCGACTGGTGCGCAATCTCATAAAAAAGATCGGCTATACGGATGCCAAGTACGGTTTTAACTACTCGAGCTGTGCCATCTTGAATGCCATAGGTTCCCAGTCTCCGGATATTGCACAAGGGGTGGACGTTGGAGGGGCGGGAGATCAGGGGCTGATGATCGGGTATGCCTGCAACGAGACCCCGGAGCTCATGCCCATGCCTGTTATGTTGGCACACAAACTCTGCATGAGGTTAGCCCAGGTGAGGAAACAGAAAACCCTGCCATACCTCGGTCCCGATGGAAAATCCCAGGTTACGGTTGAATACGTTAATGGAGATCCGGTGCGGGTGGACACCATAATCTTAGCCTGCCAGCATACCGAGGAGATATTGGACGGGACCGGGAAACTCATAACTCAGAAGGCAAGACATGAAATAATCGAAAACGTGGTCAGGCCGGTAATCGAGCCAAGACTTCTGGATGAGAAAACCAAGTACTTTGTCAATGCCACCGGCAAATTCGTTATCGGCGGACCTCAATCTGACACTGGAATGACCGGCAGAAAAATAATCGTCGACACTTACGGTGGAAGGATTCCTCACGGGGGTGGAGCCTTCTCCGGGAAGGACCCCACCAAGGTGGACCGCTCCGCTTCCTATATGGCACGTTACATTGCCAAGAATATGGTAGCCGCAGGCCTGGCGGACAAGTTTATGATCCAATTAGCTTACGTGATTGGAGAGGCTGATCCCGTCTCCATCATGGTGAACACCTTTGACACCGGAAAGGTTTCAAATGAGAAAATGCTGGAGTTGATAAAAAAGCACTTTCAGCTTACTCCCCGGGGGATCATTGAGATGCTGAACCTGCGGAGACCTATTTATACGGAGACCTCAGCCTTTGGTCACTTCGGCAGAAACGAACCCAATTTCACCTGGGAGAGAACAGACAAGGTGGAAGATTTGAAAAGAGATGCTTAAAGAGCCTGGAGTGTAAGCCTATAGGCTTATCTGCTTTCCCCGTCCAGCCCTGAAGCCGAAGCTCTAGACTCCAGTGACGGAATCCTCCTAATTCACCAAAAAAGGAAAAGGAATATGAAATACCACATAAAAGATCGCAACTTAGCCAAACATGGTAAGCTGCGGATTGAATGGGCCGAGAGAAACATGCCCGTCTTAAGATTGATTCGTGAGAGATTTGCCAAGCAAAAGCCGTTGAAGGGTGTGAAAATCTCGGCCTGCCTGCACGTTACTACCGAGACAGCCAATCTCATGCGTACCTTGACCACCGGCGGAGCAAAGGTGACGCTGTGCGCCTCCAATCCTTTATCCACCCAGGATGACGTGGCTGCATCGTTGGTGAAGGACTACAACATCCCTGTCTTCTCCATCAGGGGCGAGACCAACCGGATTTACTATCAACACATCAACAGCGCGCTGGATATCGAACCAGACATCACCATGGATGACGGAGCAGACTTAGTCTCCACCCTGCATGCTTCCCGCAAGAAGCTTTTGAAGAACGTGATCGGCGGAACAGAGGAGACCACCACCGGGGTGGTTCGTTTGAGAAGCATGGAAAAACACGGCGTTTTGAAGTGTCCTTTGATTGCGGTCAACGATTCCAAGACCAAGCATTTTTTCGATAACCGCTACGGCACCGGACAATCCACCGTGGATGGGATTTTGCGTGCCACCAATTTCCTTCTGGCCGGGTCCAAGGTGGTGACGGCGGGTTACGGTTGGTGCGGTCGTGGATTTGCCACCAGGGCTAAGGGAATGGGTGCGGACGTGATCGTCACTGAGGTCGATCCTTTGAAGGCCATCGAGGCGGCCATGGATGGCTTCAGGGTTATGCCCATGGCAGAAGCGGCCAAGATCGGCGACATCTTCTGCACCCTGACCGGCGATATCAACGTGATCCGGCCTGAGCATTTCAGGATGATGAAGGACAACGCCGTGGTCTGCAACGCCGGGCATTTCAATGTGGAGATCGATATACCCGGTCTGGAGAAGATAGCCAAAAGAAAAAGACAGATACGAGAATTCGTCAGCGAATATACTCTGAGAAACGGGAAAAGAATAAACCTTTTGGCCGATGGACGTTTAGTTAACCTCTCTGCGGCTGAAGGTCATCCTGCCTGCGTTATGGATATGTCCTTTGCCAACCAGGCCCTCTCCGCCGAGTATCTGGTCAATCACGGGAAGGGACTGGAGAATCGAGTCTATGGCGTTCCTGAGAAGATAGATTCCGAGATCGCCCGTCTGAAGTTAAAATCGATGGGCGTGAAAGTCGATAAGTTGACTCCTGAACAGAAGGAGTATTTGGGTTCGTGGGAAATGGGAACATAAAGCCAGATTCATTTATAGTATTATTGGAGTTTCAAGTCTGTCCAGAAATCTTTGAACTTGTGTGTAGATTTGTTTAGATCACGAGAGCTTTTCCTTCCGGATGAGTTTTAAGATACGGCAGCCTTGATCTCTGGTTCCTTTATTAGGTTCAGTTTTCTGACCTTTCATTGATTTTCCTCTTGACTGAACTGAAGTTTTGTTTATCTTTTAAATATCCAAGCTTGCTGAAGGGGCAGATGGGGCAAGGGGTTTGGTATTTTTATTATGCAAAATAACTCGCAAATCTCGAAGGTGTTATGTTAAAACGTTTTTCCATAACGGCTCTCTTTGGGATAGTCTTTTTGGTTTTCTGGGCTGTGCCTGCTTTAGCTGGTATCTTTGCGAAGACCGCTTGGGTGGCAGAATACGATGGACTAGGAGACCAATGGGATCAGGCTCTTGCTATAGCCGTAGACGATTCTGCCAACGTGTATGTGACAGGAACAAGCGCGACTATAAAATATGATACTGACGGAAATCAATTATGGTTCGGGTCCTGGGGCGGTGCTAGGATTGCCTTAGATGTTTCTAACAGTGTTTGTGCGACTGGAGGAGATCAAGATTATTGTACTATAAGGTACTATCCTGATGGAGATACTGCCTGGGTCAGAATATATGATGGGGCAAATTCAACTGATATGGCTTGGGACGTAGCCGCAGATGATTCCGGCAACGTGTATGTAACCGGACTCAGTGGTGGTAGTGGGACATACTCTGACTACGCCACCGTAAAATATGACTCATCCGGGAATGAGCTTTGGGTAGCAAGATACAATGGAGAAGGGAACAGACGGGACGAGGCTCACGCCATAGCTCTAGATGGTTCTGGCAGCGTATATGTGACAGGAAAGAGTGAACAAACCGACGTATATCCGTACAACTATGACTATGTTACCATAAAATACGATGCGGGAGGGGATGAGGTTTGGAAAAGAACCTACCATGGGCCGGATGACTACGGGTGGGATATAGCCAATGCCATAGCTGTAGATGGTTCGGGCAAGGTATATGTGACAGGACAGGACTCCAAGAGTGACACATACTATGACTACGCCACCGTAAAATACGACGAAAACGGCAATGAGCTTTGGGTGGCAAGATATAATGGACCGGGGAACGGAAATGATTACGGTTATGACTTAGCCGTAGATAGCTTTGGCAATGTGTATGTTACCGGGACTAGTGACGATTTTGACACAGACTATAACAGAGACTATGCCACCATAAAATATGACAAAGACGGGAATGAGCTTTGGGTGGCGAGATATAATGGACCGGGGAATGGATTCGACAGCGCATATCGCATAGCCATAGACGACTCTGGCAATATCTATGTAACCGGAGCAAGTGAGGGCGACGGAACAGAGGAGGATTGCGCCACCGTAAGATATGACTCATCCGGGAATCAGATTTGGGTGGCAAGATATAATGGACCAGGAGATGGGCTGGATGTCGGCAGCGACATAGCCTTAGATGATTCTGGCAATGTCTATGTGACCGGATGGGGTTCTATTAGTGCCAACGATCGTTACTATGCAACCATAAAGTATGTACAGACTTATTATTTATGTGGGGATGCTAATGGAGATGGAATAGTTGATATAGCCGATGTGGTATATCTGATAGATTACCTGTTTATAAGTGGAGCTGCCCCTGAGCCCTCCGTAGCGGGGGATGCCAATTGCGATGGGATGATTGATATAGCGGATATAGTCTATATGATAAATTCTCTTTTCCTCGGAGGATCGGAACCAGGCCGTCAATAATGAGAATCAGCTTTAGGGGTTCGATTTATCGAACCCGATAACCACAAGACATAAGAAAATTTATAAAGAGGAGTATTCATCCTATCTCTACTGCTTTGCCTTGACCAAAATCACGACCCCCCACAACAGCAAAAACAATATTCTCACCGAAACGAATAATCTAAATGAAGCTCCCGAAAAGGAAACTTTCCTTCGCGAGAAGCGTAAAGATATTTGTAACATCTAGGTTGAAGAGTCGTCTTTGAATTCTAAGGATATCCAGTGGACTCGATGTTCCGATCTCTGCAAAGCATCTCAAAATCATTCGTTTTTCTGACGAGTTCTAACTCTAATTCGAACTAGTTAGAGGAGGTAGAAAATGAGAAGGATTACTCTTGTCATAATTTTTCTGGCAACTCTCTTTATTCTTCTGTCTGCTTCACTCATTTACGCCCAGCGGGGAAGGATCTGTGGGGTGATCCATACCAGAGACGGCGACACGTTTGAAGGACCTATCCGCTGGGATAAAAACGAAGCATTCTGGGATGACATTCTGGATGCCACCAAGGAGCGCAAGGGCAGGCACGATGGTCGCCGCAGAGAAAAACACATTGAGATCTTTGGGATACGCATAAACTGGGATCAAGACATAGAAGAGAGCAAAGGCAGCTGCGGGATTGAATTCGGGCACATCAGCTCACTGGAGAGACGTTCCCGCAACAGAGCCGCTCTCCTTCTGAAAAGTGGGGAGAGAGTAACTTTTTACGGGTACAGTACCGATGTGGGTTCGGGCGTAAGAGAAATCGTGATCAACGATGTTGAAGAAGGCGAGATTTGCATGGACTGGGGCGATCTGGACGAAATCGAGTTCAAAGAATGTGAGATGGCGAGCAAGCAGGAACGCCGGCTTTACGGCCAGGTGGAGACAAGACACGGAGAGACCTTCAAGGGCTTCATCTGTTGGGACGTGGACGAGCTTTTCGAGTCGGATATTCTGGACGGAGAGGAGAAGAGTAGGACCCGAAAGATCCCCTTCGGGAGAATAAAGGCGATCGAGAGACTATCTCGGAGCTCGGCCTGGGTATACCTTAAGAACGGAGATCAGAAGAAGCTTTCTGGCACCAACGACGTAGACAGCGGAAACCGGGGAATCTCGGTGAAAGATCCGTACTTCGGCCAGGTGACCATCGAATGGGAGGACTTCGACCGGTGCGATTTTCTAGAGGGTGGAGAGGAGTATTTGAAAACCTACGATGAGTTTGACGGCGGGCACCCCCTGTACGGAATGGTCTACGACGAGGATGGCGAAAGCTACGAAGGATACATCCGATGGGATGACGACGAAACTGAAAGCTGGGAACTTCTGGATGGTGAATACAGAGGAGTTGAGGTGGATGTCGAGTTCGGCCAGATTGAGAGCATCGAGAGAAGGTCCTCCAACGCTGCCGAAGTCATGCTGAAAAACGGCAGCAGTTTTAGATTAGAAGATTCCAATGACGTGAATGACGAAAACAGGGGTATCTTCATAACCACCGAAGAAGGCAAGGAAATCGAGCTGGACTGGTACGATTTCGAAAAGGTGGTATTCAAGCAGAAGTAGTGTGTGCCCTGCGTCAGATGTTCTAGGGTTTTTTGACAAACTATAGCCTGGTCCCGGCATAAGATTCCAATAATCCACGCTGAGCTATCAAGCTCCGCTGAGTTGCTTCCTCTCCGCCGGATTTGGAGCTTACCCACCGTTTTTGGCGGATCCTCATAAGCCTCTCATTTCCATATGACTAAGGCAGGGACAAACCCTGTGTCAGCTCTCCGTTCGCAAAGATTTACGAATCCGCAGAGACAGGATTGAAACAGAGTAAACCCGAGAAGAATAATTCCTATGAGCATCGCATTAATTGGCAAGGACTTGAGTGCAACCAAGGCCTTTCCGGGAGAAAGATACCCTAACTGGCATAGTTTTTGTTCGTATACTCAATTAGGGAAGCATTGGGTTGCTCTTGAAGTAATTGCCAGATCCTCTTATAATCTGGCAACTGAGGGTGGCAGAACGGGGATTCTGCCAGATTGTAAGATAAGAAAATCGGAATTTGCACCTTTAGTATATTTCTTCCGAGCTGCTTGGCAAAGATAGGTATCCTGAACCGTGCTTTGTGATACTTGACTGGAATGTTCTTTCAACACCCCTAAAGGAGGTGAACTCACGATGGAAAAGAAGACTATACTCGTGATTGTCTGTGTTGCCTCACTTTTGCTCCTCACGTCATTAAATTATGGATCGGATGCGCCCCCACTTTCCGATGCTACGCCGCAGAGTGAGTCTGAGGGTCAGAATCAGCAAGATCCATGGGACCGGTATGAAGACGAGTCGACCTATCAGACCGAAGATAAAAGCTCCGAGAGTGTTACGGTCGTTCTTGATCTTGGTTTCGGTTATGTGCTTTGGACATTCCCATCCGAGTAACTCACCTCTGAGGAGCCAGACAGATCAGATGCTTTCAATCATCATCCTGCAGAGGAAAGATGAACGGAAATCCGAAAAATAAGGCTCAAATGCTACAACAAGAGCTCTCCCGAATAAGATCCCTGATTGATCACAAAGAGTTCAAGCGTGCGCTAGATGAACTTCGAGGATTAGAAGGCCAAACTGGATTGGAAAGGGTTGCTAGTCAATCAGAGGAGTTCCATTATCTGTTTGCTTCAGCCCTTCAGGGATGCGGCCACTACAAAGAAGCCTCGCTGAAGGCTGCAAGGGCCATTGACTTGCTTAGAACTACCTCGCAGATTGGCAAATTCGCTCGGGTCCAATATCTGCTGGGAGTAATTTATTCCGATATGGGAGAACCAAAGAAAGCAGAGCGGGAGTTAAGAGACGCCATCGCGTCCTTTCGCAGATTGCATAACGAGAAAGGAATAGTCCAGGTCTTTATTGAACTTGCTCATGTGCATTTTGTGAAATCTGAGTATTCAAAGGCAATCGAATATCTAAACGAATGCATGGCTTATTGTGACGAAACGGGCGACAAGAAAACAAGGGCCAAGGTCGCCGCAAATCTTGCCAGAGTCCATATTCGCGCAGGCAATTTGAAATTAGCTGAAGCCTCTCTTAAGGTCTCGACAAAGATGCATGAAGAAAGTGGAGATAAGGTCAGTTTTTGCAATGGCTTATTATCTCTGGGCTATGTGTACTCTCAGCAGCGAGATTTCGGAAGAGCGAAAGGATGTTATCGACAGGCTTTGGAACTAATCCACGAGAAGAATTACGAATTTCAGCTCGCAATTTACCATGAGTATGCTGGTGAATTAGGCTTCACCGAGAATAATCATGCGGATGCCGAGAATCACTACACTCAAGCTATTGACATAGGTGAAAAGATATCGGATGCAAGTGGGATCATCAGTCAGACTTCTCGTCTGCTTGCGGAATTACAGATGGCACAAGGGCAGTATGACGAGGCTTTTTCTTCCTGTGAGAAGGGTCTGAGGGTTGCCGAATATCTGGGGGAGAGAATTGAGATAGGAGCGATTCACCGAGCTTTGGGGCAGATTTACACTGCCAAAAAACAAAAACAGAAAGCTGCAGAAAGCTTTGCGAAGTCCATATGGGTTTTGGAGCAGATCGGCGCCAAGTTCGAGTTAGGAAAGTCTTATCTGGAAGCTGGAAAATCTGACTGTTTCGACTTTCATGATCGAATCCACTATCTGCGCAAAGCTAAAGCTCTATTCAGAGACTTGGATTCGAAATATCATGAGGGTCTGGTTTACTCTGCAATCTCAAAGCTCTTCTTTGATGATGGCGAGTACGAGAAAGCACACTTGTTCCTGGGTGATGCCGAGAAGATATTCAAAGAATCAAACGAGAAAAAAGAGCTGGTCTCAGTCTTATCCTTCCGGAGGGTTCTCGAAAAGGCACTCGGCGAATCGGAGAAAAACATCGATCCAAAAGACAAGTATGCATTTCCCAAAAATATTACTCAGAGCCACGAGATGCAGGCCATAATCGAGAGAGCCAGGAGGATCAAAGACACAGACCTGACTATACTCCTTGAAGGTGAAACCGGCACAGGCAAGGACCTGCTGGCCAAAACGATTCATTACCAAAGCAAGAGGAAGAGCAGAGAGTTCGTGCCGGTTCAGTGCTCAGCGATTCCCGAAGCCCTGCTGGAGAACGCTCTCTTTGGTCACGTGAAAGGAGCATATACCGGCGCCAACGAAAACAGCATGGGATTCTTTCAGCAGGCTGAGGGAGGAACCCTGTATCTGGATGAGATTGCAGACATTCCTCTTTCCACCCAGGTGAAATTGCTGAGGCTCATCGAGGAAAAGGAAATCACGCGAATAGGAGAGACCAGGCCCAGAAAGATCGATGTAAGAATCATTGCCTCTACCTCTCGTGATCTAGCTGAAAGAATCTCAAAAGGTATTTTTAGAACGGATCTGTATTATCGGCTTAACGTCTTGCCTTTCAAGCTGCCACCGTTAGAGGAGAGAAAAGAGGATATTCCCCTTCTGGTAAAACACTTCCTCAGAGAAGACGGATTAAATCAAGATATCTCAAGAACCCTGGAGAATCCGGAATTCATTGAGAAATTGCTCGGTCGTGACTGGCCGGGAAACGTGAGGGAGCTGAAACACGAGATCGAAAAGCTCGCCGTTTTATCGAATGGCAACGGTGAGATTGGCCCGGATTTATGGAAAGAAACGATGAACAATCTGACTGATAAGAGACCAGAGGGCTCTTTGTGTGACGAGGTACGTGAGTTCGTGAAGAGAAAAGTAAGTAAGGCACTCCAGCAAACCAACGGCAACAAATCCAAGGCGGCCAAGATACTGGGCATTCCGGAGACTACCTTGCGAAACAAGATGAAGAAATACCGAATCGAATTTGATTCCTAATGGCCCACCTTCTGTCTACCCAATCCTCCATTCTCGGAATCTCAGTCCTCCGAAAGTGGAGGATTTTTTAATTTAAACAGATACATCAGCTTATCAAACTTTTCTCAGCAATGGCCGATTCCCAATCCTCCATTTGTGGAGGATTCTTTTATTTCATCCTTCAGGTATCTTCTTTCACCACCCCGAAACACCAAAGCCTAATTCCTTATTTTTCAATTACTTAGGTCCTTCACTCCGAAAACCCCATCCCCTTTCCCTGCTCCGGCATGATTCTTGTTATGATCCCTGACGGCTGATTGATCAGCCTCCTCTTGTGGTGAGCGACTTGTCCTGAGCGAAGTCGAAGGAAGCCGAAGGAAGTCGAACCATTCAAGTAAAGTTCGGACTCTCGCCTCCAGGAAACCAATTGGGCATAAGGGCAGGCGAGAGTAAAATGGAAATTATATGGAACCGTTTTAGAATTGAAACGACGGATACTGGTGGAAGGGAAAAGTCTCAACCTAGGAACTATGAACCTTTGACCGAAGGGAAGAGGTCAAAAAGATGAAACCACAAGCAACGGAAAAAGAGTTTGACCTGGAATTGCAGATTGAAGAGCTGGAAGATAAGATAGCACCCGGTAACGGCGGCGGCACGATAGCCGAGCCAATCCCGAATAGCGCTTGATCTTATGAACCGTCCGACCGCCTGATCTGCCAGCAGCAGGTGACAGGTGAGGGGGCTGCCACCTGACTAAAAGAAAGGAGGCAGGAATGGTATTATGTCGCTCCCCTTAATTCAATCTTATCTGTCATTCGGTTAGGATAAAACGAAAAGACTTTAACCCTTAAACTACATCGGAGGTAAAAAATGAAGACCATAAGAATCCTTTTCGTCCTTCTCCTTGTGGCTTTCTCCTACCAGCAAGCCGATGCTTACACCTGCAAGGTGCCAGAGCATTCTTCTACCATGCAAGGTTGTATCAATGCCGTCTCAGATGGTGACACAGTTCTAGTCGGTCGTGGAACCTATTATGAGCACATTGACTTTCTTGGCAAGAAGATTCTTGTCGCTAGCAAATTCATCGAGGATAGCTCGCAGACCACGATTGATTCCACAATTATTGATGGTGGTTCCTACGGCTCAGTTGTTATTTTTGGATATGACGAGGACACCAGTTCTATCATCTGTGGATTCACTATAAGAAATGGCGGAAATGTCCTATGGGGTGGCGGCATCTACTGTGTGGAAGGAACCTCCCCTTCAATAGTCAGTAATGTCATCAAAGAGAATTCTGTGCTCCACCACGGAGGCGGGATCTACTGCGGTTCTTACTGCTCGCCCAGAATTCTGGGAAACACCATAACGCAAAATCATGCTGGACGCGAAGGTGGGGGAATCCGTATAGGACCGCATTCAAATCCCTTTATCAGCGGGAATATCATTAACTACAATACTACTCCCGAATTCGAAGAACACGGTTCTGGAGGTGGAATCGATCTTAGAGATGGATGCGCCGGCACAGTAGAGAATAACGACATTTCACATAATAGATCGGGCGCTGGCGGCGGAATACACTTCACAGGCTTCTGCGCCACAAAACTACTCAACAACGTTATCTCCCACAATGTGGCCGGTTGGGGGGGAGGTATCTATACGGTTTATCCCCGGCTTGAGATAATCAACAATACCTTCGACTCCGACAGCGGAAGAGTCAAAGGAGGGGCAATTTATCTGTGGAATCTCGGTTCCCCTCTCATAAAAAACAACATCATCAGCAACACCTTAAGTAAGTGTGGGATTTATGCCGAGATGTCAACTCCAGTTGTCACCTACAACTGCTTTTGGAACAATCTCGATTCCAACTCCTACGGCTTACACCCACTTGTTGGCGACACAAGTTGGGACGAAAATTTCAACGGGACCCCATGTGACAGCTTCTACAACATCATAGTGGAACCGCTTTTTGACCCAGAGAGCACTAATTACGCACTTTTATGCAGTTCTGAATGCATTGACGCCGGTGACACCGACTTTCCCCCTTTGGCTGTGGGTGGGGCGAAAATCGATCAGGGTGCCTTCGAATATCCTTACATTCTGGGCGATGCCACTGGGAACGATACAATAGATGTGGGAGACATCATGTTCCTCATAGGTTGTGTGTTCTTAGGAGACGAATGTCCCTGCCCCTGGCGAGCTGGGGATGCTCACTGCGATGGGATACTTAACTCCGGAGACATTGTAAGGCTAATCGGGTACGTGTTTCTGGGGGAATCACCACCCGACTGTCAAGACTGCAAGAGTGGAGGAATGAAGCCGGAGATCAGTTTCCAGTCTTTGAAGACCACGCAAGATTTAAGTTGGGTAGGTTTTGCTCCTCCTGCTGAGCTTTCGGACGGTTTGGTTGAGTTGTCCATAACAGGCGGATTTGACACCGAGATATTAGCCGTTGATTTGGAAATTGAATGTGATCCTGATGAAATCGAGCTTCTGAATCCGGAATTGGCTGATATGACTGAGCATCTCCAGATTTACTATGGCTTCAAAGACGGGGTACTAAGGATCGGAGTTTTCGACATCCACGGCAAGCATTCCATCGCTCCAAGTCAGGGCACTATTGTCACTTTGAGACTCAAAGGGACAGATCCGAGCAGTCTCAAAATCTCCAAAGCCACCCTTCTGGGGAGAAATGCCCAAAAGATTCCGGTTCAGGTCGTGTCCCAAGTCAAGAATCCGATGAGAGACCTGATGGCAACAAAACCTGCTGTTCCTGAGGAATTCTCTCTCTCCCAGAACTACCCCAATCCTTTCAACCCGGAGACGGAGATCAGCTATGATCTTCCAAAGGATTCCTGGGTCAGGCTCTCGATTTACAATATCAGAGGGCAAAAGGTCAAGACATTGGTTGACGGATTTGAAGCTGCAGGGCACAAGAGAGTAACATGGAATGGCAAAAGTCAGGACGGAGACCAGGTAGCCAGTGGAGTCTATTTCTACAGGCTGGAGGCGGCAGAATTCACAGCCATCAAAAAGATGGTACTGCTGCGCTAGTCAGGATGAAGACAAACGAGCGGGGAGGTTCAGAAGACCTCTCCGCTTGTTTCCGCAAACCGTCCGCTCCGTTCAGGCTGTCTGAAAAATCGGTTTGGAAGTGGTAGCCGCAATCTTTAGATTGCGTGATGCGTTGAGAGGGTCTTCCGCAAGCTGAAGCGTTCGGTTACCATCCTTAGCTTCTAACGCAAGAGGATCAAAGCTTATTCAATAGAGCAGCCATTGATGTCCACTTTGGCCCCTGGTGGGGTGTCGGGGCATTCGTCCAAGCCGTCGTAAATGCCGTCACCATCTGAATCCAGAGGGCAGCCGTTCACGTTTACCTTGGCGCCCACTGGCGTATCCGAACAGTGATCCATCCTATCCGGAACTCCATCCTTGTCCTGATCTTCGGGCTTGCCGAAATAATAGTTGACGCCCAAATAAACCTCCAGAGTGGCCTTGGGCAAATCCAGTTCTCCCGGTCGTGCGCCCACCACGTCCTTCTCACCTGTGAAGCCGCTTAGAGCATTGGTCAAATAGTGAAACCTGCTTCCGAAGTTGATGGCCCATCTGTCCTTGAGCCGATACTCAAACCCGCCACCTCCCAGGAAGGTCAATTGCTGATCCTTAAGGTCAAGCTGGTTCCCCATCTCATCATCGAACTTTTCCAGACTGCCATCCTCCTTCTTGACATTCCAGAAACAGATACCGAGACCTCCAAGAAGGTAAGGATTGAACCTATCCAGAGGTCTGAGATTATAAATGGCGAAAGCGTCCAACCACGCATGAGTGAGCTTGTTGGGATCATCCATCTTTTTGAAGGTAAACCCGGCTCCAGCCCCCTCTATGCCGGAAAAATCAGCCTCATAAGCAACAGCATAGTGGCCGGAGAAACCGGCCCCCACTCTCTCGCGAACAGCATATTTGAAAGACAAGGCCCATTGATTTCCGACCGTATAAATGTCCGAATGGTCGGTAAGTCCTAATTTCCATAAGCCCCCCCGGACACCCACCGAGAGCTTCCTGCTCAAGTCCATGGCGTTTGCCGGGAGAATCAGACCAATGATGAATATCACGCCAAGACAAAGCCAGCCAGTTCTTCTCACGTCGCCGTCTCCGGTCAAAAAGATCTCAAGGAAGTACTTCTATCCTCGCTATAACATGAAACAGATCGACTTAAATGTCAAGCAATTTTCCTGAAACCAAAACACCATGATTTCCCAGTCGTAGCTCGGCTGCGAGGCTACTCGACATTATGAGATTTGTCGTGCATCACTCATCCAGACGCCCGTGCGGGCCCGTCTGGGGGCATCCGTGTGGACGGAAGCCCGACCTGTACTTTTTAGAGGTTGACAGGCGTCAGGAAACGAGGTATAATTGGGTCAGTGGATTGATCCTGAACGAACGTGTCCTGAGGGCCTTTCGCCGAAGGATTCACCGTGAACGGACAAAACGAATCCAAGACTGCAAATGGGTGGCGAACGCAAATCACACAAGAACAAGCCAAGTTCAAAAAAGGGGTGGGCGCCCAATAAGCTCAGCTTCAAGAAAATACCCTGGGAATTGCTGAAGATTTACATATTCTTCGGGGTGACTGTCTTCATCCTTTTCTTTGCGCTCAGGTAAGTTCCTTTTTGTGCTAAAGCGGTCGAAAGCTTCACCATATCTATCGCCCTTCTCTCGTCCAAGGTTTTAAATCTATTTGGTACGGCGACCTCGGTTTCCGGGGACCCGTCTCTCCTCTGGGGATTTTGGGATAAACATCGTCGACGGCTGCAACGGGGTTTTCGCCACTACCATCTTGCTTGCCGGCATCATCACTTATCCTTCAAAGATAAAAGACAAATTGATAGGAATACTCATCGGAATACCCGCCATATTCATCATCAACCAGTTGAGCGTGGTCTCCCTTTTCTATTTGGGAAGAAGTCATCCCGCAGTATTTGAAGAGGTACATATTTATGTATGGCAGCCGATCATCATCGTCTTCGCCATTTTGGTCTGGGATTTTTGGGCCAAGCATTTTGTCCAGAAGGGTAAAGCCCACCAGGCTTCTGTTTTCTGATTAGGCTGGTTTTCTTCTTCTTGCTGTTCTATACCCTGTGGTATTTTCTCTCCCCAATTTACAACCATATTCTGGCACCGGTGTCGGTGCGGATGCTCAAGCTCACCGAAATCGGCAGACGACATATAACCAATTCAATGGAGGTCCACAAAAAAGACATCTTTCTTCATCACCTGGCATCGGAGACGAACCCGGAGCTTGCCGTAAGAATCAACACTAGCGGGGTACACTTCGACATGGTTTTGCTCTTTGCCTCGATCTGGGCGCTTCCCCGTGTAAAGTTTAAAAAAAGAATGAAGATTTTGGCACTGGGTTTCGCCATCGTTTTTGTTCTTCACCTGTTTAAGATTTTTGTGGTCGTCAACCACGATTATGCTCAGCATATCAAAGTTAATGGTCTGCCCTACTGGTCTCCTTTCGAACAGAAGGCCTACTGCTATCTGAACGATTTTATCTTGCTGATTGTGAACCAGATCTTCCCGGTTCCTATCTGGAGCTTGCTTTATCTTAAACATTGGTGGAAGGGAGGTCTATGGACTAAGCGGCGGAGCCGGACACGAGATGAAGAATAACGCACTCGGGGTAAGTGTCCGGCCTTGGGCTCGGGCTAACGCTTGCCTTTCCGAGGCGACCAAAGGGCGAACTCGAACCTCAAGGGGGGACAGGAATCTGACACGATTTATTTTTTACACATTCCTGCCCATTTCATACTTGACAAAATAGAAAAGCGTGTTTATGTTTATAACGGTCTTGAAATAATTCGTATTACCAGTGTAAGACCAGAGCAGCTAGGTAAACGGTTGCAGATTTTGGGAAAATGGATGCATAAGGAAGAAAGGACATTTTCCGAGATTGAATCATCCTTTCGTGAATATACTTCTTGATCACATCACCAAAGCCTCGAGGCCTAAGCATAACTTAAAGTTAAAGAGACAGATGTGATAGGCCCAAAAATTTCTCGCAGTGCAACTGGGTGGCACAGTTTTTGCGTTAAGCCAACACGAAATACAGGAAGAAATCAAGCTGTTGACCCAACATGATTTATTTTCCTTGAGGGAGGTGAAAAAGTAAATTCTTGACGACAAGGTATCTGTTTCGGTTTTGAGTGGCGGATCCTTGATTGGACAAATGACCTCGGTTCTATGTCATTAGAAATATCAGAAAACCAAGTACGAAAGAATGGTAAAAAAGGAGGTAGGAAATGAAAAGGAATCCTTTGTCTTTGGTGGTGTTGCTGATTTCGTTTCTGGCCCTGTTTAACTTCTCATGGGGCCAATGTCCCGAGGACCCCTTTGATCTGGGAGAATGCGATACCTTAAACGTTGTTCCCTGGGATACAGACACCTGTTTCGTGGCGTGTTGGGCCGGGGGCTGTTCGACCATATGCGTAAACAATCCCGGCGAGGACTTTCCCCGCTTCTTGTTTGTTCCTATTCTGGTGACCCACGATTCAAATACCTTCTGGTGGGAAACGGAGAGCAAATGGGTTCAGGACTCCATTGCAGCTTTTGTGCTTCCTCTGAAATTCGGTCATAGCAATCCCAGCGCCTATTGCAGTTTGTCTTCGCAGTTTAATAATACTAGCGCGATAATTCAATATGACCCTGGTTTTGTCAGAAGCGTCTGGCGTGACTATGGGGGAATGCAGAATAGGATGGCCTGGCTGGCTGGTCAGTTTATAGGTCTGGAGTGGGCTAACCGCATTTTCTTCACCACCAATGACAGTTCCTGGTATTACTTCGGGGACGATTCTGTCTGGACTCCGCCGCATATGTGGATGAGCCTCATCCCCACCAACCCGACCAATCGAAGATGGTGGGAAGGAGACAGGACTCTGCTTGCCACCATGACTTTTGTCGTGGAAGATACCATGCACGTCTGCATAGACAGTATGTTTTGGCCCCCCTCCAGCAAATTCTCCTTCACCAGACACGACGCGCAGGTTTACCAGCCCAGACACAACCTGCCTCAATGTGTATGGGTTGGTCCACCATTGATGGTCACATCGCCCAACGGCGGTGAAACCTGGTCGGGAGGAGATGCTCACGATATAACCTGGATTCCGGAGGGCTCCAAAGCTGATGTCATGATCGAATACTCAACCAACGGGGGAGTGGACTGGGATACGGTAGAAGCAAGTACTCCAGATGATGGGGTGTATTCATGGCCCGTGCCGAATACCCCGTCCACTGAATGCAGAGTTAAGATATCGGATGCGGCTGATGGAGACCCGTCCGATATGAGCGATGATAATTTCACCATTGAGCTTCCAAATCAGCCGCCGGTGGTTGCGGATATTCCGGACACAACCGTCGAGGAAGGCGGGAGTTTCGGTTCGATCAACCTAGATGATTATGTAGACGATCCGGATAACTCAGATGACCAGATGAACTGGACTCATTGGGGCGAAACCGAGTTATTGGTTGATATTACCGACCGAGTGGCCACGGTAAGCGCTCCCGATCCCGACTGGAACGGTGCGGAGACCATCTGGTTCAAAGCCTGTGATCCGGAGGGATTGTGTGACTCCAATCAGGCAACTTTTACTGTTACAGCGGTGAACGATACGCCCGTGGTTGCAGACATTCCCAATCAAACCATCGCCGAGGGCGAAAGCTTTGCCTCCATCAACCTGGACAACTATGTGACCGATGTGGATGATCACGATTCGGTTATGATCTGGAGTTATTCGGGCGAAACCGACCTATTGGTTGATATAACTGATCGAGTGGCCACCATAAGCGTTCCCAATCCCGACTGGAATGGTGGCGAGACCATCTGGTTTAAGGCCTG
>CAZPOP010000019.1:0-66888 GCA_964588305.1 uncultured Ignavibacteria bacterium
TAGACGTTTGACAACGCGAAAAGTTGCTCACGTTCGCTCAGGTGGAATGATATTACCTTTTGAGGGAAATGTCAAACACAAATTTCTGATTTTGGTGAAATGCTGAGGGGCGAGGGTATACCCGGTCTGGCAAGTTTACCCGCCTATGGAGGGCAGACCGGGCCACGCAGGCAGAGACTCTCAAACCTTGGGAACTCACCCCCAGGCCCCCTCTCTTGAGAAGAGAGGGGGATTAAGGGGGTGAGTTGTAAGCGGTCGCTTGCCCACAGCAGAGCTGCGGGGCACCCCCAAGCAGACCGGGACACGCAGTCACCTAGCCAACGTCAACATATCTGAAAGAAATTCAAAATCTATTGCGATTAAAGTGTGGAGTGTAAAGCTTCAGCTTTACCTTGCCACCCAGCCGGGTGGGGTTGGTGGGCTTGGTGAGCTTGGAGAGGCTTGTTTTGATTTTTTTTCTTCTTCACCAATCATTAGAAATCGATTTTTGAAACTTGTTTTTGTTTTCTTCTATACGGTTCTCTCTCAATAACACGTGACCTGTCTTTTTCACCACAAAAGTAGTGGTGAAAGTGCTCAGATTGCTGTTGGTGTTCTACAGCAACGGGAAATGAAGTTCGCAGGGCGGGCACCCGGCATGCCAGTGTTTTAGCCTGGTCATGAAAGTTGATTACTGCAACTAAGTACCCCACAGCACAAGTGAGGGCCACCCGTGTTCCGTTTTATTTGAGATTTTGTATCAACTCCGTCACATAGTCAGTACCCGGCGGAAGAATAATCGCAGTGCCGGATTCTTCATCTAGTTCAACAAACCGAGCCTTGTGTAATGTTCGGAGAATCCTATTGAAGTGAGCCCTGCTTTGGTAGTCCGTCCATTTGAAGAGCTTATCGATGGGCACAGTAGCAGAACACGATGCGATTAACAGGACAATCTGATCCTTCAAGGGCAGACCGGGGTCCAAGACACGGCGAATGTTTCCGTCAGTCCATACCACAGGGAGGCGTCTTTCAACGAAGTTGTCAACGGCCCGCTGTGCTTCGGCTATAGGTAGATTGTGGTAGACACGGACCAACTCTGCCATTATCCAAGAGGCCATCGCCAGAACCGCAGAAGCATCCATCAAGTTGGGATCCACATCTCCGCCTGTATGTCCAACGCCCCGGTTGTTACGGATTTCATACAGTGCGGGCAGTAACCGAGGGATAAGTATTTGGAAGCTACGAGGTGCTCGGATCTGCGACTCTAACGCTCTGCATGCCGATAGGAAGTCTCGGGGCTTGCTGGGGCTAGTGGCATAAGAACCTAAGGCATGCCCATCGAGTATGCTGTAGACGACTTCACAGAATCGACCTCCACTCAGTTCCGATGGACTCCATCGCCTCTCCATGTAATTCCGCACGATGCTATTGTATTCCTCAATGAGAGGATCTCGAAGCCCTTGGGGTATCGATGTGAGTAATTGAACTTGTGGAATCATGGATTAGAGGTAGTTCTTCCCATCATCAGTAACGAAAAACTCTTTGCCATCTTTCTCGCAGTACCCCTTGGTTTTGTTCTGATTTAAGCAGTCTGAAGGATTGCCCAAGCGGGTTTGATTGCTGTCCTTCAGAGCTTTCGTCACATCACTGGTCGTCATTCGTTGTTTTCCCTTGGCGTCAAGCCAGATCGCCGTCGCTAGGAACTTCTTTACCTGATTCTTGGTCGCGGTCTTTTCCTTGAGGAAGACTGCAAGTGTCTTTGCCGCAATCTGAGCGTCAGGACCCGGTTCGGTCGTAACACCGCCGGAACCACCAGTGGTGGGTCTGACTGGGGCAAGGGCTACAAGCTTGGGTGCCTTTTCAAGTATCTTGTCAAGTTGTCGAGCTATCCAGTCTTTCTCACCTTCACCAACGAACTCAATACCTCCTAATTTGAACTGTATCTTTGCGTCTGCCATTTCTGGTCCTCCTCATCTCACGCCGAACATTGTTTATATGTATCCGCATAACATTCCAAACACCTTTTCAAGTACCGCGTCACATGTCGCCGAGGTGAACCATTCGGTTCACCCCTGCAAAAAACGTATCATTTACTCGCCAACCGCTGACACTCATAAACATATCGATCGTAACCGGATTTCTCGCAAAATTGATTCCCTATATATGATACATTATAATTATTTATGCAAGCTTGTCAAGGATTTTTGGGGGGCTTTGCCTATGGTGATGTTTGTAGGGTTGGTGTGATCCGGACTGAATTGTGAACCCCCTGTTGTCCCCCTTAACAGGGGGACGAGACGAATTTGTCCCCCTGACAAGGGGGAGATAGGGGTTGGAGAGCCGACACGATTCATCTGTCCGGCGCGCAGGGGACGTGACGTAAGAGGCTGTCAGGTCACACCCGCCAAGGCGGGCAAGAACTGACAGAACAAAGAACCCTTCGACATGGCTCAGGGCAAGCCCTCTCCCAAAGGGGAGAGGGGACTTGCCTACAGCAGAGCTGTGGGCCGCTCGACTCTGGCAGATAATCCCCCTTAGTCCCCCTTTTGCAAAGGGGGATTGTTTGGAGTTCCCCCCCTTTAGATGGTGTTTGAATATTTGTTAGTGGCAAGTAGGGATATACCAGGTCTGGCAAGCAGACCGGGCCACGCAGGCAGAGCCTTTCAAACCTTGGGAACTCACCCCCAGGCCCCCTCTCTTGAGAAGAGAGGGGGATCAAGGGGGTGAGTTGTAAGTGGTCGCTTGCCCACAGCAGAGCTGTGGGGCAGCCGGCTCTTCTCGTAACCGGCACACAACTTCCTTGCTTGATTTAAGGTCACCGGACAGCATTGGCCATTTATTTATTCTTCTTTTCTTTTTTCAATTTCCGTTTTTCCTTTGCATCAAGCTTGGCCTTTTTCCGTTGTTCCCTTTTGCCTTTATCTTTTTTCCCCTTGTCACCCATTTCTGTTTCTCCTTCCTTTAAAATGAGTTGCGCCGGACTGTGGGGCCGAAACCCCGTCTTCGGTCGTAGAGGTTAGCACACCAGATCGTTTGGCGTCATACTCGCCGATTTCTCGTCCATCCCCAAGCCACTACCTGGTGCGGCATAACATTGTTTATATGTATCCGCATAACATCCCAAACACCGTTTCAAGCGCCTTATAACATGCGTCCGGGGTGAACCGTACGGTACACGGGCGCCCAAAATGCATCGTTTTGGTTTTAATCCCTGGATATGTCGATCGTGACCCCATTTTTCGCAAAACGGATTCCGTTTATATGATACATTATAATTATTCGTGCAATCTTGTCAAGGATTTTTAGGGAGCTTCCCCTATAGTGATGTTTGTGGGGTTGGTACGATCCGGACATACCCGGTCTGGCAAGCAGACCGGGCCACCCAAGAAGCTTCCGCACTCCTTTCAGAGATGATCCTTACCTTTTTTTGACCAGATCCAGCATTTCCTTCACTGCCTTTTCGAATCCGACTAAAACGGCGCGGGCCACGATGGCGTGCCCGATGGAGAACTCGTGAATGTGATGGATCTGAACCAGATTGGAGATATTCTTGTAGTTTAACCCGTGCCCGGCATTTATCCCCAGGTTGAGCCTATGGGCCAAATTGGCCATCTTCTCGAATCTTTCCAGCTGGGTGATCTGGTCAGTTACGTTGTTGGCACAGGCGTAACTGTCGGTATTGATCTCCACGTAATCGGTTCTCAGCTTGGCGCTGGTTTTGATGCTTTCCTCATCCGGGTTTATGAAGAGGCTGACTAAAATTCCCGCCAACTGAAGCTTGGGTATGACGGAGTTGAGCTGATCGAAATTCGCCTCGACGTCCAAGCCGCCCTCGGTGGTGATCTCTCCATCCTTCTCCGGAACCAGAGTCACCATCTCCGGCTTGATTCTCAGGGTTAGGTCCACCATTTCGGCGGTTGCGGCCATCTCCAGATTCAGGGAGGTTTTGACGACCTCCCGCAGGATTCTGAGGTCGCGATCTTGAATATGCCTTCTGTCTCCCCTTAAGTGGATGGTGATTCCGTCCGCTCCGGCCATTTCGGCGGCTATGGCTGCCGCCACCGGGTCTGGTTCCTGGGCCCTTCTTGCCTGCCTCAAGGTTGCCACGTGATCGACGTTAATGCTTAACTTTGCCATTGAAATCCTCCGTTGTGCTTCAATCAGTAGATGGGTTAGGAGAAACGAGATTGTTTCTGATACTCTGTTGCCCCCTCACCCTAACCCTCTCCCCCTCAGGGGAGAGGGAATATTAGTTAACCTAAATCGATTTATCAATCCAGCGAACGATCCTCCATAGATTGTCCTCCTGGGACTGTCTGAACAGGAATTCTGCGAATCCTGTGGCCTCCAGCTGTTGGAAATCATAGTCTCCATCGGTATCCCGCAGGGAGAGATGAAAGGTTACCTTTCTTCTCTTCCAAACTTCTTCCCCCGTGCTGTCGGGAGCGGGCGTGACTATCCAGGTGTCCAGCCTGATGTCGTCGAAAGCTCTGAACAAAGCCCTGGTGACATATAAATCGCCACCCTTTCCGTCTCTGGGAATTTCGACCTCGATTTCCCTTTCCGTTTCATCCTGATCCCTGTAAGTGAAGGTAAAATCCTTGTCCAGACAGTTTTCATAGACGATGCTGTCCCGATTCTCATAGGCATATTTGAGGTTGTGCAAAACGCTGTCCGGGTCCACTTGGGGGGCAATGGGTTTAATGCCCCCGGGACCCACCATGGAAGGAGAGAAGGGATTAAAACAGCTCACCCACAAAGCAGCTAAAAGGAGAATCGGAAACAAATGGAAAATTCTTTTCGACATAAGCTCTTCAAAATGTTATCGCGGCGATTGTCTGAACTCGGCTTTAAAAGCTCCCCAATCGTATCCTCCTGACACCATCGGACGGTCGCTCCAAAAATAGATGCTCCACCAATTAAGGGAAGTCTGCTTCATGTAAAAGGTGGCGGTTCCCTTGGCCAGCGTGGTCTCCGGAGGGTCGGATTTAAAATCAAAGATAAGAAGCTCATACTCCCGCAGAAGAACTGCGGTGGTGTCACCGACATCGTCGGTGACGGGAGGATCGGGATCAAATAAGAGCACATAGCTTGCCGAATCGACATTCTGGCGAAAGGTGGTGAAAATGCTGGTGGTCACGCTGATTTCGCTCGATTTGTCCCAATTGGCAAAGAGCTCCTCGCGATTGTCCTGAACTGCCTTTACCGAATCTTCGGGTGCGGAGAACGTGAAAGAATCACAGAGACAGAGGATGAAGTTCCCTATGACCTTTTCATTATAAGCGTGCATGAGATTTCCTATCACAAGATCCGGATGAAAAGGCGTGTCCCAGGTTCCCTCTTCGGCCACAGGTGGTGGAGACTCTCTTGTTCTGAAAGGATTCTTGCAGCCCAGCAGGCAAAAGCAAAGAATCAGACTTCCATAGATCAAGAAAAGATGAGTTTTGCCTAGCATATTTTTGAGGATTCTCATTTTGTTTCAAACTAAGATTCGGTTAATCTCATTTCTCTGCCTCACTCCCCATGCGCCTCTCCCTGGAAACAGACTGTGTCATGATCCTGTTTCTTGAAACTGCCATACCATATACTCTAGCGGTCGAATTTATCCGACATAACGCATTGTGTGCGATGAATCGCACCGCTACATTGCGAATTTCGCCATTTTGAGTTTGCATCTAAAAAACCCTCGCCACGGAGACCGTGATATAGTCGGCTCCCTCCCGTGGGGTTTGCGTTCCCTTTTGTGATCGGTGGGCTGCCGAAAAGTATACGTAATTATCCTTGTCCATAGAAAACCTGATAGACAAAGAGACTATGTTTCTGGAGAATCTATCTCTGGGGATCCGTTTCTCTTCTACCGCTTTTCCTTCGGATGCCTCTACCTCCTCTCCCACATGATCCCACGATTTTCTTTTCTCATAGGTATATTGAGGAGAAAAGCTGACTTTCCTTATGGGCTGATAGTTCATGGAGAAGCCAAAAGTGTTGGTCCTTCGGTCCCAGCTGGCCTTTTGAGCCCATTGGTCTTTCCAGATAAGCTGCCCGTAATCCTCATACCTGTAAGTATAGTCAAAAGAAAAGACCAGCCTCCGATTATGCCGGTAGGTGATCTGGGAGGCGGAGCTTGCTCGTCGGAAGAGTTTATTCTTTGCGCTTTCTCTTGCTTTTTCATAGTCGTAGTAGATATAGTTGGCTTGGATGCTGTAGCCCTGCTTAAGGTTTACTCTTGGGTTCGGCTGCCAACTCACGGTGGGAGACAACAGGTAGGTTTGGTTTTGATTATTGTTGGAGGAGAGCCGATCGGAGATGTAAAGCTGGTGAAAGCTTCTGAAGCCTCCTTCCATCCTGAAATCGAAGTGGGGATTGAAGACGTGCAAATAGTCTCCCCAAAGCAAAGTGGTCAAGATGTCTCGATCATTGAACTGCCCGGAAAAGAGCGGGGCATAAAATGACGTTACTCCCACCGATGCAGTCAGGTACACCGAATCGGTTCTGGTCATTTCTGCCGTCACCTTCCCTCCCCACTCACCCCCCTCCATCTTCTGATCCTTCTCATCACCGGCATAATCCTCCTTCGAAGTTATATACTTATAAAAACTCTCAATTGAGAGTCTTCGGAAGAATTCTCTTTTCAGGCCCAGATATAAATTTTGCGAGCTGGCCCAATTGTCGGTCAGCAGAGGATCTAAAAGGGTGTCGGAGTCGGCGGAGTATCTGTATCTATTGGAGAGAAGATCAAAAGTGAAATCGAATGTGATCCCCAAAGGGACCCTCTTGGAGGCGCACATGCTCAGAGCCCGCTGGTTCTTCTTTTGAGTGTTGATCTGGGGAGTGGTGATCTCGCCGGCGAAGAATTTCTTTTTGGACCAAGCCTCCTGATAGGCCACCTGCAGGCTATCTTTCTTTAAGTCCGGACCCGGTGAATGAGAGAGATACTTAAAAAAGGAAAGGTTGAAATCTCTTTTGATAACGGGGATATTCTTCAGTTGGGTGGTGGTTTGGTTCAGAGAGATTTCGGTTTCGGAGCCGGAGACGATCCGAGGGGAAAAGGAGATGGTCTGAACGTAATTGAAGCCGCTCTCCGATCTTTTTGTCTCACCTAACGTTCTGTCGAGGTTTTTTGCTCCCAGAACCTGGATAAAGCTTACTCCCGCCAAAGTGAGCTCGGATTTAACTCCATACTCCGAGGTGGTCACCTTTCTTTCTTGCAACGAGTTTAAGTTCTGTGAATAGAGGGCGCCAATTCTTAGTCTTTGGGTTAAAAGATAATCCAAGTTCAAATCGACCCTGCCATCCTCCTGCCACCGGTCCTTGTTATCGGCGAAGATCGATTTCTTGATCAGGGTGGAGTTTATGGAACTGAAGACACCCCAGGTCAGCTTTGGGGTAAGCTTTCGATCGCAATCAAGCATGAGGTTCCAGATATAGGTGCGGTTGTCCTGAGAGAAGTCGCATCTGAGACCGGACGGAGAAGCGCGCTGGAGGAACAAAACGGAGCAGGAAATCGAGATGATGAGAAGCAAAAAACGCTTTTTCATTTCAATGACAAAAAAATCATTCAGCTCAAAAGACTGCCCAGGGCCGAAGACAGATCGGCGAATTCTTGAATGCTTAAGGTCTCGGGACGTCTCTTCGGATCTAGGTTGACCTTACCCAAGATAAACTCCAACTCCCTTTTGGGCAAATCCAAATTGGCGGAAAGAGAGTTTAGAATCATCTTTCTTCTTTGCCCGAAAGCAGATCGGATCACCCGAAAGAAGAGGCCTTCATCCCTCACCGAGACTTTGGGTTCTTTGAGAAAAGTCATTTTGATCACCGAGGATTGCACCTTGGGTGGGGGGAAAAAGGAGGTGGGCTTCAGATGGAAAAGGGTCTTCACCTCTGAGTAAAGCTGGACCGCAACAGACAGAGACGACCAGTCTTTGCCTCCAGGCTGCGCACAGATCCTCTTAGCCGCCTCCCTTTGCACCATCAACACCGATGCGGGGACGAATTTTCGATTTTCCAGAAGAAGCGAAAGCAGAGGGGAGGTGATTTGATACGGCAGGTTACCGATCACCTTGAAATGACCTTCTTGATCGGCTAACCTTCCCAGATCGATTTTCAGGACGTCTTTGTTTACTAAGACTAAATTCTTCTTTTCAAGAAATGTCTGTTCCAGATACCGGCACAGTGTTTTGTCTATCTCTACGGCAATGACCTTTCTGGCTTTTTGCAGGAGATATCTGGTCAAAGCCCCCTTGCCCGCCCCGATCTCCAATACCTTATCATCCTCTTGGATATTCAGGCTGTCAACAATTCTTTTGGCGGCTCGATCGTTGATCAGGAAATGCTGGCTCAAACTCTTTTTGGGTCTCACATCTCAAATATCAATTCTCGGCGGGGGAAACCAAGCTGTAGCTCTTTCTTTTTGTTTCAGCTACGGCCTAATAATCAATTGAGGCTTATATTTGACTCTGACTTCACCCTTTATGAGTTAATTTCGACATGACTGCTATAAAATCCTTACGGATTAACTCCTTTCCCGGGCGTCAGGAGGTGAGTTCCTTAAGGCTGGCCCAGTCTGAGAGAGGTCTCATCCTACCTTGTTATAATGCCTGATTCTTAATTCGACTCCCAGTTCCTTGGCGATTTTTTCACATTTTTTGAGATCGACCCCGGGCATGTCCAGGGCGGTGAGAACCGTTTTGGGCAAAAGCCTCTTGCATTCTGTGGCAAAATCGAGCACCTTTTCAAAGGTGTTATCTCCAAACTCGGATTTGCACAGCTGATCATATTTCCTGCTGTTACCCACGTTCAGGCTGATGGAGGCCGTGTCTATTAACCCCACCAACTCCGGAACTACATTCCTTTTGTGGATGAGATTTGCCTGTCCATTGGTATTTAGTCTCACCCTGGCATTTTTGCTTTTCAGAAATGCGGCCACCTGCTTGAGCAAATCCAGCCGGATGGTGGGCTCCCCGTATCCGCAAAAAACTATCTCCTGGTATTTTTCCACATGATTGAGCGAGCGGATAACCTCCTGGTAGTCGGGCTCATGGTCGAGCCGCAGATTATGCCCTTTCACGTAGTCGGTGTAGTTTCGCACGCAGAAGACACAGGAATTGGAACAGCGGTTGGTGATATTTAAGTAGAGAGAATTTCTTATGGGATAAGCGATCTTAGGCGGGCTATTCTTATCCAGCCGGAAGAGCCGGTCGGCATTGAGCGAGGTTATTCGTCTGAGATCTTCGAAGGTTAAGGGCGAAAAGAGATCGACCAACTTGTCCAAAACGTGTCTGACATAAGCGGGCTGGTTCCTTTCGCCCCGGTGGGGAACCGGCGGAAGATAGGGACAATCGGTCTCGATCAGAATGGAGTCTATGGGGAGTCCCCTTGCCACCTGAACGGTTTTGGACTCTTTATAGGTTAGCATTCCGTTTAATCCAAAATAGAACCCCAGGTCCTGTGCCGTCTTGGCGTGGTCTGCAGTTCCGGTGAAAGAGTGAAGAACCCCGCCCACCTGTTGGGCGTTGGTATCCTTTAGGATTTCCAGAGTCTCGTCATGAGCTTCCCTGGAATGCACCACGATGGGGAGATTCAGACTTTTGGCCAGGGCTATCTGATCTTTGAAAGCTCTGGTCTGATCTTCAGGTGGAGAGAGATTCCGGTAGAAATCCAGGCCGATCTCACCGATGGCAATCACCTTGGCATGAGCTGCAAGTCGTTCTATCCCTTCCAAGGATTTTTGATTTAAGTCTTTGGCATCATGAGGATGAAAGCCCACCGCGGCATAAATCTGCTCAAATTCCTCTGCCAACTGGACGGATCTTTGGCTTGACTTTAGGTCAAATGCCACGTTGATGATCTTCTGCACCCCATTGGACAGAGCAGATTCTATGACCTGGCGCCTGTCTTTGTCAAAATCCTTAAGATCTAGATGCGTATGCGTATCTATCACAAAGACTCCGTTTCTTCAAAAAGAGAATTTCGCAGGTTCTAAACGAAGAAGAAATCTCACCAGTGAATAAGAAGCTATGAGCCAGATATAACAACCGTTATTCTATGCACAATTATCCATAAGAGAGCTTCGGATGATTTTAGGGTTCTCATCGGGTTCACACAGGGGGATCGATTCCCAAAATCAGCCTTGAGTCTTCAACTGTAGTTTTTTGTTTTCCTCTTTGAATTTTGCATTTTGTTCGTCTTAGCTTGTCCTCCAGGTGATGGAATCTAACCTATTTTGGACCCCTTTTTCACGTCTTTATCCACACCCACCAGACTCAGGATTTCACCGTCTGTTGCCGCCAACAGCATTGCCCTTGACTCTATTCCCCTTATCTTCGCCGGCTTCAGATTGGTGACCACCACGATCTTTTTCCCGACGATCTGATCAGGTGAATAAGCTTGGGCGACTCCTGCCACGATTTCTCTTTGCTCAGCGCCCAAGTCTATCTTGAGTCTCAAAAGTTTGTCTGCGCCCTTCACCTTTTGAGCTTCTATTACCTCTGCCACCCTGAAATCTATCTTGGAGAATTCCTCAAAGGAGATTTCAGCAGCGGCCTCCTTCTTGGCTGTTTCAGGTTTTGCAGATTCTCTTCGCTCACCCCGGGTCTGAATTCGAGGAAAGAGGGATTCAGGTTTGTCCACCTTGGTCCCCGGTTTCAAAACGCCCCAGATTTTCGCCTCGCTCAATGATGGATTGAGTTCTTCTCCGGATAGTCCCAGAAGCTCTCTTATGCGCAGAGATTTATTGGGAAGAACCGGATAGAAAAGAGCACTGATTATCCTCAAGACCTCACAGCCGACGTATAAGACGGTCTCCAGCCTTTCCTTATTGCCGTCCTTTTCCAGATTCCAAGGGGCTTGATTCTCGACGTATCTGTTTGTGCTTCTGACCAGCCTTAACACCTCGTCGACGGACTGGTTCAGATTTATGGCTTTGACATGCCCGAACGCAGCCTCTCCGCAACTTGTGGCTTCATTCTTCAGTCCCTCATCCGATTCATCATAAGAGGAGGGTTGGGGGATGGCACCCTTACAATAGGTTCTTACCATGTGTATCACCCGCGAGACCAAATTCCCCAAGTCATTGGCCAAATCGGAGTTGTATTTTCCGACCAGCCTGCGCTGATCGATATCGCCATCCTGGCCAAACGGGAACTGGGTCAGAAGAAGATAACGCGTGGCATCCGGTCCATATTCGTTGACTAAAAAGTTCGGATCCACCACGTTTTTTAAAGTCTTGCTCATCTTCTGACCCTCTACGGTGAAGTACCCATGCACGAATATCACGTCCGGCGGTTTCTCTCCCACAGCCAAGAGCATGGCGGGCCAGAAGATGGTGTGAAACTTCAAAATGTCCTTGCCTATCAGATGGACCACGTAAGCATCCTTCCACCATTTCTTGAATTGCTCGGGATCATCTGCATAGCCAATTGCGGAGATGTAGTTAGGAAGGGCATCCACCCATACATAAGCATTTTGCTTGGGATCAAAGGGGAGAGGAATGCCCCAACTCACCTTCTCCCGGGAAATGGAGAAATCGTCCAATCCCTGTTTCAGAAGACCCAAAGTCTCCTTTCTCCGTTCCTCCGGCAGAAGCGTAAGTTTGTTCTCCAAAATTAATTTCTCCACCTTTTTTAAATAAGAAGATAGTCGGAAAAAATAGTTTTTTTCTGAAAGTCTCTCTGGTTCTTTCTGATGCTCTGGACAAAGTCCATTCACTAAGTCTTTTTCCGTGATGAACTTCTCACACCCCACACAATAAAGGCCGGTATATTCTCCCGGATACACCACCTTTTGTCCATCATCGGTATTAGCACTGCTCAGATTGTTCAATAACTTACCAACCGCATTTTCGTGTCGGCTGTCGGTGGTGCGAACAAAATAGTCATAGGTTATGTTTAAGTTCTTCCAGGCCTCCTTGAAGAATAAAGCATTCGCATCGCAGAGCTCTTGAGGACTTTTGCCCAATTTTTCTGCGGTTTGGGCCACCTTGGAACCGTGCTCATCGGTCCCGGTCAGGAAGAAAGTTTCCTCCCCGTTCATCCTATGAAATCGGGCTAAGACATCCGCCGCTATGGTACAGTAAGCGTGACCTATATGAGGTTTATCGTTAACGTAGTATATGGGCGTGGTGACGAAGAATCTGGAAGGCAATCTCTCCTCCTTATTTTTATTCATAGTGGCTTTCTCATCTGAGTCATCGGGGATGTCTTCGCCGGCGGGTTTTTGCGGTAAAGGGCAGCGTTTATATTAGCCATAAAGGTCAAGCTGAAGCTTGATACTCCAGCGAAAAATCTCCCAATTTGAGTTTTCTTAATCACCTTCTCTGCTCCTCTGCCGCCTCAACTTTCCGCTTTCAACCATCTTCTTAAGATGCCGGACTGTTTCCGTTCTCTCTTTTTGATCTCCGCCAGGCTGATTTTTTCCTCTTCCCCGGTTTCGTGCTTCACCACAATCTGCTCCTTGAAGATGCTGACCTTATCAACGGTGCCTTCGCCTTTTTCGGTCTTGAATTTTGACCCGACCTTGGGATAGAGGGGTAAACTTTTCTGGTATAGATCCCTCTCGTACAAAAGACAACACAGAAGCCTGCCGCAGTTGCCGGAGATCTTGGCTGGATTCAAAGAGAGGTTCTGTTCCCGCGCCAGCTGGGTGGAGATGGGTTCGAAATCACGCAGAAAGGAGCTGCAGCATAGGGGGAGGCCACATACTCCAAATCCGCCGATCCTTTTGGCCTCGTCCCGGACACCGATCTGACGCAGCTCGATTCTGGTCTTGTAGGCCGCAGCCAAATCCTTGACCAGCTCTCTGAAATCGACCCTTTTTTCAGCGGTGAAGAAGAAGGTGAGTTTATGGTTATCGAACTGGAGCTCCACGTCCACCAATTTCATCTCCAAATTCCGTTCGGCAATCATCCTTTGGCACTCTTTAGAACATTCCATCTCCTTTTCTCGGTTGGCGATCAGTTTTTTCAAATCGTCGTCCGTGGCCTTGCGCAGTATGTTATGTGGTTTTCTCCCCAACTCTTTTGGATTTCTTTCGACCTTCTTGCTTGCCTTTCCCAGATTCTCGCCCCGCTCCACCTGAACCACGACATAATCGGATGGTCTTATACTCAAACAGTCCGGGTTGGCGAACACTTCCCTGCGCGATCCTTTAAACTCCACCAAATATAGCTCGGCCAAAGCTTCCTCCTTTCCAGACGGATAGACGCTCGCCCGTCTGGGAATTTCCCTGACCCCGTTTTTCGGTTCCCCTGGCCAGTTTTCGGCAAGAGGCGGTTTTACCCTGATAAGGGGTGGGTGAAAAACGGGAAATCAAATCCTCTAAGCTATCAAACCCGATCTTACGTTGTAGTGGATCGGATTGTCCTGGCTCAGATTTCTAAATCCGAAACACAAAGTCAACAAAGCCAGCCTCAAATTAACATTCTTGGTTTTGCACTCGCTCCTGATTTCATGAATTAACTTTACGGCCTCTTCAACTCTATTTTGACGCTCGAACTTTTCACCCAGTTTGACCACTTCAGAAGCTATATCGTAATTCACCATCTGTTCTTCATCGGAAATCTCCAGGGTGATACACATGTCCCGGAAAAGGGAAATTAAAAATTCGAGCATCTCCAGAATGGAGTTTTTATCCCATCGGCTCTGAAGCTCATCTATCTGGTGGATGATCTCTGCCGTACTTCCTTCCACCGACATCCTGAGCATGGCCATTGCATCCTGGCGGACGTCTTCTCTTTCCCCTCCGACGAAATCCAAGGCCCGGCCTAAACTTCCGTTTGAAATCCTGGCATAAAAGGAAGCTTCCCCTTCAGGAATCTGGTAGTTTTCTCTTAATCTTCTCTCTATCAAGCGAGACGGAATTCTTCCGAATCTTATCTGCTGACAACGGGAAACCACCGTGGGCAGAAGCCGGTTCATATCCGTGGTGGTTAGAATCAGGTTGGAATCGGGAGGCGGCTCCTCTAATGTCTTGAGAAGCGAGTTGGCGGATGCGGGGTGCATGTTTTCCACCTCGGCTATGATCACCACCTTCCTCTTTCCTTCAAAGGGCCTTAAGGAAAGCTGCTTTTGCATCTCCCTTATCTGATCCACCGGAATGTTGGCGTTTTTGTCGAATTTGACTATGGTGTAAGGATCCTTGATTTTCTCCCTTCTGAATCTTTCCATCTCCTCTTGGATGTTAACCTTCGGCACGGGAAAGATCATCTTCACATCCGGATGAATCAGCTTGTCGATCTTTCTGCAGGAAGGACAAAGGTCACAGGCCTCAAAAGGCTGAATTCGTGCATGCTTTCCGTCTTTTTCGCAATTGACGGCTTTCGCCATTTCCAGAGCCAGCGCCCATTTGCCGGTTCCCGCCTCCCCGTGGAAGAGATAGCTTGAAGCCAGCCTCTCTTTTTTCAAAGCCCCCCAGAGGATCTTTTTGGGAAATTCCTGATTTAGAACGTTTGCCAGAGACATGGTACGGGCAACTCCCCGAGATGTTACCTTTCTTTATCCCATTTGCACGGAACCCCACGAAGACTCTAAAGGACAAGTGATTCTGAGTGCTCGTCTTGGGGGATCCACAGGGATCCTTTGTCTACCAGGGCATTTATGGTCAAGCCGAAGCTTGACACTCCAGGCTTGCTTACTCAAAGTCGACTTATGTTTCGGCCCGCCCAAAAGACCGCATCAGTATTTCTATTGTGCTCCATGTGGGTTCCTTTGATTTCAGAGCCCTTGAACCTAGTGGTTCTTCAGGTTTCGCTCTTCTCCGCTAAGTCTTGCCATCACGTCGCTTATTTTTGGGACGGCCCACAACTTAACCTTAAATGTATACCTGTTCGGTCAGGTTGTCAAGGCAAAATGGCTCTGAGGGTATGAAGATTGTGAAAATGCAGTCGATAAGTAGAATATTGAATAAGCGGAGAAAAAAATGCTATTTTCGTGATGTGGAACCAAAAGAATCTCTTCAAAAGATGAATCTTGCAATAAAGCTAACTTTTGCCGTACTGCTCTTTCCGCTGCTCTGCCCGAGCGCTTCTGCCGAGGAGAAGAGGATTGTCATTTTGAAAAACAGCAACTCGCCCTCTTTCCTGAAGGCCGAGGATGGATTCAAGAAGGAGATCAGAAAGGGTCAAATCGAAGCGATACTGATAGAATACGACGTGTCCGATGAATCAAAGGAAGAGTCGGAGATTCTTCGGAGTATAAGAGACTTGAAACCCGACCTGATAGTCAGCATCGGCTCAAGATCGACTGCCATAGTTTCCCAAAAGATCAAGGATATACCCACCGTTTTCTGCATGGTCTTAAATCCGGTCTCCAGCGGATTCGTTCAAGGCATGCACTCATCGGAGAATAATCTGACCGGAGCATCCTTGGATATTCCAGTCAGGATTCAACTGGAAAAGTTCCAGCTCATTGTTCCCAGTCTCAAGAGATTGGGAGTGTTGTTTACCCCGGATTCCAAACAGGTGATAATCGAAGCCAAGAAAGTGTGTGAAGACATCGGCATAGACTTACTTCCTGAACTGATCCATTCGGAAAAGGAGATACCTGGGGCGGTAGAGGCTTTGGCCCAAAAAGTGGACGGTCTGTGGGCGGTGGCGGATACGGTAATCTTCACCCCCCAATCGACCCAATATATTCTCCTTTACACCTTAAGAAACGGGGTGCCTTTCATGGGGCTTTCTCCTTCCTTCGTTAAGGCCGGAGCACTGTTCACCCTGGCTTGTGATCATAAGGACGTGGGGAGACAGGCAGGGGAGTTGGCCTTAAGAGTGCTGTCCGGCGAAGAGCCCTCGCAAGTCCCCATCACCATCCCCAGGATGATTTATCTGTGCCTGAATCTAAGAACCGCAGACCAAATAGACTTGAAGATATCGGAGAAGATAGTCAGCGTGGCCAAGGAGGTGGTCAAATGAGAATGCCGTCCCTGAAATTCCCTTACGGACTGAAGGTGAGATTCGTTCTGATCATCTCTTGTCTCATCCTGTTTACTTCCGTGATCCTGAGCTGGTTTCTGATTGAAAAGCAAGGTGAGCTAATCCATCAGGAGTTGGAGAAGAGGGGAGAATCTTTGGTAAAAAACTTGGCTTACAATAGCGAATACGGCGTGTTGGTGGAAAGCAGAGATCTGCTTCGGAATCTGACCAGGGGGTTGGCGCAGCAGGAGGACGTTGCCTACATAGTGATACAGGACAGAATGGGAGATATCTTGGTGGAGCTGACACAAAAGACGTTCACCGCATACGCCTGCAGAGAAAAGGATCACATAGTCTCTGAGGCATTCAAGAAGGAGGGGCTGTTTAAGAGGTACTATTCATCTGAAGAAAATGGTGACGAGTTTTGCAGCTTCAGCTATCCCGTCCAGACCACCAAAGTGGCGCGATCCAAAGAGGAATTGGGAATGATTTCTGGTGAGCCGGCAGGGTTTGGGATAAAAGAGAAGATAGGAGTGGCGCACGTGGGGATGTCCTTGGCCAACATGCACAAACAGATCGCCAGCATGAAAAGCATCATAGTGTTGTTGACCGCTCTGGTGGTGGCAATCGGAATCTTACTCACCGTCTTTTTGGTCAACATCATCGTGAAGCCTATCCAAAGACTGGTCTTCGCCACAGATAAGGTGGCCAACGGGGACTTAGCCCAGATGGTCAAGATAAATAGAAGGGACGAGATCGGACTCTTGGCTTATGCTTTCAACCGAATGACCAATTCGCTGAAAGAGTCCCGGGAGAAAATCGAGGAATACAATAGAACCCTGGAAAATAAGGTGAAAGAAAGAACCGTCGATCTGGAAAGAACCACCAGACTCCTGCAAGCCGAGTACAACCGATTAGATGCGATCATCAATTCTCCTAACCTGGGGATCGTGATCGAGGACAAGGACTGCAATATCAAATTTATGAACAGATCTCTGATTGACATTTTCGGAGATCAGATCGGACAGAAGTGTTACCAGACATTCAAAGGGCGGAAGGAGAAATGCGAGATCTGTCCTATAGACGAGATCTTGGTGAAAGGCAAGAAGTCCTTTACCTATCTGGACCAGGATTCACAAGGAAATTATTACGAACTGGCCGCCGCTCCCTTTCAGGATGAGACCGGGGAGAGATATATTCTGGAAACCCTACGGGACATAACCGGACAGAAAGAGCTGGAGATGCAGGTGAGGGATCATACCCGGAACCTTGAGAGGGCCAATGCTGAGTTGGAGAACGCGCTAAAAGACTTAAAACAGACTCAAGCGCAACTGGTCCAGGCCGGCAAGATGGCCGCCATAGGCGAGCTGGCAGCAGGCGTGGCCCATGAGCTGAACAATCCCTTAAGCGGCATTTTAGGGTATTGTCAATTTGCCCTGGAGAAGATATCCCAAAAACCGTTGACCGAGCTGACGGCAGAAGACCTGGCCAACTATTCTCAGTATCTGAAAGATATGGAGCAGCAGTCCAAAAGGTGTAAGGCCATCATTCAAAACCTTTTGAAGTTCAGCCGGGCTTCCGTCAAACAGGACTTTCAGCCCACCGACGTCAATTCTGTCTTAAGGGAAACCTTTGCTTTTGTAAAGCACCAATTGGAGAGGCACAAGGTGAAACTGGAACAGGAGCTCTCCGCCTCTTTGTCTCCTGTAGCCGGACACCCCAGCCAGCTGCAACAGGTTTTCACCAACTTGATCTTGAACGCCATCCAGGCCATGCCCGAGGGAGGCAAACTGAGCGTCCTGACCACCTCATCCGAGGACAAAAAGAGTTTGGAGATCTCTTTTGCTGACACCGGGAAAGGTATCTCAAAAGAGGATTTAGGTAAGATTTTTGAGCCTTTCTTCACCACCAAGAAGGTGGGACAAGGAACCGGTTTGGGTCTATCTGTCACTTATGGCATAGTCAAGGATCACGGAGGAGACATCAAGGTGGAAAGCACCGAGGGGGAGGGGTCCACCTTCACCGTGGTTTTGCCCTGGAAGACAAAGTCCGATGGATCTGATTCTCAAGACCAACACGATCACCCTGAAGGGATGGTTGTGACCTCATCCCGTCCAGATGGGCAGGCGTCTGCCTGAGACTCAGTCTGGAAGGAGAGATTTATTCTGAAGTCCGGTTCCAATCTGTCGATAATACAATTGATCATTCCCAATATCCTTATTGTCTTTATTTGAATCAAGTTGAGGCGATCAATCGCAGGTTGCGAAAACAAATGGAGCTATGAAAATTCTGGTAGCAGACGATGATCCCATCATACGCAAGCTGCTTGGCGAAGTGCTGACACATGATGGTCATGAGGTGAGCGCGGTTGCCGACGGTGCTCAAGCCATCAGGGAAGCCCAAAAGCAGGAATTCGAGCTTTTCTTCTCGGATGTGCATATGCCGGTGATGAACGGATTGGAGACGGTGAGAGCCATGCGAAGCTTATACCCCCATTTGCCGGTGGTGATGATGGACAGCTATCCAGATCAACTCGCAAATCAGGCCAAGAGGGAAGGAGCCTTGGTTTGTATTCATAAGCCTTTCGACTTAGAGGAGATCAGGAACGTCATTGAAAGGGTGAGGAAATTGGCCTGCCAGGAGAGCCTTTGCGTTCCTGACATTTCGCCAAAAGCATGAAACCGTACGCTTGGCGCTAAAGGCGGGATGAAAAGGAGGTTATCGGAGCCAATCCAGCGGTAACCAAACTCGGATCCAGGCTGTGGGTGGAAGATTATGAATGGTTGAACGAAAGAATTGTCACCTTCCCCCTTTGCCCCGAATGGCAAGTTTGGATTCGAGCACCGAAACCGATGGACCAGAAGAGCTAGCTAACCCCGATTTGCCCGGAGAGAAAAATTGATTGACGTTGAAAGAAAATCCGAAATCGGATATCGTGAACCCGCCAAGATATTAGTGGTGGATGACGAGGAGATCGTGGTCAAGTTTGCCTGTGATGCTTTGAGAAGCGATGGCCACCAGACAGTTGGGGTTTTGAGTGCCACGGAGGCTCTGAAGAAGATTAAGGAAGAGAAATACGATTTCATTCTGACCGACATAAAGATGCCTGAGATGGATGGGGTGGAGTTGATCAAAGCTGTCCATGAAATAAACCCGGCCATTGGAGCCTTGTTCATGACCGGATATGCCAGTTTGGATACCGCCAAGGAGGCCATTCAGGAGGGGGCATATGATTATATTTTGAAGCCTTTCGATCTGCACGAAATCAGAAGTGCAGTGGCAGATGCTATCCGGAAAAGACGTAAGGTGTCGGAGGATGCGAGGGGACAAGAGCTTTCGCGGGTGTCTGATCTGCATAAGATATTGTATACTGCCGGAGACAGGAGAGGTCTTTTGAAGTGGTCGTTAGGCTTCGCCTTGATGCAATGCAGCTTGAATGTCGGTTCCATCATTCTGTGGAATGAAGATACCGCCGAGGTGGAACTTTTTTTATGCCAGGACTTGTCCAAGAACCTCTTCCAGGAGACGAAAATAGCGGTCGACCCGGAGAATATTGCAGGATGGTCAAAGATAGAGGGAGTGTCTCAAGGTGAAAGTCCGCAGGAACATCCCATTTTCTGCCAGCACCAAAATCTTCCTTCCTTTAAACCCATAATCGATGCGATCTTTCAAGGGGACCACGAGGTCACTTCCGTCCCCTTGAGGAAAGGCGACCGTACTTACGGGCTTCTTGACCTTAAAGGGCCCTTTCCCCAAGGCAGAGTCTCTGAGGTGGATCTGAAGCTTTTGATCATCATAGGCATTCAGACCGCCATCTCCATTGAGAACCTTTCATTACTGGAGGAATCCAGAAATTCTTACCGGGAACTGGAAAGGTTACAGGAACAGATGATCGGACTCGAAAGCATGGCCGCCAAGGGAAGAGTCTCGGCAGAGATCGGACATGAGCTCAACAACTACCTGACCGTGATCATGGGCAATTTTGAATTACTGGGCGGGAGCATAGATAAGGGTGATCCGGCTTCTCTCCGAAAGTACGTTAACGCGATCGGCCACAATCTGAAGAGGACTCAGAGATTCGTGGATGGGCTTCTGGATTTCTCCGGCTTGAAGTCGGAAAAGGCAAAATGCAACATGAATGAACTGATAGAAAAGACCTTACTCTTCGTCCTGCCTCAGAACAGGTTCAAGAACATAGACTTGAGAAAAGAGCTGAAGAAGACGATTAAGCCAGTGATCGCAGACCCTGGGCAGATGCAACAGGTTCTCTACAATCTGCTGAACAACGCCGCAGATGCGATGGGAAAAAGAACAGGTGAGGGGGGAACCATCACCGTAGGCACGGATTCCGATAAGGACGGAAAAAAAATCCATATTTGGGTCAAGGATACTGGAAAGGGTATGTCTGAGCAAGAGGTGAAAAGGATATTTCAGGGCGGCTTCACCACCAAAGAGCCGGGACACGGGATAGGGCTCACCGTGTGCAAGAGAATAGTCGATAACCACAACGGAACCATTGAGGTTGAGAGCAAACTGAATCAGGGGACCACCTTCAGGATAAAGTTACCGGCTCTGCTCAAGAATGAAGTAGCGGGTTAAACACAACAATCAGTGACCTAGTTTGCGGACAGAATCTGTCATGCAAGTAAGTATCTAGAAATGCAAGGGAATCACCTTTATTACTTTGACTAAAGTTTTGAAGGAGAAGGTCGACAAAGAAGTTAAGCAAACAGAAATAACTCTTATTGGGCATTCGAATCTGGGAACTCTAACAAGGGACGAAAATTCATAAAAGGACTCATACGAAGGTCTTTTGAGAGCGGCGTTCCTCTGTAATCTGGAGAGAAAAAAACACCCAATTCAATAATCAAACAAATGAGGGGGTAAAAATTGATTACCAAAGCAGATATTTGTAGAAATGTTGGGGCTCTGGCCGGAAGAATGGCTGGAGTGACCATTGTAGTACTGTTGGCTTTGGGTCAAATCCTATGGAGCACAGCACCTGTCCGGGCTGGGACCTCCGGAAAAATAGCCGGGATTGTCAAAGACCAACAGACCGGGGCAGCTTTGCCGGGAGCCACCGTGATGATAAAGGGAACCGGCATCGGAACCTCCGCAGACGAGGATGGCGAGTATTTTCTGATAAACGTCCCAGTGGGAACTTATAGCGTGGAAACTTCTTTGATCGGCTACCAGTTGGTGAAAAAGACCAAGGTGACCGTACTTTTGGATTTAACCACTCCTTTGGATTTCGAGTTGAAATCCTCGCCCATCGAGCTGGAGAGAGCCATCACGGTGGTGGCCCAGCGACCCATCATACAGAAGGATCTAACCTCCTCCACGGATATGGTGATCAGAGAACAGCTGGACAATCTCCCCAATGCGGTCGGCATCCAGGCCGTGATCTTGAATATGGCGGGGACGGTGGAGGATGATGTGGGGCTGGTACATGTCCGGGGGGGAAGGGCCGGCACGGTCAGCTACTTTCTGGATGATGTCTCCGTTCAGGATCCGTTCGTGGGTCAGGCGGGAACCCGGATCTCCCCGGATGCTTTGGAGGAGCTGAGCCTCACCACCGGAGGATTCACGGCCGAATACGGAGAGGCGCTCTCTGGGGTAGTGAGCGCGATCACCAAGGAGGGAGGGCCACAGTTCGCAGGAAAGATCAAAGCCTACGACGGTTCGACCCGTCTCTATGATGTCCGCACCGCTGAATACGGAAGCCTGGAAAGAAACGACAACCAGTCCATGGTGGTTAACTTAAGCGGGCCCTTGACCTTCAGTCAGAGCGACCGCGCCTCTTTCTTTTTCTCCGGAGAATGGGGAAGAAACGCAGGATACCTTCCGCACAATAGCAGGGAATACCACTCAGAGACCGGCAAGATAAGTTTGAAGCCCACCAATAACCTCAAGCTGGTCCTAAGCGGCAGCTACTATCAACGGGATCTCTTAAGATACCAACACCGGGATGTCAATAACATCTCCTATGATTTTAACTTAGACGGCTTGGGCAAGGTCGAAAACAAGTCTTACCATTTGGGGACCAAGATCATATTTCCCACTTGCAAGAATACCATCTATACGATTAAGGTCAATCATTTTTATACCGACATCAAGCTGGCCCCAGAACAACTTTTTGGTCTCTATTGGGATCAGTGGCCTGGTTACGCCGAAGATTCCAACGGAGTCTACGTGGGGACCATACATACCGACAATTACAAATATGCGGACACTTTTTTCAATACCGGTTTCACCTCTGCCCCGGATTTCTATCCGGTTTACCACTACCGTCGGACCAAATACACCAGCTTTGGTTTTGATTGGATCAGCCAGGTGAACAAGCACAACCAGCTCAAGCTGGGAGGAGAGTATCGAGCCAACAGACTGAAGTGGGACGACAAGCAATTCTTCAACATCAGGCCCTATGGGGAGAGATATGAGGTCAATCCCAATTATGCCGCATTTTACCTCCAGGACAAAATCGAGTTGAGAGAGATAATCATCAACGCCGGGATCAGGTTTGATTATCTGGATGCGGACTTAGACTTTTGGAACGACCCGGTCACCAAGGAGACAAAACTGCACACCCAGTCCAAGACTCAGCTCTCACCCAGGCTGGGCGTTTCGCATCCGGTCTCCGATTTGACCGTCATTCACTTCAGCTATGGCTACTACTTCCAGGTTCCGCAATATCAATTCATGTTCACCAATCTGCAGGCCGACCTATCCACCGGCTTTCCCCTGGTGGGGAATCCGGACATGGAGGCGGAGAAGAGCGTGGCTTATGAATTGGGTATAAATCACGCTTTCCGCCCGGACATGACCTTGAAGGTGACCACCTATTATAAGGACCTGACCAACCTGACCAGCACCCGCCAGATCGTCTACGCGGGCGGTTCATACACCCAGTACACCAATGCCGATTTCGGATCGGTGAAAGGGGTGGACGTGATCTGGACCAAGAGGCCGGATCAGAGCCACCTGTCGGGAAGCGTGAATTATTCTTACATGATAGCCAAAGGAAATGCCTCCACTGCCTACGAGGGCTACTACGACTATTTCACCCAAGGGACAAGCGCGCCGGTCTGGCCGGTGAGAGAGTATCCCTTATCATTTGACCAAAGACACACTCTAACGGTGAATTTGGACTTCCGGGTTCCTCGCGACTGGCAGGGCGCCTTCTTAGGCATGAGTCTGCCGGGAGCATGGGGATTGGACGTTTTGGCCAAGTACGGAAGCGGCCTGCCTTACACCAAGACCGATGATCAGGGAAACCGCATAGGTGCTCTAAACGAGGGAAGGATGCCCGCCACCTATACTGCGGACTTGAAGTTCAACAAGGACTTTTACCTGTTTGGGGGCAAGGACTTTCACCTAAGCTTTTTCACCGAGGTGGAGAATCTCTTTGACAAAAGAAACGTCGTCCACGTGTATTCAAATACCGGCAAGGCCAACGAGGATGGAAGACATTATGAGTTGACCGCGGACCCGGATGGGGATGGCCCTTACACTGCCGAGGACGTTAATCATTATTACCGTCTTCTGGCCAAGGATCCGCAGAATTACGACTCCCCGCGGACTCTTAGGTGGGGTATGGAGTTTGTATTCTAAGGCCATCCCGCGGATTCCCCCTTTCCACAAACTGGGAAGGGTCCTAAGATGAAGATTCCAAATTCTAAGGAGGAGAAGAGATGAATCGCAGAAAGTCGGCAAAGAGAATGATTCCCGTTTTAGTGGTGGTGACTTTTTCTCTTTGGTTTGCGGGGTGGACGTGGTCAGCTCACCTGACCAGCTTCGATCCCCCCACCCCCATGCAAGATCAGATCTTTCACAACAAAGGGAATATCGTTACCACCGTGCAGAACTGGGGACAGATCGGGGGACAGATGGATTATGGCTTTCCCTCGGGAGAGTGGCCCAAGGGGTCTGAACATAATTACCTAGCCGAGATCAAATACTGGATGGGCGCGGTGAAACCGAATGGAGATACCGCGGTGGGCAATACCGACGACGATTTCATGCCCATTGCCACCCTGGTCAACGGGGAGGAAGGCTATCGCATACATCTCTCCACCGATCCCACCTCCTATAATTATGATCCCACTGATACGGCAGGACTGGGAATCGGCAAGGCTGCCTACGGTTGGAGAGTGTGGGACAGCCAGACAGAAGACTGGGTTCATAATCAGGTCTGGAGTTTTGACGTAGGCTTCGTGGAGGCCGGTCCAATCTCGCTTCAGGAAAGCCACTACCGCTTCAGCGACGCCAACAGCGGAGTGTCCGTCTTGGAGCTCCAGATGACTCAGACCATCTACCAGTGGAATTACGAATACAACCAGGATTATCTTTTTGTGGTTTTGGAGATCAAAAACACAAGCCAAGATGATTACGCCGATTTTGCCTTCGGCCTGTACTGTGATTTCGATGTGGGTGGGTACCATCCCCCTACCCATGAGAACGGCAGGTTGGGTGATCTGGTCGCCTTCGACTCCTCCATGAATTTGGCTTGGACCTATGACCAGGATGGCTATGACCCCGGTTGGGGGCCTTCGGTAAAATGCGGAGTCATGGGGACCAGGTACATCGAAACCCCGGACAACATTGGGATGACCGCCTTCAGAACCGGAAGGTGGGAGAATCTGCCCGCAGACGATCCAGGTAAATATGAATTCATCAACAGCCAACAGTTCGACCAGAGTCTCCCTCCCACGGATCAGTATTACGTTCAGTGCACTCGAGGAATAAACCTGACTTCCGGCAAAACCGTTCGGGTGGTCTTTGCTCTGGTGGCGGGGTATACCGAGGAGGAACTCAAGAAGAACGCAGCTATGGCCCAAACCGTATACGATAACCATTTCGTCGGCCCGGAGCCTCCCAAGCCGGCCAAGCTGGTGGCTGCGCCCGGATATGAAAAGGTTAAACTCTGCTGGAGCAACTGCTCGGAGCTCTTTATCGACCCCTTGACCGGAGAGATCGATTTTCAAGGTTACAAGATCTATCGTACCACCGACATGGGAGCAAGCTGGGGGGATCTGGTGAGAAATCCGGACGGAAGCTTGGGCCCCGATTACGTTCCCATAGCCATCTACCAGAAAGGAGAAGAGGGGGACATCTTACCTCATACCTTTATCGACAGCAACCTGACCAACGGGATAGAATATTGGTATTCGCTGGTCTCCTTCGATGCAGGTGACTCGATTGTCGATCCTTTGCAGACCGCCTATGGTAGACCGGGTGAGGATTCCAACTGCGCCTTCGCCATTCCCCGTACCGACCCTGCCGGGTTTCTCCCGGCAAGCGCCTCGGTGGTGCACAACTATTACGGCACCGAGGAGGGAAGCGATGGTTGGGTTACCCCGTTGGTCTTCGACCCAAATGTTCTGACCGGACATGATTACAAGGTGGCCTTTTTTGAGGATCCCTTTACCACCTACTGGCACGTGATTGACGTGACCACCGGGGACACGGTTCTAAAAGACCAGACGGAACAGTCGGGAAACGTAGAGAGCTACGCGGTGGTGGATGGCATTCAGGTGATCGTCACTAACGGAGAAAAGATCCCACGCTCCTACGGTCAAACCGGATGGGTAAGTGCAGAGGAGACTACCCTGCACATGGGATACTTTTACGGAACCGTGGGCGAGACCTTTGGGTGGCCCCTGGGAGGAGACATCCATTTCCACTCGACCTACGAGATAAGATTCACCTCGCAAGGGTCCCAAGCTTACAGCTTCTTCGATGACGTGACTCCGGTAGCCGTGCCTTTCGAGGTCTGGAACACCTCAGAGAACGTACAGGTCTTGGCGGAGATATATGACCGGGACTTCAACGGCGCGTGGACGCCCGATAATAAGGAATATATCGATATCGTGAACGTTCCTTACGACGGTGAACCGCACCCGGAGGTTTGGCCTTACTATCATGTGTGGTTTTTCCGGTTCGACACCACCGACGTCGATTACGGCGTGGGGGACGTCTTCCGAATCGAAGGAGCGGGGTTGAATTCTTCGGATGATGAGTTCGACTTCAATGCGGGCAGAGTAAACGCCCAATCAGCTAAAGATAAATTGTCAGAAATCAAGGTGGTTCCCAATCCTTATTTGGGTCATGCCGTGTGGGAGACCCGGGAGGGAGTGAGGAAGATTCAATTCACCCATCTCCCGGACGTCTGTACCATCCGCATTTACACGTTGGCGGGAGATCTGGTCAAGACCATCCAACATGAAAACCTCACCGGGACCGAAGATTGGGACATGTTGAGCGAGAACCAGCAAGGGATCGTAGCCGGAGTATATTTTTATCACGTTCAGTCCGGATACGGGGAGAAGATGGGGAAATTCGCGGTGATCAAATAGGTCAGCGGTCAACGGATGGAACGGATTAAACGGACATTAAGTCTTGGCTAGCTGATTCTTTAGAATCGAGGATACTATCTAAAGCGGGGTGAAAAAAATGAGAAGAAAAATCTGCTTTGTGATTGTGGTGGTGTTTCTTTCCGGTTTGGTAAGCGCGGCATCAGCGGGTGAATTCTCCAAGGTGGGCACAGCGGGAGCGCAATTCTTGAAAGTCGGAATGGGAGCAAGATATGTGGGCATGGGTGAAGCCTCAGTGGCCTGCGTCAACGACGCTTATGCCATGTACTGGAATCCCGCCGGCCTGACTGGGCTCTCCTCGACCAATCTCTCGTTGACCAACGTGGATTGGATAGGAGACGTTCAATTGAACCACGTCAGCTTGGGCAAGCCCCTGGGGGATTATTCCGCCTTCGGGCTCAGTGTGACCGCATTGAGCATGGGGGAGATGGAGGTGACCACCGTGGAGGAGCCGGAAGGGACGGGAGAGACCTTCACCGCCTCTTCTTACTGTCTTTCTTTAGGGTATGCCCGAAAGATGACGGACAGGTTCTCGGTGGGGCTGAGCGGAAAATACATCTGGGAGAGAATCTCCGAGGAGAGGGCTTCCGGATTCGCCTTCGATTTCGGGACCCTGTTCTACACCGGCTTCAGAAGTTTAAGGATGGGGATGAACATCGCCAATTTAGGTCCGGAGATGAAGATGGACGGTCCCGAGCTGAGCGCCTATCTCGATCCCCAGCCGGAAAACCCCAACTACGACGACGTGAAATCCAAGCTGGCGGTGGATCCTTATGATCTGCCACTCACCTTCAGGTTCGGAATGGCATATGATGTGATAGAATCGCCGGAATCCAAATTGACCGTCTCCATGGAAGCCAAGCATCCCAATGACAACACCCAGCAAGCCAGCCTTGGCGGCGAGTATCTGTGGAAAGAGCTTTTTTCCTTAAGGGCAGGTTACAAGTTCAATTATGAGGAGGAGGGGCTCACCTTTGGCGGTGGCGTGAAACTCAAAGCCGGCGAGAAGACCAACCTGGATATAAATTACGCCTGGGCGGATTTCTCCCGGCTGCAGAGCGTGCACCGCTTTTCGCTGGGCTTCGAATTCTAGTGCTTTCCGTCGTTCGACGGTTATTACTTCGAGGTACCTTAAGTCAAAGGCGCAAGGTTCTGTCTGTCCTCGCGCCGAAGCGAGGGTGACTTCGTGATCCATACCCAGTTCAATCCCCACCCGCCGACCGCCTTTCTAGTGGCTTTGAAGTTTGATGGGCCAAAGACCTTCTTGGCTCTTTAGGCCGTTGGCACCCCGACAGGTTCTTTCCGGAAACTCAACTTCCTCCCGAAAGTCTCTTTTTCATTTTTCCGAAGAAGCTTTGCCTGGTTTAAGACGAGCTAAGAAAGGTGAATGATAAGGTTCGGGGAGTTTCCGCATTTTCTCGCCTCCCCGCAGACTAAAAGTCTGCGACTACCATCTCCCCTCCTTCCATGGAGTAGCTCCTCTTGCCATACCATAGGTTAGCTTCATGAGAGTTTATCTCCTCAATTTAGCCAACCTAAAATCCCAGAGGAACCTCTTTCCACATGATATTCCGCATATGCACCTGCTACACCTCTACCTAGACCGGCATCGTCCAAAATTCTGGGGAATGTCCAGTAAGGTCCATCTTGCCGGGAGGTTTAAGAAGACGATAGGGATACGGATACCGAACCGAAATCAGACGTCTCCTGTTTTTTCGCCCTTAATCACTTTTGCCTGAATAGACCCGTATGTTTACCCTATGATGGTAGCGAGCGGCACAATTGGCGGTCAGGCAGCAGGCTTGGCGATTCTCGCAGGCGATGCTCTGCAAAAACCTGCACTTGAAAAAATCCAAAAAGAGCCCTAAAACTTTTGCCAAGAATTGTCGATAAGAAGAAAGAACGTCCCCAAGAAAAATCGTCCCCACGATTACTACGTAAGGTTCAGAGTCAATCAAGAATCGGAACTTTCGTCCATCCATGATGATTCTGTGTTTGGCTGCTTGAGAGCCTGAGTCGAGTCTCTACCCTTGGCGCCTTCGATTTCATCATAGATCGATCGGCTGTCTGTCAGGATGGATCCGCAGCATAGGATATCCGATAACCGAATACCCGAGAGCTTCGTGAAAAACAACATATTGTCGAAGGGCTCTGGTGCTAAGAAGCGCAGCCACTTTCATCTTGAGAGTGTTCAGAGACCCGGTATTTGGCGGCCTTTCGACCACTAATCGAAGAGCTTTAGGAAAACCATGAGAATTGCGGTGTTAGGAGGTGGGCTGAGCGGACTCAGCCTGAGTTATTTCTTACAGGATGACAAGAAAGTCGAGAGGATAGAGATATTCGAGAAGGAGAAAACCATCGGGGGGCTGTGCAGGTCATTTGAGATGAATGGAGTGAGATACGATATCGGCCCTCACATAATATTCTCCAAAGACCAAAAGATCTTGGAGTTTTTGGTCAACTTGCTGGGAGACAATCTGCAGAAGATCAGAAGATCCAACCGGATACTCTACAAAGACAGATTGGTGAAATATCCTTTTGAAAACGGACTTTCCGCACTGCCGGCAAAAGAGAGGGAGTACTGCGTAAACACGTTTTTGAACAATCCCTATCGGGATCATCCGGCCCAAAACATGTTGGCTTTCTTTTTGAAGACGTTCGGGGAGGGGATCACCAGCCTTTATCTTCGGCCCTACAATGAAAAAATATGGAAATTCGACCCCGCCTTTATGGATACTCAGATGGTGGAACGCATTCCCCGACCTCCGGATGAGGACATTTTGAGAAGCGCCAACGGAATCGAGACCGAAGGGTATCTGCATCAGCTATATTTTTACTATCCCAAAAGCGGAGGTATTCAGACGCTGGTTGAATCGTTCAGAGGGGGTCTGAATTCAAAAGTGCTGATACACGTCGATGATGAGGTCAAGGTGCTGAGGAAGCTTAATGACAGGTGGGAGGTGGAATCCGGCGATGGCAGAAAAGCCGTTTTCGATCTGGTGGTTTCCACCGTTCCGATCCCAACCTTAGTCCGGATCACCGAAAGCAATGACAGGATAGGGAGGGCTGCGGATGCACTGAAATACAACTCCATAATGATAGGAATGGTCAATGTAAAAGTAGATAAGGCAAAAGACAATTTCGCCTTCATGATTCCGGAAAAAGAGGTGATATTTCACCGGTTGTCGAAGGTCGATTACTTGGGCGACGCGTATCGCAAAGAGAAAACGGTGACCTATATGTTGGAGGTGACTTACAGAAAAAACGATCTTCTGGACACCTCTTCAGACCGGCAGATCATCGAAAGGATGATAGAAGGGCTGATCAAAATAGGCTTCATCGAAAGAAGAGAGGACGTCAATTTTACCACACTCAAGAGATTCGACTTTGCTTACGTCATCTATGATCTGGATCACAGGAAGAATACAGACTGTATCAAGGATTTTTATGAAAGAGAAGGAATTTATCTTCACGGCAGATTCGGCGAATTCGAATATCTGAATATGGACGGTGTCGTCAGGCGCTCTATGGAAAAATCAGCTGCCATTAAGGAGAGACTATGAAGAAAATTTTGATCACCGGTATCACTGGATTTGTGGGGAGTCATCTGGCCGATTTGTTGTTGGAGAAAGAGCCGGAGGCCGCACTTTACGGCTTCAGAAGAGTCAACGCTCGTTTTCGTAATGTTAGACATATCCTCGACAGGATCAATTGGATCGAAGGAGATCTAATAGACCCCACAAGCGTGGAGAATGCGGTGAAGACCTCCAGCCCGGATGAAATTTATCACCTGGGCGCTTTGAGCTGGGTGACCCCGTCATGGAATATGCCGGCTGCCTATATGCAGGTCAATGCAATAGGCACGATAAATCTATTTGAGTCAGTTCTGAAACATGGAATTAAACCAAGGATTTTAGTCTCATGCACACCAGAGGAATTCGGCGACGTCGACCCTGAAAATCTTCCGATTACAGAGCATTCCGAGATATCTCCGGTTAATCACTATGCAGCAAGCAAGGTGGCGCAGGATGCAGTTTGTCAATCCTACTATGCCTCGTACGGACTGGAGATATTGAGAACAAGAGCGTTTAACCATGAAGGACCGAGAAGAGACGTGTCTGGCGCCCTGGCATCCTTCGCATACCAGATTGCACGGATCGAGCGGGGGCTGCAGGAGCCAATCGTGAAAGTAGGCAACCTGGATGCCAAAAGGAATTTCACTCATGTGAGGGATATGGTAAGGGCCTATTGGTTAGCCATGCAAAAATGTGTCCCCGGCCAGCTCTATCTTATTGGCTCGGATAATGTATGTACTATCAAAGAGTGTCTGGAAAGACTGATTTTGCTGTCAACAGTCAAGGGAATCAAATATGAGGTAAGCTCGGCAAGGGTGAGGCCTACGGAACTCAAATATTTAATAGGCGATTGCTCCAAATTTCGGAACCTGACAGGATGGAAGCCGGAAATATCTTTCGAGGATACTCTAGGAGACATATTGAATTACTGGCGAGATTTCCTTGACAAAGGACTGTATTGATCATGGGAAGGGTCTTGATAACAGGCAGCGAGGGTTTTATCGGAAGGCATCTAACAGTCAAGCTGTTGGCAGAAGGATATGAAGTTTATGGAATCTCGCTGCCTCCTGCGTCGGGAATAGACCATCCAAACTATCATTGGACAAGTGTGGACATTTTGGACAGAGAGAAGTTGAGTCTGTACTTCAGAAACTCAACGTTTGATGCAATGATTCACCTGGCCGCGCTGACAACTCACGAAGAATTGACCAAGCATAAGGAGAGAACACTGAGGATCAACCTTGAAGGGACATTGAATCTGTTGGAGGAATTCAAAAACACAGAATCCACCAAGTTCATATTCGCATCCACAGGTAAGGTGTACGGGAGGATTCAAGAATTGCCGTTGTCAGAGGATCATCCCACCACTCCCATAAACATCTTGGGCAAAACGAAATTGATTGCCGAGAAGCTCATCGACTTCTTTTCCAGTGAAAGCACCCAGCAGTACGTCATAGTGAGAATGTTCAACGTTTACGGTCCCGGACAAAGGGATTATTTTCTGATTCCAACCATATTGTCGCAACTGCAGGACGGAAACAGCCAGATTACGCTGGGGAATACCTGTGACAAGAGGGATTACATTTTCATAGAGGACGTTGTCGAGGCCATAATCACGGTGTTGGGAAAGGAAATGTCAGAGAACCTGAATGTGTTTAACGTAGGCAGTGGAAGACCGCATTCGGCCTCAGACATCGTCAAGATAATAGAAAAGATTTTTGCCAGGAAAGTAACCATTAAGGTTGATGAGTCAAGGCTCAGAAAAGACGAATTTCCGGAAGAGTTTGCCGACATCGGAAAGCTACTGTCTCTTGGATGGTCTCCAAGATACGATTTGAAGGCTGGCTTAGAAAGAACAGCATCTCATTTTCTGGGAGAGAAATGAAAGTAGTCATTCTTGCAGGCGGCCGAGGAAGCCGTATGGGAGCTTTTGCTGAAGGTTTCCCTAAGCCAATGATCAAGGTTGCGGACAAGCCAATCCTAGAACATCAAATTGAGTTGGCAAAGCGATATGATATGAGGGATATAATCTTGCTGACAGGCCACAAGGGAGAGGTGATAGAGAGTTATTTCGGAAACGGAGAAAGGTGGGGAGTTAGCATTACCTATCACCGGGAGGAGGCTCCATTGGGAACTGCGGGGGCGGTAAAAGCGGTGGAGGATTGGACGGACGGTGATTTTTTGGTGCTTTACGGTGATGTGTTGATGGATATGAACCTGGGAAGATTGGTCGATTTCCATAAAGCAAGATCACCCTTGGCCACGCTTGCGCTCCATCCTAACTCACATCCATATGATAGCGACCTGGTGGACATAGACGAGAATGACCGGATCACACATTTTCATCCCAAACCCCGCCGGAGCGACAAGTTTTACAGAAACCTGGTTAGCGCTGCTTTGTACGTCTGCTCTTGCGAGATTCTCGACTTTGTAGAGAAAGATGTTGCCAGCGATTTTGGCAAGGACGTTTTCTCCCGCGTATTGAGAAAAGGCGGCCATCTTTTGGGATATCAAACCAGTGAATACCTGAAGGACATTGGGACTCCAGACAGATATGATGAGGTCTCTGGGGATTACCTTTCCGGAAGGGTAAGCCAAGCCAATATCTCCAACAAACAAAAGGCCATCTTTCTTGACCGGGATGGGGTGATAAACGAAGAAAGGGACCTTCTTCACAGGATAGAGGATTTTCGTCTGTTGCCCCATGTCTGCGAAGCCATAAGGGAAATCAACCAGTCGGGATACCTGACCGTGGTGGTCACCAACCAGCCGGTGGTTGCCAGAGGATTATGTTCGATGGAAGAGGTTGGCAAGATTCACAAAAAGATGGAGACTTTGTTGGGAGAAAAAGGAGCTTACCTGGACCGAATCTACTTCTGCCCTCATCACCCGGACAAGGGGTATCCCGAGGAGAAGTTGGAGTTCAAGATAGATTGCCAGTGCAGAAAGCCTAAAGTTGGCCTTATCCAAAAGGCCTGCCAGGATCTGAAGGTCGATCCAGGAATTTCCTTCTGCATAGGAGACTCGACCACCGACATTCAAACCGCCAAAGCGGCCGGCATGCCATCCATTCTGGTGAGAACGGGTTTGGGGGGGGAAGACGGCAAATACCAGGCGAGGCCGGATTTTGTCTTTTCCAATTTAAATGAAGCGGTAAACTTCATCATCCACGATTACCCCGTTTTGGAAGAAAAGGCGCTTCGGATCTTCGAGAGCATAAAGAGCAAAGAGCAGCCTCTTATCCTAGTCGGGGGAGCGTCCCGGAGCGGCAAATCCACCTTCGCCCAGGTGATCAAGATGGCCTTCGCAAAGAAGGGCAAAAAGCTCGAAATCCTCGGATTGGATCACTGGATTCTGGATGTTGACAGAAGAACCGAGGAGATGACGGTCAGGGACAGATATGATTACGGAGAGATCACAGAGAGCTTGAGGTTGCTATTGCGAGGTGAGGAGGTTGACCTTCCCAAATACGATCCGAAGACCAGAAAAAGAACCGGAGAGGTTGCCCGGTTTGCGTTGAAGGGAGATTTTGGGCTGATAGTCGAAGGGGTTGTGGTTTTGGACATTCCGGAACTGAGAGAAAAATCGGATTGCTCAGTCTACCTGGGAATACCAGATGGCGTGAGAAAGGATAGATTTATCGATTTCTACTCGTACAAGAATCTTCCCTCAGAGGGGATCGAGAAATTGTTTGAAAGAAGAGAAAAGGACGAGATCGAGATAGTCAAGAAAACCAGGGAATTCGCTGACCTGGTGGTGGGGACGGAGGAGGTGCCGGTATGATAATTGCCAGAACTCCTTTTAGAATCAGCTTTGCCGGCGGAGGAACGGATTTGGAGGCCTTTTACTCCCGGCATCCGGGCTGCGTTTTGAGTACGGCCATAAATAAGTATATGTATATCTCGGCTCATCCTTATTTCGACAGCAACCAAACCTGGCTGAAATATTCCAAAACCGAGTGCGTTTCTTCTTACAATGAAATCGAACACAAGTGTTTTCGACAAGTCTTGTATGATCTTAAAGTCAACGGCGTGGAAATCACCACCACTGCCGACGTTCCTGCAGGAACGGGATTGGGATCTTCCTCGTCCTTTACGGTCGGGCTTCTGTTGACCCTGTATTCTCATCTGGGCATTTTTGCCTCCAAAGAGAAATTGGCAGAAGAAGCCTGTGAAATAGAGATCAATAAACTGAAAGAACCTATTGGCAAGCAGGATCAGTATGCCGCCTCATACGGAGGCTTGAACTTCATTAAATTTCATGCGGACGGAACGGTCTCTGTCGACCCGGTCATAATGAAATCCGAGACCATGAGAGAGCTGCAGGAAAATCTGCTAATGTTCTATACCGGGGACGTCAGGTCGGCATCTGCCATACTAAAAGAGCAAAAAAAGAATACAAAGAAACGCGATAAGTTTGATAACTTGAAGAAAATGGCCGAGCTGGCCCAGGCTCTCTTGGAATCACTTCAGAACAACAATCTTTCCCTGTTCGGAGAAATACTTCATGAAGGCTGGCTGTTGAAGAAGACTCTGGCTTCCGGCATCTCAAACGGCGAGATCAATCACTGGTATGACATGGCCTTAGAAAACGGGGCCAAAGGCGGAAAACTTTTGGGTGCAGGTGGAGGAGGGTTTTTGCTTTTCTATTGCGAAAAGGAAGATCAGGAGAAGTTGAGGCTGGCTTTGTCCAATTTGAAGGAGCTGAAATTCAGGTTCGACTTCGAGGGGGCCAAGGTAATCTACATCGGAAACAACGAATGAATCGCGGTGCCATGAATTTTTTGGATGACATAGAAGACTATTTCTCGATGCTGAAAGGTGCGATCGACGCAACGGACAGAAAGAGCATCGATACGGTCATAAAGCTGCTGCAGAAAGCGTACGAAGAGGAGCGGCAGGTTTTTATCATGGGCAACGGCGGCAGTGGCTCAACCGCCTCTCATCTGGCCTGCGATTTCAACAAGGGCCTTTCTTACGGAAAAAGAAAGAGATTCAAGGTCATGTCTCTTAACGACAACCTTCCCATTCTCCTGGCGTACGCAAACGACGTTTCGTATGAAAACGTCTTCGTGGAGCAACTGAAAAACTTTTTCAGTCCCAAAGACTATGTGATAGGAATTTCGGGGAGCGGAAAATCGGGGAACGTGATCAAAGCCATCGAGTATGCCAACCAGAATGGCGGCATAACCATAGGTTTTTGCGGATATTCCGGAGGAAAGCTCAAAGAAATCGCGCAGTACTGTGTCCACGTTCCCATAGACGATATGCAGATATCGGAAGATTTGCATATGATACTTACCCATCTGATAATGCACGTACTCGACAGGCAAAAAGCCCTCGTCCGACCCTCTTTGAGAATCCTAAATAGAAAGATCGAGACGCATCCGGTGGTAACTTGAGCCGGATATGCGACCTGTCTGAAATTCTACCTCCGCCGGCTAACCGTCCTATCCTCCCATAAAGACCTAAAGACGTTTTTGAAGCGCAACGAGACGACTTCCAACGGGCGCATTCTCAAATCCTACCTCCTTCAGGCAAACCAACAGAGAATTCAATTCATCGTTGACTTTAAACGAGCAAATTGCTATTATATTTTTTCAAGGTTAATGTAGTTGCCCGATTTGTGGGGAGCCGCTCTTAGGCTCAATGAATTGAGCAACTACAAGTGGGCTCAACAAATTGAGCAAGTACAGTCGGGCTCGATAAATCGAGCGACTACAGGCCAAACGAACTGTCAGATCCAGCCAGGTTCTGGCGCCAAAACAACCGGTGGGATAAGAATATGAGACACAGAGCATCGTACGGAACGCATGATCTTTTGCCCGAAGATTCTTTCAAATGGCAGTATCTGGAGGAGAGGGTAAGAAAGATAATCTCTTTTTATAACTACAAGGAGATTCGCACTCCCATCTTCGAGGAGACCGATCTTTTCTCCCGGAGCATAGGTGAGGACACGGACATCGTCCAGAAGGAGATGTATACCTTTCTGGATCAGGGGAAAAGAAGCTTGACTTTAAGGCCCGAGGGAACAGCAGGAGTGGTGAGGGCTTATCTGGAGCACAGCCTGGGAGAGAGGTTCCCTTTAGTCAAGCTCTTCTATTTCGGTCTCATGTTCCGGCAGGAAAGGCCGCAGAAAGGACGCTTGCGAGAATTCAATCAGTTTGGCGTTGAAGCCATCGGCTCGCTTGAGCCTTCGCTGGATGCCGAGATGATAGAACTGGCAGTCAAAACCTGTCTTGATCTGGGCATCACCGATTTCAAGCTGCATGTCAACAGCATCGGCTGCCCAAAGTGTCGACCGATTCACAGGGATAAATTCTTGGGTTTCATGAAGGATAAGGTAGGCGAGTTGTGTGAAGATTGTAAGACCCGCTACCTGCGAAATCCGTTGCGGATGTTCGACTGCAAGAAAGAGGAATGCATCGACAAGCTGAAAGATGCTCCGGTGATGGTTGATTTTCTGTGTGAGGAGTGCAAGAAGCATTATGAATTGGTCAAGGGATTTCTGAATAAGCTGAAGATAGATTATTTCGAGGATAAGAGATTGGTGCGGGGTCTGGACTATTACACCAAGACCGCCTTTGAACTGAAATCAAAACTTCTGGGCACCCAGGATACTTTGTGCGGCGGCGGGCGCTATGACCTTCTGGTTGAGGAGTTGGGTGGAAAAAGTACTCCAGCCATTGGGTTTGCCGCTGGAATAGAGAGATATATTCTGGCCCTTAAGATGGAGAAAAAGCTGAACCTGGAAGAAAAGAGTCTGGATTTGTTTATTGCTGCGTTGGGAGATGAGGCCAAAGCTTTTGCGATGAAGTTGATGAAGGATTTAAGAGCAAAAAACCTGATCTGTGAAACGGACTATTTGAGCCGAAGCCTGAAAGCTCAAATGAGAGAAGCTGACCGCCAGAAAGCAAAGAAAGTGCTAATAGTCGGCAAGGATGAAATCAAAAAAGGCAGAGCCATTTTGAAGGATATGGAGAGCGGAGAACAAGTAGAAATTGAATTAGAGAAGATAAGAGATTCGGTTTGATGATGTCCGTAGGTTAGGCAGCAATGCCTGACCGGATAATGACGGTCGATGGCCTGTGAGCCATTCGCCGAGTAAAGAATTAATTTCTTCTATGGCTCAAATCCGAGAGATACGCATTCTCATACGGCACTGTGGGGACTACAAGGCATTGTTTAAGGTTGCTCTTGGGCAACAAGATGCGAGTCTTTATTTTTTCCCATATGGGCCAAAGGGTAGATATTTCTACGGAGATCAATCGATGCCAGAACATGAGATGCAACAAACGTTCTTGTACCTAGACCAATTTAAATCGGACAAAATCCCGAAACTTTCTATTCATGAATCTGGGCAGGTTCATGTTCATTCTTGCCGGGGCGCCCTAGCCGGGCCTATCAATACCATTCCGTTGAAGAAATGGAGAGGCGAACACATTGCTACTGTTACAGCCGATTCTCTTGATCCACTTACTAAATACACAAAAGAAGTGAAGACCAGAGGAACTGAAATTGACGTTATCGTTCCTTTCGACGATGAATTCAAAAGTGGAAGAATTGCTGTCTATTGCAATGGTGAATCGTCACGATTCAATTACCAATGCCCAATAAAGGTAGAGATGCGAAGGCCTTCGACAAGAGAACCTATCCGCGTCGGATTTGCGCCTATTCCGCAACCACCATCAGGGGGAACAGCAAATTGCGGAGTGACTGTGATCGCTGGTTGGAATCCGAGGAAGGGTCTTGAGGAGGAACAGGATTTCTTGTATATTCGTGCTCTATAGGGGGAAAGTGCCAATCGATTGGACGCACATGCGTTAGGAAATGCCAGAGCAAAGGAAGCAATGGACGAACAAGGTGCTTTTCTTGAAGGACTGGAAACGGAATTCGCAAAATACCCCGAATTGCCTAAAGAGGTTCGGGATTGGATCATCAACGCAATCCAGGCGAAGAAGTCCAGCTGGCTCCTGACAATGCTTCAAGAGAATCCCGACAGCACAGTTAGGAGTTTGGATGGTTTCTTTGGGTCAATGCGGCAGATTCTGAAATGTGACAACAAGAGCCTGATGCGGGGTACGGACTTCAACGCTGCGGACCTGGATCCTGAGCGTTTTGACGCTATGATAGCCGAATTACGGGGGGTGGGATTCTTGCACGATCAGGCATTTGCGGATATCAAGCTGCTTAGCGCCTCACGAAGGGAGCGGGGTGCTGATATTCGAGCTACCCATATGGGCACAAGGTATGCTGTTGAAGTTGTTTGCTCCAGTCGCACGGCATACAGATATCCTGACCACAAAAGGCGGTCGTCTGATTTGACAGAGTGGATGCTAGCGAGGTTTCGGGAAAAGGTGGATCAGTTAAACCAGACCACCATAGCAGAGGGATGCGCGAGGTGTTCCTTAGTAGTTGTTGTGAATTCTTACCCCGCACTGCAATTGCTTAACCGTAATGAGTACATCGAAGTGCTGAGAGAGGTATGGAATAGACTGGGGAAACCAGATGATACTCACCTTGCTATTGTCACAGGGATGGTAACTTTAGGTGTAGGATTGGACGATTGCGTTTTCCCGCCTTGGTCTGGAAATCAATAGCAAAAACAGCAACGAAATTTCATAATGAAGCACGGAAGTAAAAACCGATTGGTGACATTCGTATCTGCGCTGTTAACAGTTGCCTTGATGCTTGGATTCTCTTGCGCAAAGAAGGGGGAAGTAGATCAAGAACAAAAGACACGGGTGGTTGTCACCATACCTCCGTTGGCGGATTTTGTTGAGAGTGTGGGAAAAGATAAGGTGGAAGTTGCGGTTATGGTGCCTCCGGGGGCAAGCCCTCATACCTATGAACCGAAGCCGAGTCAGTTGAAGAAGGTTAGCCGGGCGAAGATGTATGTTAAGGTGGGATCGGGAGTGGAGTTTGAGTTGATCTGGATGGAGAAGCTCATTGGGGTCAATAAAGAAATGATGGTTGTTAATAGCTCAGAGGGAATCGAGGTGATGGGAAATGATCCGCATGTGTGGCTTTCTCCGGCAAACGCCAGGATAATGGTCGAGAATATCTGCGGTGGTCTGATCAAGATTGATCAGAGGAATGAGGAATATTATATCCAGAATAAGAATCAGTATCTGGACGAGTTGATCCAGCTGGACAGGTTCATCAAAGAGAGATTGGAAGGAATCAGGGGGAAAAAATTTATGGTGTATCATCCTTCTTGGGGTTATCTTGCGAAAGAATACGGTTTGGAGCAGATACCGATTGAGCACGCAGGCAAAGAGCCAACGGCTAAAGAAATAAGAGATGCAGTGGAGATGGCCAAAGAAGATGATATTAAGGTGGTTTTTGTTTCGCCCCAGTCCACCACAAAGAGCGCCGAAGTAATTGCCAAAGAGATCGGCGGCGAAATTGTGTCCATAGATCCGTTAGCCCAAAGCTACATGCCTAATATGCGTACAGTAATAGAACAGCTAACACAGGCGATGAGGTAGGCATGGCTCCCCAAGAGATAGCGAGTTTAAAGGATGTCTGGACAGACTATGACGGCGTGACGGCTCTTGAGGGGGTGACCCTTTCCCTGTACGAGCACGATTTTCTGGGGATAATAGGGCCAAATGGAGGAGGAAAGACCACGCTGATCAAAGTGATGCTGGGCTTGGTGAAACCAAGTCGGGGACAGGTTACGGTTCTGGGCGACGCCCCCGAGAAACAGAGGAAGTTGATCGGCTACATTCCCCAATATAGTCTTTTTGACCGGGATTTTCCGGTGAGCGTCCTGGACGTGGCCTTGATGGGTCGCCTGGGTCGGGCAAGGCGGTTTAGAAAATACTCTGATGCGGATGAAGAGACTACACTGGGCGCCCTCGAGACTGTCGGTATGCTTGACCTTAAAGATTCTCAAATCGGAAAGCTCTCCGGCGGGCAGCAGCAGAGAGTCTTTCTTGCCAGAGCACTGGTGACCGAGCCGAAACTTTTGCTTTTGGATGAACCCATGGCAAGCGTGGACGTATCCCTGCAAACGGGGCTCTATGAGCTATTGGAGAAACTTACAGAGAAGATGGCAATTGTTATGGTCTCACACGATATCGGTGCCATTTCGGTCCACGTAAACAAAATCGCCTGTCTTAACCGGAAGCTTTTCTACCATAACTCGAAAGAGATTCGCGCTGAAGAATTGGAAGCAACATATAAATGCCCAGTGCAATTGATAGCGCACGGGGTTCCTCATAGGGTATTGAAGAAACACAAATAAGATGATAGAGGCGTTACAGTATGAATTCATGAGAAACGCCCTGATCGCCGCAGTTCTGGCAAGCGTTGCCTGCGGAATCGTGGGCGTTTACGTGGTGGTGAAGCGAATCGTCTTCATCGGCGGCGGAATCGCACATGCTGCCTTCGGGGGCGTCGGATTGGGATATTTCCTGGGGATAAACCCGGTTTGGGGAGTGCTGCCATTCGGCATCGCCTCGGCCCTGACCATGGGATTGGTGAGCAAAAAAACAAAACTGCCTGAGGATGCGGCTATCGGAATCCTGTGGTCAGCGGGCATGGCCCTGGGAGTCATCTTCATCAGCCTAACCCCGGGCTATGCGCCGGACCTGTTTGGTTATCTGTTTGGAAGCATCCTGACGGTTCCGCTGTCCGACATTATCCTGATGGTGATCCTCGATACGGTCATAATCTTGGCGGTCTCTTTGCTTTACAAAGAGTTCTTATCCGTTTCCTTTGACGAGGAATTCGCCACGGCAGTGGGGGTGCCGGCAGAGCAATTGTATCTTGTTCTTCTGTGCCTGATTGCCCTGACCGTGGTTGTGCTCATCAGAGTTGTGGGCATCATTCTGGTGATTGCCCTTCTGACCATTCCCGCAGCCTTAAGCAAGCAGTTTACGCACAGTCTCAAAAAGATGATGTTTCTTTCTGCCCTTTTCAGCGCTGCATTTACCATCTGCGGTCTGTGGCTCTCTTATTCTTTCAACCTGCCGTCCGGGGCAACCATTGTCCTGGTTTCGGGAGTTTGCTTTTTTCTTGTTTCATTGATTAGAAAGGCTGCTTTGCCGCATTCTGCAGGCTTGCATGAAAAAGGCGATTAAAGAAATAAGGGAAAGCGTTTTTCCGGACATGCAAGCTTTTTACAAAAAAAGACAGACCGGCCGGTTGATGATCCTGCTCTTCGTGCCCATCATTCTGTTTTTCATGTATATAATTTACTATCAGGAGGTGTTAGGCAAACCTTTTGGCAGCAATCCGGGGCCGAGCATTATGTATTCTGGCTTCGCCGTATTGTTCTTGATAGTCCTTTCCCTGTTTTCCCATCTAACCGTGATCGGATCCACAGATTATCTTGAGATGCGATTCGGGATAGGATTGATTCGGAAGAAATTCGATTTCAAGGATATCAAAGGGTGCAGCATAGAAAAGAACCCCTGGTATTATGGATGGGGCATAAGAAAGCTGCCAGAAGGCTGGCTTTACAATGTCTCCGGATCGTGGTCAGTCCAGCTAAACATGAAGAACGGAAAGATGTATCGGATAGGGACGGACGAGCCCAAAAAACTGGCGGAGTTTGTCAAGACCAGGATCGATCTTTTTGGCGGGAGGTGAGGGAAATTTCATCTTCGTGAATTCGACCTCTTGCGCTTCCCGTAAGCCCTTCCGGCGTAGGTCAACACATAAACCTCAGAGTAGTCGCTGTGGTTCTGAGTAATAGACGGTGATTTTTGACAAATTTTTGAGCGTAATTGCAACAATTACGGTTATATAACGTATACTTAATTGAAATGAATACAACCATGAAAAAGGCCAAAGAGGTTCTGCGGGCAAAGGGATTCAGGCCGACGTTTCAACGCCTCAGAATTTTACAATATTTACAGAAGCATGAGGATCACCCGACCGTTGAGATGATATATGAGGATTTAGTCAAGGAGATTCCCACCATTTCGAAGACCACCATTTACAATACCTTGAATGCTCTCGTGGAGAAGGGAATAGTGCATTCGGTCACCATTACCGGAACGGAGGCCAGATACGATTGCAGGACTTCTCCGCATCATCATTTTCTGTGCAAACGATGCGGGAAAGTGATAGACATCGATATCCAGTGCCCCTATCTGAAGAGAGGGCGAATAGACGGACACCGGATTGAGGAGTTACACAGGTATTTCAAGGGTATTTGCAGGGAATGCTTAAAAAAGAAGGATAAGAGATGATTGACCTTTTGGGGAATGTGATAAAAGAGATATGGGACTTCGCCCTGATCGTTAGTCCCTGGCTGATACTGGGTTTCGTTTTCTCGGGTTTGATTCATGCGTTCATTGGCGAGAGATTCATCCGGCAGCATCTGGGAGGAGGAGGTTTTTCCTCGGTGTTGAAGGCCACCCTTTTCGGCATACCTCTGCCCATATGTTCGTGCGGCGTGGTTCCGCTCTCCGCCGGGCTCAGGAATGACGGCGCTTCAAAGGCGGCGACCATGTCCTTTTTGGTGTCCACTCCCACCACGGGAATCGATTCGATATTCGTGACCTATGCCTTCCTTGGGCTTACGTTTGCCATTGTCCGGCCCCTATCGGCCCTGGTAGGGGGATTGCTTGTCGGTTCACTGGTAAGTCTTTTGGTCAAAGAAAGGATAGAGAAAAGAGATTTTAGAGTCGCTCCCGAACACGCTCATTCGCTCAAGGACAGGTTGAAAGATGGATTCAACTACGGGTTCGGAGCTTTGCCCGACGATGTGGGGAAAGCGGTTCTCTGGGGGATTCTCATTGGCGGCGCCCTCTCTGCCCTTTTGCCGCGGGACGTATCCCAGATATATCTCTCCAATCCGGTTATAGCCTATCCCTTAATGCTGGCCATTTCGGTTCCGCTGTACGTGTGTGCCATCGGCTCGGTTCCGGTGGCCGCCGCCATGATGAGCAAGGGACTGATACCGGGTGCGGCACTTGCCTTTCTTATCGCCGGCACCGCCACAAATGTGGTCACCATCGCTTTCGTTGGCCAGAAATTCGGGAAAAAGGTTGTCGTCATCTACCTTGTCTCGATAGTGTTTCTTGCACTGATATCGGGAATCCTCCTCGACGCCCTGCTGGGCGAAGTGGTGGTCAAGGAGATGCTGTTTAAGGGCAGAGAGATACCTTACGCTGTGAAGCTGATCTCTACCCTCTTGTTTGTTGCTATGATAATCAAGAGTTTCTGGAAAGGTAAAACAGAAAAGACATCGGAAGCAAAATACACCTTCCGCGTTCCGGACATGAACTGTAAACATTGCCAGGCAGCGGTCCAGCAAACACTGAGAGAAATCCCCGGTGTGACAACCGTGGAAGTTCTGCTTGACGAAAGATTAGTCAAAGTAGGTGGAGAAGCGAAGGGCGAAACCATACTCCAGCGATTAGAAAAAGCCGGGTATACCGCCAAGCAGGTCGAATCGTAGTTGTTTTCCTTTCAGCAGAGGAACGGTTTTCGGTCTCGTAAAAAGCTATGCGCTCGGCAGAGACCAGAGCAAAAAGATCATGAAACACCTGATTATAGCAAATGGCGTTGCGGGATATGAGGCAGCGCCCGAAGAATTCAAAAAACACTTCTAAAGGAGGGAGACATGGATAAGTACGTGTGCAAAGTCTGTGGATACGTCTACGATCCGGGAAAAGGAGATCCCGATTCCGGAGTGCAGCCGGGAACGCCATTCGAGCAGTTGCCCGGTGACTGGGTATGCCCGGTTTGCGGAGCGGCCAAAGATCAGTTTGAGAAGCAGTAAGACGTAACCTGCCAGAAGGCGATAGAGCCAAACCAAAACATGAACTCCAGCAGGTACTCTGCTGGAAAAGGGGTTGATGATGAAAGATATGAGCGATCAGGTTGCCAACGCGATCAGAGAAGCCATTAAACTGGAGATAGCCGGGAAGGCAGTTTTCGACCACGCCGCGGAGGCGACTCATAATGAGCTCGGGAAAAAGATGTTCAAAAAACTTGCTGAGGACGAAACCAAACACTTAGATACCTTCAGCCAACTGTTCAGCCAGGTGATGGGCGGAGAAGACTGGAAGAAGTTCGTTGACAAAGAAGAGGTGCAGAGTCGGTCCTCGTTGATCGAGGAACTGGCCCCCAGGATGAAAAAGGAAGGCCGGGCGGGAGAGCTTGAAGCGATCAGGATCGGGATGGAGCTGGAGAAGAAGGCCATCGATTTTTTCGAAAAGTCGGCCAAGGAGACGACAGATCCAAAAGCCAAAGAGATCTTCGATAAGATATGCGAGGAGGAGAGACTACACTATGACCTGCTTCAAGCCGAGTACGACTCGGTAACAAATTCCGGCTTCTGGTTTGACGTCGCTGAGTTCAGAATGGATGGCAAGTTTTGATCCAATAAGTTGACGGAACCTGGCGGTTTTCAAAAGGAACCGTGTTTGCGGAGGGAGGAGCTTGAGAAGGCGGAAGGTTGAGGAGGACGAGTCATGAGTGATTCGGCTGAAAACAAGAAGGAGGCACCGATCATGAAAACCGAAATGGAGGGGACGATTCCGTTTGAAACGGGCAACTTATCCAAAGAGGAGATCGAGTCGACCTTTAACGCTCTCCCGGTGGACGTCACCTTTGTGGACAAAGATGATACTGTCCGGTACTTCAGTCAGTCCAAAGACAGAATCTTTGTGAGAACCAAGGCGGTGCTGGGTCGAAAGGTTCAACAATGCCACCCTCAAAAGAGCATAAAGGTGGTGAACGAGATTCTGGAAGATTTCAAAAGCGGAAAAAGGGATGTGGCGGAGTTTTGGATGAACTTCGAGGGGAAGCTCATTCACATCAGATACTTTCCGGTCCGCAGCAAAAGCGGAGAATATCTTGGATGCCTGGAGGTAACTCAGGACATCACGGGAATCAAAAGGATTGAAGGAGAAAAAAGATTATTGTGATGGCAATTTGCCGGAGGAGATGTAAAATGGAAATGCTTTAGTACAAATACCAGGCGGCGAAGCCGAACGGAGGAGGGGACCTAACGTTCGGGCCTGCAACCTCGAGAAGACGGCCGCCACGTCTTCCATGTTTATCATCCGGTCGAGGCTGCGAAGAAACTTCAGACGTGGTTCTTGACGATTGCAATATTAGAGATGTTTCTGAAGGGAGCCCTCCGAGAAACGCAGAATCGGGAAGTTTCGCGGAGTCGCTATAACTTTAGAGGGGAGGTGTAAACAGTGAAAAGGGATTTTTTGAAAGCTGGCTTTTGGGTTCTGGTATCTCTCTTTATCCTGGCCCTCACCTGTGATGGCAGGAAAGAGGAGGAGAGTAAACCTGAGCCGACAGAAACCAGAGAATACAATGGAACAAAGCTCTCTTCAATAACCGATTTCAGAGAGAACTCCATAAAGGGTCCGCAATATGTAAACAAGGATAGCTTTAGACTCGAGATAACCGGTTTGGTGAACGATCCGAAGACATACAAATACGACGAGATAATCGGTCGCGAAAGCTACAAGAAAGTTGTCACCCTAAACTGCGTGGAAGGTTGGAGCGTGACCATTCTTTGGGAAGGATTTTTGGTGAGAGATTTAATAGGGGAAGCAGGAATTGACTCCTTGGCCAAGATAGCAATTTTTTATGCACACGACGGATATTCGACCTCTTTTCCACTTGACTACATCATGGAAAATGATATCATTATGGCATACAAGATGAACGATTTAACTTTGCCACCTGAGAGAGGTTTTCCCTTTCAGCTGGTGGCGGAGAAAAAATGGGGATATAAGTGGATAAAGTGGATAACGGGGATAGAACTGTCAGATGATGAGGACTACAGAGGCTATTGGGAAAGCAGAGGGTACTCGAACCAGGCTGATTTGGACAAAGGTTTTTTCGACGAACCCTGACCTGTGCCCTTAACGGGCGTCTGACGGTTTGACTGGTGCGGGATGGAGATGGGGGATTTGTCGAATGGCGAAATCGGTCTGTTCAAGGTGCATGGAGGTTTATGAGAAATCGAAGGACGGCAGATGTCCTTATTGCGGTTCGAGTGCGCCCCAGGTTCAGGAATTCAAAAACAGTGCTACAGGTTAATACCGGGCACTAACTTCGGCAAAGAAAGGTGGTAGGAGGCAATGCATTATTTCAGAAGAACCGGCGTACTGTTCATTTTGTTGTTCCTTCTATCAGCACAGTTGCTTTGGGCCAATGCCAGGGAAGGGAATGAGGACGAGGAGGCAGGAGAACTTATAGAAATCTCCGTGCTGTCAGGCTTGGTGACCTTGATCCTGTTGATATCCACTGTTACGGCAGGACGGCTGATGAAAAAAGGTAAGGTGGCGGTCAAGACGCATCACACGTTGGCCTATATCACCTTGCTGGTGGCGTTAGGTCACGGGATTTACAATTTCTTTGCTCACTGATCCTGAAGTCGAAGTGTCTCATTTGAAGATAAGTTCGATTAGGCGGGAATTTCCACATGAAATGACAAAGAAGGTATTTCCAGAGACAGGCTTCCGCATAATCGCGACAATTATGTCCCTGTGGAAGAGTACCTTAGAGAGTGAATCTCAAACGAAGCGGAGGCAGAGGCTATGAAGGTTTTGATCGTTTTCTATTCCGTTTATGGACATACCCACCGGATGGCCGAGGCTGTTGCAGAAGGGGCCAGAGAGGTGAAAGGTGCGAAGGTGGAAATGCGCCGCGTTCCGGAGACGCTGCCTGATGAAATACTCAAGCAGATTGGGGCTTTGGAATCTCAGAAGGCCTTCGCTCACGTCCCTATATGTACTTTTGACGAGTTGGGTTCCGCGGATGCCATCATCTTCGGCACGCCCACGCGCTTTGGAAACATGTGCGGGCAGATGCGGCAGTTCCTTGACGGTACCGGCCCGCTTTGGGCCAAAGGAGCGCTGGTCGGAAAGGTGGGAAGCGTATTCACCAGCTCCAATACACAGCACGGAGGTCAGGAATCTACCATCCTGAGTTTTCATCTTACGCTCCTGCATCAGGGTATGATCATAGTGGGCTTGCCATATACTTTTGAAGGCCAGTCACGTATCGATGAGATCACCGGCGGCTCCCCCTATGGTGCGTCGACTATCGCTGGTCCGGATGGGAAGCGCATGCCCAGTGAAAACGAGTTGGCCGCGGCACGCTTCCAGGGAAAACATGTGGCGGAGATAGCTTCCAAACTGGCCAGATAGCTTGGGCGTCATTGCTTGCCTTACCCGAGCTGCCTCTGAAGGAGAACACTTATGGCGGTGCGTCCGCAATTTCCAGAATTCAAACCGGTCGAGTTGGAGGATGAGGAGGTAATTCAAGAAATCCTCGAGAGATATCAACCTCAGACGTCCGAATGGAGTTTCACCAATCTGTTCATATGGCGTTCTCACTACGGATTTCAGTGGTCCGTGCACCGGGATTGGCTGCTGGTTCTTTGCACGAGTGACACCAATGGTTTATTCGCCCTTCAGCCGGTAGGACCCCCGTCCCGACTGGAAGTGGTGCGTATGTTTCTAAAGTGGCTTCAGGACGAGAAAAAAGAAGAGGATCCGCGCATGGAGCGGGCGGATCAGCTTCTTGTTTCGGAAATCGAGGGAGCTGCTGATCTTATGACAGAACCGACTCGGGGTCATTTCGATTACGTTTATCGAAGTGGAGATTTGATTCAGCTGGCGGGCAGGAAGTACCATTCCAAGAGAAACCACATCAGCAAGTTTGAGCGCAACCATTCATTCACCTATGCTCCGCTGAGCAACGATCACGTGAAAGGATGCCTGGAGCTAGCAGAGGGCTGGTGTCAGCTGCGTCGTTGTGAGGAAGACATGAATCTATTGGATGAGTGGGAGGCGGTTCGCGAGGCTTTGAAGAATTTCGGTGCTTTGAATATAAAAGGGGGAGTGATTCTGATAGAGAATAAAGTGCAAGCCTTTGCCCTGGGGGAGCTGTTGAGCCGCCAGACAGCGGTGGTACATATCGAGAAAGCCAACCCAGAGATACCGGAACTCTACTCCGTGATCAACCAGCAGTTCTCCGAGAAGTCTTGGCGGGATATAACTTATGTTAATCGGGAACAGGATCTGGGGGAACCGGGGCTGCGAAAGGCGAAGCTCTCCTATTATCCCGATCATCTGGTAGAGAAATTCCGGATCAGGTTAGCTTGAAATGAAAGAAGAACAGCTATATAGAAGTGACGAATAGGTCGCTATTGAGCCAATAAAAAAGCGGCAGGTTGCCGCCACAATAATAACCTAACTCCAAAACTAACTTCACAGGAGGTGATGTTATGTTAAAAGAGTTTAAAGAGTTTGCCATGCGAGGCAACGTGGTCGACATGGCCGTGGGAATCGTCATCGGTGCGGCCTTCGGCGTAATCGTCAAGTCCTTGGTATCCGACGTTATCATGCCGCCCATCGGATTGCTATTGGGTAACGTGGACTTCGAAAACCTTTTCGCAGTTCTGAAACAGGGTGCGACGGCCGGGCCGTATGCTTCCCTGGCCGATGCCAAAGCAGCAGGGGCAGTCTCGATGAACTACGGAGTTTTCATCAACACCATCATCAGCTTCATCATAGTTGCGTTTTGCGTGTTTCTTTTAATACGAGGCATCAACAAACTCAAGCGGAAAGAGGAGGCTCCGCCGCCGGAACCGACGACCAAAGAGTGCCCTTACTGCTTCTCTACCATCGCCATTAAGGCTACACGTTGTGCAAATTGTACCTCGGAACTGAAGACAACATAGGGTCAACAAAAGCTCAAGCAGGCTCAAAGCCATCAGGCGTGACCGGCCCAAAAGGCCAAGGAATATGTCTAAACGAATAATTATCACCGGCGCAACCGGTTTTATCGGACGAGCGCTCTGCAAAAAACTGGTTGAAGGAGGCTATGAGGTCGTGGCACTTTCCCGTAATCCGAGAAAGGGGAACGGATCGCTTCCAGATCAGGTGAGGATCGTCAACTGGGATGCCAAGACTGGGGAGGGATGGGCCGACTACGCAGATGGCGCTTATGCTATTATCAACCTGGCAGGAGAGGGCATTGCGTCCGGAAGATGGACAGAGAGAAAAAAACGCGGGATTCTTGAGAGCAGGCTCAATGCCGGAGGTGCTGTGGTTGAGGCGGTAGAAAAGGCGGGAGATAAGCCAAGAGTGGTGATCCAGGCTTCAGGGATTGGCTACTATGGCGATTCCGGTGATGAAATAGTTGAGGAATCGTCCTTACCTGGATCGGGGTTTTTGTCTGACGTGGCCGGGAAATGGGAACCGTCAACCAAAGGGGTACAATCTGCGGGCGTCCGGCACGTGATAATTCGTACAGGTGTGGTACTTGGGGTGGATGGGGGATTCCTTTCCCGCGTTCTTCTGCCTTTTCGCCTGTTTGTCGGTGGCCGTCTGGGAAGCGGAAAACAATGGATTCCGTGGATTCACCTTGATGATGAGGTGACGGCTATTCGGTTCTTAATGGAAAAGGAAGACTTGCAAGGTGTTTTCAATCTGACAGCGCCGAACCCTTTAACGTCCAAAGATTTCTTCGGGCTCTTGGGAAAGGTCTTGAGGCGGCCATCATGGCTGCCGGTACCTGGTTTTGCATTACGTCTGCTTTTGGGAGAGATGGCCAAGGAGTTGATCTTGTCCGGGCAAAGGGCAGTGCCAAAGAGACTGCTGGATTCCGGATACGAGTTTAAGTATCCCGATGCAGAACCCGCGCTTCGAGAGATTCTAACAGGGAGCTAGAAGGGAAACCGGAGGCATAAGATGGAGAAGAACACGCTGCTTGCGATCTCAAGATTGATAGCGAGCGTAGTCATTTGTCAATTGGCAGGTGTGATCGGATCGCTTTTCACCACACCCGCAATTCCAACCTGGTATGCCACTTTGAGGAAGCCGTCCTTTACCCCGCCTAATTGGATATTCTCGCCGGTTTGGATTACCCTTTTTGTGTTAATGGGAATCGCTGCGTTTCTGGTGTGGAACAAAGGCTTAAGTGATCAAAAGGTAAAAATAGCTTTAAGCATCTTCGCCTTTCAATTGATTCTTAATGTCTTGTGGTCGGTCATGTTCTTCGGACTGAGATCGCCTTTGGCTGGGCTCATTGAAATCGCGGTCCTGTGGATGGTGATACTCTTGACCATTCTCTATTTCTTCAAGGTGTCCCACGTGGCAGGGATACTGCTCATACCTTACATCCTGTGGGTGAGCTTTGCGGCTGTTCTGAATTTCTCGATTTGGAGGCTGAATATTTGAGATTATGGAGCATACACCCTAAGTATCTTGATGCCGCAGGACTTGTGGCTTTATGGAGGGAATCTTTACTTGCACAGAAAATCCTGAGGGAGCCAACAAAAGGGTACAGAAATCACCCGCAACTGAGAAGATTCAGGATGCATCCTTGTCCCCAGAGAGCGATGGCAGGTTATCTGAAGGGAATATGGCAAGAATCAAGAAGGCGAGGATACAATTTTGATGAAAAGAAAATCGGAGTGAAGGATACAGCAGTCAAAGTACCCGTTACTCGTGGACAGTTGAGATACGAATTCGATTGGCTGCTTGACAAATTGAAGAAGCGGGATGGGGACAGATACAACAAGCTCCGCTCGGTCAAGAGAATCGAGAGTAATTCAGCTTTCGAAATCATAGAAGGTGGAATAGAAGAGTGGGAAAAAACAGAGCTTGGCTGAACGTGAGCCAGCGAATCTCAGAATCTGGGTCAAGAGTCTGGCATATACCGAGAATGTTACAGCGTTTGTGCGCAGATCAGAAGGATGAAAGAGGCTGAAAGGAGGCTGGGGATAATGAAGGATGATGTATTCACGTTCATAGTGGGTGGTAAAGCCGGCGAGGGAGTAAGAAAAGCGGGGTCTGCTGCTGCCCGTCTTTTCACCACTATGGGGCGTCAGGTCTTTAATATGGACGATTACGGGAGTTTGATCAAGGGTGGTCACAACTTCTCTGTGGTCAGCACGGCCACGGGGAAGATCACCAGCCAGTATATCAAGGCAGATTTAGTGGTGGCTCCGGACAAAAGGAGTTACGATATCCACCGGGAACATCTGTCCGAGCGGGGCATTATGGTCTACAACTCCGATACCGTTGCCGAAGCGGAAGGCGTCGGCATTCCGTTAACCACCGAGGCGAAAAAGTATCCCAATCCCAATTTGAAAATAGGCGTTGGCGCCGTGGCAACTTTGGCCGCTGCCATAGGATTAGATAAGGAGGGTTTGAAAAAGCTCATCGAGACCGAATATGCAAGAGACGTTGAAAACAATATCGCCTACGCGATGACCGTCTATGATATGGTTCATCCGAAGATAGGCGGCAAGTTTCAATTGGGGAGAGGAGATAAGGAAAGGCCGATAATCACCGGCAACGAAGCGATAGCGCTGGGGGCGGCGGCAGGAGGGTTGGATACGTACTATGCCTATCCCATGACGCCCTCGTCGTCCATCCTGCACTACCTGGCAGCACACGACCAAGAGCTGGGAGTGACCGCAGTACACCCGGAAAACGAGATCGCGGTCATGAATATGGCGATCGGGTCGGCATTTGCCGGGGCCAAATCCATGGTTGGAAGCAGCGGCGGCGGTTTTGCCCTTATGCAGGAGGCCTTTTCCCTTGCCGGCATGGTGGAGGCGCCCCTTTTGTGTTACATGGGTTCAAGGCCGGGACCGTCTACCGGCGTGCCCACCTATACTGCCCAGGGAGACCTCAGGTTTGCCATCAATCAGGGTCACGGCGAGTTCGCAAGAATCGTCGCATCTCCCGGAAGCACGGAAGAGGCTTTCTACCTGACCGCTGAAATGCTTGATTTGGTCTGGCGGTTCCAGACTCCGGGGATAATCTTAACCGATAAACACCTGGCAGAAAGCAGAATGACCGTTGACATCGACGCAAACAAGGCGAAGTGGCCCGAGCCTTTGATGCATGCCGGTGGAGAATACAAGAGATACCTAGATACAGAAAACGGCGTGTCTCCGCTTCTGTTTCCGCCCTCAAAGGAACTCATTAAGTGGGACAGCTACGAGCATGATGAACTTGGCGTGACCACCGAGGAGCCTGAGATGATCGCCAAGATGCAGGATAAGAGAAACAGAAAGTGCAAGACAATTGCAGATTATTTAAGGGGCATACATACCGTCAATACATATGGCGACAAGGGTCCGGTGATTTTAACCTATGGATCAACCACCATGAGCGTTTTGGAAGCTCTCAGGAGCGGCGATATCGAGGCTACCGTGGTGCAGCCAATATATGTTGAACCTTTGCCCGTTTGGGAGCTTGAGAAGTACAGGGGTGGAGAGGCGATAGTCGTGGAGCTGAGTTGCGAGGGTCAGTTTGCATCACTGCTTAGGGAAAAAGTCGGAATCGAGCCTAAGAATGTTATCAAGAAATATGACGGCAGACCTTTCGATCCACTTGAACTTTCCGCCAGAATAAAGGAGGTGATCTGAGATGGACGATCTGGCCACTTATGCAGAGAATACCTGGTGTCCCGGCTGCGGCAACTTCGGAATCCTCGGTGCTTTTAAGAAAGCGGTGAGGATACTTGAGGGGAAGGGGACCGGAAGGGAGAAGATCATGATCTCCGCAGGTATCGGCTGTCACGGAAAGATCTTCGATTATCTCAAGCTCAGCGGACTGTATTCCATACACGGAAGGTCCATGGCAACGGTGCAGGGGATGAAGATCGCCAACCCCGATTTGAAGGTGGTGGCGTTTGCCGGCGACGGGGATGCCTTTGGCGAGGGGATAGCACATATGATTTTCGCCGCCAAGAGGAATGCGGACATCACGGTGATATTGCACGATAACGGCGTTTACGGGCTTACCACGGGTCAGTTTACGCCGACGAGCGAAAAAGGCTTTAAAGGTCCGTCCACACCGAGAGGGAGTATCGAAGAGCCTTTGAATCCTTTGAGCCTTATGCTGGAAGCAAAAGCGACCTTTGTTGCCAGGGGCTATCCGGTCAAGCTGGATCACCTGGCGGAGATAATGGTGCAGGCGGTGGAGCATGAAGGTTTTTCGTTCGTGGACGTTCTTCAGCCGTGCGTCAGCTTCTACGATACCTATAAGAAATATAATGCTATGGTGGAGATTCTGGATCATGTTCCAGAGAGTTATGATGAAGCCGTGGCTGTTGCGAAAAGGCAGGATAAACTGCCGCTGGGCATAATCTACAGGCAAGAGAAGCCGCCCTATCACCGGGAGCTTTTCGGAGATTGGAATCCTGTGACAAAGAGACTGTCGAGGGAAGAGAGGATAGGCAAGATCGGAGCTCTACTGTCCCCGTAGGGCATAGCGTGCCGCCGTGGTTAGCGGCGATAGATGAATGGAGACAAGAGCGGTCGGGCAGGGGTGCCCGACCTACGAGAAGTGAACACCGTTTACTGCTTAGGCAGGACTCCCGGCCCTGCAAAAAGATTTGTTGGGAAAGCTTCTGGTGACAAATAAACGCCAAATTAACGGAGGTTAAGACTATGACAGAGGTAAGAAAAGAGCGAATTGGAGAGATGGCAAAAGATTTTGCCTTGAAAGATCAGAACGGAAAAGAATTCAAACTGTCGCAGTTTAAGGGAAAGAGGGTGCTCCTTTCCTTTCATCCTCTAGCGTGGACTGATGTTTGCTCCAAGCAGATGAAGTCTTTGGAAGATAATAAGGAGGCCTTGGACTCCTTGAACGCCGTTGCGCTTGGCATGAGCACAGACACCATACCATCAAAGTTGGCCTGGGCAGAGAGCCTGGGGATAAAGAATACTCCCCTTTTATCTGATTTCTGGCCCCACGGTGAGGTGGCAAAGCTGTATGGAATCTTCAGAGATAAGCATGGCACTTCTGAAAGAGCCAATATCGTGGTGGACGAAAATCAGAAAATAGTATTCTTCAAAGTGTACGATATACCTCAGCTGCCGGACATGAATGAGATAATAGATTTTATAAAGAGTTTGAAGTGAAGTCCTTGACAGAAGGATCCCCCTCACCCTAGCCCTCTCCCCAGTGGGGAGAGGGAATGGAGGCGCCAGGGAGAACGCAAGACGATTCTGGGCGTTTGTATTAGTGCGGCTTGAGGGGGTTGAGGCAAAAAGGAGTTGCCAATGACGGATTCTGATCTTATTCCCGATGCGGAACTGGATTGCGTAGGCCTGTACTGCCCCATGCCGATTGCCATGACCAAGGAGGAAATCGACAAGATCGAGGTGGGGCAGGTGTTGAAAGTGGAGGCGGACGATCCCGCAGCGGAAGAGGATATCAAACGATGGGCCAAGAGAACCGGACATGAAATTGTCAAATTCGAAAAAGCGGGGACAATATTGACTTTCTATATACGAAGGACGAAATGAGGCGAAACTTGGAAGTATGTGTATGCTCACCGCCATGCAGAAATGTGGTTGTAAAAAAAGAGAGATAGGAGTGAAAAACGAAGAATGGTCAGGGGTAGGGGTACCCCTGACCAACAGACCGCAGTCTCTTTCTTTGTGAGATTGCTTCGCTGCGCTCGCAATGACAGTTTCTCCAATGTGTTTTGATTAGCGATGAGGCAGGAAAGGAGTGAATGAATGAAAGACGAAAAGTCGATCCTATATGTGCAAACCAGTGACCAGCCGGAAAGGCAGTATTCGCCTCTGGTTTTAGCGCAAACGGCGAAAGCCATGGATCTTGTGCCAAAACTCTATTACCTGGGGATGGGTTTGAAGATACTTAAGCCGGGTGAAGCCGAAAAGATAAAGCTCGGCGCTTTTCCCAGTGTGATGGAGATGATCAAGAAAACCCAGGAGATGGGAATCGAGATCTACGTGTGTGAGGCATCCAAGCAGATGTTGGGTTGGGAGAAGGTTGACCTGATACCGGGAGTGAAGATAGTCGGAGCCGCCACCCTGAACGATCTGGTGCTGGATGCCGGTGCCACAATGTGGTTTTAGAAGCGAAAGAACAGGAGAGTCAGAAAATCATGGAAAAAACATATTTGGATCACGCGTCGGCCATGCCGGTCGATCCCAGGGTATTGAGGTTTGCCGAAAGGTATCTTAAGGATATCTTTGGAAATCCTTCGTCCCTTCATTCAGCAGGATTGGAGACGAAAAAAGCCATCGAAGATGCCAGGAAAAAAGTTACAGAATTAATTAACGCAGAGAACGAAACCTGTATCATCTTCACCAGTGGAGCAACCGAATCCAACAACCTGGCGATCAAGGGAACCGCACTCAGGAACATGGGAAAGGGCAAGAAGGTTGCGGCAAGCGCCATAGAACACATCTCGGTTCTGAATCCCATGAAGGAGCTTCAGAAAAGTGGATTCGAACTGACGCTGATTCCTGTGGACTCCACAGGTCTGGTCGAGTTAGAGAAACTCAAGGAGATTGTGACCAAAGATACCACGGTGACCTCGATAATGTATGCCAACAATGAGATAGGGACAATCCAACCTATCAAAAAGATAAGCGAGATAGTCCATGAAAGGGGTTTGCATTTGCACGTAGACGCGACCGCTGCCGCAGGGCGCATACCCATAGACGTGCAGAATGACGGGATCGATCTTCTGACACTATCTTCCAACGACATTTACGGGCCTCAAGGTGCAGGTGCATTGTATGTGAAGCCGGGGATCAAAATTCAGGCGATCCTTCCGGGCGGCGGACAGGAACGTGGTTTGAGATCGGGAACGGAGAACGTATTTGCCATTGCTGGCATGGGAGAAGCGGCGAGGATAGCAAAGGATGAAATGGATCAGGAAAGCAAAAGGCTGACGGGCATCAGGGACAGGCTCATCGACGAGATACTGAAGATCGAGAAATCACACCTGACGGGTCATCGTACCCAGAGGCTTCCCCACCACGCCAGTTTCCGTTTCAGCGGCATAGAGGGAGAGAGCATACTGTTGAACATGGATATGAGGCACCATATACAGATAGCCACCGGGTCCGCCTGTACCTCCCGGACGCTGGAGCCCTCGCACGTTCTGTTGGCAACAGGCTTGAAGCATGAAGAGGCTCACGGCTCTCTGGTTATGACACTGGGACGTTCAAACGATACTGAACAAATACCTACCGTCGCAAAGGCGGTCAAGCAGACGGTTGAGAGATTGAGAGAACTCTCACCGCTTTAGAATAAGGGAGGTGATTGACTTGGCAGATGTAGGTTACAGCAAGAAGGTCTTGGAGCACTTCATGAACCCGAAGAATGTGGGCACCATAGAAAATGCGGATGGATACGGCAAGGTGGGAAATCCAGTGTGCGGCGATTTGATGGAGATGTATATCAAAGTAGAGAATGACATCATCACCGATATCAAGTTCAAAACATTCGGCTGCGGCTCGGCCATCGCCACCAGCAGTATGGTGACCGAGCTGGCAAAAGGCAAGCACGTGGACGAAGCCATGAAGATAACGCGCAATGACGTGGCGGATGAGCTGGATGGTTTGCCGCCAAAGAAGATGCATTGTTCCAACCTGGCGGCCGATGCGCTTCAGGCAGCAATCAAAGACTACAAGAAGAAAAAGAGAGAAGAATGAAGCACAGTAGCGAGCCAACGGGCGCAGAAGGAGTTGAGCCACAAGCAATAAATCTGGCCAATATGATCGATTATCAGAAGGGTGCCGTGGTCAGCCGGGAGATAATAAGCAAAAAGACCGGGACAATAACGGCATTTGCCTTCGATGAAGGGGAGGGGCTGAGTGAACATACGACACCATTCGACGCGGTGGTGTACCTTCTTGACGGCGAAGCGGAGATTACCATTTCCGGAAAGGCTTTTCGTTTAAGGCAAGGAGAAATGATCATAATGCCGGCCCATCAGCCGCATGCTCTTGCTGCTTTGAACAGATTCAAGATGTTGCTCACGATGATACGTTCTTGAAGGGTGTCAGAACCAGTTCAATTCGCTTGACGGTCCCAGAGGGTCTGAGTTAGCTTCATCGTTGAAGAATGATGATGCATATGGGTTGCTAGGATAAAGGAGGTGCGATGTGAAATGTAAGATCATGGTGATCTTTCTGATGCTGGTGCTCGTCTCTTCCGGTGCGTCGGCTCAGAAGTGCGTTGTATGCCACAAAGGGGTCACTCCTAATATCGTCTCCGACTGGCAATTGAGCAAACACAGTCAGAACGGGATCGATTGCTCGATGTGTCACGGAGATGAACACAAGTCCCCTCAGGATGTCGCGAAAGTTGGCATTCCGACGCCGGAGACCTGTGCGGGCTGTCACGAAACACGAGTGAAACAGTATAAGAACGGAAAGCACGCCCTGGCGTGGGCGGCCATGAAGGCCATGCCCACTGCCCACTGGCAGCCTATGGCCCTGATGGAAGGAATGAAAGGTTGTGGCGGGTGCCATAAGATTGGGTTGAAGACGAAAGAGGAGATTGCGGAGTTGAAAAAGGACGGTGCGGGGTTTGGCGTGGCGTCATGTGATGCATGTCATACCAGGCACATCTTTTCGGTTCAGGAGGCCTCGCAGCCCCAAGCCTGCCAGACCTGCCACATGGGCATCGATCATACCCAATGGGAGATGTATTCTTCTTCCAAGCACGGCGTCAGATACTTGCTGAAGCAGAACAACACCCTTCCCGAAGCCGTTGCTGCTCCTACCTGCCAGACCTGTCATATGCAGGATGGCAACCACGCCAACCGAACAGCCTGGGGATTTTTGGCAGTGCGGCTGCCGATGCCGGAGGACAGCCAGTGGGCTGCTGACCGGGCTACGATTCTGCAGGCTCTGGGAGTGCTTGATCCGGAGGGAAACCCCACTGCGAGGCTTGATGTGGTAAAGGCGGCGGACCTTGTTCGACTTACCCAGGAAGACTGGCAACAGGAACGGGATAAGATGTTAAACACTTGTGGCCAGTGCCACTCCGGAAATTTTGCCAAGGCCGAATTGGACAAAGGCGACCTGATGATCAAAGAAGCTGACCGTCTGATGGCTGAGGGAATCCGCACGGTGGCTTCCTTATATCAGGATGGAATACTTGCCAAACCGGAGAGCTATGCTTACCCATTTCCTGATCTGCTGACATTTCACGATGCGCCGACTGTGATCGAGCAGAGACTGTTCTTGATGTATCTGGAACATCGGATGAGAACCTTCCAGGGAACGTTCCACGCCAACCCGGATTATGCGTTATGGTACGGCTGGAGTGAAATGCAGCGGGATATAACGGAGATCAAGACCATGGCTGAAGAGCTGCGGAGAGGCAAATGAGCTAACAGAAAGCGAGAGGACACACTTTTAGTAACCATAAAAAGCCCTTGGGGAAGACAGGTTATGGAGCCTAAAAAGGAAATAACGGACGACCTCTTTAAATATGTTTTGCGGGATGACTCTAGCGAGGAAGAACGGAAGGGAAACCCAATTGCCGCACAAGAGGTGGTGAATGCCATCAAAGCAGGGAAGTCAGTTGAGATCAAGAATGCGGTGATTGAGGGTGCTCTTGACCTTGAATCCGAAGTTATCGAAGGTAAGATCACTGTTCAGCGTACGCAAATAAAAGGCCCTGTGGACTGTTCGTATGCGGAGTTCAAGCAAGTGGTGAATTTTCATAGCTCAACGTTTGAATCCGATGTGAACTTCACAGGTGCGACCGTTGAGAAGGATATCACCCTAAATGCCGCAACCTTCCAAGGGATGGTTGATCTTACGGATGTCCAGATTAAGGGAGCTTTATATGCCCAATCTTGCACATTTTGGAAGGATTTCAACTTTATGGCCGCGCAGGTGGGGCGTCGCTGTGTCTTCATGGGAGGTGTGTTTAAGCAGAAAGCAATGTTTACCGGATGCAGGATCGGCGGAACCGCCTTCTTTGACTCAGCCACGTTTGGCGGAGAGGCTAACTTTGTAAGTGCTCAGATCGACGATCGAGCTATGTTTACCGGTGTGACTTTCAAGAACAGAGCCCACTTTGGGAGTATTCGAATCGGGAGTAATGCTGAGTTCGACGGAGCGTTATTTGGTAAAGGTGTTTGCTTCCACGGGGCTCATATTGGGGATAGCGGTTTCTTTAGGGAGAAGGTCATTTTCATAGAAGACGCAGACTTCGCTTACATGTGGGTGGGTACTAATGTTGATTTCACTGAGGCCACCTTTAGGGGAAAAGCCAATTTCAACAGTGCCAAAATTCAAGGTCATGCTGTTTATTATAAAGGAACCTTTGAGGGAAAGGTGGACTTCTCGGGTGCGGCGTTTGGCGGGGGAGGCGCCTTCGCCGAGGTACGGTTTAATGGACCGGTGTCTTTTTTCGCAAGTCGGTTCGATATGGATGCTGGTTTTGGACAGTCAGTGTTTGGCGCAGATGTTAGCTTTCTCAATGCAAGTTTTAGGACTGTATTCTTTGGATTACCGCAGGGTCCGGCTACAACTAAGTTTAATGGAAAGATCGATCTACGGGGGTGTACCTACGATCGCATCCATCCTATCTCCATCTGGGAAGAACTGATGGAGCGACTCGACCCATACGACAGGCAGCCTTTTACTCTGCTTGAAGGGACATTGCGCCGGCCAGGAGAAGAGCATCTGGCAAATAAAGTCTATTATAAACGTAAGCGAGTGGAGTCTCGTCAGATCACATTGCGGAGGACACCAGGATCCTGGGTCTTGGATCGATTCCTTGGGGCGTTGACCGGATATGGAGTTAAGCTCTGGCGACTTTCAGTGGTCATCCCAATTATTGTCCTCGTTGGAGCCCTTATCTTTCAGATTGACGGAGCTGTGGAGCCCAATCAAGGTCCTAACCCCACGGGAGCCTCAGTGCCCTGCCTAAAATACAGGGAAGCCGTTTGGGTCAGTTTAGGTTTCTTTCTTCCGGTGGAGACCCCGTCCGGGTCAGAGTGGAAACCGTCTTCTCGGTCTCTGTGGGGTATAATCAGGTTCACTTCCTTTGCCACCCTTTGGAAACTGCTCGGATGGATTCTTGTTCCCGTTTGGGTTGCAGGGGTATCCGGGTTGCTAAAGCGTTAAAACGGTAGTGGTGTTTTGTGATATATGGCGAAGAAGCATAACGAGGTGCGAAATATGGATATGAAACACGTTGAAGGCAAGAAGGCAGGCCATATTATGATGTATGCCCTGAGCACATGTGGATGGTGCAAAAAGACCAAACGTCTTCTAAACGATTTGGGGGTCGAATATCATTATACCGACGTTGACCTTCTGGAAGGAAAGGAGAGGCGGAAGGCGATGGCGGAGATGGAACACTGGAACCCGCGGGGCACCTTCCCAACTGTAGTGGTAAAAGGCAAGTGCATTGTCGGCTACAAAGAGGATGAGATCAAGGAGGCAGTGAGTTCATGAGTGATAAGACAGAAGTAACTGGAAAAGAGATAGAGAAGCTCTATGAGAGGCTGAACCGGGAGGCTGAAGCGTCCGGGTATCATCTGAATCCGGATGTGGAGCACACCAAGGAGCTGGTCAAAGGTTTGTTGACAAACGAAAAAAGGTATGGCTACTGGGCATGTCCGTGCAGGCTGGCTTCCGGGGTCAGGGAGGAAGACCTTGATATAATCTGCCCCTGTGATTACAGGGACCCGGATCTGAATGATTATGGTAACTGCTATTGTTCCCTTTATGTATCACGGACGGTCTTGGACGGGAAAAAGAAAATAGAGTCGATACCGGAAAGGCGTCCGTCTGCGGAAGAGAGGAAAAAGGCAGAGTCCAAATCCCCGGGGAAAGGCACATCTTCTCTTTCTCAACCGGTGTGGAGGTGCAAGGTTTGCGGTTATTTATGCGCTAGAGAAGGGCCGCCTGAGCTGTGCCCGATATGCAAGGCAAAGAAGGAGAGATTTGAGAGATTCATGTGAGTCTTTGCAGGAATAATTGGGAGAAGAATCACTGGCGTTGGTTTAGAAAGTCGAAGATCAAGGGTGAGGGCGCCTTTGACCAACGAGTTAGAGATTGCTTCACCCCGCCTCTGGCGGGGCTCGCAAAGACAGTACAGAGAAAAGTAATGTCAGGAGATCAATGATTGCTGTTGGTTCAGGGTACGCTTGCCCTGGGCCGAAAGTCGAAGGTGAAGGGTAAGGGTTCATCCTGAAAGGGAACCTTGACCAACGAGCGAGAGATTGCTTCGCCCAAATGGGCTCGCAAAGACAGTACAGAGAAAAGAAATGCCAGGAGATAGATAATGAAACCTATAGAGATAAAACCTAAAATATTCTGGGTAGGGGGAATAGACTGGAATCTCCGCAATTTCCACGGCTATCTCACCCAGCGAGGCTCCACCTATAATGCCTATCTGATTGTTGACGAAAAGATAGTGCTGGTGGATACGGTAAAGCATTATCTCTTTGAGGAGATGCTTTCCCGGATAAGGGAGGTGGTTGACCCTTCCCGCATAGATTATATCGTAGCCAATCACGTGGAGATGGATCATTCGGGAAGCCTTCCCAAGATACTGAAGATGGCACCCAAGGCGAAAGTGATAACTTCGCCTAATGGCGAAAAAGGACTGCGCCAGCATTTCAGGCAGGAATGGAATTTCCAGGTGGTGAAAAGCGGTGATTCTATAAACGTAGGCAAACGCACCTTGCAGTTCTTTCTCACCCCCATGGTGCACTGGCCCGATTCGATGGCCACCTATGTGCCGGAGGAGAAGCTCCTTTTGCCCAATGACGCCTTCGGACAACACATAGCTTCGGCGGAGCGCTTCGACGACCAGGTGGGATGGGATATCCTTTACCAGGAAGCCGCAAAGTACTATGCTAATATCGTGTTGCCCTATGGCGAGCAGGTGAAAAAGGCGCTGGAAGCACTTTCCGCCTTGGATATCGAAATGGTTGGCCCCAGTCACGGGGTGATCTGGCGTTCCTTTTTGCCGAAGATTCTTGAAGCATATCAGAAGTGGGCGGATAACCAATCCGAAAGCAAGGCTTTGATCGTCTACGATACCATGTGGGGCTCGACTGAAAGAATCGCTTATGCCTTACGTGACGGGATGGAGAAGGCAGGAGTTCCGGTAACCATGAGAAGTCTGAAAACCAACGACATATCCGACGTTATGACAGACTTGCTTTCCTCCAGAGGAGTTTTGATCGGTTCGCCAACATTGAATAATGGCATGCTCCCCGCAGTAGGGGCTTTTCTCACGTACCTTGAAGGCCTTCGGCCTAAGAAGAGAATGGGTTTTGTTTTCGGTTCCTATGGATGGGGAGGTCAGGCCGTCAAGAAGATAGGTGCTGTCCTGGAAAATCTTAAATGGGAGATGCCTCTGGGGAGTATAAATCTGCAATATGTTCCGGATGATGGAGAATTAGAAAAGACCGCCAAGATCGGCGAGGAATTTGGAAACCTTTTAAAAAAGAAGGAGGTTTAGCCATGAGGTTCGGAGAAATCCTGAAAACCCAGGAGGCAGAAGGCAAAGAGAAACACGTGCCTGTTATCGAGATCAAGAAGTGCAAGGAATGCGGCGAGGATACCGTGATGGTCACCGTGGGCAAGGAGGTACCCCATCCTAACACCGTGGAGCATCATATCAAATGGATTCAGCTTCATGGAGTGAAAAAAGATGGGCAGGTGATCCATCTGGGCACCTTCGATTTGGGGCCGGTTTATGTTTCTCCCACAGTTATCGCACACGTGAAGCTCGATGAGTTCAAAACGTTTTTTGCCCTTGAATACTGCAACATTCATGGGTTGTGGGAAAACTCAATCGAAGTTTAGAGAGGAGCGAACAAAGCTGGCTGGAGGATCAAATCCAAAAAAGATCAGAAGCAAGGGCTTGGTCAACACTAAGCCGTAACCAGGGAGGAGGCCATGTATCATAATCGGGATAAAATTGTCGGATGCCCAAGTGGCATCAGGTGCACCCATCGGGCGTTGAAGAAAAGCATACTTGGACTAGCAGCGCTCTTCGCTTTTTCCTTTCTGTTCAGCCTTGGCATTGCTCAAGAGCCAAGCTCCAGCGAAGATACCGAAGGCTGCCTGATGTGCCATGCCAGCACACATCCGGGCATCGTGGCCGATTGGCTGAACAGCCGTCATGCCAAGGTGACTCCGGCAGAGGCCCTCCAGAAGGAAAAGTTGGCACGGCGGGTGTCGGCAGAAAGCGTTCCAGAATATTTGACCATGACCACGGTTGGCTGTGCCGAATGCCATACCCTGAATCCCGAAAAGCACCAAGATACCTTTGCACACGGGGCTTATCAGGTTCACACTGTGGTCACCCCCGATGACTGTGCCACCTGCCATCCTATCGAGAAGAGCCAGTATGAGAAAAACATCATGTCCTATGCTCACGTCATTCTGACCGAGAATCCTGTCTATAGTAGTCTAGTTAATTCGGTCAACGGCATTCAGGATTTTGACGGCACCAATACGTCGCTTACAGATCCGGACGAGATGACGAACTTCGAATCCTGCCTGTATTGTCACGGAACCGACGTGACGGTGCAGGGCACCGCCACCAGAGAGACCATACTGGGTGAGATGGAGTTTCCCGTCCTCAGGGGCTGGCCCAATCAGGGGGTGGGACGCATCAATCCGGATGGGAGCATGGGATCCTGCGCCGCGTGCCACGCCCGGCATCAGTTTTCCATCCAGATGGCCAGAAAGCCATATACCTGTTCGGAATGTCACAAGGGACCGGACGTTCCGGCGTACAAGGTGTATGAGGTCAGCAAACACGGCAACATCTTCTCCTCTGTACATAAGGATTGGGATTTTGAGGACGTGCCCTGGGTGGTGGGAAAGGACTTCACTGCGCCCACCTGTGCTACCTGTCATGTCAGTCTGGTTGCGACCGGCAATGGAGACGTTGTGATCGAGCGGAGTCACCAGATGAACGATCGTCTGTGGTGGAGAATCCTGGGTGTGATCTACGCGCACCCTCACCCCAAATCTCCCAATACCTCTATCATACGGAACAAAGCCGGACTGCCGATGCCCACCGAGTTGACCGGCGAGCCGGCATCGGAGTTTTTGATCGACCAAGACGAGATGGCAAAGAGGCGCCAGACTATGCGAAAGGTGTGCATGTCCTGCCACAGCAGCCAGTGGGTGGATAACCAATTCGAGCGCTTCGAGAACACCATAAAGACCACAAACGAGATGACGCTGACCGCCACCAAGATTGTGTCGACCGCATGGGAGAAAGGAGCGGCTCAGGGACTGCCTCAGGGAGCTAACTTGTTCGACGAAGCCATCGAGAAGAAATGGGTGGAGCAGTGGCTCTTCTTTGCTAATTCCACCCGCTATGCCTCAGCCATGGCCGGAGCCGATTATGGTGTGTTTGCCAACGGGCGATGGTACATGTCCAAAAACATTCAGGAGATGCACGACTGGCTGGAATTCAAGCTCCAACAAGACGGTCAGAAGAAGTAGGCAGTCAAAAGAGAGCCAAGTAAAAGAGTACATCTCGGACGGCGACAGGGAGAGATCAACTTGAAGCACTCTGTTCATTCGTGGACGATGAAAGCTTTTGACGGAGGCAGGGATAGATATTTCAAATCTGAGAGGCGAATCAGTGACGTAGTACGCTCAGCGCCTCTGATAACAGGCGTTTTGAGTTTGGCTAATAATGAGTTAAGTAGAAACGTAAGAGGTAAAGAAGACAGAAGAGTTCAACGTTAAACAGGAGGAGACATGGAGCTCAACAACTTCAAAGAGGTCATGACCTTCGCCGTTCGCAAGGAGGCGGAAGCCTATAATCTTTACACCACCTACAGCCAAAAGGTGAAGAATCCCGGGACAAAAGTGATGTTCGCGGAGCTGGCTAAGGAAGAGCAAAAACATCGGGAGATCCTTGAGGGAGTGGAACAGAAGAACGTTTCCGAGTACAAGCTGGAGACCATTCCTGATCTGAAAATCGGCGATTTCGTGGATGAACAGGAATTCGACCCGGACATGGATTACGCTTCTGCTCTGCGGCTGGCCATAAAGAGAGAAGAACACTCTTTCAAGTTGTACAGCCACATACAGGCAGGGACGGAAAACCCAGAGCTTAAGAAGGTATTCTCCGTTCTGGCGCAAGAGGAGTCGAAGCATAAGCTTCGTCTGGAAACCGAATACGATGAAAACGTGCTGAAGTGGGCTTGACCAAATTCATTCAAGGAGAGGCTCAATGAAAAAGGAAGAGAAAAAGACGTATAAGGAGGCAGAAGGCAAGATCACCTCCGAAATGAGCGCCTCAGAGGCACTCTCTCTTGCCATCTACAATGAACAGTCCGCCTTTGATTTTTACACCAAGCTATCCGACACCATCAAAAACCCGAGCGGCAAGGAGAAATTCAAATTCCTGGCTGCGGATGAGAAAAGGCATCGGAAGCTTTTGGAGGATCATTACCAAAAAGTAACCGGGGGAAAAGAGTTTCCCTTCGATTCAGGTAAGGTGAAAGCCGTGAACGTGGACATCAGGGATAATACTACTGCTTCGGAAGCTTTGGACATTGGAATAAAAGCGGAGAACGAAGCATACCGATTCTATAGGAAAAGTGCCGCAGAAACTAAGGACCCCGAAGCCAAGAAGATGTTCTTGAAGCTGGCGGAAGAGGAAGACCGGCACTACAACATTCTGAATGCGGAGAAACAAGCTTTGATAGGTCAGTTTTACTGGTTCACCCTGGATACGCCGGGGATGATGGAGCATTAGAACTCGAGTTGACTGTTGAAGCGGTCCGAGGTTTTTTCGAGCTTGGGCTTCAGGTTGTCACCGATTAGTGAAAATGGAGGAGAACCGATGAAGAATTTGAAGGGAACTAAAACAGAGAAGAATCTGTTGGCTGCTTTTGCCGGAGAGTCGCAGGCGCGTAACCGATACACCTTCTTCGCCTCCAAGGCCAAGAAGGAAGGCTACGAACAGATCAAAAGTATCTTCGAGGAGACCACAGCGAACGAAAAGGAACACGCGGAAAGATTCTTCAAATTCCTGCAAGGCGGTAACGCTGAGATCGTGGCCGCCTATCCTGCCGGTGTCATTGGAAGCACGGCAGAGAATTTGGAAGCTGCCGCCGCCGGGGAGAAGGAGGAGTGGGGAACTTTGTATCCGGATTTCGCCAAGGTGGCAGAAGACGAGGGGTTTGACGAGGTAGCAGCTACCTTCAAAGAAATAGCCAGCGTGGAAAAGTATCACGAGAGAAGGTATCTCAAATTGCGTGACAATGTAAAACAGGGGAAGGTATTCAAAAAAGACAAGCCGATGAAATGGAAGTGCAGAAACTGCGGATACGTTCATGAGGGCACCGAAGCCCCGGAGATTTGCCCGGCCTGTGCCCATCCCCGAGCCTATTACGAGCTTTGGTGTGAGAATTACTAGGTAGGATTCGAGTTGAGAGACGGGGGGCGGAACTGAAGGGACTGTCGAAAAATTCTTTGGCAGGGCTAAATGCCCTTCAGGGTGAATCCCTTCAGGATGAACCCTGCCCTATGTATTGCAGCCGGTTGTCTCCCATAGGCGCGGGAATTCATCCCGCCCCAGGCTCCCGCCTTTTCAACGGGCCCTGAACCTCCGCCTGACAGAGCTCATCGTGCGGGGCGGGCCTACAGCCCGCCCCACTTTATTTCATTCAACTTTTCCTTGACTTCCTGCCCAAGGAGCTTAGATTTAGCCAAAAATCCTCGAGATCGAAGATCCATCGGAATCGAGGGTCCGTCCTGGAGGGAAAAAAATGAAGAAAGGTTTCTTAGCCATTCCGGATTTTACTACCGAAGAGATCAAAGAGTTATTTCGGTTGGCCTCGGATATGAAGTCGGGGAAGATCAAACCTCTGCCGTTAAAGGACAAGGCGGTTGCCTGCATATTCTACAAACCTTCCTTGAGAACCAGGGTGAGCTTTGAGGTTGGAATCGGACAGTTGGGGGGTAAATCCCTTCACATCACCGGCGACGAGATTGGCTTAGGGGTGAGGGAATCAATCTATGATGGCGCCAAGGTGCTCTCCCGGTTTGTGGGCATGATTGTGATTCGAGCCTTCGTTCACGAGGAGGTGGAGGAACTGGCAGAACATGCCGACGTTCCGGTGATCAATGGGCTCACCGATCTTTTGCATCCCTGTCAGGTGATGGGAGATATGTTCACCGTGGTGGAGAAGAAAGGGAGCGTCGAGAATCTGGTCATAGCCTATCTGGGAGATGGCAACAACGTAGCCAGCTCCTGGCTGAATGCCTCCACCCGCTTTGCCTTCGATTTGAGAATCGGCACGTC
>CAZPOP010000020.1:0-56176 GCA_964588305.1 uncultured Ignavibacteria bacterium
ACCACCCAGTGCCTCTTGTTCACTGCTTTATCTGCCTCATAATCGGGGAACTGGTTAATATACAGAATCGCGGCCACCAGGAAGCCGATGGGAAGCGAGACCCAGAAGGCAGCCCAGCTTAGACTGTGTACTTGAACGTAAAAGGCACCGATTATGGCCAGGGTTCCCAAATTCAAACCCACCAAAAACTCTCCCCAACCCCGATAGCCGATAAGGATGGGAGTGAAGGTATAAAAAAACCCACTGAACAGCCCGAAGAGTCCCAAGAATAATATAAGGTTGCCGGGTGTGATGGCGTTCAGATAAAGGCCAATGATGGATCCCAAACCAAAGAACAAGAAGGATGCCATCAGAATATGTCTGGGAGGAATCAATCCCTTCTGGATTACCCGGCTTCCGCCGGAGAAAGGGGTGAGGTTGGTATTTATATCGTCGTTTCCGGTCTTATGATCGTAATAGTCGTTTGCTAAGTTCGTTCCGGCGTTGAAAAGAGGCACGCCGATGAGAGTCAGGATGAACTTGTAGAGGCTGAATCTTCCGGTCAAATTCCAAGCCAAGGCAGTGCCTACTAAAACCGGGACAGCGCTGGCGGTAAAAAAAGGCGCTCGTATGGCTACTGTCCAGTTTTTCAGAAAATCTTTTGTCAAAAGACGCCTTCCTTTTGAGCGGATCTAGGCCTCGGCTTGGGCTTGGTCATCTCCCTCCTGAGAACTCTCTGAAACCGAGCCTACTTTCGCCTCTTGGCAGCCGGCATTGTCCAGGCATCCTTCTGGAATCCTCAGTTCCGGTACCACCTTTCTTATCTCCTCCACCGGTATGTGTCCCTGCCGGATCAAGGAGACCTCTTCGCCGGAGACGTCCAAGACGGTGGAGGGAAGAAAGACCTTGGATCTTCCCGCATCCAAAATCAGATCGATTCTGCCGTTGAAGAAATAGAAAACCCGGTTTGCAGCCACGCAGCTTTTTTTTCCAGAGGGGTTGGCGCTGGTAGCGGTAATGGGAACCCCCGCCTCTTCCAGAATCCGATACACCAATTTGCTGGGAGATACCCGAATTCCTAACTTGTCGCCGCCGGCCAAAACCCAAGACAGTTTGGGAGAGTTGCTCTTAAATACCAGGGTCAGAGGTCCGGGCCAGAACAACTCCATTAGCCTCTGTGCATCCTGGCTAATAAAGTCGACCACTTTTCTTACTTCCCTGGCATTTTTCAGAAAAACGGATAGGGGCTTGGATCTATCTCTTCTTTTTATCCGGTAGATCCTGGCTACCACCTCCTGATTATAAGCATCGCCTCCCAAAGCATACACCGTCTCGGTAGGAAAAGAGACTATGCCGCCTCCCTTTAGGATTCTGGCCGACTCTTGGGCTTCCCTTTTGTCCGGTTTTTCCAGATCTGCCAATATGACTTTGGTCTTGATCAGCAAGGCTACGTCCCTGTATTTGCCGGATTCATTCCCTCTTGGTGGGATGAACTCAGTCCTGCTTCACCTTCATCTCCACCACCCAGCTTTCGCCATATCCCAACCCCTTTATCTTTTCCAACAGAGAATTTGCTTCCTCTTTGGTCTCACAATCACCAATCCTTATCCAGTAATAAGGAACTTTGAAATCTATGTAGGTCTTCTCGGATAGCTGACTTTCCACCAGGTCTGCTATCTGCCGGGCCTCATCCGGGTACTTGGTAGCATAGAACTGCACCCGAAAGACTCTCTCTGGAGCAGAACCCTCGATTTCCTGGACCTTTTCCCACTCCGTTTTCATCTGCTCAAGCCGGATAGAGTCTTCTTCTGTGACGGGGTATTCGTCCTCAGTCACGATCCTTCTGTCTTGTTGAAAACCCAGAGGGTCGAATTCTTTCTCCCCCCTTGTCCTCGGATCCTCTAAGCTCTCACCCTTGGGCCAGGGCGTACAGCCCGAAAAGAACAAAAGGAGGAGAATTACCCCAAAGACACAGGTGCTCCTAAGCATGGGACCTCACAGATACTTCTCCAATTCCTTGTTTCCCGTAAACTCCCGCAGCAGTTCTTTGACGTCTTGAACCCTGGTTTTATGGGCGACGAAGACGATCTCATCCGTTTTCACGATCACCAGATCTGAAATTCCCAAGGTGGCGATTATACCCTTGGAATCGTTGACGATGGTAGTCTCAAAGGTGTTGATGGTTTTTGCATTTCCTACGATGACGTTGCTTGCCCGGTCCTTGTGTTTCACCCTCTCCAGCGCTAACCAGTTTCCCACATCATCCCATTCCAGATCGGCTTTGATCACCAAAGCGTTATCCGCTTTCTCTAAAACTGCGAAATCGACGGAGATGCACTCTGCATTTCGATAAAGCTTGGTTTTAGCCTCGGTTTCATTTTTTGTGCCAATCTCCTTGGAGTAGCTCTCGATCTCCTTGAACATCTGAGGCATGTACTTCTCCAATGCTTTGAGAAAGGTGGATGCCGTCCAGATGAACATTCCGCTGTTCCACAGATGCCTTCGATCATAATAGTACTGCTGGGCCACGATGCGGTTAGGTTTTTCCTTGAATTCCTTGATCTGATAAATCATGATATCATCAATGGCATTATAGAGCTCTGAGAACTCGATATAACCATAAGCGGTTTCTGCTCTAGCGGGAATGATTCCTATTGTGATCAGACGCTCTTCGCTTATCGCGATTTCTATCCCCACTTCAAGTATTCTCTGCAGTTTCTCTTTGGGTTCGATCATATGGTCAGAGGAGAGGACCACCATGGTGGCGGAAGGATCGACCTTTCTCAGATGAGCTGCAGCCAATCCTATGGCCAGACAGGTGTTCATGGTTGCCGGCTCGACGATCAAGTTTTCGTCCTTAAGATAGCTTACCTTTTGCAGGATGGCCTTTTTTATGTTTTCACCGGTGACAACCCAGGTCCTTTCTACCGGGATCAGATCCTTTACCCGGTCAATGGTCTCCTGAAGCATGGTTCTATCCGAGGTAATGTGGAGGAGTTGTTTCGGGCGATCGGTCCTGGAAAGGGGCCAGAACCTTTCTCCTCTTCCTCCCGCTAATATAACTGTGTAGTTCAAAGGGCACCCCCTGAAAAAGGGTTAAGAGCGAATTGCCCCGACCCGGACGGAACGCCGGCCCGGCAGGTGTCGGCTTGAGTTCATCGTCGTAAGGATAAGACTCCTCACTTCTGATCCAATTTACCATAGGGCAAGAAAATTGTCAACAAAAACTTTTTCCATTGTCCCCATGGATTTTTCTGACCCGGGGGCCGGAGACGAGCCTGTGAGATTTTGCGGCTGGTCAAAATGGAAAAAGATCTTGAAAATAGTGATTTTTGGTGTATATTAAGAGATCAATGGATACCTGACTTGAAGAATCAAAGGATAAGGAGATACTCTTGGACAAACTATGGGCGCCCTGGAGAGAGAAATTCATCCTGTGTGAAAAGGAACCGGGATGTTTCTTGTGTCGAACAGCAAAACAGACCAAAGATGAAGAGAACTTGATACTGCTTCGGGGCGACAAGTGCTTTGTCATCCTCAACCGATACCCTTACAATAATGGGCATTTGATGGTAGCCCCGTACCGTCACGTGGGGAAATTGGAGAGCCTGAAGGAGGAGGAGCTTCTAGAACTTCTCAAATTGTCCCAGCTCTGTGCGAAAATCCTCAAGGCGGGTTTGAAGCCACACGGCTTGAATCTGGGCATGAATCTGGGAAAGGTGTCAGGAGCAGGGGTGGCGGATCATCTCCATCTTCACATCGTTCCGCGGTGGACCGGAGACACCAATTTCATGCCCATCCTTGCGGAAACTAAATTAGTCTCGGTAGGACTCAAGCAGACTTACAGAACATTGAAGAGGGAATCCAGGAAGTTCGTCAAACAGCCTCGGAAGTAGTTTTTTGACTTTGGCGAGGTTTGGAGTAGCGAGGCTTGCCTCGCGCTCTACTGGTCATTCGAGTGCTGAAATCTGCTTAACCTAGGAATATGAAAATTCCCAAAAAAGAGGAACTGCTAAAGCTCCAGGCCCAATACCGGACCGACAAAAGGATCGGGGAGGCTTTGGGTGGCGTGCCCGAGAATCTGGTAGCTTACTGGCGAAGGAAGAAGAGGATCGGCAGGTACTCCCTTCCCAAATACGGTCTGGAGAAGATCAAAGAATTGTGGGAGATCTACGGCAGCGACCGGAAGGCTGGGGAGCAACTCGGCATCTCAGCCGCGGCCTTTTACAAATGGAGGAGAAAATATAATCTTTTGGAGAAGCCGCGGGTGCTGAAATTTCAGCAGTTGGAGTTGGGTTTGCCGGCTGAGACCCTCATCAGAGGAGGCATGGGGACAAAAACCGTGGCGCAGAAACTTCTGGCCAGAAAGGCGGGCAAGGCCGAGGTTGCGGTGGGTGAGATCGTAAACGTAGAGCCGGATTTGGCCATGAGCCATGATAATGCAGGTTTGGTGATAAAGCAGTTCAAACAGATCGGGGTGGATAAGGTATGGAATCCGAATAGAATCGTCATCCCCTTGGATCACCGCGCTCCGGCGGAGTCCGAGAAGACCGCCACCGCCCACAGATCCATCCGCATGTTCGTCAAGGAGCAGGGCATAAAGGATTTTTATGATATAAAGGAGGGAATCTGCCATCAGGTGGTGGTGGAGAAAGGGCATATTCTTCCCGGAGAGTTAGCGGTGGGAACCGACTCACACACCACTTCCTATGGATGTCTGGGAGCTTTATCGACCGGCATAGGGGCTACCGAGATGGCCGCTGTCTGGGCTACCGGAAAGATCTGGCTCAAGGTCCCCGAATCTATAAGAATAGTCATTAATGGCATCCTGCCCAAGGGCGTCTATGCCAAAGATGTTATACTATATATAATCGGGCAGCTCACCGTGGAAGGGGCAAACTACGAATCAGTGGAATACTATGGTGATACGATCGAAAGGATGTCGATCTCCGAGAGGTTCACCATGTGTAATCTCTCCATGGAGATGGGCGCGAAATTCGCCTTCGTTCCTTTTGATAAGGTTACGAAAAAATACCTCTCCGGTGTCACCAAGAGAAAACTGACTCCTATTTTCTCTGACAGGAATGCGGTATTCGAAAAGGAATATAAATTCAGCGTAGGTGGGCTGGAGCCACAGGTTGCCTGCCCGCACAACGTGGACAATGTAAAGCCGATCGGAGAGGTCAAGGGGACAAAGATAGATCAGGTGGTTTTGGGCTCGTGCACCAATGGACGATTGGATGATCTGGAAATAGCGGCAAGGATCGTGCGAGGGAAGAAAATCCACCCCGACGTAAGGATGCTGATCTTGCCTGCGACCAGAAGTATCTATCTTCAGGCCATGAGAAAGAGGTATCTGGGAACGTTCATGGAAGCAGGCGCGGTAGTTTTAAATCCCGGGTGTGGCCCATGTTTGGGTGCACACCAGGGGATCTTAGCAGCAGGGGAGAGGTGCCTTGCCACCACCAACAGGAATTTCAAAGGAAGGATGGGTTCACCGGAATCCGAAGTCTATTTAGCCAGCCCGGCAGTAGCAGCCGCCACAGCCATCAAAGGAGAGATCACCGATCCGAGAAATTCCCTGAAGTGAGGGGGGAAGGATTTGTAGTGGTCGCATTTATGCGACCTGGGGTTGTTGGGAAGGAGTGATTTTGGGTTAAGGGTGAGGGGAATCGGTATTTGTAGCCGCAGACTTTAGTCTGCGAAAGAGAAGGGTTAGGCCGTTAGCGACAGCATCGGTAAAGCGGCAACCGTGTTCCCTCTCCCGTAGGGGAGAAGGCTAGCTTGAGGGGGAAACAGGTTTTGGAGTGGTCGCATTCATGCGACCTGGGGGTGTTGGGAAGGGTTGATTCTGGGTTAAGGGTGAGGGGGGAAACTGGGTTTGTAGTGGTCGCATTGATGCGACCTGGGGTTGTCGGGACTACGGTAGGCCGGGTTCATCCTGAAGGGTTCACCCGGAAGGACTCCCAGCGCGGCAAGAATAGCGGTACCTCGACAGCCGGCATATAAAGAGGAAAAAAACATGCTAGAAAAGATCACCGGAAAGGTCTGGAAATTAGCCGACAACATCGACACGGATGTGATCTATCCCGGCAAATATCTCCCCATCATCGACGGCCCTGAAATGGCCCACCACGCTCTGGAAGGTTTGGATGTGGAGTTCCCCAAGAAGATTCAAGAGGGAGATATAATCGTAGCCGGAGCCAATTTCGGCTGCGGTAGCTCGCGCGAACAGGCCGCCACATCGCTCAAATATGCTGGCATTGCCTGCGTGGTCGCAAAATCCTTTTCCCGGATATTTTTCAGAAACGCCATTAACCAGGGCTTAGCTTTGGTTCAATCCAAAGAGGCTTACGATGCAATAAACCAGGGGGACACCATCACCATTGATTTCGCCTCCGGCGAGATCACGACTCCCGCCCAAAAACTCTCCTTCCCTCCTCTGCCGGAGTTTGTGATGGGAATTCTAGAAGATGGGGGCCTGATCCCCCACGTGAAAAAGAGGCTAAAGTAGGTCGGGCTGCCGTTCACGGTGAATCCGTTTAGGATGAATCCGAAGGATGGCCGACAAATGTCTATTTCTCAACGGTCAAAGCATAGACATAACCACCAAGGCCATCATCAGTAGTATAAACCTTCCAATTTTCCCCACCATCAACCGATTTCAGCACGCCGCCTAAAGGTTCGTCGTTAGGGCCACGGAGTGTAACGCCCAGCCATATCTCATCCCCAATAATGAGCATTGAGTTTATGCTTGTCATGTTACCTTGCTCTTTTACACGGCCCGCGATATCGATATCATCCCACGTTTTTCCCGAATCTTGGGTGGTTGAAAGCATGGTCCCATGTGCCACAAAAACTTCTTGACCATTAGAGGTGAATAAGCTCGTTGGATACCTTAAAACGTCAAGACCTCTGAACTTAGCCGGCGCAAATTTCTGCCACGTTTTTCCGTAATTCTTTGTCAAATCTATGCCCTTGTCTGTTATCACGTAAACGTTCTCGGTATGGCTAAAGACAGAACTCACTTGGTTGCCAGAAAGACCATTCTCGGTCGTGAACGCCTTCCAGGTTCCGCCACTATTATCTGTTCTGTATAAGCCTCCATACCTGTAACCCGGATCAGTCCGAGTCGAATAGGATCGTGTTCCTGGCGCGGCAGCCCAGATGCTGCTATCGATCGATATTATCGAATTGACTTCATATCCGATTTTGCCTTTGTTCAGCTCATAGAACTTCCAGGTTTTGCCGCCATCGTGTGTTTTTCCGACTGTATTGGCGCTCTTGGGCAGATGTGTACAGGCAATCCATACAGTGGTATCATTTGCTATGCAGATGCTTGATACGAATATGTGATTTTTAAAATCATCCAGGTGGTTAGCGGGCAATCCATCCTCGTTATCATAGGTTGTCCACGTCTTTCCTCCATCAAGGGATTTACAGACTCCCAATTCTGTCCCCGCCCAAACGATGCTGTCTTTGACCGCTATCGAATGAACAGGTTTTCCCTCACCCAGAAAGTAGTTCACCCAGGTCCCTCCCCCGTCTTCCGTTTTGCTCACGCCGCCTCCTGTGGCAGCCCAGACGACAACATTTGAATCCGTTGCTTGGGTCATATCGCAGAACCAGAATAAAATCAGAATCGCCGAGCTTATGACCACCACGATCAGATTTAAGAAACCCAATCTCCTTACCATAACTCCTCCTCCGTTTATTGATTCATCGGCATTAAAGTCCCGACGCATCAGTAAAAATGATTTCATCCGCTTAATCCGTTGACCGGAATTCCGCCCCAGTTTGTGATGGGAATTTTAGAAGACGGGGGCTTAATTCCGCACGTGAAGAACAGGTTGAAACTGACGCATAAAGGGAGCAACACTCTATTCTGCGCCTGACGCACACACGATCTCAAGGTAGGCATGAAATGCTTCATTGATACGGAAACGCTCCGCTTTGTCCGCACGCGCGTCAGCCGCTTTTCGGGCCATGACTTGTAATTTGGTTTTGTCCTCGTCGTTGTATTGAAATTCAAATCGCCTACTTTGCACCTCCCGGCCGAGAAAGGTCAAGTCGCAGAGCAGCTCAATAACCTCATCTAGCTTGGTCTCAGGTATCCCGCAAACCTTCATTGCCTGCAGTATATTGTCGCGGCTGATCACTTCAGCAGCCCCTACAAACTCGTACAACAACTCCTCTAAAGTCTCTACCTGAATGCCGTTTTCGACTACGATCGTATCCAGAGCATATTGGGAGTACTTCTTTTGCCCTTCTAGGATATCGTTTTCCTCCACTCTCGTGTGTCGGCGATTGACGGCTTGTGCAATCGCAGTCTTGCATAGATATATTAAGTCGCGCGGGCGAGGAAGAATACACTTGGTGAGGTATTCTGTGGTCGGTATCCCCTTGACATCCGGACAAAAGTATCTATCCCAAACTTCGCTGGGGCGGGCGAGGGTAGAGGGATGCGCTAAGAATCTTTCTTCCAACAAACGAAGAAGTACCTCGCGATCGTCCCAAGCAATTCTCGAGTAAGGAATTTTGTCTCTTTCTCGCGCATATTTGATGACCTGCGCGAAGATATCGCTTCTGAGAAATATGATTAAGGATAAATTTACCGGCCTTCTCCAATAGCCGGATCTTTGGAAATCCGGTGAGATCCGGTCACTGACTTCCAGGAGCCCAAACAGCAGATCGCACAAGGTATACAAGTCTTCTCTTGGCTTCCAAGCCTGATCTAAGTTGTCCACAAGTATGGCAACCTTTTCCTTCTTTTGCAGCACTTTCCCGAGGATCGAGCGCAGTCTCGCTATCACCTTGTCGTGCAGCAACTCGCTGATTCTCATACGTTGATGTGCTGCAGACTCTACGGTACTGACATCCTGAAGTGTCCCAACAACGGACTCAAGTCTTATCGAGAAATCAGCGGTTATGATTGGCGCATTTTCTTCAACAAAATCTAACAACTCCTTTTCAGCATCACCCGGTTGATAGTAGGTTGGCTTAGATTTCAGGGTCTCAAAAACGCTTTTGGCAAGCTCGGTATAGAGCAGAAACTTCCAAAAGCTTTCGATAAGATAGCCCTTTTCCGACTCCGCAAGCGCTTGCCGCAACATCCGCAGAATGCCTTCAAGTTGATAACCTATTGGTTTTATTATGCAAACATGATTGCGCGCGTCCGACCCTAGATCGTCTGCCAGTTTATACAGAATTGCGGTTTTACCGGACCCTTTGCGCCCAACAACAATTGAGTGTCTTGATGCCAAAGCCTCGTTGTAAGCAGCCGTAGGTATGAAATAACCTAAAAGTGCCTCGGCTTCGTGTTCGGCGATTGGATCCCCTATTGCTATGTTTTGGAGCTCTGTTCGTGCCCTAACCTCCTCCGCATATTTGATACTCTCAACAGCTTGCTGGCTATATTCATGCTCTACGTCGTCCAACCACGAGCTCCCAAGCCTCTCCGCGTCTGCCGCAGTTCGGTGAGTCTTAAGAAGCTCGCGGTAATCGATCGGGGATTCATAAGGTTCGTGAGCAAGCATCAGAAGAGGTTTGCCAAAACCGAATGCAAGACCTGACACAAAAGAGTTCTTTGCGTTGTGTGAATTCCACCCGGTATGTTCTAGACTCAAGAAATGAGCAATGACTGCGTAGGCGCTGTATACTTTTTGAGCGTACCAGGACAGAGTTTGTATTCGTACCTCATTTGGATCATCTACAATACATGGAATCTTGCATTTATGCACTCTTCTTGAAAGTTTCACCGACGCCTCGGTTTCGATCCCACTTTTTAGGTACAATAGCGTGGGCTTCTCCTGCGGGTTAATGACAGATTCAATGGCGTCCCTGTAGATTGTGCTATCCAGATCCTTATACGGCAATTCTTCGTAGAAAGCTTTTACAATCTCATCACTATTACTGCACGGCGAGTATCCAACCGTGGTGAGGAGTTTGAATTTGTCGTAATTGAACTTCGCCTTTTCAATACTTGGGTCAATCATAATCCATATTCGCTTTTTCTTGGCAATTGCAAATCCAAGTTCGAATAATACATTGTGGTTCAGATTTGTCAGGTCGCAAATGAAAATATCTTTCTCCTCAATGGTCTTACATATCGACACCATAATGAACTTGCCGGTAACTGAGGTCGATCTCCACCCATCTATGTCAACCACTTGGTTTTCCTTTATTTTCTCTATCGCTGCTTCAATAGTCTCGGCCACCGAAGGGGGCTTTGACGGGTATGCCACAAAGCAACTTGGTTTATCTGGCATTTTACTTACCTCGCGACTCTAACATTATGTGCCACTATGGTTCCCTCTTTCGTCCCGGTCGCCCTCGCCTGTGATCCTTTATGAGAACGCATACGGAGCCCCTCGCTATCTAGCCTCTCCTCGAGAATCTTATCTCCCATATGTGCTTACCCTTGAACCACAGATGTCGCGGGCAAGGGTATCCCGCAACAACATCCTTCTGTCCATTATGGCTTCATTCTAAATGATTCCCCTGAAAAAGTCAAGGATTTTTCGCCCATCCGAGTGTAGGTTACAGGCGGCGGTTTACTTTAATTCACCGATTTTGGCCAGCACAGGACAAGTCCCGCACGGCGGAATCTGGGTGGCACAAGATACGAACCTCATGTACCGTCGGAGGCTTCAATCAATCACTAATATGCTATTACAGTTGTCTGTCAATCATAAGCCAAACGAGTCTCCTTATTGCTCAAAGTTGGCTCAAGCAGTTTTTTCCATTCCGGAGACGACCACGTTCCCAGGTTCATATGTGTAATATAGTACTTCTGAGGAATCGGGTGAGTGCCGACAATCACCTTCATATCATACTTTTCCTCAATGAAATCACGGAATTTGGCAGTGCGCGGGCATGGAGGGTAGCCTACCACCAATCCGGTGGCCAAATGAATTACCTGCGCTCCGTTCTTCTTCATTTCTTCAGGAGCATATTCAACGTTCCCACCCGGACAACCATCACAACTGGTATACCCGACCAGCTCCACCTCCTTTCCTTCATAGATGCTGAATGCTCCCTCTCTATTATAGAGAGCTCTGAGGCATTTACCTCCCGCACATGTTCGATAGCGATTGCAAATTATGATTCCGATTTTGGTTTTATCTTTCATTCTGTTCACCTCCCGCTGAACTTAGAATCCGGTAAACAAATACAGAGAAAACTCTGACACCTTCGTATATTTCAAACCTCCTTTTATGATAGAATCACTCTGTCAAGAAGTCAAGCTTTTTCAAGTTTTGTGAGGCATCAGAGCCCATTAGGGTAGACCCCTTCGTTGAATGCCCTGCTTTATGGGTGATAAGTCGTTTTTGCTCATAGGGGCGGGAATTTATCCCGCCCCGAAGTGAGCCCTTTTTAACAATCCCACCAGCGTGAACCCGTTCTGACACCATACCGCCTGTTTGCCTTCTGCAGACGGCAAAATCACTACAACTTTTGTGGTGAATCAGATAAGTCCAGCGTTTATGAGAGAGGCAACTATACTATGGTGAGCGTGTCCTTCGACTTTGCTCAGGACAGTGAGCTTGTCGAACTGTGGGTTGGTTTCGTCCTTTAATCTGTCCGACTTCTGGATCCGTGGGATTAGGAGTTTGCCTGTCGTGAGCAATGTCGAACCATTATACCGGGTTTTAGGAAATGAAAAAAAACCGAAAAGAAACATCAGAAACGTCAGAAAGGTCAGAAACGTCAGAAACGTCAGAAACAACAGTTGTCATCCCTTTCTCATTTCCTGTTACTGAAGGATACAAACCAAGGGCAAGCCTCCCCTTGAGGCTTTGTCTCTCGGTTAGCCGAAAAAGATCAGAAAAACTCCGCACACCGCGAGCGCTATTGCCAGCGTCCGTTGGCGGGTTATCGGTTCATGGAGGAAAACGGTCCCGAAGATGAAGACGAAGATGATGCTGGTCTGGTTTAGGGCGGAGGCAATGGAAGCCTGGGTAAACTTCATTCCTGCCAGCCAAACGAACATTGTCAGATACGCTCCCAGAAAGGAACTGCTGAGGGTATAGCCCCAGCCGCGACGGGAAAAGATAGGGGAGAACATCTTCCGGCCCAACGGATGGAATAAAGCGACAAGGGCAAGGCTAAACAGACCGCCGAGCAAGCGAACCTCGATGGCCCACAAGATGGAAGTCTGCTCTAAAGCCGGCTTGATCATCACGATTCCAACCGCCGTTGCCGCGGTTGCCACTATTCCCCACAGGATTCCCCACAACAGGTCACGACGTTCTATCTTTTCTTTATGTTTCACCCGCGTTGTTGATAACACAGCAGTGATGATCAACAATGCTCCGATAAGCTGCACCAGCGTCAGTTTCTCACGGAGATATATTACGGACAGGGTGATAATGAAGGGGCTGTACATGGCAGCAACTATGGCCGATAGGCCTGCCCCAATCCGGTTTAAGCTTTTGAAAAAGAGCGTATCACCGATTCCCACGCCCATCACGCCGCTGGCGAGAAATAGCAAATACTCATTCCCGGGAACCTGACGGATCAGCGGTTCGCCGAAAATCCACATGGTGAAAAGAAACAAAATGCCTGCCAGCAGATTCTTGAAGAGGTTCAAGGCGATGGGATGAACCGTTTCGCCGCTTTTTCTGAAGAGGATGACCGCAATCCCCCAGAGGACTGCGGCCAGAAGCGATAGACTTTCTCCGAGATACGGGATGGCTACCTCCGCAGGTAGAGACTATTGATATGAAACCGGAGTGCGACAGATAGGACGTCCACACAAACCGACTATTACCGCTGTCCTTTACTTTTTGGTGGCAACGCTTACATCGTCGCACAGTATCGCCGGCACCCAGGCCCCATCATGGCAAGGATGCAGTGTATCTCCGACAGCCACAACATGCTTCAACGTCTCATAGATATTGCCGGCTATCATGGCGTCGCTCACCCGACCCACGATTTCGCCCTTCTCCACATATAATCCAGGACACACACCGATCGAATAATCCCCATTGGGAATATTGCCGCTGTGGTATCCGAGTGCGCCTTCGACAATTATGCCTTTCTCCATTGATTTGACCATCTCAGCAAAGGACTTATCTCCTGGTTTTATGATCATGTGAGTAAGAAAAGGCACCGGTTTTAGCGTAATAGGATCGCCTCCCCATCTGGTAGTTCTATATCCGTGCCCGGTGGGTTGGACATTCGCTTTGCTGGCGTAATCCAGATCGCAGTAAAAGCCTTTCAACTGCCCGTTTTCCACAATGGTGAAGGGCCTGCATTCCACACCCTCATCATCGAAGGAGCGTGCTTTGGGATACCTGTCATTTAACGGATCGTCGTAGATGGTTATTTTTTCATCAAATATCTTTTTTCCGATTCTGTCGGTGATGGGTGACGTTTTCTCATAGACGCTCTTTGAACTTGTGCCGCTCAGGATTCTCCAGGTGAGCGTGATCATGCTGTTGGGCACGAACATAACCTTCATCTTCCCGCCTTTGGATTCCACCACCTTGGATGAGATTTTGTAAAGCTCTATCATTTCGTTTACCATGCTCTCCGGCATTCTTTCGAAACTCTTGCTTTCGAAGACTCGCCATATGCCAAACCCGGCCCCAGGATACGTTAGATTGCCGAACATTCCGTACTCTGTCGATTTCGCTGAGCTATCGGTTCCTTCGCTGTTCATGATGCGGATGTTCTCGGTGTGAGTGAACGAAACCATTTTTGAGATCTCGCCATCTGTTTTGGACCTCAAGAGATCACAGACTCTAGCACACTCCTCCACCAAGACCTTCCCCGATAGGTTTTCGAGAGAGGAATCATAAGTGTCAAGCTGAGGCAGCTCTCTGGTGAGCGGGAAATCGTAATCTGCCTCTACTCCCCCTTCCAGGGAATCAAGAGCATTCTGCAGAAGTCCTTGGCGATTTGTCAGGTTTCTGGTGTAGGCAAATCCAAGTTTACCGTTCTTGATTATTCTCAGGCTAATCCCCGACTGAAATTTGCTGTCCATGTCATCCAGCCCGGCATTCTTGAAAAAGACGGAATTGTCCGTATATTCAATCGAGTAGACCTCTGCTTTATCGCAAACCTTCTTTGCCATTTGGAGTAACTGTTCCACTATGCACCTCCTATCACCAGGTTGTTGACAAGTATATGGGGGCCGCCTGAGCAGGAGCGGATGTTTGACTGCATGACGGGGCCTTTTCCGCACCCGCCTACCTTGCTCAAGACCAGGTCATTTCCTACCGCAGTGATGTCTTTTAAGGTTTGATACAGATTGCCTGAAATATTAATATCGCGTACCATCTGTGCGATTTTTCCACCCTTCACCATGTAACCATACTGCGCACCGAAGGTGAAGCTCTCTCCCGAAGTCGCCCCGCCTTTTGCATCCAGGATGTACAATCCGTCTTCCAGCATGTCTGTGAGTTCTTCGAAGCTGTGTGTTCCTGGCTCGATGAAAATGGTTCCCATTCTTATGATGGGAGGAAAACGATAATCCTCGGCAACACAGTGCCCGGAAATCGGCTCTCCGAACTCGGCAGCAGTCCTTCTGGAATGCATCCGCCCGGTCAAAACGCCGTTTTTCATAAGCTGTGTAGGCCTGGCTCTAACACCTTCATCATCATATTTGTAGAATCCAAGCTGGTTCGGCAGGGTGGGATTGTCGATTATATTCAAAACGTCACTGCCCAGTTTGCCTCCTATCTTCATCTTTTCGCGCATGGCCGGGAGACCTTTTATCAGATCCGCTTCGGAATAATGACCGAAAGCTTCGTGGGTAAATACGCCTGCCAGACTGGGGTTTAAGATACAATTATGAGCCCCACCTTCCACAGGTTTGGCTTTCAAAAGATCAAGCACGATGGCTGTTTGTCCCTCAAAATACTCATCTTGATTTCGTATTGTTGAGAACCCGTTACTTCCTCCCGCCCGTACCCTGACATTTTGAGCCAGATTTCCGTCCTTGCTTATGATCTCGCCGAGCAACCGTGTTGTCACCAGGTCCTCTCGTACCTCGGCTCCCTCGCTGCTCACGAAGTATTTTTCTCTGATCACCTCTTCGTAACTGATGGACGTTGTGGCTATTCTCTCGTGCGCTAGAGGAATATCGTTATACTTTCGGACCAACTCGAGTTTTTCAATGATAGGGACTTTTCTGGGATCCTCTTTCAAGGCCGGGAGAAAAGTGTCCTTGACCGCTTCTGAGCGCGCCAAACGTACAGGCGCCTCGATGCTTTCTGCAATCAGTCGTGCATTTGCTGACACGGCAAGGACAGCCTTTTCAGCGTCATTTTCCTTTGTGAAAACGACCGAGGACATGCCGCCATCCTTCAAAACCCTTGCCACATATCCATCAGTGGAATTAGAGCCGATCTGGGTCAGCTCTTTTCCGTTGAACGAAATCACGGTCTCCTTCTTGATCTCGTGCCGAACGTCCGCATAATCGGCTTCAACCTTATCGAGGATTTTTCGTAATTTTTCAAACATAACGTCTCCTTTTCTTGATGCACCGGCATGGGAAAATACCGATGTTTAAAATCCCTCGAGAATTCCCACTCTAGAAGTACGTGGACTTCAGGTCAAGGTGAACGAACTGTTGAAAAAGTGTTTTTGGAGTGCGAAAGCTTGCTTTCGCGGTTTTTTAAAATCCGGATGTTCATATGCCGCCACTACTCAAACTCTTAGTAAGATTGCCCAGATGGGTACTCCAATCTGGTTTTTCAACATACCCTGAAGCTTGACACTCCGAGAAAATCTTCACGCACTTGATTCCTTAAACGACCAGATGACTCCAGTTTGACGTCTGCACAAAGACGAGCTTTTTGCACTTAACTGGGGGTGATAATCACCCTTCCTTCACTTCCCTCGGCACCTTCCACTGCGATTTTCGTCGGCAGAAACTGTTCCACCACCCAGATATTGGTCAAGAGATGTTTGGATATTCGGGAGACAGTAAAGGATGATTGCCCATCAGCCAAGGCCAAATACGGGATCAATTGATCTGATAAATGCGGGTCGATGGACGCCTGCGTTTGCGCAAATTCCAAGAATTCTTGACAAGCCTCCTCAGCTACCTTCTCCGCCCTTTTGCCTATTGCGCCAAGAGCCCCAAACCCTGCCACGGAGTTTTCAAACGCCGCTTTCAAGAAGAAAAAAGTTCCCTGGCCGATGGAGGGGGCTTGGATGATCTTAACCTCTGCAGGAAAGCCCTTTTGTCTCAGGACCTTTAAGGCATGATCTCTTTGTCTCTCTGCTATGGAGGTGGGCAGATTGGAGACCACCGAAATTCCTTTCAGATTCAAAAGTTTTCCTCGTTCGGTTAAGTTAAGTGGGATCAACTTTTCCGCCGGCTGGATGGTGCAGTGAACCTCTCCGCCTCCTTTAGGATACCAACCCCACTTCACGATGTGAAGGTCCACTCGACAGCCCAGCTTTTCCAGCATAGGTGAAAAGATTTCTTTTAAATAGTCAAAAGGTGGGCTCCAGGGAACATGCGTTCCGCCCAATACCGTGATCTCTGAACTCTGTTCGGATAAGCTCAAAGGTAAGAATAACGCCTGCAAAATCAAAGACGTTGATCCTGCGCTTCGTTTCTCCTCTGCCACGTTAAAAGTGAAATTTCCCCCTTTGATTCTTCCAGGACTGAATTTCAAAGTCATCGACTTCAGCTTGTTTCCTTCGACTTCCGCTTCACTTATGCTTCTGCAGGCATTAACAGAGGTGAGATGCTGTGGCTGCAACCCAGGTATCTTTCTTCCCCTTCTGATGTTTGATATCTCGACCGGTTTTCTCAAGAGACAGGACAGAGATAAAGTGGTTCTCAATATCTGCCCGCCTCCTTCGCCGTAGTTTCCATCTATCTGCAGATACATTCAAAACTCCTCTTGCCCAAGTTGTTTGCGGGCCTGACATAAAATAAGCCAAAAACTCGGAAATCAAAATCAAAAAATGAAAGTAAAGGCTGAGGACTATTACTGCAGGACGTAATCTTTCCGTGGTTCTTAATTCTCAGTTTTGGAAAAGGTCGGCTGAAAAAATCCTATGTTCTGCGAAGTTGCAGAAGGACTGGAAACGGAAGGGGAGAGGGAAGGAAAAAGCGGGGGCTTCTAATTGGTCAGTGGCTGCCGGCTATGGCTCTGGCGATGTTTTTCCTTAACCTGATCCAAGGGCTTTTTTTCTTTTCAATCTTTTTTTTCAACTCGTGGATTTTGCTTTTGGTGGCCTCATATCCTTTTTGAATGCATTCGTCCACCTTGCCGAAGTTGGCCCAATGGATGGTCCTCACCTCGGGAGTGATTATCACGTCGGCAGTCTCCAGGACCAGGCTGTTCAACTTCCCGCGGGTAAGGGAATCTGCCCTCAAAATTACCTCGATTCCGCTGGCAAGCCTGTTCTCCCTTTTTGATATCTCGGGGATGTTTACTCCGATGATGAAATTCGCCTGCAGTTTACGAGCCGCATCCACCGGCACCAGGGAGGTCGCGCCTCCGTCAGATAGAAGCTGATTATCGAGGCGCAAAGGCGGAAAGATTCCTTCGATGGAAGAGCTGGCATAGACTGCGTCTATCATGGGTCCCTCATTGAGGGCAACCTCATTGCCCGAAACAAGGTCGACTGCCACCGCGGCGAAGGGAATCTTGGCCTGTTCTATGGGTTCGTCATTCAGGACAACTCTCAAAGGATCCATCAATTTCTCCTTGGGCTCCAAAGAAATCCTGCTAACTCCCACCAGATACATGAACCTTTTTCGGACAAAATAGCCTATCTCCTTCAGCAGATTCTCTTTCTTGTTTTCGTTTTTTTCAGAATCGCGGCTCAGAAATTCCATCCAGCCGCCTTGCAGGTCAAACTTGTCTATGAGGTCGTGCACCATAGAGGTGAGCCTCTTGCTGTTAGGGTACTGGGCATATGTTGCGCCTATTATGGCCCCCATGCTGGTTCCCGCTATAGCGTGTATAGGAATTTCCTCCTCCTCCAAAGCCTTCAAGACCCCGATGTGAGCCAAACCGCGTGCTCCGCCGCCTCCTAACGCCAAGCCGATCTTGATCCTTTGTGCCATAGACTATAAAGATTGAAAGGGTTAATCTTCTTGTTTCCGGTTAGTGCATTTCACTATCTGCAAGTGACCAAAACTGGATCAAACTCACGCCAAACAAGAATGTTCTAGTTTGTATCTTCTGTGATTCGAATTCACTCATTATATCGTCATTTCTTTCCACGTTGTCAAGTTCTCCTTACTCTCAAAAAAGGTGACCCACCCAGTGGCTGAGTGGGTCATTCTGAATTCGCTTTCTAAAATCGACAACTTATAGAGGGGAATCTCATGTTCTCCTAGTGGGGCTGCAAATCAGTGGGAAAGAGCGGCAGGTGAAGACGGTTTACCTCAGATAGGAGACGGTTCACTCAAAGATCTTTCCCGGATTTATGATATGGTCCGGGTCGAAAGCGGATTTGATCTTCCTCATCAGTTCGATGCCGGATTTTCCGACCTCGTTTTGCAAATATTTTATTTTGGTTATTCCAATTCCATGCTCACCAGAAAGGGTCCCACCCAATTTTAGGGTCAGGTCGAAAAGATCGTCTACCGCCGCTTCGACATTTTTCATTTGTTCTTCGTTGCGAAAATCACACATAAAGGTTACGTGAAGATTCCCGTCCCCCGCATGTCCAAAGGTGTTTATCCGAACTTGATGCTTTTTGGAAAGTTCTTGTATGTTTTCGATCATAGCAGGTAATTTGCTCGGGGGAACGCATACATCTTCATTCACTTTGGTGGGAGCTATCCTCAAAAGTGAAGCGGAAATTGATCTCCGTATTGTCCAGAGTTTATCTCTCTCCTCTTTAGTTTCAGCATATTGCAGATTCTTTGCTCTTTTCTCTTTGCAGATTTTCAGAACTTTTTCAAACTCCTGATGCACTTCATCTCTATCATTTCCGTCCACCTCGATCAAAAGCACCGCTTCAGATTTTTCTATATTGTCCAAATGTATATATTCCAGAACACAAGTTAGGGAATCTTCATCTATGAATTCCAGAACAGAGGGGATAATACCGGATACAGTTATAGCCGCTACCACCTCAGCCGCATCTTCCATTTTATCAAAGGTTGCCAGCACGGTCTCTTCATATTCGACCTTGTCCAAAAGTCTGAAGGCTATCTTGGTGACCAACCCCAAAGTCCCTTCAGAACCAATCAAAAGCGCTTCCAAATCATAGGAGTTCTCATTTTGCCCATCTAAGACGCCGGTTTTCATAATCTGTCCATCTGAGATAACTATTTCTAATCCAATCACATAGTTTTTAGTCACTCCATATTTTCTGCCCTTTAATCCTCCGGAACACTCTACCACATTTCCGCCTAAAGTGGAGGATTTTAAGCTGGCCGGATCAGGGGGGTAAAGAAGCCCAAATTTAGCCACGTAATCAGCGAACTTCTGAGTGACTAAGCCCGGTTCCACTACGGCATATTTTTTCTCCTCATCCAGAAGCAACACTTTGGTCATCTGCTCGAATGTAACCACGATTCCACCTTTGATGGGAAGGCTTCCTCCGGTATAACCCGTGCCTGCTCCCCTGGGGATTACTATGATCTTATGCTGATGAGCATATCTCATCAATTGGACCACATCCTCGGTAGAGTGGGGCAGAACCACCGCGTCTGGCCTGAAGTTCTTGTTGGTGGCATCGTAGGAATAGCAGAGCTTCTCTTCGACAGAAGTGAGAACCTGTTCCTTACCCAACAACTTTTTTAAATCGCCTTCCAGATTGATCTTCATTTCAATTCCTTTCAGAGCCAACCTGCCTCCAACGGGAAATTGTGAATTTCTCTTTTTGATACGCTAGTCAGACGATCCAAAGTTGACTTTTTGGATACGTAAGTGACCTTGCCCTTTTGGGGACGAGTACCTCTCGAAGAAATGTAAGGAGACAAGGGGACGGGCTCCCGACCTCGTTGGTAACGGACACCTTGTCCGTTACCCGAATAGTATCATCGAAAGAGTCTCCCTGCCGAGGCGGGGCAAATGGCGTGAGATCACTGTCAAAAGTCTTGTCCTTATCCAAAGTCTCAGCCACTAAGAAAGAAAACAAGAAGCCCCGCCCAGATTAGGCGGGGCTTTGGATTCTACTTCTCTATGTCGTATTCTATTTTCATTTCTTCGGAGAGCTTTTTTAAGGCGGTTACCACCTTTTCCTGGAGCGGGACTCCGTTTTTCTTGTACTCGTCGTGCTTTTCGAATTCCTTTTCTCCGTGGATATAGAGTCTCTTTTCTCCCTCGGCCTTATTAGACTCCTTCAAGCCCCCTATCATCTCATCCATTGTAGACTTGAATTTATTCAGATCGATGAAGTTCTCTATCTTGATTGCTCCGAAGAAATGTCCCACGTTGATGTGGCTCTTCTTACCATCCTTTTTCAGGGTCTTGACCCACGGGCCGTAATCTGAGCCTGAAAGGACACCGGAAAGTATGTCCACCAAAAGTGACATCCCGTATCCTTTGTGACCGCTCAAAAGCTCGCCCGCACCTCCCAGGGGCAGGATTCCGCCGCCTGCGGTCTTGGCCATGTTATCGACTATCCTCTTGGTATCGGTGCTGGGCGCACCCTTCTCGTCCACGGCCCAGCCCAAAGGAACCGGTTTGTCCAACCTTTCATAGACTTCGAATTTGCCCCGGGGCACCACGCTGGTGGCCATGTCCAGGACGTATGGTCTTTCTTTGCCAGCAGGAGCTGCCAAGCTTATCGGATTCGTTCCGATCAACATGTCGCGGCTGAACGTGGGCACGACCAGAGGTGCGGAATTGGTCATGGAGATACCGATCAGATCATCCTTCAAAGCCATCAAAGAGTAATATCCCGCGATCCCGTAGTGATTGCTGTTATGCACGGTAACGAAGCCCAAGCCTGAGTCTTTGGCTTTTTTTATGGCTAGGTTCATTCCGAAATAGCCGGCAGGTTGTCCTAATCCATTACCTCCATTTACTACTCCAGTGGAGGGGGTCTCCTTCTCCACAGTGACCTTGGCATCAGGAATTATGGTCTTACTTCTGATTCCATCCACATATCTCATCAGCCGGGCAACCCCATGCGACGGAATTCCCCTCAGGTCCGAGGCTAGCAGGACATCCGAGGTGATCTCCGCGTCCTTTTCCCGAACGCCCAATTTGGTGAAGACCTGGGTGCAGAATTTCGCCAGTCTTCCCTCATCCGCAATTACGTCTGCCATCTCTGCTTCTCCTTTTTTAAAGGTAGGTTAATGGTTTGATTATATTATCTTCTTAATCAGCGAAGACACAACTGCAAGAACTGATTAGGCTTGTTTCTCCTCCTCTTTCAGTAACTGATCAGATAGGGATATCTTCGAGTTCTTTGATGCTGCCGCCTCTTTGCGCCTTGATATTCTGGGACGTTTGGTAGCTTTGCGTGAGAGTCGATGCACTCGACTGATCGCCTTGAATGCCTCATCACCCTCAATCACATCTCGTTTCAACACTTCATTTTGAAGTATCTTCTCGATTTCTGTAATCTCAACCCTAAGACCAGAAGACAGTCTCTTTATATCTCTCCTGATCGCACTCATTATGGGTTTACTAAGAACTATTGCTCCAATAACGAAACGATTAACGCTTTGGACGCGTTCATAATAATCTTCTCGTGCGGACAATAGCCCTTTTTTGGAAAGAAGAAATAATTCCTCTTGGTCCTCTTTTTTTCTTGGATTCAACTCCAAGAAATTGAAGGAAGAGACAAGTTCGTGCTCAACTGTTCTCTCGAGTCGAATTCTGTGAAGTTCCCACGTGATTCCATTTGTGAGAACGACCCATTGCACGCCTTTATTCGCACCATAATCTACGGCCTGTCGCAAATGATGTTCCTTAAGAGTATGACCTATAGCCTTTACTTCAACAAGGTATTGAATCTTCTCGTCGATTTTAATGGCAAGATCGCAATACGTACCGCGAATTGCGTATTCGCTAGTAATCTCTAGGTACTTTTTAAACCCAAAGACTTCAGCCAATATGTCCTGAGTGATTGATACTGTGTCCGCTTCATTTATATCACGGTCTCGTGCGCTTTTAAGAGCACGCTGGAACTTTGACACGGTCTTCATATACCGCTCCACAACTTTCTTGGGAATCGTGGCCATTAGCATCCTCCTATTCTGTGTGAGTGCCCCTTGTAGGTCGATCCTTATTAGTCGAGATAGAATCTTGACCTACACTTTTTCTAGGACCGGATAAATCAACCCCGCCTGCGGCATGACATAAGATTTGAAGTCAACGCCATGGTTATTCTTAATCCAATCTATCGCATCCTCGATGCTTTTGGCGTGCTTATAAAATCTCTTTTCCAGTTCTTCTTTTTCGATGTTCGAGACCACGAGAACATCAAACTTCTTCAAAACCCTCGCATTCCCCACAGCGGTATGACCGCCCACGATTATCTTCTCCTGCTTGGTGTTCAATAATTCGTCCAGAGAGGAAGCTTCAAGAAGCCATTGGGCAAATGTATCCGAGCCGATTCCCTCTCTGCATTCGGAGATCAAGACGATGGTTCCGCCCTCTTTTAGCACCAGCTTGGCATTGTTGATGGTCTTCTGCGACTGGTACAGGCTTACGTCCTTGGGATAGCCTCCGGCACAGGCGAAAACCACGTCCGCTTTCTGGTGGAACGGCACCCGATACAAATCTCTGCATGCCTTCCATCCCGCCTCGAAGGCCTGCTCCAGATCGCCCGCTACGATTCTCACGATCTCCTTTTTGTCGTTGATCACCACGTTCAAAAGAAAATCGACTCCTGCCTTTCCGGCGGCTTCGTCCATTTCGTCGGAGATCGGATTGCCTTTGGTTTTGGCAATGTCCACCTGCGGATCGATTATCATAGCATGGTTTTTTCGGACCGTCTCCCTGGCAACTATGCCGGGAAGTATGCCTTTTCTTCCTCCCGAGAACCCGCCAAAATAATGGGTGCTGATCAATCCGGTCATGACCTTCACGTCTGAATCGACCCAGACTTTGTCCACCAGAAGTTCGTTGCCGGTGGAGAGCTTCCCTAAGGAGACATTGTTTCTGTCGCAGTCGTGGCTTATGACTTCATACTTACCTACAATCTCCTCGCCGAAATCATCCAGGTTTTCTTTGTCCGTATGAGCGCGATGAGCTCCGGTGCCCACCAGGAATGTGATATTCTCGTCTTTGATTCCACCGTCATGTAGCTCATCGATGATGGGCGATAACAGACTGAAATTCGGTCTTTTGTAAGGTACTCCTCTGGTATAATCCGAAACCACCACACAAGCCGTGTTTTTTCCTTTGGCGATTTCCGAAAGTCTGGGCGTTCCAATGGGGTTCTCCAATGCCTCGATCTCCGCCTTGGTGACATCGGGAAGTCCCGGAACCTTGGTCAACTCCAGAGTTGCCATCACGTTTTTGTCATCTAGCTGCAAAGTCTTGTGCGACTTGCCATATTTCAGATCGATCTTCATTATGCGTCCTTTCCCATCTATTGGGCACGGTTTAGGCAGCGAACCTCGTTTTGCCGTGAACTGAAATATATTGTCACCGCGCGAAAAATGCAACAAGATTTTGTGAATTTTTTAACAAGGTGTGGTCTTTGGAGTGTTCGCCTTCAGGCGAACCAAATAAGGCCTTGTTTTTGGATGGCTTCGAAAACGATAAGAAAATTGACTTCACAGATCAAAAGTAATATCCCAAGATGAAATTTGCCATAAAAATCCTCCCAAATGTAAAGTCCCCTTACACACTGAAATATTTCTTATATCACGACAAAGGAGCAGATACGGACACTCTTATTGTCAATTTGCCCAAGTGAGAATTTCGAATTGTCGGGTAGCTCACCCGCCAAAGGTGGGATCACGATGCATTCATTCGGTTGGCGGACTGCCTTTCCACCTGGGAGTGAGCTGGTCGAGTCCACCAATATTTCCAATAAAGCAAACTCCAGATTACAACTGGGGAGATCTGGTTCAACACCAGTACAATGAAATCACCAAGATAATAGTAGATCTTCTGCTGAGCGGGCGACCAATAAGGCACGCCATCGACACTGATATGAACAGAATACTCGCGTTTGACTAAAACGAATATCTCAAATACATGTAAGCCAAAAATTATCACAAATCCCAAAAGAAAAATCTTAAGTCTTTTTCTCCAGCTTATACCCGGAACGGCCCAGATCAAGGCGAACAGAAAAACCATCCAAAAATGAAGCTCTCTGCTTGCAAATTGAAGTACTTTCCTTCTGGGCTGAACCGCGAGATCTTGGTTTTTCTCTGGCACCACATAATGAACAAGCATGTATTGCCCCTTGGCTTGAATGGCTTCGGTTATATGTTCTCCTTTGATTTCGCTCAGCTTCAGCAAGAGTTCAGAAGGCGGAGCTAAAACGTGGTTATAAAGGGGGGAAAGAAAATACCAGAGGGCGTAAAAGAACAAAAAGAAGCAAACCAGTCTAAGCAGAAACAAGACTTTTTTGGATTTTATCCTTTTTGACAAAATTCCTTGCCCAAAAATCCCAGACCAAGATAGCGAAAACGATGACGATCGGTTGCCAGACATAAACATGCACCTCTTCGAAAACTGCGGGGTATTTTATTCCCAGAAGAAAAAGGGAAATCACTCTGAATTGGTTGAGAGCAAACAGCGCCGGGATTCCAATAAGCATGCCCAACAACTTTTCTCTGATTCGAGATGGATAAGCGATGATGGCGGAAAGCAAGATGGCCATCTCAAAAGATCCGTCGCATCCATATATAACCCTGACCACGAAGTCGCCGGAGCGAAGGTATGGTCCCGAAGCGGAAGTCCACGATCCGAAGATGTTCAAGATCTTGGAGGAGCAAAAAGCCACAAAGCTAAGAAAAGGTTCCATGACCCTTTTGAAGATGAAACCATTGTCTAACAGAAGGAAAAAGAAAATCAGCGCCAGCCCAAAGAAAAGATAAATTTTCACCAGCGCCCAGGGTATTCTCTTCAGGTTCAACTTTTGGGGCAGACTCTTTTTCCCCGGGGTCAGTTTTCTCTTTTGAGATTTCCCTTTACCACCCATTCTTGGACTTCCATCCGCTTAATCCGTTGACCAAATTATACCTCATTTCCTGATGTCTGTCAATCTTAAAAAATCAGAGGAAGATGATTTAAAGGAGTGCAAAGGCTTGCTTTTGCGATCCTTGAAACCCCATCAGCAAGCTGATGCACTCCTCTTTTTGCTTTCATCCGCTTAATCCGTTGACCGTTTTTTGCGGCGGTCGGCGGTCGGCGGTCGGTCGACTGCGGACGTCCTATCATCCGTTGACCAAATTATACCTCATTTCCTGATGCCTGTCAATCTTAAAAAATCAGAGGAAGATGATTTAAAGGAGTGCAAATGCTTGCTTTTGCGACCCTTGAAACCCCATCAGCAAGCTGATACACTCCTCTTTAGGTATACAATTTTACGCCTCAATCCCTTGACCATTTTTCGTTCGTGCGGGAATTGGATTTCCCGCACGAACGCTTTTGACCTTTCACCTTTAACCTATCACCTTCCTCCTTCTCAAGAATACCCAGCTGATAAACCCAAGCAACACTATTCCAAAGATGATCAGACCCCATTCGGTGAGAGCGGGAATTCCTTCTACCGGGGGTTCGTACGCATTCGCACATCTAAGTTCGTTTTTTAGAAGCTCTGATCTATCACCAGCCCAGCAAAGACTGGCATCACATCCCCATTCCACGGTCTGCATGGTGGCCCACACCTCACCTGCACCATACTGATAAGAAATGTAGGTTGGATCGGCTGTTCCAGCCACGCAGATGATCTTAGTTGCACCCCCGGGAAGATTCGTCAGCCATCCATGGGTTGACAAACCCCACCCATCAAAGTAATTAGGATCCGTAGCCCAAATATCGTATACTCCATTTACTCCTCTGACTATGCAGCGGGTTGTATCTGTGACGGTCAAGTCCTGCAAATAACTATTTACATGCGTTACATTGCCAGGCAGGATTTGATGACCAGTCCAGTCGCCCATATTCCAGGCCTGGTCACAGCAATGGGCCAGCAACAGGTTGCCGCTGTTCACAAACGCTTCGATTTGGACGATCTTAGTCGCAATATTCTGATAGTATGACGTGGGCTGGTCCGAGGCGTACATTATAACTTTGTAGTCGCTCAAATCTGCGGGAATGTTATTCGAGTTGACCATATCGTAGGTTTTTCCAAGCGAATCTAAATAGTACTCGTTGGGGTTAATCTCCCAGGGTAGCACATCCTGGATCAACAGGACTTCTGTGCCGGCAATCTTCTCCGGTGAGGGGATCGGCGTATAGCCCGGAGGCGGGGTATGACTGTCCAAGCCAAAAACCACACCCGGAACTATTAGAAATAACGCCACTGCCAAAGTTAATGAACCTAATTTCATCCTTTCCTTCCTTCCTTTTATTCAGGTGCTTGATACGAACTTCAAATCAGTAAGTGAATTTGGGATGTAATGGTTCAGGTCCGAAAACCATCCAAGATGCCAAGTCCATCCTATCTTAACATCAACAAATTCACCCTTGCTTCACAAAAACGGGCCTACCTTACGCTACATAAAGATCACCTCCGGAAAAGCAGTTTAGAGTTAAGAGTATCGAGTTTAGAGAAAAGCAAATTCTCTCTGGTTGGGTGCCGTAAGCTCGTATCTAAACCCAGACGGATCGTCCCACCTGCGTTACACACCTATGACCTTCCACCTTTAACCTGTCGCCTTCCTCCTTCTCAAGAACACCCAGCTGATAAACCCAAGCAACACTACCCCAAAGATCATCAGACCCCATTCGGTGAGAACGGGAATTGAGCCAGGAACAGCCACATCTCCGGCAATGCGAAACACGAGGAACTCTTGATGATTGCCTCCTTGATGCGGGGTCGAGTATGTGCCACTGGGTACAAGACCGCTTTCATACCATATCCACTGGGCTTCGTTTGGTAGATCGGACGGCTGCCAGATATTGGGGAATACGTATCCCCAGACATATGCGAAAGGCGTCGTGGGGGTCGCGGGATCAAGATCGTAGCCAAGATCGCTTGCGTATTTGCCGGCGGGAAAAACCTCCCAAGCAGGGTCTCCGGTCCAAGCAGTCTTGCCCAGCGTCGTGTTGGTGAACCTGCCGACAAATCCCTGTGCAACTGAGTGGTCCGATCCGGTCGCCACATAAAGGTAGGCGTTAGACGGCTGCGTCGTCACAAAGTGATCTTCCGTGGGCCACCAGTTGGATATGCCGACAGGTCCTCCGACAGTCTGTGTGCTGGTTCCGTAGTAGACTGTCCCGAAGTTGTCGATGGTGAGGTAGATATCCCAGTTCTCATTGGCGGCCTTCGCCAGCGACCAGCCGCCTGAGAGTAGCACCATAGCTACTAAGAGGATTCGGCACAATTGTCGCAAGGTGGCGGCTTTGCTCGTTTTCGGTCGTGTCATTTGTTCCTCCTCTGAAATGAAGCGTTTCATTGTGGCTCTTCCTTTCTATGACAAGCCGTTCTCATAAATTAGATGTTATAGGTGAGACAAGCCCGTGGCGGCTTGACCTCTTTGTCTATCAGTTTCGCAGGTCAAACACCAGTGATTCTGACCTCCTTTTAATAATCCACTGTTCACACTGAACTGTAACCACAAACCGATCACCGTCTGCTCATTTCATTTTTCTCACAGGCATCATCCTCCATGTTTCAAATGCCACATTCCGGCACCACCTAACGCCGCAAGAATCGCGGCAGTCTTGTTCGTGGGGGGATTGGATTCCCAGCACGAACGCCTTTGACCTTTCACCTTTAACCTATCACCTTTCTCCTCTTAATGAACACCCAGCTGATAAACCCAAGCAGCGCTATCCCGAAGATGATCAGACCCCAGGTGGTGAGAATGGGGATGCCTGTTGAAGGAGGGCGGCAGACAAAGCTCTCGCCCTTGATGAATACATCCGAGTCGAGGACGGCATCGCCGGCATCAGCGATCGCCAGTTTGATATGGTTCACACCAGGATTGACTTGTGATGTGGCCGTCAGCACTACCGTCAGTCCATCCATTTCGGTGTTAATCGCGCCTCCCTCATCGTCCAAGTCATTGTTACGATACAAGTTACAGTTGACTCCTCCGTTAGGCCAGCTGTACGGATTGCCACAGTTAACATTGTTAATCGCGACTGGCGTAACACCGTCGGGAAGAAGAGCAATATTGACCCCGTTGAGGAAAAAACCGAAGACATTATTGTACGGGGAGTTGACGTATTCGTTGTATTCCTCGGATGCAAAGACGTACTGAAACGAAATCACTTGAAGGTTTTGGCATTCGAAATCGAACTCCAGTACTGTGGCATCGAAAGTTTGGTAACCTGGAATTAGGTTATCCAGATCCGGATCACCGGGCTGGCCATTGTCAGTCGTTGTATTGTCTAATTGGTTCGGCCCAACCACAGATGCGATGTTCCCGGTGCTCAGAATGATGCCGTCCTCAAATCCGATGATCCCTGTACCACCCGAGAACGTGCCGGCAGCGATGTTGACACCAGTGTAGGTAACACTGTGGATGATCGGGGCATCAGGCCCGGAGCCAATCAGGGCCTGCACCAGAGCATCTGGCGTCCCCAAGGTATTCAAATCGATCGTTTGAATGCCGCCAGTCGGCAACGCCGGAGCCTTCCAATTGCTTTGACCTGGTCCAATGTCGGGTCTCGTCGGCGGGGCTTGCGCCCAAGAACTGATGGCAAACGAAACCAAGAAAACCGTTAAGAGCGAAAAAACAAATATTGTTCTTTGGTTTCCTTTCATAGCTATTACTCCTCCTTGCTTAAGATGATCAACCTTTTCTGTTGACTCAAGACTCCCCCTCAAATCGCCAAAGCTCTTTCCGCCATCCTGCAAAAACGAGCGCTTGCCCGTCCAGGTATGGTTTCATCTCATAAAGATCACCTCCGAAAGACAGTCTGGAGTTAACAGTGTGGAGTTAAAAGCACAGAGTCTATGAGGAAATATCTCTGGCTGTTGACTCTTGGTCTTAACCACGAACCGTGAACTATGAACAATTAACCAGCTTTGTTTCTTCCCTGAAAAATCAAGTCAAACGAGGATGACACAGGGGATTCTTTCCTTCCTCAAGATTTGCCTATGAAAAGGCTGAGTATCTCTCCAAAGCCTGTCCTATAGTAAATAAATGATAATGCAGATGGATTAGAGTAAGACTTCCTCTCTTCTCCCAAGTAATTACAGACTATGAGTAAAGATTTGTGTTACACTCTTATTCTAACGATTCTTTTTGAAAAGTCAAGTATTTTTTTCAAAAATAAGGAAATTCTGAGAAAAACATCAAGAGCCATGCTGGTGGGGCTTAAGGCAAGACTGGACAATCAGTTAGGCGCTTCAAACGGAGAATAGGGTGATCTGTCAATGGATGGAACGCCCACAGGGGCGTCCGGATTACCGGATTAGACGGATAGGATAAAAGGGGAAATGGTTATTCCAAAGGGACGAACACGCCCGTTGACGACGAGGATAGAATCCTAACGGATTGGCTCCCCCTATCTGAGCAGCTGCCCGCCTGTGGCGGGCTTCGTGTGAATGCGTGCGCATCCGCCAAAGACGTGAAAGGGGCAAGCCTTCTCTTAAGCCAGGGTGTCCGTTACCAATAAAAAGATGAATCTCTATCTTTGAGATGATCTACGCCTTTTTTCCATCCGGATAGGCGTCGGCTAAAAGTTGGATAGGATGTTTTACTCTCTGTTTCATCTTTTTCTGTAGGAAGGTCTCCTCGAAGCGCATCATACAGCCGGGACAACCGCTGACCAGGAAATCGGGATCCACCTTTTCCAGATTCTCCAGCTTGTATTCCATTACACCCGCAGAGATGGGATAGTATTTGAGATTAAACGATCCACCGCCTCCACAGCACCTATCCGCTTCTCCCATCTCAATGAACTTCACTCCGGGAAGCTCTTTCAGTATCTTCCTGGGTTCGTCCTTTATCCCCTGTCCCCGATTCAAATGGCAGGGATCATGATAGGTGATGGTAATTTCATGTTCTGGTTTTCTAAAATCCTTCTTCATGTCTATAACGTTGACCAGAAACTCCGAGATATCGTAAGTCGGAATGTCGAAGTCCACCCCCAGAAGCTCCTTGTATTCCTTCTTTAGGGTCAAACCACCGGAAGCGCAATTCACTACGATACAATCTACTTTGGCATCCTTGAAAACCTTCAGGTTCTTTTTAGCATGTTTGATTCCGGTTTTGAAATCACCTGAATTGTAGATTGAGGTTCCGCAACATATCTGTCCCTTTGGGATTACTACCTCTATGTCATTATGCGTCAAAACCTTTATCAGCGCCTCACCAACCTCCGGATAGACCAAATTGGTGCCGCAGCCGTAGAAGTACCCCACCCGCATCTTGGGGTTCTTCACCGTCACCACCTCTGGAATTCTTTTTCTCAAAGGTTTCTTGGCAATCTTTGGATAGATTCTCTCCTTCCATCCGTCAGGGAAGGGCAAGAATAGTGTCAGCGGGTTTTTCTCCGGGAGGATCTTGTTGGCGATTCTTCCCGCGAAGGTGGCCCACCTTGCCACCGGCGGCAGGAGTCTTCCCCTTTTCAGCAAGTGACGAAAGATCAGCCTCTCCAGAAGGGTGAATTTGCCCTGGTCCACCAAATCAGCCCTGGCGCGCAAGATCAGATCGTCCGATCTGACTCCTCCGGGACAGGCCTCCACACAGGATTTGCAGTTCAAGCAGAAGTTGATCTTTTTCCTGAAAACCTCGCTCAGTTCGATTTCGCCTTTGCGGGCAGCGTCGATTAAAGCGATTCTCCCCCTGGGTGCCGCAGGTTCATACTTCAGCTCCGCATAAAGCGGACAGACCGACAGGCACGTGCCGCATTTCAGGCATTTCAAAAGTTCGTCTTCCTTTTCAGCGATATGTTTGTATGTGGTTTTCATAGCCATAGAATCCTTTCTCATCACCATGATACGTTCTTTGTGAATATAATTGGAGGGGTGCGATTGTCAAGATATTATACAAAAGTGTTTGCGTCCAGTGAAGCGGTACGGCTCATTTTTGTCAAGTTGATTTCACGTCATACGACCAGGTTCTACCGCGTAGGCAAGCCTTCACGGCTTGCCAGCTAAGGCATGAAGGGTCGGCCAAGCTGTTAAATGACGCTCTCAGAATAGACGAGCTGACAGATTTCACCAAATGCGCGAGCCTTAAATCAATCCAAAAGCTTGGCTCTTTCCTCCTTCATCTCTTTACCCAAGCCTCAACACAGCCCTTTGACTCTCATACTTCAAACCTAAAACTTGGCACGCATCCTAAAAGAGTCTCCGAAGAGGCATCCTTGCCCACCACGACGGAAACCCCGGGATTCCGGCGAGTTCTCAAGAAGGAGGAAGTACCAGTCCAGAAGGCATCGTCCGTCCAGTGATTCGGCTGTTTCTTGAGAGGGCTCCAAGAATTTGCTTGACAACCCAGTCAGTATAAATTACACTTGTGTAAAAATGGGTTTAACAGGAAGAAAATAGTTGCTTGAAAGGTCAAAAGGAGGTGAAACAGATGAAATCTCCGGGACGTGGTCCACACGCTTTCCGTTTCGCAAAAGCTGGTGTGATTTCTCTCGTTGTACTCGGTTTGGCTTTTGTGGGGATATTCTCGAGCTGCAGTCAGGAAAAGGCGGTGGAAAGATTGATGGCTGATCCCCAAATGTCCAAGTTGATCCTGGACCGGATATGGCAGAGTCCAGAGACAAAAGAGGTTCTTGTTGAGATGGTGATGAACGATCCAGAGAGCAGGCAGAAGTTTCTGGAATCTATAGTGCAGGATAGCAGCCAGGCCACACTCATGATGGATATGATGATGGAGAGCGAAGACTTGACTGGTATGTTGACCGAGAAGACTGCCCCACTACACACAAAGAAGAGAAGATAAAAAGGATTTCAACGCCTGGATTGTTTTGTGGCGCAGGCTGGAATTCCAGCCTGCGCCACATCCCCCCTCAAGTTCCTCTGTGATTTGGAAAGATTCTAAGACTCCAGGATTTGCTTTTGGGAAATCGCGGTTACTCCATTCTCTTTATTGCCCTGACTATCTCGTATTCCGAGGGAGCATTCAGAAGCTCGTCTCGGAAGTAGTCGAATTGGAGCATTTCGGCCAACGCTTTGAAGACCTTAAGATATAAGGCATCGTCGTAAGGCGGCGCAGCCATGACGAAGAAAAGATTAACTGGCTCTTTGTCCAGCGAATCGAAATCGTATCCTTCTTTTGAACGGGCCAAGCCCATTAGGAACTCTTTGGCTTGCATGGTCCGGACATGAGGAAGGGCTATGCCCTGTCCGATTCCGGTGGTGGCTTTCTTTTCTCTGTTCACCAGATCGACCAGAAGTTTCCGTTTATTGCCCACCCTCCCGGATATTTCCAGAAGATCAACCAGCTCCTTTAAGATCGTCTCTTTCCTCATCCATAATAGTTTCTCGGGATGGACTGAAGAGTTAGGGTCATTGTTGATCTCGGTCTCCATCTCCAATTTGATCAGTTCGGGCTTCAAGTATCGAGATATGTCCATTTTGCCTCATCAGTCTACTTTTTTCACCGGTCCGCGAAACGGCTCGCTTGCTTACCATAAGAACGCACCAGACGACCACAATCTTTGCCATTCACCAACTGGCCCGGCTTTTGGGCAATCTCGCTTCATCAATTTCTTTTATCGGCAAAACCGAAAAATGCTGAACACATTATAACGCTGATGGTTGCGGTGGTCAAGCCCAAATCGCGTACACGCGTCGAAGACTCGTCAAAATCATTGGCCTCAGCCTCATTATGAGCAAGCTTCCCGTTAATCTGGCAAAATGTGGTGCCATGCTGTCTAGTTCCCGGGTAACGACCTGGGATATCCTGCACCGTCCCGGGATCGGAGCCTTGCATGCCGGCGCCTACGAGGATTCCGCGGATAACGTCTCCTGGTGGGCAAATAAGATATTGACAAAAAGAGTATTGTTGTTATATTGAAATTAAGACGATATAATCGGTCTTGTTTCGAATTGCTTGCGAGGTAATAATTGCTTGCGAAATTACTTAAAAAAGTCTTGAGAATAGCAGTTTTACTGATACTCATCGGACTGATCTTTCATGGAATTAGATTAGGCGACTTTGAAGAAACGCAGGTTAACGGTTCCATGCTATGCCTTTCCTGTATAGGCATACAATAACCTGGAGGCATCCTGAGATAACCTGTTGTCTGCCAGTTCAATCGCAGAGGTTGCTGTGAGAGAGTATGAAGAGACGTCTTTTCCAGATCGGAAGTCTTCTGATTTCAAATTCGTATTTTGCTTCGGTTTTTCAGAGCAACATTTACCAGGGATGGTTCAAGGGCGTTTGCATCCCCTTTATGAACTGCTACGGTTGTCCTTTGGCCATGGTCAGCTGTCCCATCGGGACGCTTCAGCATTTCGTCATCATAAAGGCTGTTCCCTTTTTGCTCATCGGTTTCTTGGGGATCATCGGTCTGGTAGTGGGAAGGATGACCTGCGGATGGCTTTGTCCTTTTGGCTTTGTCCAGGAAATATTGTACAAGATAAAAACTCCGAAGTTGTACCCGAGCAGGGTATTCAATTATGCTAAGTATTTGAGTTTAATAGGCTTGACACTATTGGTGGCCTTTTTCGTGGGAGAACCGTGGCTCTGCAAACTGTGTCCGGTGGGTACCTTGGAAGCAGGCATTCCGATCGTATTGTGGAATCCCAGCGGGGATATCTTTGCCCAGGGAGGGTCGATAGTCTCCCGGGTGGGGCTCTTGTTCTACGCCAAGCTTTTCATACTCTTTGCCTTGGTGTCGACGGCGATCTTCGTCCATCAGCCGTTCTGCCGCTATGCGTGCCCATTGGGAGCGATCTACTCCGTTTTCAACAAGGTCAGCCTTTTCCGAATGAAGATATACGGCGAAAGATGCGGCTTTTTTCATGAATATCGTCAGATATGTCCCATGGACCTGGAAATCCACCAGACGCCCAATGACAAAGATTGCATTCGCTGTCTGGAGTGCACTAAATGCAGAAGCGTAGTCTTTAAGGCTTTTTGGAAGGGGTGACGGCTAAAGAGAATTTCCTGATGAGTTAAACGTGGCTCGAAATGAGGTGTTTCCAAGCGGCTGAATGTTAAGGCTTCATTCCTCTGGTAAGCGGAGATCCAAACAGCGACTGCATAATAGACACGACCGATATGATATGTCTGATTAATTCTCTTTTTATTGCCGGACCTGTTCCCCTTGAGGAACGTGGATGATAATTCAGGTTTTTTAACGTTGAACCATATGCCTTTTGCCGAGGAGGTGATCACGAAAAAAGAGTTCCTCTTTGAGTTGATTATTAGAGGAGGGGATCTGTTGAAGATGGCAGTACATATAAGGACTTAACTTGAGAAAGAACTTTTAGGAGGTGAAAGGAAATGCAAAGGATAATGCTTCATGTTCTGGGCATCTTGATCATTCTGTTCTTAGGATCGAGTATCGTCCCCGGCGTTGATGCAGGTGTTTGTCCGGTCGATCCCGCCGACAACAATGCTGTCGTGGATCTTCCTCAGGAGGAGGCTCCTCCTTCAGGAAAAGGTACCTACTACGTCGACCGGAATCAGGTCTTGCTGGAAGTGTTTGGCCGCGTCACCTGACCATACTGTCCCTGGGCAAGTTTTGCCGCAGATTCTCTTGCGAAACTGAAAGGAGATAGCCTGGCCGTTTTGGAGTACAAAACCAGCGGTTTTGGGTCGAACAGTGATGCGACCGGAAGGGCAAGCTACTACAGTATTACATCAGTTCCTACGGCCAAATTCGACGGTAGAAGGACAGCGGGAGGTGGTAGCGAGGGGACGTTCGACGCTTATCTTAACGCCTACAACCTGGAAATGATGTTTTATAAGTCCGCGTGTCTTCTCAGTATATTTGTCGATTATGATTCCACCACGAACTTCTTGAAGGTGAAGTCCAAGGTCACCGCAGTCGAGAGCTTCTCGGGTGCACGGATCCGTTATGCCATTGCCGAGAACCACATCCCTTACACCTGGGGAGGTGGTAGTGCGCCCACGCTGTATACCGTGGAGCACGTTGTACGAAAGATGCTGCCCAGCTATACTGGTGTGGCCTTGCCGGCGATGAACCCGAATGATACCTTTATCGATTCGCAGAGCTATACCCTCAGCAGTACATGGGTTGACACTAATTGCTTTGTCGTGGTCTTTGTGCAGGATGACGATGAGGCCAGTCACCCTGTTTTCAGATCAGCCAAGAGCGGGCTCTTTGAAACCTGGACTTACGGAGATGCCAGTGGGGATGGCACGGTGGACGTGGCGGACGTGATTCACCTGACGAATTATCTGTTCCAGGAAGGATCCGCCCCCGATCCCATGGCCAGCGGAGATGCAAATGATGACTGTACCGTGGACGTAGCCGACGTGATCTACCTGATCAACTACCTTTTTCTAGAAGGAACCGCTCCCAAGCGAGGATGCGCATTTTAGTTGGAACCAGTTGGGTTTGAACCATGTGATTCAGACCAAGGAGGTGATACTTAACTCAGGATACCAGGTATAGGATCAACGGATGGTACCGGAGATGAGAATCCATCCTTAAGACATGTCGATGATCAAGAAACGTCCAACTTGAAATCTGGAAGGAGTCAAAATGCCCAGTGTACGAAAGATCGGATCGACGTTAGGGATTGTCTTTCTGAGTTCTATTTTCTGTTTCACCGCTTTAATCATGGGCTGCCCGGACGCTTGCGCAGGAGTCATGGATTTTAGCTTCACCTACACCGCGGAGGAGACACTAATAGTCGGGAGCTTCGGAGATACCACAATATTCGAGTCAATACTGGAGAACACCGGCACTGACGCAGACAGCTACGAAGTCGTGATGACCGTGAATTCGCCTACTCCGCCGGAGTGGTACGTGGCCCTTTGCAGTGGCGGGGTTTGCCACGGGAACATGGCGGATACTATCTACGTGCCTGCCGGAGAGCAGGATTATATTTTGGTGGAAGTTGGGCCGGAAGACACCTCTGGAGAAGCGAGTGTCACGGTCACGGTGACCTCCCGGGGAAATCCCGCTTCACCGGAGTCCATAAACTTTCATCTTGTCGCACACGGCGGGGTTCCACTGACAGATCGATGGGGACTCTTGATTCTCATCTCCCTGATTTTCGCCTCAGGTCTCTATTTGATTCTTAGAAGACTGAGGCCTGTTAGGGCAGAATAACCTCGTGGCAGAGATGTCTGTGAGTTGTTACCGGAAATGCTGGGCATAAGCAAAAAGACGTCATAAACTCTCGCTTCTCGGAATTGATGCTTCTTGCCGTTGAGAGCCGCGCTAGTGAACGAGACGTACAAAGACAAATTGTTAGAAAGATGATCAACTGCCGGGGCGAGACCAGTTCTCGCCCCATCTTTTAAACTGACCGTAGTTCCAATAAACTAAACCGTTCGAAGTTGTAAGGAGACTGCCCGAGGAATACTGGAGTTACATTCCTGCCGGTTATGTGGTTGCAGCAGAGGATCGTAGTTGCCCAATTTATTGGGCTTGCTGATTTGGCAACTGCGCTCATGGATTCACCATTAGGTTGGTTATCAGATAAAAAAATCCATCAGGCCTTTCGTACGTTTCGTTAACCAAATTGCAGGATGGGTCTTGCGGATCCAGTTAAGAAAGGTCAGTTGGCCCCAGCGGTCAATCTTGAATTTAATGCGGAGGTACGTTGACTCGCGCAGTCTCAACCAATTCTCTCAGATATTTAAGAAAGAGAAAAAGTCGGCCCCTCAGATTCGGTCTGGCAGGTTTTCTCCTTCCCGGCCTTTTCTTTCTCCTATGGAGCTGCAGCACCAAGAATCTTATCGGGACGGAGAAGTTCGGCTCCATCTTCGTAGACTCGAATATTCCCGGAGCATCCATAGATTTGAACGACAGCCCGACGGAGAAGCAAACTCCGGATACTTTGAGAAACATCCCAGTGGGAAAACACAAGGTCTCGGTAAGAAAAGAGGGATATAATTCGGTTCCGGAGTTCGATTCGGTTGAGGTCATCGACGGTGGGCTAACCGCAGTTGATTTCTTCCTGACCAACAAGGTGGGCGCGATTTCGGTTACTTCAGAACCTCAGGGCGCCAGGATAATCCTAGATCAGATTAACACTCAGAGGCTGACACCAGATACCTTGGACAGCGTTCCCGTAGGGAGCCACGTGATTTCCGTTGAGAAGCAGGGGTATAAAGCCTCCCCTGAGTCCGATAGTGTGGAAGTGGTGGAAGACTCCGTGTCGGAAGCGGGTTTCGTCCTGGTGGAAAAACTTGGAGATATCTTTGTCAATTCGAACGTAAGTGGCGCGGAGATAACCCTAGATTACGTGTCAACCGGGAAGACGACGCCAGATACTATTTACGATGTGATGGTCGGGGATCATCTGGTTTCGGTGACAAAGTCCGGTTATTCCGTCTTTCCGGAATCCGCCCCGGTTGAGGTGATCGAGGGCATGGTAACCACCGTCAATTTTCTTTTGAGCCAGGACGTTGGCGGATTATACGTCAACTCAACTCCTCAGGGAGCTGAGATATATCTCAATCACGAAAGCAGTGGAGAGGCTACGCCACATTTCTTCAACCTTCCGGAAGGAATATATGTTGTCTCTGTGGCAAGATCCGGCTATTCTGCTTCTCCCGAGTCGGTGGTGGCGCAGGTGGTCAAGGATTCCTCCGCCACGGCGGATTTCGTCTTGACGGAAAACAAGGGTTCTATTTTTGTGAATTCCGTTCCTTCAGGAGCCAACATAGCTTTGGATAATATGTTTACCGGTAAGATGACTCCGGACACGCTTTTTGACATCACTTTGGGAGATCATATAGTCTCAGTCGAGAAACCAGGATACCTTCCTTCGCCTGAGTCTGTTGTTGTCACCGTGTACGAGAATCAAACCAGTTGCGCTGAGTTTGTCCTGCTGGACACGCTATCGGGTTCCCTATCGGTCTTGTCCAATGCCGGTGGCGCCACGATTGTCATAGATAATCATACCACCGACAAAACCACACCGCACACATTCTTCAACAACATTCCCATCGGGACTCACATAGTCTCCGTGTTCAAAGAAGCATATTCGAACGACTCTCCGGCCAAAGAGGTTGTCCAAGTGACAACGCGCGATGCCATCGTGGTGGAATTCAACTTAACTCCTGCCAGCGTGGGGCCGGACACCGAAGGGCAGCTAGCTCCGGATTTTGAGCTCGAGGACGATTATGGTGATTCGATCAGACTTTATAATTATCGTGGATTCGTGGTCATAGTCATGTTCTGGGCGAATTCCTGTGAGTTCTGCAAGCGGGAGCTTGACTTCCTGCAGGATCTATATGAGACGTACTCTGTAGATAGTCTGATGATATTTGCGGTAAACTATGAGGATGCCCTCATCTACATCCAACAAAAAAGGACGGAAAAGGGTTTGACCTATCATCTGCTTGTAGGCAAAGAATCACAGATGCTTCAGGATTATCATCTCATACCGCACGTAACGGCGACTCCCATTACCATCATAATCGACCGCACCGGGTTGATCTATTGCTGGGTGGAAGGCTATACCAGCACCACGAGAGCAAGGATGCGCCAAGCGCTCTTGGATTTGTTTGGACACGATTAATGCTTTGGAATGCAACCTGAAAGGAGAAACATGCGAACTCTATTTTCAAACTTGACACTACTGTTGGTCTTTTCATTGATTCTTCCGGTCTCTGCCCAATCCAAAGACAAGAAGAAAGCTGCTCCGTACTTCACTGCAAAGAATTTGGACGGCAAAAAGGTCGAGTTAGAAGAGCTGCTGGGAGATGGTCCGGTCTTGATCAGCTTCTGGGCGACCTGGTGCAAGCCCTGTATAAAAGAACTGAACCAGCTTCAGAAAGTTTACAAGAAATATAAGAAGGAAGGGTTTGAGATTTTGGCTGTTGACGTGGACGGTCCGCGGAGCAGATCCAAAGTTAAGCCTATGGTCAAAGGACTTAAGTGGGAATTTCCGGTGCTTTGGGATAAGACAAAGAATGTATACCGAAAATATCACGTTCTGGGCATACCGCATACGGTTTTGATTGACAATTCCGGGGAGATTAGATATACTCATACCACTTATCGCCCCGGTGATGAGGAGGTGATAAAGAAGAAGATCGAGGAGCTTTTGGATGAACAGAAGCAAGCTTCACAGGAAAAAGAGGGAGAAGAGAAGAGTGAGGAGTAAGATCGTTCTCTTCCACTTTGTATTGACGTTGTTCTTTTCTTTGGCCCTGATCACTCATTCCTCGTTTGCTCAGGATTTCGACTTTTCCGAGACGGACGCGGGGGAGATTTCTGCAAGCAATCAGCTTGAGTATTCCCTTAATCGAAAAACCCATCAGGACATATTCCACGATTGGTTTGACGTTACCTGGACATCCGGCGTTTATAGTCTGGGCTTAAGATACGAGGCCCACCAGCCGGACGACTGGGGAAGAACCCGTCAAGAGCTTTCCTACAGATATTTTGATCTCTCTGGAGAGTTTCTCAGACTCACGGTGGGGAACTACTATGTTATGTTCGGACGTGGACTGATGTTTCGTTCCTATGAGAATCGGGATCTGAGACACGACAATAACCTTGAGGGAATAAAGGGCACCATAGATCTTGACGGATTCGACTTGACCTTATTGGGTGGCACTCCCAGGGGGAAATATGAAAGAGTGAATGATCCCGTGCACGGAGCGGACGGCAGGATAGCCGTTGTCGACTGGATGACCGTGGGAGGAAGCTACCTGCGCACCAACATCACCGATTTTGGCTTCGTGCGGCTCTTTGGGGGAAACGCCGAACTGAGTTTTCCAAATGTTGACTTATACGGAGAATACGCCAGAAAGGACAATCCTCCGGGGAGATTCATCGAAAAGGATGGAAACGGGATTTACTTGTCATCCAACATTTATTACACCGGCATTGGAGTCAGCCTGGAGTATAAGGACTATGAACGATTTGAATTCACCAACAGAGACGTTACATACAATAATCCGCCTTCCCTCAGCAAAGAGCATCTTTACACTTTGCTGAACAGACACGCTTATGTTTTGAATCTATCTGATGAGAAAGGTTACCAGGTTCAGGCTACGTCCACCCCTTACGAAGGACTCTCGTTGTCTGCAAATTACAGTTACACCACCGATCAACACGATAAGCTGGTCTTCTCGGAAATCTACGGTGAGACAGAATATGATTATAGAGAGTTGGCCACGATCAAAGGGGCATTCAGCCGGATGGAGGATAAGACGGGAGAGGGTTCGCCCTACTATCTTGCCCCGGTTTTCGACCTTACCTATTATCTTTCAGGACAGAATAGCGTCGAATTCGTCCTTGAGCACCTGTGGACCAGCAAATATGATGAGAAGCTCACCTATTACGATCAAATAATCTCTCTGGGTCTGTCTCATTCCCCTATTGTTTCCTTAACCTTCACTCACGAGAGAACCACCGAATGGAAAACCAGAGACTGGTCGGGCAAGAAGACGTGGTTTATTGCCGCTTTGGATCTGGCCCTGGGTGAAAGACATAATCTCACGCTGAGCGTAGGGTCCAGGCGTGCCGGAAAAGTCTGTTCCGGTGGCGTTTGCACTGATAGGCCGGCTCTGGATGGTTGGGAAATAAAACTCTTAAGCCAGTTTTAGACGGGCGAAGTGCAAATAGCTATTTCTGCAAGAGTTCAGGAAGAATTAAGAAGTTACTTCACCTAAAACTACTGTCTTGACCTTAGCACCCGATCAAAAGGATGATAGTGGTTGTCAGCGAAGTTCATTTTCCTCTCCGGGAGGAAAGGTAACTCAACCCTCCGGCTACGACCCCAATTCCGGAGGCCAAATGATCGACTACGCTGAGAGGGATGGCTTTGAGTAAGAATCTGAGTTTCTCCCTCTTTTGGAGGAACCGGAACAAGGGATAGTTCACGGTGATAAAAATGAGGCCGGAGGCGATCGTAACCAATAGAAACTTGTTGGACCAGAGCGAAAGAAACAAAGATAGAAGGAGCAGAAAGGCCGCCACAACGGAGATTATGAAGCCGGGATAGATGTTAGCAATCCTTAGCTTCTTGACGACGTCCCGCACCATCTTTTTCCCCAAGACCAATTTGAACCACCCCTTGCTTCTATTGTAATCATTGCGAATCAGGCGCAAGAGAGTGTACTGTTTGAGATGCTCAGCTTGTAGCTCTTTGTCCAGGAATATCTTTTGACCTGCTTCTTTGAGTCGTCTTCCGAATTCCAAATCCCCACCTCCGGTCTTGACGTCAAAGCTAACATCGAATCCCTTGAGATCAGAGAAGAGATCTCTTTTTACCGCGCCGATTCCCGAAATGAACCAATCGAAATTCTCTGGAGAACGAAGGTAGCTGTAATACATCCAGAGATTCTTGTATTGGGTAGCAAAGTTGCCCTCGATTCTCCGTCCCCCACAAACGCCCGAGAGAGCACCATAGTGATTGCGCAGAAAGAAATTGCGAATTCTGTTCAGTGTGTCGGGCCGGAGAATCATGTCGCTGTCAAGGAACACCAGTATATCACCGTCAGCCAGCTCCGCACCTTTATTTCTGGCATACCATGCACCAAATTGTCCCTTCAATCTCAATGCTTTATATCCATATTCCCTCACCATTTCCGAACAATCCTCTCGGGAGCCATCGTCCACGACTATGACTTCGAATTGACGGAACTCTGACTCCTCGACCGATTCCAAGCACCTTTTCAACGAGTCGGATCTATCCCGAACTGGAATAATGATGGAAAGTTTCACCTTCTGTCTCCATCCGCGTTGCCCCGGAGGGTACTAACCTGCCTGCTCCTAATATAATGCGATTCTGCTTTGAGTCAAGGACATTCTGAGAGAGTACCCGATAAACCGCTTAACCTCGCCTTCCGGGTCTTTCTCGATATTGTTGACCCCAGGCAACCTCTCCTTTCTTCTAGACTGCGTCATAATTCGGCTTCTTGTAGCCGCAGACTTTAGTCTGCGAAAACCATTTGTTAAATTCCAACGGCTTACGCCCATGTGGGCAGCTACGGAGTCAAAACATGATTATGACACACCCTCCGCGAGTCGAGGGATCCGTTTGTGGCACAGAATCACTTCCCGAGAAATCCGCTTCTCGCACATATGATACCAGCGCCGCCGGCTAGACTGAATATTCAGCTTGACGGCAGTGACACAATCTTTATCTTAACATAAAAGGAGTGAATTCAGGTCTGATTGGAGAAAAAGGAAGGTTCTTGGAGCTTTGGCTGTCGTGTCTTTTCACCTTTTTCCACAAGAAACGGGGAAACTCCACATCTTGGAAGTGTAAGTTACATGAAACAAAGCAAGGTCAAAAACACGCAGGCAAAAGTGTCCTTCCCGGAGTGGGGTTTCAAGTATGTCTTCCTGCCGGTTTTGTTAGCCCTGGTCGTTGCACACCTTTTTGCCTCATATTTTGGGGTCTCCTTCATGTGGGGAATTCATCATCTTCATTTTTTCCCTAAATGGGTCGGATGGATTTCTACCTTCGCTGTCATTCTATTCTTTATTCCCTGCATCAATAGTTTCATGCTCAAGGTATTTGAGTCGATCTTTATGAAATTCAAGGGGGTCTTTTCAAAGACGGAAAAGCATTCACTCTATATCCTTCTTAGTCTACTTTGCCTGCCGGCATTCTGGCTTCTGAGAACGAAACTGTATTTGTTGGGTGATGGATATTTTAAAATCAGGGCTTTGCCCTCCGGCGACCTTGTGCCCACCGAATGGTTGGACGGTGTCGTTCATCTCGAGTTTTACAGGCTCCTGTCCAGGATTTCGCCGGACTTGGACCCTTCTTGCTCCTATTCGGTTTTAAGCGTATTATGTGGAGGAGTATTTGTCTTTCTGATTCTGGTATTGTCCGACCTCTTGGGCAAAACCAACTTTCAAAAGGTTTTGATCTTCAGCCTGCTTTTTTCCCTGGGGTCGATTCAGCTTTTCTTCGGATACGTGGAAAGCTATACGCTTCTCCTGGTAGGTTTAACCTCCTTTCTACTTTTTTCGGTTCTTCACCTCAGGGGGAAAGCGAGCATAATGCTTCCCTTGATAACTTTAGTACTGAACATTGGTTTTCATGTTTCAGCTCTGGTTTTGGTGCCCACGTTCTTTTATCTGCTTTTTGGCAAATCTCAAAAGGAAAGGAAGGGACCGGTTTACCTTCTGACCGTCGTATCTCTTATAGTCTGTTTTGTGCTGATATTTCTCGCAATTTGGAAGGTTTTCTTCCTGGGTGCCGAAGGAGGTGGCTTCAGCCGGTTCCTTCCTTTGTTCCCCTCCGCAAAAACCGCGTTCACTATGTTCTGCGGGGAACATATTTCGGAGTTTGCAAATCAGCTTCTGCTGATCTCACCGGCGGGAATCTTATCCTTTCTATTTTTTCTTTTTTATATGGTGAAATACAAGGATCTTAAGGACCCCTTATTGAATTCGCTTCTAATCTCAAGCGTGTTCTCTTTGATCTTTATCTTTATTTACGACTCCAAATTGGGACGGATGGATTGGGATTTAAGATCATTTCCCGGAATCTTCTTCACCCTTCTGGGAATTTTGCTGTTTATGAGATATGGAAATCAATGGAGAAGATTCAGAAACTATGGATTGATTCTGATAATGGTTAGTTTTTTCCACACAGTTCCATGGGTATTGGTGAACGCCAATAGACAGATGTCTGTTGATCGGTATCTCCTGATTGCCAAGGACGATCCTCATGCTCAAGGCAAGGACGACCTGGGCGTATGGCGGGTGGGAAGAATTTTGGATTATGCAGGGTTGCCTGAGGAGGCGGAGGAGGTCTTTAAACACGGTTTGGACAAGAACCCCACGGACCTGGGTAATTATTCTTTTTTTGGTAAACACTACTTCGAGCAAGGAAATTATGATCAAGCCATACTCTATCTGAAAAAGGCGATTAAATTGGAACCCAGAAGCCACACTATCCGCTTTCTTTTGGGACGCGCTTACGCAAAAAAGATGGATTACCAAAAGGCTTTACCTCATTTGGAAATGGTCAAGGATACATATGGAGACGACCCTCTGCTTGTGCGCGATCTGGCCATGGCTTATCTGGTATCGAGTCGAGCAGAGGATGCTGAGGGCATCCTGAAGGAGTTCCTCACCAAGAACCCGGAATCCGGGCTGATACATGGCCTTTTGGGGACGACTTTCTTCTTACTGGGAGATACTTCCAGCGCCAGAAGGGAGTGGGAGCTTGCTTCAAAGCTTACGCCTGACGAGTCCTATGCAAGGAACGCATTGGAGATGCTGAGAAAAATGACTGAGAAGTAAGTCGGATGGTTTGCGGCAAACAATGTCAGGTATCCTATAAGTGCATTTGGCCCGAAACCCCACTTAGAGGTCCCGGCCATCAGATCAGGCTATTGGTCAATGGTTGGGTTAACGGGTTATTTGAGAAGGCCTATTAACAATCGAACCAGCGGAATCAGAAAGAGGACGATCAGGATTATCGTCACCCAGGTAAAAAATCTGCTTTTGGGCTGGGGAAATTCGTAACCGCAGATGGGACAGCGCCCGCTGTCTTTTGGTATCTCCACTGCGCAATTGGGGCATTCTTTTCTCTTGGCTCCGATCAGCTTTCTTGCCTCCTGTCAGTCCTGAATCTTCAGATTCTCTTGATGAATTGGTTTGTGATGACTGGATTTTTCTCGACGTCGACGATGGAGCAGAACTGGCGAAAGTGCTCCGGAATATCTGGGTCTTTATCCACCTGCGCTATCACCTTTCTGAAATGACCTTTGTTCTGGAATCTTCCGATTTCTATCCATTCCCCATCCTTTTCGGCCTTTTCGAAAACTTCGTAAGATAAGCACCCATGCTTCAGATAAATGGCCTTTACTTTCTTCTGGAGGCTCAGATGCTCTTTTGTCTTGCTCTCGGGCACCCTGTAAGAATAGGTTACGACAAACACAGCCTCTCCGTTGAGTGCATGCTGTTCAAACGCGGCGTATGATGCACGTGCGAACGGATGTCCGTCAGGGCGGATGCATCATAGAAGACCCCAAAAGGACAGATTATCGTTTTTGTGGCACGGCAAATCCTAGAACCAATCCAATGCCCCCATGTAAAAGGATTCGCCGTAGACTTTGTCAATTGAAGCGTCGGTTAGATTCTTTACCATCAACACGCCGTTGTCTCCCTTTTGAACCCGGTATCCTTTGGTTGTGTATATGCTCAGAAGTTTCTCGTCCGTAACGGCACGATTGATCACGCCGTTTTTGGCAATCTCCTCTATTTGGTCAATAAGTTCCCCATAAACAGCATCATCCAAGGCGACAAGATCCTGCACCTTAATTACGTTCTGTGACTCGGTGCAAAGAGCATATCCTCGTTCCTTCTGGATCGATTTCTTTTCGTCGAATCTTTTTCGCCTGGCAAACAACCTGACAAAATCTTTCTGTCGGGCAGCGAATCCGGTTTTGTTCCTAACAGACTCTTGGTACAGCATAAAAATCTTTTGGGCATCAAGCACAGTGCCGATTCTCGTCTCCACCGGTTCCGCTTTATCCAAGATTTTGTAGACAGAGGAAAACTGATTTACGTATTCAACCTCTGTGTATCCGAGTTTATCGTAAATTGCGTATGCAATTATGGTCTGACTGGTGCAGAGGAAGGAGAAACGATATTTTTGCTTGCGAAAATAGTTGTGCGCTTCCTCCATTAATCTTTTGCAGATTCCCTGACCTGAAAAATCCGGGTTGGTGGCCACGCACCAGATGCCTCCCACGATCTCTGTTTCTCCCGTGACGGTCTTGGTGGGAATGTCCATGACTCCCAGGTATCCCGCCAACCGCTTATCCTTTACTACACAGAACCCGACCGGCCCGCTCTTTAGGCGGATGTCCATGTTTATAAGCTCATCGAAATCCCTGGGAGATATCGGCCACCAGAAGGCAATATCCATCAACATCATGATCTCATCCTTTGGCTGTAATTCTCTGTAGGTGATGATGTCCACAACTGACTCCTTGCTTTAGTGGGTAGTTTGATATAATGCCAGATCGATCATTCCGTTTGAATAATATAAAGCAGAATGATCAAAAGCAAGGAAAAGATGGAGTCCACCAGGTAGAATCTCAATCCCAGGCCCGTTAGGATGCCGGTCAACAGAGTCACCAAAAAGAATACCGCCAGCGCGAAGATGCTCCACCGGATAATGGGTCTATATCTGATAGTGTCTCCGGAACATATGAATAGTACAACTCCGATCCAAATCACGAAGACGGCTAGGGCCTTATAATTGTAAATGATAAATGGCTGGTCAGACCACAGGTGCTGCATTTGGAACAATTTAAATACGCCTTCGGTGGCGACCAATCGCCCAATGCCTCCGATCAAGAAGGCAATGGATATTACACGAAGAATTGTGGTTTTGGCTGCTTGGGTCATTTTTCTAAACCTCCTCACTGGATCGTCTTCAAGCATTCAATCAGTCTTGCTTTCGCGTTCCTCTTAAGTATTTATCAAACCAACGTAGTATATGCTTCAGCCTTTCGACCCGCCGGTCAGTCCGACCTCCTCGGGAAAGACCGTGCGGTTCGTCCGGAAAACGCACCATCTCGGTGTCCACCCCCAGCTTCTTCAGCGCCACGAAGATTTGCTCCCCCTGTTCGATGGCACAGCGCAGATCCTGTTCGCTGTGAATGACAAGAGTAGGTGTTTTGGCTTTACCGATATATTTCATAGGAGATTGCCGCCAGTAGTTTTGAAGATTCTCCCAGGGAGGCTGGTCTCCGAGCTCGTATTGAAAGGCCCAGTTGAAGTCGCTGGAGCCGTACATACTGATTAAGTTGCTCACACTCCGCTGCGTGACCGCTGCCTTGAAGCGGTTGGTGTGTCCGATGATCCAGTTGGTCATGTAACCTCCATAGCTGCCGCCCGTGACGCCCATTCTTTTTTTGTCGATGTATGGTTTTTTCCCAATCCAGTCGACCCAGGCCATCAGATCGTCATAATCCGCCGTTCCCCAGTTATTCCAGATAGCTTTGGAGTGCTTTTCGCCGTATCCTTGACCTCCCCGCGGATTAGAGAAGTAGATAACATAGCCGTGTGCGGCCAAATAGTAAAACTCGTGCATGAAAAAGTTTCCATACTGCACCCGGGGGCCACCATGAATCTCCAAAATGGAAGGGTATTTTTTCTTCTTGTTAAAACCAGGCGGTTTAAGAACCCAGCCCTGCACATCGTTTTTCGCTGCACCCTTAAACCAAACTTCCTCCATTTTTCCAAGATCGAGAACCCGCAGCACGTTCTCATTCACTTGCGTTAGTTTTCGAGAACTTGGGGTAGCCAGGTCACGAAGCCAGACCTCTCCAGGATTCTTCATGTCCGCATGGAAATAGGCGAGTTTGGACTGTTTCTTATCGAAATTGAATGCCCCCACAACTCCCTCATCCCCAATCTCCGTCCGCAGACTTCGCCGGTTCCCATCCAGGGCGATTGATCTAATAACCGTGTTTCCATGTTGGGCCACCTGGAAATAGAGCCGGCTGGAATCCTTTGACCAGGTGGGTGGCATCATAGCCGGGCTGCCTGGCAAATCGTTTATTGTCCAACTCGATACGTTAAAATCAAATTTCCCTGTCAGATTCTTCGCATCTCCTTTGCCATCCGCAGGCACAATCCACAGACCAGTGTTCTTCCACCACTCCCCGCGCCCCTCAATACCGTAATAGGCAATCCATTTCTCGTTCGGGGAGAAACAAGGCATCTCCTTAGAACCCAGAGGCGTGTTGATTTTGCGAGAGTTGCCTCCGCCTGCAGGCATCACAAATAGGTCTACCACGTCTGGATCGAGGTCAGGGTCTTTGGTGCGATTGGATAAGAAAACGATTTTTCTCCCATCCGGCGACCAGCGCGGAGACAGCTCATCGTAAACAGGGCTGTCGGTCAATTGTTTGCCCTTCCCCGTGGCGGCGTCGATGGTCCAGATATGCCGGCGTTCCTTTGCCAAAAACCCCTTCTCGTCCTCTTTGAAGAAAACGCGGGTGACGTGACGCGAGACCACACCCAATTTTTTCTTTTGTTCATCCTTTTCACGTTCGAGCTCTTCCTTGTCCTTTTTGCGGAACATGCAGACAAACTTCTTGCTATCGGGTGACCACTCGTATTCTCCGAAGCTGCCTTTCAGATTGGTCAACTGCCGGGCTTCCCCGCCATGAATTGGAATGATGTAGATTTGCGGCTGCTTTTCATCGCCTCGGTTCGAAAGGAAGGCAATCTCACTGCCATCGGGCGACCATTGCGGCCGGGTGTCTGATTGATCCCCGTGAGTGAACTGCCTGGCACGTTCCCCATCGGTAGGCACGATCCAAAGATTGGAATATTTCTTCTCTGTTTTTTTGTCGACTCGCTGGACGCAAAAGATTACGTGACGTCCATCCGGTGAGATCCTACAGTCAGAAATAAGTCGAAAACGATACAGATCTTCTGTGGTAATGCGGCGTTTCTTCAGCGCAGACATAACTCCTCCTAAGTTGTTTAACACTCAGCAACGTGATTTCTTTGAGCCCGACAACTCTCGCGAGTCTCACTCAAGCAGGTGACATCGTTCTCAGTTTGGCCAATGCTTCCCGGAGAAACCGTCCGCGGACACCCGTTAGGTCTTCAGAATTGCGTGAGCACACCTTCGCGATGTCCTTTGAGCCTCAGGCAAGTATCTTCAAGCAATCGGCGAAATCACTCTTTTGGGGCCTTGAGGGTATTCATTCCAAGGACTTTGTAGAGCACACAAAACCCGGTTATTCCGGTGACGATCAGGATAACTCCAATGATGTCCAAAATGATGCCCAACGCATTGTTTCCCAAAAGGGCCCAACCAATGATAATGAGCACGACACCCAAAATCAGCCTGATAATCCTGTCTGTGCTTCCTTCATTCGGTTTCATGATTCTTATCCCTCCTCCGTTTAAAATGAACGTCAACGTTTTCGATATTGGCAATCACCGCCAATTCATTTCTGTCCTTGCTCGCGTTGTCTCAAAATCCGCACAAATCTTCTTAACCAACGGATTGACCAGATCCCAGTAAGCTTGTCGTGGTTCTGTTGCATCAAAGATGATTTTTCCGTCCGAAACAGCGCTGACATGATCGACCACTTCCTCGCCGAAGGCAGAAGTTCTCCACAATGTCCCGCCCTGTTCTGCCTCCCATAACCTTGCGGTTATCCAAACTTTGACCCTAGCTTTGACGCGCTTGCCTTCGATCGAGGTTTTGCCGCTTATCGGTCGCGCTTCGCGGAAAAGCCAGTGACGATGAGGCACGTCTAATGGCTGAATCTCGGTGACCTCCACATTGCCTGTAAAGATCACACTCACATCATATTTTTGACTGATTGCCTGGATTGCCTCTGAATTCAGGTTGCTTGCTTGGACGGATTTAAGAACTTCCTCCTGGCTGCCAAGTTCAATGATGCGTGCCGCTTTTTGGTGTTTCCTGATGGTCATCAAGAGCCACCGGGTCACAAATTCGTCCACGTTCCCCTCCGCATTGCAAGTGAAGCCGATTAACCCGACGCGGTCATATTCTCTCAGATCCACTTTAGGTACAATCATCACCTTGGGGACGCACGCCAAGAACAACAGCAGAATTACAGTGCCCAAATACAGCCAAACTCGTCGATTCATTTGATCGCCTTCTTGAGATTTTGTAGGCGCTTGATTCATGGTTCGACAGGCTCACCATCCTGAGCGAAGCCGAAGGACGGCGCGGGAATTTCTTGCGTTGCGTTTATTTCTTTAAGCACCAAAGAGCCGCCTTTCTCATCAACTTCCAATCAGAACCCCGATCACCCAATTCATCAGAAGGAGGTAGTCCATCGCGATCACTGTCCTCCTCGAATTCGGGATGCGTACCGATGATAAATACCCTACCATGACCATAATCAAAGGCTAACATCATAGGTTGATCTCCTATGTCATACTTACCTAAAATGGATATATCAGCCTCGTTGTTAGGCATGAACATTGGACCATAGCAATAAAGAATCCAAGCAGAATCCGGTTCAGATTGCGTTATGGGATGTGTGGAGTCCACCATATTCACTTTGCACATAACACAGTAAGGGTGAGGAGCGATTGCGTCGATGGGACCCTGGGTCGTACCGGGGAATATTCCTAAAGGCGTCATGGGAAGCTGATTCCCCTGCCAGATGACCTTCTCTCCTGCAAAGTAGGCTCCACCACAGATCCCAATGTAGCCTCCCCCACCACGAATAAAATTCCTTATCTTCTCTTTACCTATTGAAGAAATATCCTGAGCATATTGGTACATATCACCACCCGGAACGCACAGAATACTGAACCTGTCGAGTCCCACGTTGTTAATGTAATCTGCCTTTACTAATTGGACCGTGTAACCCATCCATTCAAACATGTTCGTAGTGGCTTGGATACAATTATCCTCGGCGCCCCGGTCTGAATAAAGTGCTACGATAGCGCTTTTATCCGGTGCTGGTGGGTTCTGGCAATGGGGGACCAACAAAAGCGACAAAAAAACGGACAACCAACTTATCAACCATTTCATTGATTTCCACCTTTTATTTATTACTTGTTGTTTCATCTTATCCGTCTTAGAAAAATTTCAAAGAATATCCGCCGATGCTACGAAATATATTTAGGTCCGTAGCCCCGCCGTCGGTTTTTACGGCGGGGAATTTCTCTAAGGGGTGAGGTATCGCTCAGCGAGGATGTTATCATCCTCGCTTTTTTCTTTCAGATGATAACATCCACAAGGAGCATAGACCTATAATACTAATTGACAACTCTATAGATCGTTAACGTTATTGCTGTTATCATAATAAGACTGACAAAACAGAGTAAAAGGATATGCCCTATATATTGTTTGCGTGCCGACTGTAGATCACCGTCTAAATTCTTGATCTCACCTTCGATTCGTCTACGAGTTTCCATGGCTTCTTGTAAACAGATTGTATGTTTAATGAGAGCTTCCGCCCGTGTTCCTGCAATAATCGAAACAGCCTTGACGATCTTCTCATACTTAGGTCCAAACAGCTTTCTCAAAAGGCTAATAGCTAGCAGTGCTCCTCCCGCGGGGCCGATTAAGAACGCAATCGAAGATGACATGGTTGTGTAGAATGCAAACGGTAATGTAGCTCCAAGTGTATGGGTTACCGCGCCGACTAACGTCGAAGATGCAAGATAGACACCAAATCCAGAGGCTTGGGCAGCTAAAATTCCACTCGCCCCAAGAATTTCTGGCACAAACTTTTTTGCCATTTCATTGGTGGTCGAGACTTGAGCTTTTTTAACATCGGCTAATAGTTTTTCTCGGAAGAGATCTTGATTCTCAGGATCAAGTTCTTTCCAGGTCTCATTAAAAAAGTGGATTGCGATCGGCTGTTCTACCGTCAAGTCTGGCTCATTCGTGACGATTTTAAACCTTCGACATATTTCTTTCAGTATTTTGTTGTAAGTTGGTGCCTTGGGACGGAAACATCGAAATATTGTTTTACTCCAAAACCCTCTAGCAGCTTCTCTCAAACGCACCATGAGAATATGAGGTTCTGCTATTGGTACACCTAAAACGCCAGCAAATGCTTCAGAGAACTTTGGATCTGCTTCTTTGAGAATCTGGCTTGGAGATTTCATAAGAGGATCATTTAACTCAAGATAGTGAATCTTTTTTTGCACTTGAGAAAGCTCTTTTGATTTCTCTTCTCGCTTGATTTTCAATTCATACACCTGTTGACGGGCTTTCAACAGTCTTCCAATAGTAGTTTTGACGAATAGTCGAGACCAATTCAACATTACAACCTCGAAGAAGAAAGCCGTCTTTCGCTGAGCGAGGATGTTATCATCCTCGCTAACATCTCTCTTGTGGATGATAACATCCACAAGGAGCAGAATAGCTATACTAAGTCATCCAAAGATTCCTATCCAAACTCCTGTATTGAATCGCTTCGCTTATGTGCTGAGGCAAGATATTGGGTGCGTTTTCCAAATCTGCGATCGTGCGGGAAACTTTTAGAATGCGGTCGTAGGCGCGGGCAGAAAGACCTAAGCGCGTGATCGCCTGCCTCAACAATTCCTTGGAATCATCATCTATAACGCAATATTTTGCGATCTCCTTAGATTCCATATGAGCATTACAGAAGATGCTCTTCTCTTCCTTGAATCTTTCCAATTGAACTTTTCTTGCCTGGTTTACCCTTTCCCTGATTGCCTCTGAAAGCTCGCCGGTTGCGTGACCGGAGAGTTCTTTGAATTTCACCGACGGAACTTCTATATGAATGTCTATACGATCCAACAAAGGTCCTGATATTCTCGACATGTACCTCTGGATTTGCAAAGGAGTGCAGGAACAATCATGCGCGGGGTCACCGTGATAACCGCAGGGACAGGGATTAAGGGCTCCCGCAAGCATGAATTTGGCGGGATAGGTCAATGACATGGACGCACGGGAGATGGTAACCCTGCCGTCTTCCATTGGCTGTCTTAAGACCTCTAAAACGTCCTTGTGGAATTCCGGCATCTCATCTAAGAACAAGACTCCATGGTGAGCAAGGCTCACTTCACCGGGACGAGGGATTCTGCCGCCGCCGATCAAGCCGGCATCGCTTATGGTATGATGAGGCGATCTATAAGGACGCGTGGCTATCAGGGCAGCATCGGGTGGGAGAAGACCTGCCACCGAATGAATCTTGGTCGTCTCCAAGGCTTCGTCCAAAGTGAGATTGGGCAGGATGCTGGGGAGCCTTCTGGCCAGCATGGTCTTGCCTGATCCTGGCGGACCGATCAAGATAATGTTGTGTCCACCGGCTGCTGCCACCTCCAGGGCCCGTTTGGCATGCTCCTGCCCTTTCACATCCGAGAAATCTATGGGATACTTCAACGCTTTCTCGAATACCTCGGATATATCGATCTCAAACGGTTCTATGGTGTCACCATTTTCCAAAAACTCTATGGTCTGATTCAAAGACTCCGCCGGATATATGTTTAAACCTTTGGCCATGGCGGCCTCTTTGGCATTCTCTTTGGGCAGAATCATTCCCTTTACGTTGGCACATTCGCGGGCATAAAGTGCCATGGACAGAGAACCACGAATCGGTCTCAGGCTTCCATCCAGGGAGAGCTCACCTAAGATGACATAATCGTCAAAATTCTCTCTGGCTGTCTGTCCGGTCGCGGCAATTATACCGATTGCCATAGGAAGGTCAAAAGCGGAACCTTCCTTTCGTACATCTGCCGGCGCAAGATTGATGGTCACCTTTTTGTTGGGGAAGCGGAAGCCGGAGTTCTTGATGGCAGACATAACCCGTTCCTTGCTCTCCTTCACTGCACCTTCAGGCAACCCTACGGTGGCAAAGGCAGGAAGCACAGGAGTGATGTCCGCTTCGACTTCGACTATGTAGGCATCTATGCCTAAGACCGCACTGGATAAGACTCGTGCTAACATGGCATCACAAAGTTAAATATTTGAAATTCCAGGTTTGGCAGCCGCCCCGCTTAGTGGAGCGGTCAGAAAACCAGAACATGCACAACCTAAAGGGTGCTGTCCACCTTAATATGAAAACTCTTTTGAACCATCGGGCTGTAACATCCATTGGATATCAATTCTACGATACCGCACAGAATCTGAGTGAACGTTATATCCACCTCCTGTCTTCCTGCATTTGGCATATCTTCCATCTTGAGTTCTCACTACGAAATGACGCATAGTATCTCCGACGCCTACATATGGGACAAAAAGTTCAGAGTAATAGCCTGTATCGGGCGCACAAGAGATGAAACATAAACCCTCGGGTTCCGCAGGCATTCTGGTTATATTGTCTCCTCGAGTTACAAGAATCTCGTATTCTCCATCATACCAAAGGTCTGCACTATCCGGAGAGGAGACGTTCGTTCCCTTTGGAAAATTGAATCCTTGACTGGTCGAATCAGAGCCATCAAGGTACCATGCTAAAGAGGTCTTACCGCCTGGAAGGAGCTGGATATCTGACACCTGAAAGGTCTTTCCTTTTTCTACTACCACATAGGCTGTGACGCTGTGATAGCTCATAAAGCGGAAAGTAGGCGAATCAAAAGCACCGATGTTTAGATAGTAATAACCTGGGGGGACATCAGGAAATAGATATTCCCCATTTGGTCTGATATGGCTTATCCTTGTAATTATATCATTCAAATAAACCATGGCATTGTGGTAGCTAGGCATTGAAGAAAAATGTAGCCTGGAAAGAAACGCATATTTATTAATATGATCTTCGGGCCGTCCCCCATAATAGGAGATCTTTCCCTTGACCTCTCCTACTTCCAGGGTCCCCTGAGTGGGGTAATGACATTTGTTTGTCTCACATCCCGCAACCAGGAGCAGAAATGCTAATAATGATGCTGCCTTTCTCATATTGGTTTCCTCACGAACTCCATTTCAGCCTACGATCAGAAAACCACGAATATGCCGTCGTGGGGCGGGTACGTTCTCCTTACCCCTTCCCCAATGGACAACATTTTTGGAATATAGGATGCCTTACAAACCCAGAGTTTCTTTGCTCATATCTCAAATACCCAGGCACAGTAAAACTCGTCCGGATGATCATCCGGCGGACATGCGATGCAGGTGGTGCGGATGCGTGGATCGATGGCCCGGGCAAACTCACTGTATTCCACAACCCCAACCGGCTTACATGGAAAATCCGGAAGTCCTCTTCTCTTGCGGGCAGACTGGACCCGGCAGTCGTTCATCCGAAAGACGAACCGATTTTCGCTCTCCTCTGTGATCTCCTGTTTGTTCAATCTGGCGTACAGGCGATAGTCCAAAGCTTTTTTTAATCCTTCCAGTCCGCTTCCCTTGAAGATATTGTGCCGTTTCATTATCCTTTCCGCTTCGATAACGGTGAAAAGTTCCCAAGCTTTCCTATCACAATCTATGGCGGTTTCCATCCCAAATCTCTGCTCCACCGCCTGAAACCACAAGCCATCGTGTGCCAGCCAATTCTTGGCAAAGTCATCCAGCATGCCGATGAGTTGTTCTCGAGGGAGATCGTCCAGGTTGGTCATATGTTGTCCTTTCTTGTTTTTTCTCGGTTCAGGGAATAGACCAGGCAATTCAAAATCTGGGGAGCAAAATGAAAAACTACAATTCAAAAATCAAAATTCGCTCCTAAACTCTCATCACATCTCTTTGATTTTGAATTTTGCACTTTCTTCTTATGTCGGAGCATGTTTTTACCCCTGGCCCAATCCCAATAGGTCATCACTCGGTTACCTTGTAGACCTTGTCGTGGTCTCGAACGTGATCTTTGACCTTTATTCCGATGGAGTCTCCGGCTTTAACACTCTCGACGTTCTCATGCTCAATCTGCATGGAGTCGACGACTTCAGTAAGGTCGGTGGTGTGTCCGTGGATGTGGATGGTATCTCCGACGGAAAGCGTTCCCTGGGTGATTTCGATGGCAGCCACGCCAATTTTGGCGAAGTATCCCGATACTTTTCCGATTTCCTCCTCAGGCATCTTTTCCCTCCTTTGGTACTGGATGGTTGACAGTTTGAGAATCTAAGGTTTCATTTCGATCCCCACATGTTTTTTATCTAAATTAACTCTAATATAAATCCAAAAGACTTGGATGCAAGCGAAAAAATCGCTTTTTTATCCCTACAGCTACGATCTTAGACCGCATGGGGATTAACGGAAAGTATTGACAAACTTCATTCTTGTGTTATCTTAATAGAGGAAGAGAGTTGTTTACAGGAGGCCCCCTTCATACTGGTCGTCGATGCTGAAACTAAATCCCAAAAACGTAAGGAGACGTTATGAGATTTCACGGCTCAAAGTTGTCGCTGATTGGTTTTACAATCTGTGTATTTGTTCTGAGCGCCGGTATCGTTTTAGCTCAACAGCACAGATCTGAAGTGTCTTTCTCACAGGCGGAGTTGTCCTTCGAGAGAGTATCCGGTTACGACGCGATCAAGTTGCCGGGTACACATTTGATGAACAGGATTGGAGAGCCGGCTCTTCCGGTGAGAAATGTCTATGTGGCTTTGCCCCGCGGTGTTCATGTCACAGGTGTTCGGTTGGCATCGTTTGAGGCCCAGGAGATTTCGGGGACATATCACGTCTATCCGGCCCAGCCTCCCGTGCCTTTGATAAAAGG
>CAZPOP010000021.1:0-54706 GCA_964588305.1 uncultured Ignavibacteria bacterium
GGCTACGCCATGCTTGACCTACGAGACTATTTTTATCTCCTCTTCTGTCAAGCAATAGAGCTTATACACTATCTGGTTAATCTTCTGCTCCAGCGTTTTTACCTCTGCTTATTTTTGTGTTGATAGAGACAGACAGGAATGTCTGTCCTACCTACCCGCTGACAGGGACGCAGTTCATATTTGAGGTTCAAATTCTGAACCAAGCTATCGGGAAGGATTTTTGGAATTCCGCCCCAATTTGAGAGCGTATCTAATTCATCGTAAAGAAATTTTTCTGTTGACATTGCCCTTTGAATTACGTATAATAATTATGCCAGCGGACGAAATTCGGCTCCATGCCGTGTGATTGTGGGACTACGGTCTACACAATCCTATATCCCTGGCTTTTATTTTGTTTTCGCCATTCCAAAGCCGACGCGTTGAGCGGATTTTTTTGTGTATAATATACACCGTAGCCTGCTTGGCGATTGTCGTCAATATCCTGAACCAAACGAAACGCCGACCAAATAAAAGTCACATAACGGTCCTCGCCCTTCTCATACAAACGTTGCAAAGCCCAGGTAAAATAATCCACCGCTTGTAACCCTGCATAAGCGGAAGGTGTTCCAGCCAGTACTTGCATGGGCGCATTACTTACCACGTTCCATTGTCTTGCAAAGCGTTCGCGCGCAGCTTCGAGTGCCTGACGCAAGGCAGCAGTGCGGTGGGATTTTCCACGTTTCGAGAACACAATCTCATAGCCACCATGTTTGTGCAGAAGGTTCTTGAATAATCGGCGTGTTAGATAATCGTAAAGTTCGTTGGGGTGATAGCGATAAGCGGGGTTGCGCTCGTTTTGCTGGCGCACATATTCCAGCACGCGCCATTTATCGGTGACCACTGCAAAATAATGCAGACCGTCAGTATTCCGCAAGAGTGTGAAAACTTCCTTTCGCACCTCAGGCAAATCGTCTTTAGCATGAAAAACACGCGCCGTCTTTTGCCCATTCACCTGCATGGATGGCACATCCTTGGAATACGGGTCATTCATCAGCCGCGCCCGCAAGTCGTCGAAGGCACGCTGCAACCCCGCAGGGTCAGGCAGATCCAGCAATCCCAGTATGAAAGAGCGCGAACAGCCTGGCGTTGCGATGATGACTTTGCCTTTGCTGGCAAACAGCGTGCTATCACCGCCTTCATCCACGAAGTAATGGCGGGTTTCTACGGTGGTTCTTCGCACGCGCGTAGATTTAGCCATAAAATGCCTTGTTCAACCGCTTCTCCTCCTCGCTGACCTTGAATTGCGCGTCGTCTATCTCGGAGACATTCACATACAACTGATTCTTATCGAGCAGTTCCGCCAACAAGTGCTTTTGCTTCTCAAGACCGCTCTCGCCCTTGCTCATTTCTTCAAAATCCTTGATGGCTTCTTCGGGCATTTCGGGGTTGACGTACCAATTCAAGAACGAGCTGAACGCTTGCGTTTCATAAAGGGTCGATTCTTGTCACGCCAACTACTGATTATATGGTTTCCACATAAACCCGCTTTCTGGATTCGCTTCCAGAGAATAGTCCGACATGACGGCGTTCTTGCGTTTTATATGGTTTGCCCACAATACCCCGTTAAGTATGTGGACCAATGTATAAATTTATGGCTGATACTCTGCAATGTCAAGTTATTTTAGGGTTCACTTCCTTCGACTTCGCTTCCTTCGGTACCTCAGGACAGGCAGGACAAGTCGCTCACCATAGATGGCAACGGTGGAGCTTCCCCATTTTTTCGGTCTGCGCCCCCATATGGGCTACCCTCCCTTCACCCGTTTTTCGTTGGTGTTCTTCATCAATCCTATGGTCATTTGACTCAACTGAGATCCTGCGGAGGAGAAATAAACGGCGGGATTGATTCTCTAAAATTTGACCGAAAACAAGACATTTATCCCTTTTCCTTCTTTGTATTCGGGGATTAAGCTGATAGAAAAATCCGGCACCTCTTCCTTATCGAAATTGTATAGATGTGCATCCACATAGGCATCGAACATGCTCAAGAAAACGATTCCCCCGGTGATCCACAGGAAAAGATTTCTTTGATCCTCGTAAAATCTGAATTGTTCGAACTCCCAGTCTTTGTCCGGGTGACCCTGGGGAAGATCCTGGAATTTTCTTTTGTGCTCGTTTCTCCTTCTCCATTCGATGGCAGCCAGGGTGATGAAGGTGGTTTCGGTTCCGAATACCGCCAGGCTTTTGAGATACTTATCGTTATAAAACTGCCCCCAACCCGGAAAGGCGACCGATCTGAAAAGCGCCCCAGTGGGGGATTTGTATGTTAAGGAGGTGTCAGCAGGGGGAATCACAGTCACGCCGGAATCCGGATTTGTTTGTCCGAGAGTCTGATTCTGAAAGACGAGGATTATTATTCCCAAAATCAGAACGGTCAGCATAAGTGGTTTTCTCATAGGCTGCAACTCTGAGAATCGTAGTTTCTATCTGCTCCACACATCGATGAAAATAAGGACAAGGATGACAAAATACAACAGTTTTTTGAGTATGCTGTCACGTCACCCATCCGGGGGAAAAAGATAATCACACCCAGGCGGCATGCTATGGATAACTTCCACATCAAGCAAGCCCTGGACTGTGGACGCTTCGAACCAGTCCCCGGTTTGCGTCGGCTGGAATGGCTTGCGGAGACGGTGCTGGAAGAACAACTCGATGACTCAACTCAGGAGAACTGGGGAGAAGTCCGTTTGCAGCAGAAAGGAGAACGACTAATAAAAAAGGAGTGGGCATCTGAAAAGGGGAATTTAAGGGGGGCATAAGGGAAAAACTCAGACACCCACTCCTGGGGGTCTAAAGATATGTTCTATTGACGAATTTTCATCATAGGCCGCCGCTCACCGCTCCGGCGGAGATCCTCCTAAGAACAGATAGTTGATCAGGTATACAACATCACCGGCGTCGATCTCGCCGTCTTCGTTGACGTCGCCTGCGCCGAAAGGAACGGGCGCAGATCCGCCCAGATAAAGATAATTTATCAGGTAGATTATATCGCCTGTGGTGATCTCTCCGTCTCCGTTGGCATCACCGCGGAGGAATTCCTGGAAGACCACCGCGTCTTCCACGTTGCTCCAGGGGCCGGTTTGGTCCTGCTCATCCTGGGCTCTTACCTTGTAATAATACGTGCCTTCCTCCTGTCCGGTGATCTCATAGAAGGTATCGATGATAGCGTCCGAGAGGACCAATACACTTTGATATCTCTCGAAGGGGAATATATCGTCAGCGTAGAATCCCTCCTCGTTGACGTAACCGTCGGTGACATAGTGGAGACGAAGATATATCTCTTCTCCCACATAGTCATCCAGATCAAATTCTCCCTCCACCCATCCCCCGGATGAACCGGTAATGCCATTTCCCCGGTTGTTTCCGTGGGGATCATAATTGGTGGTGATGTTTCCGGGAATAGAAAAGAAAGTATTGCCTCCGTCGGTGGAGATTTCCACATAGGCATAGTCCCAGTTGGTTTCGATGTCGTACCAGCACCAGACTATCAAGGTATCGCCCGAGGCAACCTTCATGCTGTTTTGACCGGCAACTGAATTATTGAGCCCGTCCCCTCTGCCGGAGTAGAAACTATGACTGGAGGAATGGCTTCTTGCGGCTGAGATGCTGAATCCATTGAGGGTCCAATCAGAATATCCGCTTTCTACGTCATAAGTTGTCCTTTCAAATCCGGTCATCTCCACCAGCTCGAAGCTGACGGCAGGGTTCAAAGTGTCATAATGAGACCACAAGACGGCGTAGTCGGGAGAGACCGAATCCATCGGCGCTAAGACGGGCGAGGCCGGCAGGAGAATCTTGTGCGGATTGTCGGCAAGTTCTGCCCATAACAGATTCGGTTCGAGCATGAGTTGGCAAAGAACCGGTATTCTGCTGGGGGGTGGCCAGAATCCATCGGCGTCACCGCCTATCTCCGGAGAGATCGCGATGGTCTTGGGCTTTGAGATGGTGTCTCCATATTCCCAGTCGAAGCTTCCGCCATTTACAGGATACATAGCTTCCCAGCAGGTTGTAGGAACGTAGTCACAGAAGACGGCCATGGATCCTGCAATAGCCACAAAGAGGTTGTGATCAGGCGTGTAGATGTAATCATAACCCCAGGGATAGAGGAGCCACTCCCCGTACGTGTGATTGTCCAAGGACATCACGAAATTCCTGCCGTTTATAAAATCTCTCATGACCTGCGTCGTGGGTTCGGAAAAGGGTGCTGATCCCCGATAGCACTCACCCGAGCAATAAGGGTCTGAGCCCTCGTCGTCATATCCCCACATATAGCCCCAGTTCCGATTCAGATCCACTCCCCAATCTCCTCCTCCACAGTTTCGTCGATTCTTTCGCCACATTCCGCCGCCGCCAGGATTGGTGTACTCGTTATAGCAATAGCCATCTGGATTGACCACGGGAACAAACCAGAGCTCCCGGTCGTCCACCAGATGGGTGGCCAGAGGGTCCGATCCATAGTTGTCCAAAAGATGCCACATGAAATACAGAAGCACCTCCATTCCGGCGGGTTCACGCGCGTGAATCAGACTGTTAAAGAAAACCTCCGGCTCGTCCTCATCCACATCCGGGTTGTCCGAGATCTTGAAAGCCCAGATGATGCTGTCTTCCAGACTGTGACCAATATCTATCCGACTGCTGGTCAGGGAGGGATAGAGCACATGCATGCTGTCCAAAACCGCAATGACCTCGCTGTAGGTATGATATCCCCCCATGTCCTTGGTCAAGTCCAACCTGCTCCGGTAGAACGCCACCAGGTCCTCATGGACGACTTCAACCTCGTATCCCAAGAACCTAAGATGGTTCACTTCCTCTTGATCAGTTACTATGTCCACGTATTGACCGTACTGCACGTAGGCAACATCTAAATGCAGGCTGGGTATTTCTTTCGTCTGAGATTTCTCTGCCAGATGAATTCTTGCCAACATCACCTTGTCCGCGGAAGATGCTTGGCTTGTGAAGACAAACGCAAGCAAAAATAACACCACCAAACCGAACTTGAATTGCTTCATCCTGGCCTCCGAATGACCTTTAGTCCCCTTTATGAGTGGAGATCCGTGCGTTGGTTTCGCTGCACTCAAAAGCCGCCACCACAACTATAGGGAAACAGAGTTCTAATCATAACCTAAACATATTTACAAATTTGTCAATAAAAGATATGCCCTAACTTTGATTGTTTTTCAGCAGCAAAAAAGCACGACTTGTCAGCATCTTTTGCCGTCGATCACCCTATAAACCTACGAAAGACCATTCTCCTTATCGCTTCATTCAGCCAAGGTATTTTCCTGATAGTATCCTACCATGATTGCGGTTACCCCTCAGGATCACTTCTTTCCTGACGATTCACCCCCGGTTTTCTCTTCTGTTTTGGCTTCCTCCTCCACCTTAGGCTGCATGGGCAACCCCCCTCTTATCATCGCCTCTTGGTTGTCAAAAGCGGGATAGACCCCGCTGACCCCGGACATCACAAACTTGAGCCGATTGAAAGGTTTGACGGTCGTGGTATCCAGGTAGTAATTCGGGAACTTGGGGCCACGCTTAAGGGTGAAATATATTCTCGCCACCTCTCCGTATCCCCTTTCCAAAGGGGGTTTTTTCCCGACAAAATCCGGAATCAGTCCCATGAGAATGACCTGCTCGACCGAGTCGATGCGCTGGGTCTTCAGCTCGAAGTATTCCACCCGGGTATCACTGAAGCTGATCGAATCGCACCTGATGGGACTGTTCCCGTCACCGTAACGAAAAGGCAAGGTGAGTCCCGCCAATTCTTCATCGTTGGAGACCGATACGGATGCCATCACCTGGCTGCTTCCTTCTTCCTGAAAAGTAACTATACGGCAGGTGTTTGGTTTTGGGGGTCGATACTTGGGAGCAGTAGCGAAACATGAAAACATAAACATCGCCGCCAAAATGGTCGCTAATGCGAACCCCTCGCGGGCGAAAAAACTTTTACTCATCATTCAGTTCCTCCGTCCTAAAAGAATCTTCATCTCGATTTCCAACGCCGAAATGCTCCCGTAATTTTCAGAAGATTTCATTCTGCTGATGCTGGGCGCCGGTCACGATGAGCACCCCCCGCAACTCTTATGGTTCGACAAACCCCGAACCGTATGGTTCAGGGCAAGCTCACCGTAAACGGTTCAGGGTTGGGTACCCCAAACCAACGTGTCGTTTTGAATTACGACCCTAGGCCTCAAGGATTTCCCGCATGGCGCAGTGTTCTCCGCACATGGTGCACTTCTTATAATCGGATCCGACCTGGCCCCTCCTTTTTCTTGCCCTTTCCGGGTCCAGGCTCAGATTTATCATCTTATCCCAGTCAAACTTCTTTCTGGCTTCGGAGATCTGATGATCTAACTGTCCCGCTTCTGCCACCCCTTTAGCAATATCGGCAGCATGGGCCGCGATCTTGGAGGCGATGATTCCCTGTCTGACATCCTCCAAATCAGGCAAGCTCAGATGCTCCGAGGGAGTAACGTAACAGAGAAAATCGGCTCCGGCGGAAGCCGCAATGGCACCACCTATGGCAGAGACGATGTGGTCATATCCCGGAGCGCAGTCTATCACCAGAGGACCCAGGACATAAAAAGGTGCACCACCGCAGAGCTTCTTTTCCATCAGCACGTTGGCTTCGATCTCGTGGATGGGTATATGCCCGGGACCTTCCACCATTGCCTGAACCTCCTTTTTCCTGGCTCTTTCCACCAGCTCTCCTAGAACCAGAAGCTCCTCCATCTGGGTGCGGTCGGTGGAATCGGCAATTGAGCCTGGTCTCAGTCCATCCCCCAGGCTCAAGGTGGCATTGTACTGCTTGGTCAAATCCAGAAGCTCGTCGTAATATTCATACAAAGGGTTTTCCTGATTATGAGCTTTCATCCATCTATATAGAAATGATCCACCACGGCTGACGATGCCGGTGACTCTCTTTTTTCCCTCAATTATGGGCAGCGCCCTGGTGGTCAGCCCGCAGTGAACGGTCAGAAAATCGACGCCGGTTTTAAGATGATCCTCGATAACGGAAAACAAAGAGTCTTTGGTCATCTCCTCGAGCGTTTTTCCTTTTCGAGCCAAGTTGCATACCGCCTCATAAATGGGAACCGTTCCCACAGGGATTTCCGCTGTGCCTACGATCTGGACTCTCAAATCACGAATCTCCCCCCCGGTGGAAAGATCCATAACCGTGTCTGCCCCGAGTTCCTGGGAGAGGATCAATTTCTTCAACTCCAAATCGAAATCGCACACGTCCGGCGAGGTGCCCAGATTCACGTTTACTTTGGTCCTTAGGCCCTTTCCCACCCCCACCGGCTTACACTTTTGGTGCATCTTGTTCTTGAGGATAACGATGGTTCCTTTTTGCACCCCTTCTTTCACAAATCCGGGCTCGACTCCCTCGTCCTTTGCTACTGTTATGATGTCTTCCTGTTTTACCGGCATGGAAGTTTCCTTAAATTAGATGATTTATTCTTCCCAGGAATGGAAAAAAACAAATCCTTTAGCTTTAGACTAATAAAACCTATCGGTTTTGTCAAGCAGTTATTTAGAAGTCCTCGATCGATCATATCTGCATACGGCGAGCCAGACCTGCCTGTTGGTGTGCGCGGTGTGGTGTGCACCGCCGACCGGTAGCCGCAACCTTCAGGTTGCGTAATTCTTTACGAGTCAATATCCCGTTTTCGCAGACTGAAGCCTGCGGCTACGAAACCTAAACGCCGCCAGAAGGTGTACGAAGGTTTTTCTTCATCCGGCCACAAATTCCGTCGCCATCCTTTTTATTTCAGCATCCAGATTCTTCAAAAGAGCATCCTTGTTCAATTCTACGCTTTGTTTGGGTATGGTCAGCCGATAGGAACCTAAGCGATTGTTCTCGTAGAGAGACTGATTCGGGTGTAAACTCGGCCTTATCTGGTTTTTCAACCTGTACAAGTATCTGGCCTGGTTTTCCCCAGGTTCGAAATCGCTCTTATGTATCCATCCATCCTCATTCTGAAAGAGCGCCCAGCTCAGCTTGACCAAATACTTGAAGCTCTTCGCGGGCAGATTCACTCTGCTTCCGTTAACCAACACCAAGAACTTGTCCTTCACCGCCGACCCATCAATCACCAGGTGTGTCCCCTCTTTTTTCTCTTCTTTAAGAAATCTGGGCTCTCCGTCTTTTCTCTGTCCTTGCCTGTTCGCCGTTCGAATGCGCTGTGGGCAAGCCCTTGACCGTGGAGGTATTTGGTTTTTGAGTCTTTCAGCCACTCTAAGCGGTATGCATTTTCCCAGATCATTGAGTTTCGCCCGTCTTATTACCGGAAGATCGGAAAAACCGTTTTGCACCAAGTTCCAAACGTAATCCCTGCCCAATCCGGGAATCCTCAGTTTGGCCAACTTAAGGCCCCGTTGATCCACACCGAAATTGACCTCTTGGGAGAGGTTCTTCAAAAAGCGAATCAGCTTTCTGTCTGAGCTCAGTACATGAGCGATTCCGCAAGCTGCATCCAAAAGCCAGCCTGCCCTTTTGCCGATCTGATCGATCTGGCCGGAGCGGCAGAAATATTTCCTTTCCAATTCTAAGGTGCTTTGGGGCGTTATCCAATCGGAAAGAAGCAGGGATAACTTCACCAGCCGAGTTTCTTTGTGAGTTAAGCCGACTCTTCTTTCCAGAAGGCCTTTGATCTTCTCATTGGCGGTTTGATTCCGACTGCACCTTTCCGCCAGCGCCTGCTCGTATATTTTGCCTTGTTCCTCAAAGGGAGAAACGTTTATATAGAGCTCCGCTCCGTCCTTTGTATCCATGACATCATGTAGCCAACTGAAAGCATCAAAATCAGGAGGTCCCTCCAATTCTTTCTTAAGAGCCAGACCGGTCCGAAAGGAAATGCCTTTAAGAGCGCATAGAGCCCCCAGCTTGGAAGAAAAAATTGTTTTCCCCCTGTCGGGGCTGATAAGCATTCTGTTCTGGATCAACCCCTCGATTCTCTCATCTAAAGAGATCCTTTCCCCCAAAGCAATTCCTGCGCCGGGAGCGGACATGATGACCTTTTCCAAGTGCGATACGTTCTTGGCTGCTCCGGACGTGCTCAAGTCGAGGATTATATCCTGTATATCCTTCTTGTCTAATTGGAAAACGATCTTCTCCTCTTCTCCCTCGATGTATCCCTCCCATAAGGAGTCGAAATGGAATTTGTTCGCCGCAATCAGGATGGATCTGCCGAAATCCTTTTCCAGTCCAAATCTCCCCGCCCTCCCGGACATGTTTTCATATTCGCTGGCAGATATGGGCAGCATAACCGTCCTGCCCGAGTATTCACCCAGCTGATATTTTTGAGCCTCGATGAAAACCGTTCTGGCAGGAAGATTGACTCCCATGGATAAGGTGGTGGTGGAGAAGATGACCCTGATCTCACCCTTCAGGTAGAAATTCTCTATTATTCTTCTCTCATCGAAGGTCAAGTCCGCATTATGAAAGGCGATCCCTTTTCTGAGAGATTCCACCAACTTCTCTTTCAGGGTTGTATTCTGTAAGTCAGATAAAGCATCGATGGCATCGGAGCAAGATGGAAAATTCACCTTCTCTGAGAAAAGAGATGCGCAATTTTCTGAATCGAATTTGCTTTTCAAAAAGACCAACACTTGTTCTTTATCCTTGACCAGCTTCTCCACATTGGCAAAAAGAATTTCATGCGCTTCCTCCGAATCGAAACCGACCAATTCCTCGGTTCCCTCCTTCCCTGAGTTGTGTTTTCTATAGATTAGTTTTCCGTCCAGAAGGATTCCCTGCAGAAGCTCCACCGGTCTTGATTTCTCCGGCAGAAGCTTACATCCTAACCAGGATGACAATTCATCCACATCTTTCAGGACTGCAGATAAGCCCAAAATCTGCGGGCGATATTTCGAGGTTCTGACCTTGAGCAAAGCCAATTCCAAAACCGGACCGCGGGAGGGATCGGCAATCATCTGAAGCTCATCCACAATGATGAGATTGACCTGGCTTAGGAGATCCATGTTCTTAATCAGCAGCTGATTGAACTTTTCATAGATCATGATGGCCAAGTCAAAATCGCCCTTTTCTATCCTTCTATCATGTTCCCGACGATCCCTGGTGGAGACGGTCACCTCTATGCCCAGGTCTGAATATTTTGTTAGAAAATCCTCAAACTTTTCTTCGGCGATGGCCTTCAAAGGGACCAGATAGACGACCTTTTTTCTTCTGAATAAATTTGCCACCGCGGCCATTTCGCCGCAGAAAGTCTTGCCTGAAGAGGTGGGGGCGGAGATGATCAGACTTTGGCCATCCAGCAGATTGTACTTGGTGACCGAAAGTGACTGTAAGGGCAGAAGTTCCTCCCCCAGATTCTTTCTCCAGCTTTCGATTACGGATTCAGGAATCCCATATCTTACCAGTCTCTCCACTTTCATTTTGCCCTCCCATCTTAAAGCGGTTCATGGTCCATGGTTCATAGTAAAAGGCTTTCACCATGCCGTGTGAACCGGAAATCATTTGACTATTGTCAAAGGCAATGTACTGCACATTTGTGCAGATGTCAAGGAAAAAATAAAGGGGATTGGAAAAATCCCCTTGCGGTCCAGCAACCTATTGATGGTTTTTAAGTTGGCTTTTCCGTTCTTTCTTGCTGTTTTGGCGTCTCCAATTCGATTTTTAACCGTGAAGCAATCTTATTTCCAAAATTAACTATTCTTTCCAACTGCTTTTTATATGGCTTGAGATCATCGTTCTTCGGCAATAGGTTGGAGTTGAATTCGGCAGCAAGTTCGAAAGCTTTGTGAACACCATTCAGGAGATCTGCATTTATGTCAAGACACTTGTCAAGGCTCATCGTCGTATCCGTTATTTTATCTTCGTCAGAAAATAGACCTAATCTGATTTGGTTTCTTTTGGTGGAGAAGTCGAAAAACGGCTTGATGAAGGTGTCAGTTATTTCAGCTTCTATTTTGGCTTCCTTTTTGTCAGCCGCTCTAGAGGCCACAATAGCTCGAGATTCTCTCATTATCCTGATTCCGAATTTCTCCAACTTTTGAACGGCAGCCCTTACTTTCTCAACATCTTCTTTCGCTGCTCGATCGGCAAGGACTTTGTAGAACTCATCTATGAGGAAAGCGGAGAGCAACATAGCTTCCACTGTCATCGGAATATCTTTGAATATCTCAGTTGTTGAAAGTTTGCCTTCCTCAAATGCTTTAACCAATTCGTCTACATCTCGGAAATACTCTATAAATTTTTTGATATCATCAGGCAACTTTTTCTCATTCATCTTTTGTTTCCTCTAACCATTCAGAGTGCTCTGATTTTGTTACACGTGTTGTGCTTGCAAAGTGAACATTGCGTTGCTCCAAGAGAGGCCAGGAGCGACGGAGAGACCCACCGTCGGCTCTTTTCAGTTCCAACACCACGTCAGGCAGTTCACTGCCCCGTAACTTGTCGCCCTTGGAATAGACGACAACTATCGCTTGCTTCTCTACAGCATATATGGGATATACATCGTATGTGTATTTGCCTTTCATGGCCCTCAGGACTCCGTGGACTCTCGCAAGATAGGTAGTTAGGCCCTCTTCAAACGTAGATGTCGCCGGCCTCGGGCCTGTGGTGACTTTAGCCTTTTTGTCCTCCCTTATCTCGACAAAGCTTTCGATGATAGGCAGTATTTCGTCCTCGGTACACCAGGTGTCTGCTTCGGGTTTGACTAAACGAAGAACATCTTGCCAAGGTTTCCCTTCATCGATAACAAGCCTGTAAATGCTCTTTACACGACGGGCCAACTCTGGAAGAAAAGCTTGCTTTCTTGATCGATCGTAGATAGCTTCCCCTACGTCTGTAAGATTATAATATCGCATCTTGCCGTATGTGGTTGAAGTCATCGCTTCAGACCCACTGATAGGCTTCAATATTTCGTTCAGGGTATCTGGAGAAACTCCCAATATCTCAGCCAGCTGTTGGTGCTCAACAACGCCTTCCATCTTGATGATCCTGAGGACCTCGGCAGACCGAGGCTCTTTCTTTATGACCTGGAAGATCTCCTTTTTCACCTCAAAGTCTGCCATCTTTCTGACGACGTTTTCGAGCGCCCGCAAGTACCCCAATTCTTGCGCGATTTCGGGGTCTTTGACCCGCCGGTCGAACAGGTAGTTAATGAGCGCCAGCTTCTTGCCGATGTCCTTCAAGTCCGCCAAGTTTCTGTCTCGCAAGCTGTGGATTACATAAGGGAATATATCGCCCACTGCCGTCCGGGCAGCCCGCAAGTCTGCGGAGTCGAGGCTCCGTTCGAGATTATCAACCCTTTCATCGAAGCCAGTTTTCTGCCCGATAGCTCCGGGTTTTTCCATGGTCACCTCGATTTAGCACACGTCCGTTATTGTTGATCGGCAAACTATCATAAACACTTAGCCTTGTCAAGCACTTTTTTGAGCCTTCTGCTCAAGCTATGAGCACAGTCTCAACGCCACAGTGTTCCGAATCGAACATAAGCAGGGTCTCGAAAGCTTCAGGGTGCCGCTTCAATTTTTGAACCCTCTGATCGCCGTCTTGTTCGATTATCGGCCTAAAAATGAAGGAAGAGATATCGTCCTGTTCTCCAGGGTCCATAGGTTGATTATAGGCATTAGAAAGGAATGTCGCTGCATGCGACGCACTAGCGTGATGAAAAGCATTAGTTTCGAATCTTGCTGTTTTACGCGTCATTGCAGGAAGCAAGAAGCAGTTCACTCTCAAACTTGAAAGCATGTTATAGCACTCGGGGACGACAAAGTCGAGACAGATCATGGTCGCCACTCGCCCAAAGGGGCAATCGAACAAGCTGAACACTCTGTTGGAGATGTCTATGTCCTCGGTGATGTCTTCGTCGGCTCCCTGGATTTCGCCAGGGCGAATTACGAATCTGTTCATTTTCCGCTGGCAGAAGAGTTCCTCCCCGTCGGGCCCCAGGACGTAACATCTGTTCTCGTGTTCCTCATGGAAGGATCCGGCCACAACCAGCTTTATCGTGGGATTCATCCGGTTTTTGTTGAATTTCTCTCCCAGAAGAAGCTTAATGTGCTCTAACAAACCCTTTGAAAGTGTTAGTTCAGGGAGGATCACCACGTCAGTACTCCTTTTCTCGAGCTCATTTATCAATTTCTCAAGCCTGTCGAGACACGGAGGATCGTCCACCGGGCTTACGCAGAAGTAGCGTTGGCCGTCCCTTTCCCGCTTCGTCTCGATTCTCGGCTTGTCCTGATTCTCTCTGAAGGGAACTACCCCTACCCGGACTGAGTGTTTGTCTAAGAGATCATAGACAAACGACGCCAACCCAACAAATTGTACGTCATAATCGGTGTGTATCTTGGTCACGGCTGCGAGGTTTGTGAGCTTGTTCTCGATTCTGTCGCCCACTGTATCCAATCCCCTGATGAGGCGGTAGAATCGGTGGAAGCCGAGATTCCGTTTGTTGATGTAGTATACTTTGCCGTATTCCCTGAACGTTTGGTTGAGGATGGGCGTCGACCACTTCTCTTGCCAGGTGTAAAGAGCATCTATCGTACGCAGGACAGCAAAGATGAATTCCTGCTTCTTGGTTCCTTCTATGCCCTGGACAAAGTACTCTTTTATTGCCTCATCTTTTATATCTCCGTGTACGATGAGATCTAGACTTTGTTTCATCTTCGCACGGAGGAATCTCCGGCTTTGCTTTTCGAACTTGTGAAACGTCTCATAGTCCTTGGAATACTGGTGAAGGATCTCCCCTTCCTTGTTCTTACAGTAGATATACAGCAACAGAAAAACATCGAATATGTTTCTTGAATCCTTTATGTTGTCTCTATTTAAGAAAAGGTACGACACGGTTCAACTAGAGAAGCAGCCTATCGTTTCCGCCACGGGGGATGTCAGATGGGTCTCTCCGTATGCCAAGGGTCAAACCACCAACAGACAGCACCGCAGGCAATCACGGAGAGGCACCAAACACAGACATCCCGCTGTGTACTCGATCTTTCCCCAATCAAGCTTGCATTCGAATTAGCACATTATGCACTCCAACTATTATATAATAACTCATTCCCCCAAACATGTCAAGGAAAAAAATACAAAAACTTGAGCTCTTCAGACGCAGGTTTCCTAATGGCCTTACATATATTTCGGCTCCGAATATAGCGAGTATTTCCACAAACAGCCCGCCAAAGGCTGGTTCATATCTTTTTCGAACTGATTGTAGTTTAAGCATTTGCATCGGTTCATGCCAGAGGACCTCCTTCGTCCACACTGTGCAACCCTCCGTCAAACAGGCGCCATATCATTTTCACCACAACTTTGCAGCGATTTCTGGACATCTTTCTTTGGAATAGCCACAAATCTCCTCGTGGGATATTTCAAGCACTGCTTGAGGGAACGACAATGGACAGGTTTCTCTCTGGGTTGAGCCTTAGTCAGATAGGCCTAAGGGAATCGAAAGAGTGAAGAGATAGAAAGGGTCAAACATTGGCAATCTTGAGAAGGGAGGCCGTTTACCCTAAAGAAAGAAGCGGCTGATTTCCTTTGGGAAAACACCCGCCTCTTGTACGGTCAAGACGCTCTTCGTTAGCTGCAAGGTGGAGACCCGCCGAGGAACAGGTAATTGATCAAGTAGATTACATCACCGACGTTAACGTCTCCGTCCAAGTTCACGTCTCCAGCCATAAGGGGATCCGGAGCAGGACCCGCCATGAGGAGGTAGTTTATCAGGAAGATGACGTCAGCTATATCCACCAACCCATCTGCGTTGACATCTCCACAGTAAGTCGGCCAGATCCAGTCAGCTACCTTGGCATAGATATCCCAGCTTTTCTCTCTGCGTTTGTCTTCCCAGGCGTAAGAGATACCAGAGCTGTTCGCAGCGACGGCTGGTCTTAGCTGCGCAAAAGAGGCGTACTCGGCATCGGGGACCAAGTAATTACCATGCAGAGGACCTCCAGATGAGTCATATTTTTGAGCATAGACGTCCCCGCTCTCGTCGTCTCGGTAATCTTCCCATGTTATGACAAAGCTGCCGAAATCCTCGAGAGCGACGGCAGGATTCGCCTGCGAAGCAGTCCCGGCATCATCATTCACCTTGAAATTGGAGCTTACAGGAGTCCCCAGGGGATCATATCTTTGACCATAGATGTCAACGTTCCCGTTGCGTCCATCTTCCCAGGTAATCGCAAAGTTGCCAGAGCTGTCCATGGCAACAGCGGGAGAATGCTGATCAGCAGTTCCAGGGTCATCATTCACCGCGAAGTTGGAGCCCAGGGGATTGCCTGCGGCGTCATATATCTGAGCGTAGACGTCACAGTTGCCATTGCGATAGTCATCCCAGGTTATGACAAAGCCCCCGGAACCATCCATTTCAGTCGCTGGATTCCCCTGGTCAGAAGATCCAACGTCATCATTTACCTTGAGGTTAGGGCCTAAGGGTGCTCCGGAGAAGTCATATCTCTGAACATAGACATCGTGGTCACCGCTGCGGTAATCATCCCAGGTGATGATAAAGTTGCTACTAGGGCCACCCATGGCAACGGAAGGAGACTCCTGATCAGCATATCCAGGATCATCATTTACCTTGAAGTTGGAGCCCATGAGACCGCCGAGAGAGCTATATCTCTGAGCATAGATGTCGCGGTCGCCATAACGCCAATCCTCCCAGGTGACGACGGAGTTGCCAAAGACATCCATCCCGACGGCAGGAGAATACTGGTGATCAGTCTCGGAATCATCATTAACCATGAAGTTTGAACCTAAAGCGGTGCCCACGGAGCTGTATCTTTGAGAGTAAACGTCAGGGTTGCCGTTGCGAGAATCAAGCCAGCTGATGACAAAGTCGCCAGAGCCGTCGGAAGCCATAACGGGAAAGGTTTGATCAGCCGGATAATCATCGTTTGCCTTGAAGTTGGCCCCTACTAGCGCGCCTGAGGAGTCGCATCTCTGAACATAGGTATCTGGTCCGCCAATATTGCGATAGTCTTCCCAGGTGATGACGAAGTTGCCGAGGTCATCCATAGCGATGGCAGGAGACCAGTGCAAAGTATTCTGAATATTATCGTTCACACTGAAGTTGGAGCTTACGGGAGTGCCAGAAGAATCATATCTCTGCGCATAGATATCCCTTCTGGAGATGTCACGCCCATCCATCCAGGTGATGACAAAACCGCCAGAGTAGTAATTCATCGTGATATCGGGATGCATTTGACTGGTGGATCCTATGTCATCGTTGACCCTGAAGTTAGAATGCAAAGGAGTGCCTGAGGGATCGAATCTCTGAGCGTAGATATCCCTGTGACCATCCCGTGAATCGTACCAACAGATGACGCAGTTGCCGGTGGCATCCATGGCGACAGCAGGACACTCCGAAGCAACCGAAGTGTCATTTACCATGAAGTTGAAGCCGAGAGGTGTTCCGGAGGAGTCATATCGCTGAGCGTAGGTGTCGAACTTGGGACCCCGCCAATCTTGCCAGGCAATGAGAAAGTTGCCGTTGGCATCCATGGCAACAGCAGAATGATTCTGATAAGAAAATCCGGTGTCATCGTTCACCCTGAATTTGGTGCCTAGGGGGCTACCCGAAGCGCTATATCTCAGAGCGTAGATATCCCAGTGAAGAGTCTCATAGTCACGCTGGTCGGTGAAGGAGATCACGAAGCTGCCGGATCTGTGCATGGCAATAGCTGGGCTGAACTCCGCGGGACTGCGTGTTTCGCCGCTTACGATGAAGTTCGAGCCTATGGGAGAGCCGGCGGAGTCGTATCTTTGAGCGAAGAGATGATAACCACCGGAACGCCCATCTTCCCAGACGATAATAAAATTACCCAAGGAATCCATGGCAATGGCAGGATTCATCTGGAGAGTGATTCCACCATCGTCGTTGACCAAGAAGTTGGAGTCTATGGGAGTGCCTGTGGAGTCGTATCTCTGAGCATAGATATCCCAATGATCACTCCGGAGATCTTCCCAGGTGACCACGAAGCTGCCGGATGGGTGGCGGGCCATGTCGGGGTACATCTGATCACATTCTCCGGCAATATCGTCATTTACGAGAAAATCCTCGATTACACCCTTTGTTACCCCTCCCGCCTGCAGGCTCATGGTGGATATATCACGAGGAGGCGAAGGAATATCACGAAAATTGTGAACTGAAACCTCCCTTTTTCCACTGACCTCATCCTGGGAAAACTCAAACGGCTCCGTATGGGCGGGTGGATTCGGCTCCGGAGTGCTTCTTCTGGCCGGGTGTCTCTCCATTTCCGCGGGTGCATCGCGCTGAGATTCAGAGCTGGTTTCACAAAGCAGGGGAGGCGACAAGGAGACGAAAAAGGCCACCAGGCTCAATAAGAGGGCTTTGGCAATGGTGCGCATAGGTTCCTCCTCTCATTTGGCTTTTGCCTATCGGTTCTTGTGAGTGCCTATGAAAAGCGTCATTCCAGGAGAGGCGCTCGTCGTTTCTGAGTAACTATAAACAATATAATAAAACTCAATTCTTTGTCAATAGAATTCCCTTGTTTCTCTTCTCAGTCAGATTGGGAGCTCCAACGGCGAGGACATCTAAAAGCCAGCAGCCCAACGCATTTCGAGGAAGAAGGAGTTTTCGAGCGCAAAATTGCTACAACTTCGATGGTGATGCGGATAATGCTGGAGTTCTTGAGAGACCTGGTCAAGCGGTCCTCTTAGGAAAGCACCTTTAGCTTGAGGACAAATATGATTTCTTTTTCTCCTTTAAAGGATTTCTGGAAAAGACTCTTTTCCGGGCAGGGATCGAGCAAGTCGGCAGAAAGAATGAAAGAAAGAGAATTTGATGTTACGGCAGGTCAGAATCTTCAAGGGACACGGGCAAGGAAGAAAAACCTGTCCTCTGGCGTGAGCCGAGTGGTTCACAATACTCGCTCCATGGGAAAGGATTTTCCGACCTCTCCGGTATCCAAAAGGACCTCCTACTTGGATCAGGGAGAGCTTTTGTTACCACAATCGAGTCTGTATGACAGTTCCTTTCGCGTCAGGCTCTACCGATTTTTGAGGGACAATATTCCCGTTTTGAATTCTGCTATCTGGACCTGGACCCGCATCTGTGCGTCCCCCAGCTATCCTGAATTGAAAGGGTCGGATGATTCTAAGGTTTTGGAGAATGCTCTTGAAGTGCTATCCAACCTGGATCGGAGAATCTGTCAACATAGCTTTCAGAAATTCGGCGGGACGGATGCGCTTCTGATGCAATTCTTTGGCTCGCTCTTTACCGATGGTGCAGTGTGTGGAGAGTTGGTCTTGACCCCGTCGGGAGACAAATTGGACAAATTCTACTTCATCGATCCTGCCACCATCAGGTTCAAGCTGAGAGATGAGACGATTTGGGAGCTTTATCAGGAGGTGGATGGGGTCCTACTTAAGCTGAATCCAGCTTCGACCTTCTATCTTGGTTTGGACCCGGATCCAGACGATCCCAGAGGGAAGAGCATTTTGGGCTCGATTCCCTTCGTGGCCCGGGTGGAACAGAGGCTTTTGGAAGACATGCAAAAGACCATGCACAATGCGGGTTATCATCGTCTGCACCTGACCATTACGCCGCCAGAGAGGTTCTCAGGCGAATTGAACGAGACTTACCTTTCAAGGGCCAACAGGTACTTTGAAGATACCGTGGATATGATGAAGGAACTGGCTCCGGAGGATAATCCCATCACCTGGAACGACGTCAAGATCGAATGCATCGGCCCGTCCGGGCACGTTGCCTCCTCCAACTATTGGTATATCAATCACAAAGCTCTGGTGGAGGACATCTGCGCCGGGGTACATCTGGATCCATTCGTGCTGGGCTACTCGTACGGACCCACCAGAGGCTGGGCACAGTTCAAATATGAGCTGATCTTGCGAAACGTCGTCTCCATCCAGCGATTAGCCAAAAGATTCATGGAATGGATAAGAAACATCGAGCTGGCCTTGCAGGGTATACCGCTGGAATGTGTGCATCATTTTGATAACCGAAAATTCTTCGGGATGCTGGAGCAAAGAGAAGCAGAAAAGATACATCTGGAGAACATCATTCGGAAGAAAGAGGTGGGGTTTATCACGGAAGACCAGGCCAAGAGGGAGATAGAGAGCATTGAATAACCGGTGTTCAGCAGGCAGACTTCAGACTCAACGCGGTCTACTGATGCTTACACAATAGGAATTACCGAAAATGTGGGGGTGAACCTTCAGGCTCGCCCGAAGATGGGTGGAGCTGAAGCTCCACCCCTACTTCGCCACTTTTTAATCACCTTCGAATTTACAGAGGGTTAAAGGGATGATGATTTGCGGAAATTCCGAAAGAGATTTTTGCGTAAAGCATTCTCAGATCCGGTTCTATTTGCCAAGGAATTTCTGGAGATCGAACCTCACCCGGGACAGATAAAGTGGCTCTTGGGCTCCACCAGGCCCGAGAATGCCCTGCATACCGGTAATCGCTGGGGGAAGAGCTTAGTTCAGGCCATCAAGATTCTTCACCGCTGTATTCTCAGAATCAGAGACCCTAAATATGATAATACCGGCAAATACGAGGCGGTAAACGCCTCCATCACCCAGGACCAAGCCGGAATTATTTTCAGTAATGTGGCCAGATTGATTAAGGAAAAGCCACATTTGGAGTTTTTGGTTAAGGATATCAAATTCACCCCTTTTCCTCACATCGTTTTCGGAAACGGCGCTATTCTCTGGGCACGATCGACCCAGAGAAGAGGAGAGTATCTTCTGGGGCATGACTATGATTATTTCAACTTCGACGAGGTGGCATTTGAGACGCATCCGGAATATGTGGTAAGTCAGGTGATCATGATGAGACTGGCGGACCGGGCCGGAATGTTGGATTACACCTCCACCCCCAAAGGCAAAAACTGGTTTTACAGAAAATGCTGCGAGCTTCAAAAGGATCCCCAAATCGGCTACGTCCAAAATGGAGATTCCCGCGAGAATCCGCATATAAGCGAAGAATACCTGGAAAGGAAATTGAGGAGTCTGTCTCCCAGCAAAATTGAGCAAAACATCAAAGGATTATTCATCGATGATGCCAACCAGGTGATAAAGGAGGAATACATCCGAAATGCAATGAGTTCTGCCACAGGTCTGTCAAACCCAATCCCGGGACATCGATACTGTCATGGGTGGGATTTAGCGCGAAAAAGAACCTTCACTGTGGGCATCACCCTGGACATAACCCAAAGGCCGTATCAGGTCGTAGCATTGGAGAGATTTCAGAGAGAATGGAAGGACGTATATACTGCTATTCGAAGAAGACACAAAGAATATGGCGGAGAGGTGATAATTGATTCCACCGGCCTGGGAGATGTCGTCTTGGCGGAGGTGTCAGATATTAAACCTCAAGGATTCAATTTTGGAGAGAGGGGAGGGAAGGCGAAATCCGAGCTTGTTGCTAATTTAGAACAGATGCATGCATTGGGCAATATCGCCTATCCGTATATCGAGCAGATCGAGTCCGAAGGATCCCGCCCAGACTGGCGTCCGTCTGGAAGCTTCGCGGGAGAGGATGGGGAATTGTGGAGTTTGCAGGATGAGCTGCGGAATTTCTACTGGGACAAAAACCAGGAGTGCGACGCGGTGATGGCATTGGCGTTGGCTCTGTGGTTGGTAAGAGAAGGAGGAGAATCGCCGTTGATTTTGTTGCCAAAGGTAGAAAGATTATAATATCGTGGGTAAGGTGGACCGGGAGGGAACTTTGGTCAGACGAAAAAAACAAAAATTTCGCTTGCTATTATCTCGTCATAGCGTATATTAGGAATGGAACACATAGAAAGATGAATTCAAAAAGATAACTACCGATAAAAGATAATATGATAAAGAACACAAGAGAAAAACGAAAAGAATTAATAAAAAAGATTGAGGATCTAAGGAAATCCAAAATGGTAGTATACATTACAGGTGACAGGAGAACTCTTAAGACTCCTAATCCACATTTGTTGATTACCAATGTGGCCTTGGATGTGCTTCCTATCTTTAATGAGCATCTTGGAAAGATGCAGAGTGCGGAAAGAATTGACCTTTTCCTGTATACTACTGGAGGTATGCTAAATGCACCCTGGCCTATTGTAAATCTGATAAGGTTTTATTGTGATAAGTTCTCTGTATTGGTGCCGTTCAATGCATTGAGTGCCGGGACTCTAATAGCGCTTGGAGCAGATGAAGTGGTAATGACAAAACTGGCACTATTATCACCTACTGATCCTTCAAAGAGATTTGTTATCTCTGGTAAAGGGCTAAAGGAATTATCGGTGGAAGATGTGATCGGATTCATAGAATTGGCAAAGGAAAAAGTAGAAATACCCGATAAGAGAAACGAAGAAATTTTAAAGCTGCTAGCGCAGGAGGTTTCGCCAACTCTTTTGGGTTCTGTTAATAGAACGCACGCGTATATCAGAGATCTAGCAAGAAAGTTGTTGAATTTGCATCTTGATTCCAGGAACAGGAGGGTCAAACAAAAAATAGAAAAAATAGTGGATTACTTGACCAAAGACTTACATTCACATGACTACTTGATTAACCGAAAGGAAGCTAAGGAAACCATTGGGTTGTCGATACTTTATGCTGACTCAATAAGCGGGAGAGATGGAGCTAACCTTGAAATCTTGATGGCGGAATTGTTCGATCTTTATAGTAAAGAATTAGAACTAGCCGAACCCTTTGTTCCAACTTTGTTTTTAGAAGAGAAAAGCGAAACGGAAGGGATTTTTAAGAGGGCTTATATCGAAAGTCTAGGCTTGACCCATATATTTGAATCACAATTTAGAGTATTTTCGACTCAGGAAGGTATAAGGATAGAAGAGAAGACAGGAAAGTGGGAAAAGAAGGAAGGAGAATAAAATGGAAACTTATACCGGCGACCACATATCTGTTCCCGTTAAGATTGTGTCCTCTGGATATGCTGTGAATTTGGGAGCTCAATCGTTTACTGCTGAGGTGTCTCCAGACCCGATAGGTGTCTCTTCAGAAGAAACTGAATTACATCAGGCATACAATAACTTGAAAAGAAAGATAAGAGACAAAAGATTCAGCTATCACGAGTCGCCATTTTGGTCAAAAGAAGCTATTGACTGAATGTGATTAAGCCATTAATGTTTATTGTTTTGGATGTTAATTTTATCATTGCATTCCTTTTTCAGCGGGATCCAAATCACAACAAAATTTCGGCCTTTGTAAGAGAGCTAAAAACGAACAATCCCGCGGTACTCTTCGTACTCACAAATTTTGTCCTTTCAGAAACACTAACACGTATAGAACATACTCATAAAGTGCCCAAACCCATCGTGCTTGGTATTTTGAACAGAATTGAGAGAGATGAATCTATAAGAATAGTAACGATTGATGAGGCTCTGTTCACCAAAGCCTTATGCTATTACAAGCAATATCTGGACAAGAATTGGAGTGTCGTTGACTTTACCACCTATGCTTACATGAAAGAAAACAATTTGAATTGTATTGGTTCAATTGGGCATGATCATGTAACACAGTTTGGATTCAATGTAATCCCTTGATTTCTGGTGTTCTCCTCTATAGTAATTGTCGAGGCTTTAAGATTTATAGGACATGTTGGTCAAGGGCGCCCTTCAGGGTGAAGCCTTCAGGATGAACCCTCACCCTTGACCTTTTTGTAGAGCGGAGTAGGGGTACCCTGCCGGAACAAGGTAGTGATGAATAGTTATTTTAGCAAAAGCATGTTCCTTGCTTCTTTGTAATCTCCTGCTTTTAATTGATAGAAATAGATTCCGCTGGCGACCTCTTTTCCCTTGTCATCTTTCCCATCCCAGACTACCTGATGGGTTCCCGCTCTTTTCGGCTCATCCACCAGCGTCCTCACCCTCTTCCCCAGAATATTGTAAATTTTGAGGGTGGTGTGGAGGCGGGTCTGCCTACTGCCGACTGTAAACTGAATTCTGGTCGCGGGATTGAACGGGTTCGGATAATTTTGCTTTAAAGAGTAACTTCGGATCAATTCGGTTTCCTGATCTTCTTCCACAGCGGTGGCTGGTGAGCAAGCGATAACGGAAATGTTGGAGCCATAACTATTGGCGCAGTAGACTTTATTGTTGGTGGAATTGTAGGCTAAATGATAAGGTCCATCTCCCACTAGCACTGTGTCTGTCACCGAGTTACTTGCTCCATCAATGATGCTCATATTGTCGCTTCCGCGATTGGGGCAGTAGATTTTGTTGTTGGCGGAATTGTAAGCTAAAGCACAGGGACCATTTTCCACCGCCACGGTGGTTATCACGAAATTACTTGCTCCATCAATGATGGTAACGTTGGCACTACTATAATTGGCGCAGTAGACTTTGTTGTTGGTGGGATTGTAGGTTAAAGCGTAAGGATAATTTCCCGCCCCCACGGTGGTTATCACCGTATCGCCTGCTCCATCTATGATGGTGACGTTGTTACTATTACCGTTGGCGCAGTAAATTTTGTTGTCCGTGAGATTGTAAGCTAAAACCCAGGGAGAATCTCCCACCTCCACGGTGGTGATCACCAAATTACTTGCTCCATCAATAATGGTCACACTGTCGCTATTTCTATTGGCACAGTAGATTTTGTTGTCGGTGGAATTGTAGACTAAAGCCCAAGGATAATCTCCCACCCCCACGGTGGTTATCACCGTATCGCCCGCTCCATCTATGATAGTTACGTTGGCACTACTATAATGGGCGCAGTAGATTTTATTGTCGGTGGAATTGCAGGTGAAAGCCCGACCACCACTTCCCGCGCTCAGTGTAGTTATTATTGAATTGCTTACTCCATCAATGATGGTGACCTCAGAACCATTGCTGCAGTAGATCTTGTCATTGAGGGAATTGGAGGCCAAACCTTCAGGGTAACTCGCTATCCCCACGTTGGTTATCACCGTATGACTTGCTCCATCAATGATGGAGACATTTTTAGACCAATGATCGGCTGAGTAAATTTTGTTATTGGTGGAATCATAAGCTAAAGCAAAAGCTTCATCTCCCACGCCCGCTGTGGTTATCACCGAATTACTTGCCCCATCCATGATGGTAACATTGAAACTAGAGTAATTGGCGCAGTAGATTTTGTTGTCGGTGGAGTTGTAGGCTAAAGCACAAGGCTCCCACCCTGCCGGCGTTGTGGCTATCACCGAATCACCTGCTCCATCAATGATGGTGACACTCCAACCATTGTGATTTGCGCAGTAAATCTTGTTGTTGGTGGAATTGAAGGCTAAAGCCCAGGGTGAATCTCCCACCTGTAGGGTGGTAATCACCGAATTACTCGCTCCATCAATGATGGTGACACTGTCACTCCCTCTATTGGCACAGTAGATTTTGTTGTCAGTGAGGTTATGTGCTAAAGCATAAGGTTGATCTTTCACTCCCACTGTGGTTATCACGGTATCACCTGCCCCATCTATGATGGTGACGTTGTCACTCCCATAATTGGCGCAGTAGATTTTGTTACTGCTGGAGTTATAGGCTAAGGCAAAAGGAGCAACTCCCACCCCGACAGTGGTTATCACCGTATCACCTTCTCCGTCAATGACGGTAACATTATTACTCGCATAATTAGCGCAATAAATTTTGTTGTTCGTGGGATTGTAAGCTAAAGCGCAAGCTTGATCTCCCGCCCCCACTGTAGTTATCACCGAATTACTTGCTCCATCTATAATGGTGACACTGTCACTCCCATTATTGGCACAGTAGACTTTGTTGTTGTTCGGATTGTAGGTCAAAGCAAAAGGTTTGACTCCCACCCCCACTGTAGCTATCACCGAATTGCTCACTCCATCTATGATGGTGACACTGTCACTTGCAGAATTGGCGCAGTAGATCTTATCGTCAGAGGAATTGAAGGTGAACGCATAAGCGCCCTTGCCAACTGTGATGCCAGCTAACCTTTGGTTGGTTGTGCCATCTATGACCACCACTCTCTCACCACCACAAACAAAGATTTTGTTGTCAATAGAATCGTAAGCAAAAGCCCTAGGCTGACCCACTCCTCCCAAGCTGTCCGGAAGCCAGATGGTGGCGACGACCGAGTCGGGTTCAGCATGACAAAGAGAAGAAGAAAATGATAAAACGATGAGAAGAACAAAGACAAAGCTGAAATTTTTATACATAGAAACCTCCTGCAAATGGGGTTTTTGGAATCATGAAATTAGTTCTATAGTATTCTTTAAATGGTTTTTTGTCAAGGAAAAAGGGGAAAAGGGTCAACGGTATGAACCATGCGGTTCGAGGCTTGCTCGATTATGTATGCTCGGCAAAGCCCCCCGCCTTTGGCGGGGGATCTTCGCTTCGCTACGACAAGCTTTGCCACTACGATCAATTAGGCGTGGCGTCGGGTGCAGAACCGGACGAGAGATGGTTATTTCAACAAAAGCATTTTCTTGGTTTCGGTAAAGTCTCCTGCTTTCAATTGATAGAAATAGATTCCGCTGGCGACGTCCTTTCCCTTGTCATCTTTTCCATCCCATATGACTTCATGGCTGCCACCGCTTTTTGGCTCATCCACCAGCGTCCTCACCCTCTTCCCCAGAATATTGTAAATTTTGAGGGTGGCGTGGATCGGACTATGAACTGTGGACTGTGAACCATGAACGGTGAAGCGGATTTTGGTGGTGGGGTTGAATGGATTGGGATAGTTCTGCTTCAAAGAGAAGTGCGGGATTACTTCTGTTTCTTGGTCTTCTTCTACAGCCGTGAGCGGAGAGCAAGCGATAACCGAGACGGTTTTATCGTTACGATTGGCACAATAGATTTTGTTGTCAGTGGAATCGTAGGCTAAAGCACAAGGAGCATCTCCTACCGTAACTGTGGCTATCACCGAGTCACCTGCTCCATCAATGATGGTGACGTTGTCACTCTCCAGATTGGCGCAGTAGATTTTGTTATTTTGGGGATTGTAGACTAAAGCCATAGGAAAATCTCCCACCCCCGCCGTGGCTATCACCGAATCACCTTCTCCATCAATGATGGTGACATTATCACTAACTCTATTAGCGCAGTAGATTTTGTTATTGGTGTCATTGTAGGCTAAAGCCCCAGGAACATCTCCCACCTCGACTGTGGCTATAGCCGAATCCCCAGCTCCATCAATGATAGTAACGACGTTGTTAACTCCATAAGAATTGGCGCAGTAGATTTTGTTGTTAGTGGGATTGTAGGCTAAAGCCGTAGTATGATGATTTACCAATACCGATGCTACCACGGAATCAGTCGCTGGATTAATGATCTGCACGGCGCCAGCGACACGTGTCCCGAAATTCCAGTGTGAGGTTCCGCAGTAGATTTTGTTGTCCGTGGGATTATAGCCTAGAGCGGTCTGAAAAAAATATTCCCATGCAAAATACTTCAGCTCCACTGGGGGTTGCGCCAGATTATTGTTTCCATCAATGACGGAGACGTAGTCACTCCCCTCATTGGCGCAGTAGATTTTGTCGTCGATGGTATTGTAGGCTAGAGCCCGAGGAGCATCTCCAACCGGCACTGTGGCCATCACCCAATCACCTGCTCCATCAATGATGGTGACGCTGTTATTATACTGATTGGCGCAGTAGATTTTGTTATAGGTGGGATTGTAGGCTAAAGCGTAAGGAGTATCTCCTACATCCACTGTGGCTATCGCCGAATCACCTTCCCCATCAATGATGGTGACGACGTGGTCCCATGCCCAATTGGCGCAGTAGATTTTGTTGTTGGTGGGATTGTAGACCAAAGCAGTAGGACCACCTCCCAACGGGATGGTGGCGATGACCGAGTCTGGTTCAGCATGACAAAAAGAAGAAGAAAATGATAAAACGATGAGAAGAACAAAGACGAAGCTGAAATTTTTATACATGGAATCCTCCCACGATCAGGTTTAGAATTATAGAGTCAATTCAATGATATTCTTTGAATGGTTTTTTGTCAAGGGAAAATGGGGAAAAGGGGTCAACGGATTGAATGGTTCGACTTCGTTCACCATCTTCGACGGATGGAACGGATAAGAATGGAAATGGCGAATGACGAATGAATGATGACGGACAAGATTCTGTTGGAGGGATAAGTGTAGAGGAAGGCTTCAGCCTTCCAGTAGTTAATGGAGACCTAAAGGTCTCCTCTACATTTTGGTCCCGCTGAAGCGGGACACTCCAGAACAATCACTTCAAGGGGAAAAGCAGATTGAGCATTATCTTTTCCTGGTCGTAGGTGCAAAGGACTCTTGCGGAAGGGCGGTCGTACATGGCGGAGAGTATGCCTAAGGCATCTACCGCCAGGTCTCTGGGACTCCAGCCTTCACGATAAGCATCTTCATATTCCTTGTATAAGCCCAGTGAAAATACCAGAAGCCCGGAGAGATACTTGTTCATGTGCTTTGACAACACTTTTTGAGAAGCATAACTGCCGGCGAAATGCTGCCACTTGTCCGGAGCCTTTATGTCCCAGCGCTCCTCATCCACATAAAACCAGAGATCGTTTTGGGAAGAAAGCTGTTTGAATCTGCCATCCCGGGGATAGTTCCAAGCGTAGCAGAGAGCGTTCGAGAGGAGCAAAAATAGAATCGAAAGAATCATTATTTTAAACTTCATTTTTGTTCGCCTCTTTCTTTTAATTTCCCCGATCTCGGTATGTTCCCGTCCAACTTTGCAGAGACAAGGGTTCTCGCTCGACGCCAAGCCGTGAAGGCTTGGCTACGCGCTCCTCTGAAAATAAACCCCGCTGTCTGGCGGGGTCTATCTTGGGGAGCGCATGACTTTTGGGGGCTCGTATTGTGCCTGATCCCGGGTGAGTCGAGGAGAATTCTCCTCGATCGACTCGGGATGGCGTCACTTCAGACCTCCCTGATTCGACACAAACGTCAGCTCTGAGTTTTCCTAAGGTGTGAGCCACACGGTTTGCACTTCAGGCAAGGTCCTGCCTTTTTCAAACTCGATCTCCTCCACCTGGGCCGGTTCATTTGGCTGGTCCGAAGAAGGTGACTTCTCAAAGATGGATGGCGGAATGGAGGTCTCCTTGCCCAGGTTCTCAAAACTCAGGAAAATCAAAAGCGAAATAATCAAAAGCGCCAATCCCAGCAATCCCAGTTTGGACGGATTCGTTTCTATCTTGACCGGGACCTCTCTGGTATAGCCGAAAATGAAATGCATATCATTGACCTCGTGAATGTGTTTTCTAACTCCGCCTTTCGCGGTATGTTCAACCCCTCTTAAAGCAAGGCATATGCCGCATCATCCCCGTTTCAGTTCAGTCCAGATAACTCGTTGAAAGAATTAGGATAACAGCTTAGGGAAAACCAGGAACCTGTCACCTTTGCGTCATGGGGTTGCAGAGGGGTGCATATTTTGGATAGAAGGGTTCAGGTCAGTTAGAAGGTTGGAAAGTTAGAAGGTTAGAAGGTTCAAGGGTCAGAAAGTTAGAAAGTTGCAAGGTTTGCTCCCTGGAGGAGATGCCCATCGTCACAAAAACGGTGGAGTTTTGATGGTGAAAGGGAAAGGGTGATTGTGAGTGGATAGCAGCCAGTATTCAGTAAAGAGTATGCAGTGGGCAGATAACTAAGAAGGATGCAGTCGATTGTCATGCAAGAACTATTAGGAAAAATAGAGGCGAGATTACAGGAAAGGGAAGAGGAAATTTCCGATGAGCTGATCTTTTTGATTAACTCGCGGATCAAGCCACCCAAGCCCGTGACCAAAGAGGACGTTTACGTCCGGGCCATGTTTTTGGCCTCGGATGAGGTCAACTCCTATGGGGGACGCTTTCCCACAGAAGAGCTTCCCAACATCGCCAATCTGGTAATCGACTCTCCGGTAATCGTGGGTCATACTAAGGAAAAGCTTCCCATCGCCAGGAATTTCAAGGCTGAATTGGTTGAAAGAAATGAAAGGAACTGGGTGAAGGTCTGGTTCTACTGGCTGAGAAATTCCAAAGATGCTCTCTCCTTGAAAGAGAATATCGACCACGGAATTTACAAGGAGTGTTCTTTGGGATTCGTGTTCGAATTTCCGGAATGCTCCATCTGCGGTGAGGACATGAGACGGTGTCAACATATCCCTTTCAGAACTTACCAGACCGAAGATGGACAGAAAGAAGCATTCTTCAATTATCGAAACATCACCAGGGTCTTAGAGACCTCTCTGGTTTATCGTGGGGCAGTGCCCAATACATCGATGTCCGATGAGCTTCTGCTGTATCAGAAGCACGATTGCAAAGGTCAAGGCTGCAAGTTGGGCAGAATCTACAAGGATGTGGTGGAGGGAGCTTTGGACAAAGCCGGCCTTTCGGATAAGGTTGAGCTGGTGGGTGGAGTTTGTGATGAAGGCTATTCCGATCATGATCTGGACATCATCTGTCCGCCCCAACTGGAGGTGTTGGTCTTGGAGGCACTGCCCCAAAGTTACCGCTCCAAGATTCATTTCGCCCAGAGCTTGTCGGAACCGAAGATCGCCCCATTCGAGTTTATCGCTCCTGCCAAGCCCCAAAAAACGAATTCCTCATCCAATGAGATTTTCGATTTGGATGATTTTGCCTCATTGCAGGGGGAATTCCTGATTGAACCGAAGTACGACGGCGTCAGGGCCCAGATACACAAGAGGGATAAGGAGGTGAGAATCCTCACGGACGAGGGAAACAGGATTGAGAGCAAATTCCCTCATCTGGTCAAAGATGTTTTGGCCCGTGATCAAGAAAGCTTCATCCTGGATGGTGAGATAGTGAAATATAAGGGCAACTCCAGGCTTTCACATAAAGAGGTCGCCGGATATATTCACGAGAAGGACAACCCTCCGGACGATTTTCATTTCAAATTCAAGTTTTTCGATATCCTTTACCTCGATGGCGACAACACGGCATTGTTTCCGTTAGAAGAAAGAAAAGAGCTTTTAGAGAAGAGTTTTGCTGATACCGATTTCATTCACAAGGTCAAATACGAAAAATCCACAGCAGAAGAGCTACCCTCCAAGATAAAAAGCGTTGCCACCTCCGAGGGGGCAATGATAAAAAGGAAAGACTCAAAATACTCTGATCATAGGGCTTGGTATAAATGGAAAAGGCATCACGAACTGGACGTTCTGGTCACGGGCGTTGAAAAGAACAGGGGCGGCTCTTACAACTATGCCTGTGCGGTGGGATCGAGGTCTGATCCAATCCTTATAGGGACAACTTATTCGACCTCAGTGCAGGCCAAAGTCGGAGATATAATCAGGGTTAGAGTGGACTATGTCACCAAATCCGATGATAGGTTCACCTGGTATGCTCCCAGGGTACTGGATAGAAGATCGGATAAGAAGGAGCCGGACCCGATCTCCATCCTGGAGAGGATGTCCACGGTCCACAGTCGACAGTCCACATCAAGAGCCCTGAAAGCTGTGGACGGTGGACTGTTGACTGCGGACAGATTCGTTCTTCAGCTTCACTGGTGGGGAAAGGCTGAACATCACGACCTGAGATTCCAAAAGGGAAAGGTGTCCATCGGCTTGACGCTGTTCGAGCTGGACTTGGATGGCTTGGAGGAAGGAAGACGATTCCTCTGTGAGTGGAAAGACTACCATGATCTTAAATGGATGAACTTTGAAGGAGAAATCCCTCCCAATAAGGGTGATGCCGAAGGGAATCCGTCCACGAACCATACTGCCCACATGAAGATTCTGGATTCCGGTCATTACAAGATACTGGAGAGAAAACCGGATTTGACCCGCTTGGAAATAAGAGGAAAGATTCTGGACGGTATGTACCTGGTAAGAAAGGTGAAGTTGAAGGGAAAAGACAAATGGCTTTTCTGGAAGCAGTCAGCGGATTGAACGGATGTTCAAGGCGGGTTATTAGGCGGTATTGTGATGCCGAGAGACGCGAAGCATCGCTTTCTAGATTCTTCTCTCGCCAATGGTTCGACTTCGTTCACCATAAAAGGCGGGGTCAGAGTGACGCAGGAGGAAACAAGAGGCTTCTGCAATGAGTACGAACGATAACAGAGTTTTTTCGAAGGTTCAGTTGCTTCAATTCGTGGTGGCATTTTTCTTTACCGCCCTGGGGATCATCGCCGCCTACTACACTACGATTGCCGGCATAAAACTGGATCTTTCCAAAAAGGCGGAATCGGAGATGGTTAATCAGCTGGATAAGAGGCTTTCGAATATCGAAATCCTGCTGAACAAGAACTTTTTGACCAAGGATGAGTTTCACGGCTTCTCGGAAGACTTGCAAAAGCGTTTGACAAGAATAGAATATCAGTTGTCAGTAACCAGCAGGCAGTAGACAGTGCACAGATAAATTCTTAAACCGGAATTCATGGAGCAAAAATGGACATTCAAAATCTAATTGAGGCTTTGAAAGAACACATTGGGCATCTGGATGGTGAAAAGATCGAGAAAATCGATTTTGATCGAATGCAGGAAGATCTAAAGAATTCAATGGACGCTTTGAGTTCCTTGCAGAGGAAAGAAGAACTCTGCGATAAGCTGCTCTTCGATTTCAAATCGGAGATCAAAAGGATGTCTTTGGCCATGTCTCGTGCCCAGGGGGATCTGAGCACGTCCGGTATGGTGGAAAGGCTCTTGTCGTCTGAAGATTTAGATTTCGACGAGTTGATCCTTCTGAGAGAAAAGGTCAGAGAGGACTTCAACAAAAGCTTCCCCAGCAGACCACAGGCGAAGGTAATCGACAAGTCCGGGTTCGGTGGATTCAAGATAAGTGAGTTCAAGGCTGGAGTTAGAGAATAGAGAGTAAGAGTACACAGTTTAGAGTAGAGGCGAGAAGCTCATAGAATCTCTAGGCTAAACTCGAAAGCGAATCGATTGTGGGTTCTTCTGAAGGAGACCCGAAGGGATGTCGTAAAAGACACACTTCAAGAGGTTCAAAGAGCAAATAGGAGGAAAAAATGGGAATAAGAGATCAGAACTTGGAAGCAACCGGCGCGATCCTTGCCACCTTTTCTATCAAACAGACCGGCGGGGTGGATGATTTGAAGGATTCCGATGTGGGAAAGACCGTGCAGATAAACGGAAATAACCAGGTGGGCCCGACCATCGATGGTTCGGTTTTCTTGGGAAAGTTGATCGATCTGACCCTAACCGATGCAGACGATGGAAAAAGGGTGGCGACGGTGCAGATTTCCGGAGTCATGACCGTTCCGATCACCACCACCTATCCACAGGTGGGAGAGAGGGTGGTTGGCGGCGGCTCGGGCACGGTGAAACAGGCTCCGGCGTTGACCGGTTATGATCCGGACGGAGGAAACGTCGCCAGAGGAACGGTTATTGCCGTGAACGGAACCAGCGAGTGCACTCTGATTCTGTAAAGACCGTCAACGGATGGAGCGAATTAAGGGGGATAATTCCCAACAGATTAAACGGATAAAAATGATAAGGAGACGAAGATGGAATTGGAAGAATTATTAAAGACGAAAGAAGGGAAGAAGCTTCTGGAGTTTGCAAGCTTTGAGAAACCGGTCTCCGGTCCGGTGGATCTGTCTCGAGCCAGGGAGATCAAGGTAACGCAGGAGACGTATTTGGAGGCACAGTCCAAGAGTATGACCCTCTCTGAGTTTCTGGAGACACCAGAGTATGACCCCAGTGAGATGAATTCCCCTCTGGATGCCTTTGAGAGGCAACTGGCGGTGCATGATATAAGGGTGGGCGGACACAACCGTGTCACCGTGGAGCTTTTCTACCAGGGAGCACCTGCTCTTCTTCCTGAGTTCATGATGCGGGAGATAAAGAGAGGACAGAAGATGCGTCCGGAGCTGGAGAAGCTTTTAGCCAACTCCAATACGATCTCCTCCTCCCGGTATACGCCTTTCTATGTTGACGTCTCGCCATCCCAGAGCAAGCTCTCCTTGAGACCCATAGGGGAGAGGGCGGAGATACCCACGTTGGCGGTGACAGAACAGGTTCATTCCATCACCGTGCCGGATTACGGGGTGACTCTAAAGACTTCCTATAAGGCTTTGAGACATCGCACCACTGCTCAGTTTAAGGTGTTGCTGTGGTACATCGGATTCAGGTTGCAGGCAGACAAGATGGGTCTGGTTATCGACACCATCATAAACGGAGACGGGAACGACAATGCCGCAACGGTGATAAATACCGCCACCTCCGGAAGCCTGATCTATTCGGATCTTATCACCCTGTGGAACGAATTCTTTCCCTTTGAGATGAACACCGTCGTCTGTCACAAGGACAAAATCAAGGATGTCCTGACCATGTCTGAGTTCAAGGATCCCATGGCTGGTTTCAAATTCCAGAGAACCGGCGAGTTGGTGTCACCCTTAGGGTCTTCCCTGATCAGATGCGATGAGGTCCCCACCGACGTGGTGATCGGACTGGACAATCGCTTTGCCGTGGAAGAGGTAACCAGCCAGGCCTTGATGGTGGAATATGACAAGGTGATCGAACAGAAATTGGAAGAGGCGGTCATATCCGAGTCCGTGGCCTATGCCAAGGTGATCAAGGAAGCGGCTTTGATCCTGGATACGGTCTGGTCATAAAACGTGCGCCATCCGCAGTCCGAACTTTGGATCCATAGGATCGGCCGTCCGCCGCGAAAGGATGATTTGCGGCGGACGGCGGTCGGTGGGCTGTGGACGGTGAGAGGGAGAGGTAAAAGGTAACCTGCCATGCAAAAACTTATAGATACGGTCAGCTCATATTACGCAACCGGCATTCAGCCTCAGGCTAAATTCTTCAAGGTTCCGTCCGGACAGTACAAGGATCGCGTTATGGTCATCTATCCGAAGACCTCCAATCAACTGGTGTACGTTTGGGCTGATCCGCCATACGAGAGTTGGTCAGACCCGCAGACTTTGGCCACCGACAGTGCCGATTATCCGTGTTCTGCTTACATGGATTCGAATGGCAGTGTTTATCTGGCATACACTCAGCAGACCACCTTAGCTTTGCTGGAAGTGAAGATGACCTTCTCCTCAGGCGGCTGGAGTGTGGGGACTGTCAATACGGTGTGCAATGTAGGACAGAACCATTATCCCAGCATCACAAAGGATTCCATCGGTCGCCTATGGATCTCGTGGACCCACTACGATTCGGTGGCGGAGAGATATTTTGTGCAGGCAAAATCCTCCACCAATGACGGGGCCACTTGGGGATCTGGACCCTCGGATCCGGGGACTGCTTTGACCAACGGAAGTGCATCCTGCTATTCTCAGCTTATCTTTCAGTCACCTTACGTCCATTGTTTCTGTTGTGATGATTCCACGCTTCTGGTCTACCGGTCCTTTGAACTATCGGGGGCGGTCTGGTCCTCGCAGCAGACGGTCTACTCCGGATCTGCAATCGATGATAACTTCCATGCGGACCTATCACCGGATCAGAAGATAGGAATCATCTTTCCCGGAGGGTCCTCTCTTCTTTACAGGGAATTCGATGGAAGCAATTGGAGCGGGGTTTTTACGGTCGACGGCAGTCTTCCAGTAAGCCCCACCATCAAATTCTTTGACACCATTCCTTTCGTCTTTTTTGCTAAGAGTATCGGGACAGGACAAAACGAAGTCTTCTATTCCTATAAGGAGGGTACCTCTTTTGCGGCAGCTTCACCTTTTGAGGAAGGACAAAAGCCTTTTGAGACCCTCTTTTGCTATGATGACTCTGCCACCGACAAGTATGCAGATTTGACCACCGAGGCTTCTGATTCCACTGCAGCCGATGTTTATCATCCTGCTTCGAACGCTTTGGTTAAAGATGCAGGAGATGCTCTGTACGTGGGAATGCACCGGAAATTCAATCTGGCGAGAGTGATCTTGTCCACAGCAGGCGTCACCGGCCAGGTGAGCTGGCAATACTGGAATGGGGAGAGCTGGACAGGTTTTACGCCTAATTCCGGAGCATATCATCTGGACTGCCTGGATAAGATGGTCGTCCTTTGGGAAGATCTGCATTCGGTCCCTTCCGATTGGCAGCAGTGTCCGATAAACGAGGTCTCCAGGTTCTGGGTCAGGGCCTTGGTGACTGTGGGTTTTACCACTGCACCGGTGGGAACTCAGATCACGGCGGTACCGGAGGCAAAATACCTGAACGTGATTAGATGAAATAGGGTTTAGCAACAGGAGCCAGAAGTTGGGCCGGGCAAAGGTACTCCGCCACAACCAGGAAGAGTATAGATTATGGGATTCACGACTCACGGGAGCGAAGACATAAGCCTTTATAACCCGCAAGGAAATTAGAAAAGAGGCCTTAGTCATGAGTTTCACAAACATAGATCTGGTTAAAAAACATATCCGGGAACATGCCCTTGGGACAACCGACATAGAGAACATCTCGTGCCGTCTTTTGGGACAGACGCCTTTTCAACTGCCGCATACCAACCTTTTACTCAACTCGGAGAAGGTGAAGGGGAAAGAGCAGACCGTCCCAACCCAAGAGAACGTCAGTTTTTCTTCTTCAGACATAGTCTCTCTGTTACACCAGGAGCTGGTTGAAGACACGGTGGTGGTGGCAAGGGATTCCTCCCTGGGAAAGATTTATGTGGAGAATATCGACTATTCTATTGACTATGATAATGGAACTGTCTTTCGCTCACCGGATGGCTCGATACCAGAGGGAGGTGAGGTGGTGGTCTGGTATCTGTATTTTCGAATTCACTCCAAAGATATAGACTATCGCATAGACTATCACAAAGGACAGATTACCAGGATGGTTTCTGGAGCCATAGAGGATGGGCAGCGGGTTCTGGCTGATTATACGGCTGAGTTCGGACTCTTAAGCGACGAGGTCATTGCCAATGCCATGGTGGAGGCAAATGACAAGATTCTAAAAGTCATCGATCTCTCCTACTCCAACTCCATCGACCAATCCCTGGTGACGGCTGAAACCTATCTGGCTGTCTCGATTTTATGTAGCATAAAAGCTCTGGAGGTGATGACCCAGACGGGCGCAGCGCAGAATCCGGGATCGACGGCACGGTCCCTGTCTTCGGCCTGGTCGAACATGTCTTCTGTTTACAGAGAACGCGCTTTCGACCTTTTGAATAAATTCAGAAAAGATCCCGGAGGTTTTTGCTCACCGTATGCAACCAGATCTACGGAATGATTACGAATGAAGGACGAACAATGGCTGATTAGATTTGTTCGTCATTGCACGCGAGGTTATCATGAACATTACTTTGGATTATCTGAGAGGTAGAAGGATCTGGGTGGTGCCGAATTTCGTAGTCTGGGGAGATTGGTCACTTTACTCGTTTTTTCTCCTTTACACCGAAGTGGAAGCGGCCACCAAAAGGGTGATCTTCAGCAAATCGACTTTGGGAGGGCTTGATCAAGCTGTTGAATTCTCAAACCTTTACGACTTCAGGGGTAATCAACTTCCCGAGCTGATAGACAATCCCAAGGTGATAGTTCTTCCCAAAAATGAGGTCCCCTGTTTTGTGGTGGGAACGGAGACTCCAACCGGTTTTAGAATCGGGAAGCTGTCCGAATCTTCGGGGACCGGTTTGGTGGATCTGATGGTTGTGGAGATGGGATGAAGACGATTTACATTCAAATGCCCATTGTCACTGATTGCCCAGGTGTCGTCACCACAAACCATGGGAGTTGCGGGGTGAGGGCACCCCGCAACAACAAAGCGGACAACAAGAACATTTTGAGTTCAAAGGTCAAATTTGCATATGAAAACAAAAACCAAGGGGGCCGGCACAAGGACAACCACCCTGAAGGCACGCAATTCGAGTCTCAAGACGCAGAATTCGGGCAAGACGATCTCAGGGAAAACAAAGAGCTCTCTCTGGACTGACAGACGGTCCGGCAGGGGAAATCTCCATGATGTGGAGTTGTTGGAAATGCTGATCAAGAAGATCATCGAGAAGCTGGAGAAAAATTCTTGGGAGGCAAAAGTTCAGGATGTATTGAGGGCTATTCAACTTAAACACAAGTTGGCTGCGAACTCTAACGCAAGGCCCTCGTCCGGCAGGAACCGTGTCTGTGACGCTGAAGGTTCGTTTTGGGAGATGATAGACCAGATGCGAAAAGAGGAATTGGGTGAGCCTGACCATCAATCCACAGAGGTGACCGCAAAGGGCAAGGGATAGTCAGAAAACGCTTAAAGCATCTGCGGCTGAGCATTTATGATAGATAAGGAGGAATGATTCAGTTGTTTCGTGAAAGTATGCTTTTAATCTCACTCTGGATTCTGCTTTCAGTCACAGCAGGTTGCCTCAAGCCACAGGATTCGTGGGCGTCCGCCGACACCTTGCGACCGGCCGTGGATGCTAAGGTGTACTGGAACAAATCCGGGTGTGACGATCACTATCAGTGTGTGGATGAGGAGGACCCGGATGGCGACGTCACAAGAGTGTATTCCAGTGCGCAATTGAAGCGGGAGACTTTCCAGCTTGACTCCACCTTTGTATCCAACATTGACAGTCTGGTAATCAGGATAAATGCGAAGAAGACTGGGACCGGCACGGTCAAGCTTAATCTGGGATTCGACTATTGGGAGGAGGCTTTGTGGTACTTCCATATCGGAGATTCGGTTACTCTGACCAGCGAATATGGCGACTATTCGGTGGTCTCAACTGGCAATGAAGATGATGATCCTTGGACTTACCAAAAGATAAACGCACGAAGGTTCGGTGTGGGGACAAAAAAACCATCGGGTATCTGGTCAGCTAACGTGACCCAGGTTTTTGTGATGGTTTATTATCAGAGAACGGAGGGAAGAAAGAGGCCGGGTGGCATCGTGCAAGACGAAAATAGGCGGGGTATAGCAGAAGGAGGAATGGCTCGATGAGATTTAGGATTCAAAATTCAAAATTCAAGAGAATTCAGAGTCTAAGGTTAGAAGGTTCAAAGGTTAGAAGGTTCTTACCCCTTGTTCTCAACTCTTTGCTTTCGACTCTTCTTGTAAGCTTTTTGCTCTTGACTCTGAACTCTTCGGTTTCTTTTGCCGACGTTTATGCACCTTCCGACAGCTTGGTCTTAACCGTTGGATGCTTGGACACCACTTTTCTAAATCTTGCCGATCCCGATTCGGTCTGGTTCAGGTGGTGGAAGGACGTAGACGGACAAACCACCGTCGATTCGGCAAAGGTGACCTCCTCCCTGCGCACCGGGTTTGTCCGTCATAAAGTCAAAGCGTCGGATGATTCGGACAATGCCGGAACTTACTTAGCAGAGGCGGTAGTCCACAAAGATGGCAAGACCGGAATAAAGACCTGGAGCTGGACGGTAAAAGCAGAGTTCGATTCCATCACCAACGCCATTGCCGATGCCAATAAACTCAACTTCATGGCGGAGGTGGTCAAGATCAACGGGGGCTATCTGGGGCAGTGCACCACCGTGGTCAATGAAGTGAACGTGATCTCAACTGACACGGTGAAGGCGGATGTTCTGGACAAAACCGGATATACGCTTACCGAAGATTACATGACCAAAGCTGACAGTTCTTTGTACATGCGGACAGATTGGGCGAACATTAAGAATCAAGATGCTGTGGTTAATATCAATCGAACCCACATGGCGTACGTGGAGACGGTGGACAGCATAAACGAGGAAATCACAGCCGGGGCCGACACCTCCCAGATCAAGAGCATGAACGAAAACAACCTCTGGGGAGCATCCCATATATGGAATTACGAAACCAGAACCCTGACCTCCGGGGCCGGTTCGGGGGCAAATGGCGTGCTGATCAGATGCAGACAATCCTCCGACTCGTCCAACATCGCCCTTGCTCAAATCCAGGTTCTGGATTCGGTAGAGAATTCAACTATCGGGCTTTTGACCTCAGACTCCCAGGGACGTGGATTCTTTGCTCTGGACAACGGCACCTACTGCGTAAGGATGTTCAAACCGGGCTGGCAATTCACCGTGCCTGAGACTTTGATAGTATCAGGCGATGAAGACACCACCTATTACGCCAACGCCTTTGATCCGGGCTCGCCCCCTCAGGCGGCTTTGTGCAGGGTTTACGGCTGGATCTACGACATCAACAATCAGCCGGTGGAGGGGGCCAAAGTCGAAGCCAGCACAAAGACTATCCCTTTACGCTATCAAAACATAATCATCAGCCCCTATTACAAGAGCACCGCGACTGATGAGGAAGGCTATTGGTATTTGGATCTGCATCCCAATTCGGCCCTCAATCCATCTGACACCAAATACATATTCTTCATTTATAGCCCTTCCGGGACAATTTTGAGAATCGAAACCACGGTACCGGACCAGGGGAGCTGGGAATTACAGTGGTAAGGTGGGAAGCAAGAAGTAAGAAGTTAGAAGTAACAATCGTTCTTGTGACTTCTGAGTTATGATCTTTGATTTCTGACTTTTTCAGGGAGGTGAAATAGGATGCTTATTGCTGCTTTTGGCGATTGGGTGACCAATAGTCCCACGCAGGCTTTGGGAACGGTTCTTCTATTGTTTCTAAGTTGGGCGGTTAGGAAATACCTGATTCCCTACTTGAATACCGAGCAAAGAAAGAAGATGGCGGAATATATCTTGCTGATCGCAGATGAGGTCACCGATGAATTGGTGGCAAGATATCCCAAGAATGAGCTGGCAAAGTGGCTGGATCAGGCAGTGGACAAGATCGTACAGATAACAGGAGTCTCAGAAGAGGTAGCTGCGCGTGCGGTTCAGGCCGCATTGGCCAGGAAACGTATGGACGAGCCCTAGGATGAGAGGCAGATACTTGCACTCCAATCGTTGTGCCCAAGTGTTCCGGTCCCACAACATCTCATGCTTTGATTTTTCTGAGCACTTCGAATCTTGAATTCTGAAGGTTGAATCATTAGCCTGCATACTATGTGAATAAGAGTGCATAGATTCATCCTGATCCGGCATAGGGTGTAGTTTAAGGCCTAATGGAAATCGGATTGGCAGCAGAAGATCGGGTGCAAGCCCTAGTTGCTAACTTGATTATTTTGAACGTCTTAGGTTGGGTGATCCGAAGGTTGAGAATCCGTTATTTGGCTGAATTCTGAAAGACCTCAATACGTGCGTCATGGGCACACAAATTGCTAATAAAAATAGGTGAAGTTACGTATAAGGGTTGGCAAGGTTAAGAAGTATACTTGGGAGTGGTGCGGTTATGAGCAATCATGACCACCCGACGCCAAAATCGGGCATCCCCCCTCCACCACTCCCAATTTTTTTTATCTATTTATACCGTTCGACTTCCTTCGACTTGGGTCCATTCGTTACCTCAGCACAAGCAGGACAAGTCGCAGACCGCATTCCGCGGCCTGATCCCTTAAGCTCGAAATTTTGAATCTTAAATCTTGAATCGTAGTCCCGCTTTGACTGTCCTTCCGGGATTCGGGAAGTCTCCGTCTGTAATGGTATTGCCAAACTGGGCAGGGACCTTCTGATCCAGAAGATTTATTAGACTAAGGTTGAATTCCATGTTGCTCCCCAACTTCTGGTTTAGATGTAACTCCAGGTTGGTGTGGGGCTTAATGGTTTTCTCCAGATAGCCGATTTGGGGAAAATTGGAGTAATCGGAATAGTAGTTTACCCTCTTGTCCGTCCAGTTGAGGATGAGATTCGCTTTCAGGTGACTGAAAATCCTTCGACCTAACTCAAAATTAATCTTATGCTTGGGGGTGAAACGAGCCTTTCTTTCCACATTTTCAAATTCTTTCTGGTCCGCATAATAAACTAATTCCTTTCTTTCTTCCTTGTCAAAATTGCCGGTATAGTTAATAGATAAATCTGTCCTTTCATCTAATTTCAAATCCAGGTTCATTTCAATTCCCTGTCCTTCACATTTATCCACATTAAATGGCTGCCACTGGCCATTTTTCCCTAAAGGAAGCCAGACGATTAAGTTCTTTACCTTTTTGTAGAACAAAGAAACGTGGGCCGAGATTTGGGTGAAAGAGGAGCTAAAAGAGGTCTCGAAGGCATGTCCCCTCTCCGGCTTTAGATCCGAATTGCCCCCGCTGGGCCAGAACAGATCATTGAAAGTGGGGGCCTTGTAGGCCTTTCCCCAGGAAAACGTAATTGAGTGGTTTGAGTTAATATGGCAGATCAATCCCAGGTTGGGTGAGAACTCCGATGGATACAGAGAGTGATCATCGAATCGTAAGCCCAACTGTAATCGCCACCTCTCGCTGAAACTGAGATTACCCGTTCCCCAGAATCCCAAAGTCCTGGTCTCAGGCACCCAAGAGACGGTCTGGTCAGGAAGCGAGGTCACAGAATCGGGGGCGTACTTCTTATTTTGACCCGCGTCCAGCTTATCCTTTCTGAAGTCGCAGCCAAAGGTGACGGTGCTTTTCTTAACTATGGGCATGGAATACTGGACAAAGCCTCCCCGGGTTTTGGTCTTGTAAGTGTAATCATCCATGGTCTTTACATAATCGAAATAGGTGAAATCGTAACTATCATAAACGGTGTGGTAATCCATCCTTCGCTGGTCTAAGTATAACTTGAGGGACAAGTTATCCTTGGGTCGGGGGACGAAGTTAAGGGTCAAATCCAGAGAGTAATTCCTATCTTTTTGCCGATCAAGGAGGGAATAGACCTCCGGGTCTCCATATTTGGGGACATTATCCGGATCCGGAACCACCCCCGGCAAACCCATCCGGTCGTGCAGGGTATTAAGAAGGAGTTCCGCGTTGATTCTGTTTGAGGGGGAAAAGAAAAGCTTGGCGTGAGTAGTGAAACCATAGAAGTGCGAGTTTTTCCGATCATTATCAGAGGACTTTCTCTCCGCGCCCCAGCTTAGCTTGAACCTATCATAATTCCCACTCAAATTCAACGAGTAAACCTGAGTGTTGAAAGTACCGAGAGAGACAGAGCCTGTGGCTTCCGTCTCATTCGGGATTTGGGAGATTATGTTGACCACACCTCCCAAAGCATTAGCTCCGTACAAACTGGAAAGAGGACCTCGGACGATCTCGATTCTTTCCACCTGTTCTGTCGGAAAATCAGAGAGATTGAAAATCCCCGTATTGATGTAATTTAACGGCCTTCCGTCCAGAAGTATCAATACCTGGGAAGCGGACGATCCCCTGAGGCTAAGAGTGGAGACCTGACCGAAATCGCCGGTGGATTTTAGATCCACACCGGAGACGTTTTTTAACCCGTCGGACAGACTTAGAGAATTGGTCGATTGCAGGTTTTCTCTGGTCAGCACAGTGGTAAACGCAGGAACGTTCTTCAAGTATTCAGGATAGCGAGTGGCGGTCACCACTATCGGGTCCAGCTCGTATACCGGCAATTCTTCCGACACAGATGGTAGACTTAGACTGAGAATCAAAACAAGACTGCCAACGATTTTGGATGACGAATGACGAATGACTGATGACGGAGAACCAATCCGAAACCGAAAACCAGAAACATACCTTCTCATAATCTTGCTCCTTTCTTATTTTTTTGTTTTTTCCTTACACCTTACACCTTTAACCTATCGTCTTTCCCCTGAAAACAAAAAATCCCAACCTCCGAGAAGGAAGCTGGGGATTATTTTTCTGCCGTATACCCGAACCTCGCCCTCGAAGGTTCTTTTCCTGCCAGCAAAAGCGCTCACAGAAATCAAGCCTCGGGTTTTTGAATCTGGCAGGTTTCCTGACTTGAAGGCTTCAGACCTACTCGTTGAACCTTCCCGTCCCCTCTTCGGTGTGACGGTGGCCTAAATCAACTTTCGTAGCCTTTCACAGTAGCGGGGCTGTAACGGATTCTCACCGTTTTCCCTTTTAACCCAAATGGGCGCCAGACTACTATGTCGATGATAATATATGCATCCCCGTCTTCTTGTCAAGAAAAAAAGCCAAAAAAGCCGGCAGGAAAATGAGCCTTGCGGTTTTTGTACCAGAGTAGCAAGCTTCAGTCTGGGCTATCAATCGCTGAGTCTGGAAGAATCGAATCTGAAGATTTGAATGAAGGGCCATATTCTCGGAGGCGCTTCCGATCTTCACGGAACGGAACTGATTATCCGGTAGTGGGTCAGTTTGCTTTTTTATTCTCCAATAGATTGATAATTTCTGAAATCTCCCATAGATGGTCAGTTGCACCAGCAGCCATTGCAGGGCTGACTCTTAGCGTCTGGTGAATACGGACAAAGTTGTAATACATAAAGTGAAGGGAGACGGCAGGTTCGAGGTTTCGAATCTTCTTTGTCAAGTGGCAAATTGACAGATTTACAGAATTTGTAAATTTTTCCCTTGACAATTATGTTATGCTACGTATATTATTTAGGCATGGAACTTGAATTTGCAGACCCAGAAATGGAGAAATTGGCAACAGATGCGAAATACATTGGAAAGCACTCCTTTGCCAAAATTAGAAAATACCGTGAGCGCATTACTAGGATTATGCAGGCTATGGACAGAAGGGACTTATATGCTCAAAAGTCTTTAAGAGTGGAAAAATTAAAAGGAGAAAGAAAACATCAACATTCGATGCGCCTGAATGACCAAAACAGATTAATTGTTGAGTTTGTAAAAAAAGAACAGATGGAAATAGCAAGAATAATTGCTATGGAGGACTATCATAAATGAACCAGCTAAAAATACCAGAGGCATTTTTGCCTGGCGATAATATCCGGGAAGAATTGGAAAGCAGAGAATGGACTCAGCGTGATTTAGCTGCCATTATAGACCGTCCCGCCAATGTGGTCAATGATATTATTAAGGGTAGAAGGTCTATTACACTTGAGATTGCTAATCTGCTTGGGAGGGCATTTGGCACATCGGCAGAATATTGGGTAAATATGCAGAAGGCATACGATTATGCTGTTAAAGAACTAAAGAATGAGGATGCCGTAGAAAAAAGAGCGGAATTATATAAAATAGCACCTATTAGGGAAATGATACACAGGGGTTGGATTGAAAATACCAATAATGCAGATTTTTTAGAAGCACAAGTCTTAAAATTTCTTGAAAGGAAAACTCTTAAAGAAGAATCTGCATTTGCACATGCAGCAAGAAAGTCGGATAACAATGAAAGACCCAATTCTCTTCAAACTACATGGCTAATGAGGGCAAAGATGTTAGCCCCTGCAGCACCAGTTAGGCGGTTATATAATGAAGGTAATTTCAAAAAGTTGAAGGAAGAGCTTGCACCATTAAGATTAGAACCTGAAGCCATCAGCCAAGTCCCGGAAATATTGTGTAAATATGGAATCCGCTTTCTGCTTATAGAATATCTACCTCAAGCCAAGATTGATGGTGCGTGTTTTTGGCTCAATAACGATGCTAATTTCCCCGTGATAGTTTTATCGATGAGATTCGACCGTATTGATTGGTTTTGGCATACCCTGATGCATGAACTCTATCATATAAAAAATGGTGAAGGTAGAGACGCTGCAATTTTAGAAACATGTATAAGGGACGAGGAAGCACAACCATCTGAAAGCAAATCACAACAAGAACAGGCAGCCGATAAATTTGCGGTTGAGTTTTTAGTAGACCAAAAAGAGTTGGATAATTTTATCGCCCGCAATAAAAGAGCATATTCCGATACCAATATCAAAGCATTTTCGAAATTGCATGACGTGCATCCGGGAATAGTAGTAGGTCAGATGCATCATAGAGGTGTATTTCATTGGAAATATTTTAGTAACATGAAAGTTAAAATAAAAGAATGTATTATCAACACCGCCCTGACTGATGGTTGGGGTAAAATCGTTACAATCTAAAAGGAGTCAGCATGCTATCTCGTAAGGAAGAACTTCGAAGATTGGCAGATGAATACATAGCCAGCACGGGTAAGAACGTTTATGCATCTCGTGAAATAGCTGATTGGGCCATAAGGAAAGGGTATTGGGGCCTTCCTAAGGAGAAACTAATCAGTCTATGTGCCGACGAATTTGCACGTGCTTTCAAGGAAGAACGTTTTACAGACCCCTTAGGTAATAGAGTTCGTTTCAGGCATGCACGAAAAGTAGATATTGATGGCGTGCAGACGACTCTATGGGAAAACTGGCTTACAATCTCACGAGAGAATATGGAAACCAGTTTACTGCAACGCCGAAACCAAATTGTTGGTGAATGTGTTCAGTTGGATATTGACACTGAAAGCTTTAACAGATTTAGAAACGAGGGAGAACCAATACAAATCCCTTTTGATTTTACTCCTGATGTTGCTGAGCATAGAATCATGAGGACTCACGAGAAACCTTCTTCCAGCGAGCCTCCGCAGCCTTCTTTGCAATCGCCTGTCGTTGAGCAGCAGTCAATTTCTCAGCCGGTGCTTTCCCGCCCTTGAGACCACCTAAACGGCCCGCTTTTGTTTTCCGGGCGTCTTTAGTTGAGTCAAGTTGTTCTTCAGGATTGGTTTGTTCTGTTGCCATATTCACTATATGCCTAGCCAAAACATTGGTATCACGTCGCCGTTTCTTTGTTGGTCGCTTTACCATCAATATATAACACCCAGAAACAGGACGATTGTTTAATGCTTAAATTTTCAAACTGACCCACTACCCGATTATCCTTTACATTCAGAAATGTCTTTCATATATTTTTTATGTGAAACCAGCTTTTCCCAAGTCCATCGCTTTTGAGAGAACTTAAGAATAGCAGCGTTGATGAAGGAGAAAACTAAAAAATTAGAGGAAAAGTCTCATGGTCACAACTCCTGCCTATCATCGACACTAACACCACTTTGCCTTCTTATCATCGTCATCCATTTCATAGCCTCCTTTTTTCCACAGGGCAGGATCTGGGGGATAAATCAATGGGCCTATTTCCCCCACTGGGTAAGTCTTCCGGTCACATTTCTGGCTCTGCTCTTCCTTTGGCCCCGGTTCAATCGCGTTGCCTTGAATATCATAAAGATTCTGATATCTCCGATTTTTGAATACATGGAGAAAAGGAAGCATCTGTCGTATTTGATCCTCAGCTTACTTTTCTTCATTCTCTTCTGGATACTAAGAACCAAGACGTATTTTCTGGGGGATGGGTACCAGATTCTGAGCAATGTCGAAACGGGCGAATTCTCCTTCAGATGGACCGAGCCTCTGGAAAGCCTCCTCCATCTCAAAGCATTTCAACTGGCAAAAAGCCTTTTCAACCTGGATGTGGAGACAGTGTATGCCATATTGAGTTGTGTGGCCGGGACCATTTTCGTGTACCTGTGCTTACTTTTTTCCAATCTTTTAGGGAAGGAAAAAGCGCAAAAGATTTTGGCCTTTCTCATCCTGATAAGCATGGGAAGCACCCAGCTGTTTTTTGGCTACGTGGAACATTATTCTTTTCTCTTCGTTTTTGTCTTTGGCTTTCTATTCCTTTCTTCAGCCTACCTGGAAGGAAGGACAAGATTGATTTTCCCCATCTTGGCTTTCATTTCTGCTTTTTTGTTTCACATCTCGGCTCTCTGTCTTTTGCCCTCGCTCTTTTTCCTTTTTCTCCTGACAAACCAGAAGAGCAGATTTCGGCGGGGAAAGAACATACTTCTCGGGATCCTTGCGGTCTTTTTGGTGGTAATTATATTTTGGGCTTACAAGAGATACAGCTGGAGCGTTCCTCCCCTTTTCGTTCCCTTCATCCAGGGTCGATATACTGGTCCGGATTACACTCTCTTCTCCCTTCCTCACCTTCTGGATTTATTGAACCAACAGCTTCTGGTTGCACCTGTGGGTTTGATCCTGATTTTGGGAGTTTTGATTTGCAGTAAAGGGAAAGCTCTTTTCAGGGACAGAATCTCCCAGTTGCTACTGATTGTTGCGCTCTCCCAACTTTTTTCTAATTTTGTCGTCGATCCCGGATTGGGTGCCTCGAGGGATTGGGACATGTTCTCGGCGATGAGCCTGGGGTATGTCCTATTGGGCCTTTATTTTTTGTTAAGACTTCTCAAGGACAAGATCAAATTCGAATATTTGGCCGTGATATTGGTGGTAACCTCACTTCACTCCACCATCCCCTGGATTGCGTTGAACTCAAGTGAGTCAAAATCAATCCAGCGATTCCGCAATCTGCTCTTGATCGATCCCAAGAAGAGCCAAAACGGTCATTTCGTCTTATTCAAGTATTTTAAGACTCGGGGGCAGGAAGATGAGGCAAGAAAGCAAAATGACGTGCAGAGAGTGCTATCACCGGAGTTGCCTTTGATTGCGGATGCAAAGAAGCTTCTAGGAAGGGGGGAGCTGGATTCGGCTGAAGCTAAGCTTCTTTTGGCAGAGCAAATCGCTCCGCGACTTGCCACGATTCACGATAATCTGGGCATGGTCTATCTTGCAAAGGGGGATTTCGATAAAGCGGAAGTTGAATTCAGACGGGCAATCGAATTGGCATCCTTCGTGGCGGGACAGTATTTCAACCTGGCGAATGTGTATGCGGTAGAAGGTAATATGGATGCTGCTTTAGAGCTTTATGAGAAGGTGATCTTTCTTCAATGGCCGCACGCGGAGCCATATTATAACGTGGGGCTGATTCATTTTCGGAAAGGCGATCTTAACCGGGCCGAGGATTTTTTTAAGAAGACCCTTGAGGTTGACTCGAGTTTCGAGGATGCTTACATAGGACTGGGGAATGTTTACAGGGAAAAGGGCCAGTTCCCGGAGGCAATAGAGATGTATCAAGCAGCCATACAGCTGAAGCCTGATCTGGCAAAAGCTCATCTTCGGCTGGGGATGACCTACCTACAGATGGATTCGAAAGAGGAGGCCATAAGAGAGTTGCAGCGATTTCTTGAGCTTGCCCCCCGGTCAGAAGAGGCCCAAGAAGTGAAAGACATTTTGCGGGGACTTAAACCATAGAAAGGATTTAGCACAAAATTCTTGCCATCGGGCTTGCCGGGGCATATATTAGTTAGTCTGTAAGAGGTTAACGCCCACAGGAGCGATCCCAGACAGGCCCGTCCGGGCGTCTGCAAGGATCAGAAGGTTTTTTGAACTAAACCGTCGAATGATAAAGAAGCTCATCATAGATAAGGCAGAGAGATTGCAGAAGCTGCCGCCCTCGCCCTTTCTGGAGGCAGAGAGGATCAAAAAAGCCCTGCACAAAAGGGGTGTGGAGATAATCGATTTGGGTGAACTCTCCCCTGATGCCACGATTAAGGAGACCGCACTTTCTTTTTTTTCGCTTAAAACAGAAGAGATGTTTGCACCCTTGGATATGCAGGTTTGGGACGATCTGAAAAGCGAGATTGCAGATTGGGTGGAGCAGAAATATCAGGTAAGGCTTAATCCCGAGAATGAGATTTTGCCTTTCGCCGCCCTGAACCATATGGTTCGGGGCACAGGCAGGGGAAAGATCATTTCTGATCTGTTCTTGAGCTTTCTGAATCCTGGCCAGACGGCAGCTATTCCCGACCCATGCGATCCTGTTTATAAAGGAGGTTGCATCTTTGCAGGCGGAGAGGTGGTTAGTTTACCGCTTTGGGAAAGAACCGACTATCTCCCGAATCTTAGCACCTTTCCGTCTTCCAAGGACACCGTTCACTTCCCGAAGATTCTTTTCCTGAATTATCCCCACGATCCCACCACCGCAGTGGCGGACCCGGAATTCTTCGGGGAGTTGGTCCAATGGGCACACAGGAAGAATATCATGTTGGTGAACGACGCCTCCTACAATGAGATCTGTCATGATGGATACATGCCCACCTTGCTTTTGCAGGCTAGGGGAGCAAAGAAAGTCGGAGTGGAGCTTTTTTCCTTTTATCCTTTGACCGGCATCGGATTCGGCTTTTTAGCAGGTAACAAACAGATAATTTCCCAGGTTGAAGCCACAGAAAGAGTATTCGGCTATGGGGCAAGTCAGATAATGTTAAGGATTGGTCTGGCGATTTTGAAAAACTATTCGGCCGCAGCAGAGCAAAACAACGTGGAGTTTGCCAAAAGAAAAGACATCCTGATGAAGGGACTTTCAGACTTAGGGTGGAAGGCGAGAAGGCCCAAAGCCGGGCCGTTTATCTGGGCTAAGGTGCCGCCCAGATATTCCTCGGTCGGTTTTGTCCGGATGCTCTTGAGAAAGGCCGGAGTCTTGGTTTCGCCTGGCTTCGGATTCGGAGAACACGGAGAGGGGTATGTAAGAATAGCCCTGAACCGTCCAGCAAACGAACTTAATAAAGCTTTGGCGAGGATCAAGGAGCATTCGCATGTCTGGCAGAGGAGATACCGACCGGCAAAGACTAGCCCCTAGTGCCTAGCCCCTAACCCCTTTTTTTCAAAACATGGGTGTTATCAGATTACACAACATGACTTTTTACGGCTATCATGGAATCTCCGCCGCGGAGAGGCAAACCGGCAGAAGGTTTGAGGTGGATGTGGAACTGGTGGTGGATATGAACAAACCGGCCAAGTCGGACAAACTGGCGGATACGGTCAACTATACGGAGGTCTACCGCATAGTGGAAGGGCTGGTGGAACAAAACAGATTTGCTCTTCTGGAGACAATTGCGGTCAGGCTGGCAAATCAGATTTTGAAAAAATTCAGGAGCAAAGAGGTGACGGTAAGGGTTAGAAAGAAGATTCCTCCGGTGCCGGGGAATCTGGATCATATCGAGGTGGAAGTAAAACGAAAAAGGCAAAAATGAAAGAAAAAAGCTATAAGTTTGAAGGTTTGAAAGTTAGAACCTTCAAACCTTTGAACCTTCTAACCTTCAAACTTATTCGAGATTTACGTTGTCAACTGCATATATCAGCATCGGGTCAAACTTGGGAGACAGGCTGGGATACATAAGAGAGGCAAAAAGAAAGTTGGAACAATCACAGGAGATTGTGATTCGCAGAGCTTCTTCTGTGTATGAGACCGAGCCGGTAGGATATTGCGTCAAGGGGCAAGGGTCAGGGGGAGACGAGCAACCCTGGTTTTTGAATATGGTCACAGAACTTGAGACTACCCTCAAACCTCTGAGCCTTCTTGAACTTTTATTAGGCATTGAGAACCGGATGGGGAGGAAACGAAACAAAAAACACGGACCCAGAAATATCGACTTGGATCTCCTGCTTTACGATGATGTGATTTTAGATTCGGACAAGCTCACCTTGCCCCATCCGCGCATGCACCGGAGAAAATTCGTGTTGGTTCCCTTAGCCGAGATTGCCCCGACGGTGGTGCATCCCTCATTGAAGAAAACTGTGGAAGAACTCCTGGAGGAGTGGTCAACGGATTCCAATTCGGGGGAAAATGAGTCTGAAGTTAGGTTGCATTCGGGAACCTTCTGAAAATGCCTGAGAGCGATTGTGGCAGAGATTGATTACATAGCCGTAGAAGGCGCCATTGGAGCGGGGAAGACCAGTCTGGCCAAGATATTGGCGGAGAAGCTGGAGGCAAAGCTGATACTGGAGGAGACTGAGGAGAATCCCTTCCTTTCCGATTTTTATAAGAACAAGGAAAGGCACGCTTTTCAAACCCAGATCTTCTTCTTATTGTCCAGATACAGACAGCAGCAAGATCTCTTTGCCACCGACCTTTTCCAAAAGAAGCTGATAAGTGATTATTTCTTTGATAAGGACCGAATCTTCGCCTCCGTCGCCTTGGGCTCTAATGAATTCTATTTGTATGAAAGACTTCTCTCGATTCTGGAGAAGGACATCCCCCGGCCGGATCTGGTAATATATCTTCAGGCTAATCCGGAGGTTCTATTAAAGAGGATAAAAGAGAGAGAGCGTCCCTATGAGAAAAACATCGACTTAGAGTACGTCCGGGCTTTAAACGAAGCTTACAACTATTATTTCTTTCATTATGCCAAAACCCCGCTGTTGGTGGTGAACACGGACAGGATCGATTTTGTGCATAATGAGGACGATCTGGATGATCTTTTGCAGCAGTTGAAAAAACCGCACGCGGGAACAAAATACTACGTCCCCATGGGCGAAAAATAAAGCGTTGCTTCGTATTTGAGGATACGGAGTGCGGATTTAGCTAAAGGTATTAAGCATGCTGTTTGTGCCGGAGGACTCGGGTCAATGAATACGGACAAAGTCACGGTGAGGAGTTTTGCCAAGATGAAGGAGAGGGGGCAGAAGATCGCGGTGCTGACGGCTTATGATTTCTTCACCGCTCGAATGCTGGACCAGATAGGAATGGACTCCATCCTGGTGGGCGATTCGGTGAATATGGTTTTTTATGGTTCTCCCACGACCTTGTCCATAAGCATGGATCAGATGATCTATCACACCAGGGCGGTCTCCTCTGCGGTTAAGAGAGCCTTGGTCATAGCGGATATGCCGTTTTTGTCCTATCAGACCAATCCCTCAGATGCAATTGGGAATGCCGGACGCTTTCTCAAGGAAGGGGGAGCGCAGGTGGTGAAAATCGAGGGGGGGGTGGAAATGGCCGAAACCATTAAGAGAATCATAGAGGTAGGCATTCCGGTGATGGGGCATATCGGCTTGACCCCCCAGTCGATCCATAAGCTGGGAGGGTTCACCGTGCGTGGGAAGACCGAACAGGATAGAACGTATTTAGTGGAGAGCGCCCGAATCTTAGAAGAGGTGGGCTGTTTCTCTTTGTTGTTGGAGTCGGTGCCGAAAGGGTTGGCCGAAAGCATCTCCAAGTCACTTAAGATCCCCACTATCGGTATCGGAGCCGGGGCAGGATGTGACGGGCAGGTTTTAGTGATCAATGACATCCTAGGGCTTTTTGAAGATTTTCAGCCAAAGTTTGTCAGAAGATATGCAGAGTTGGGAAAGGAGATGAAGAAGGCCTGCCAGACTTACCTCAATGACGTCAAGTCCGGCACGTTTCCCTTGGAGGAAGAAAGCTACTGACGAAAGTTCAAAATTAGAAAAGCAAAGTGAAAAATTACAATTCAAAATTCAAAGTTTGTACATGAAAAGGGTATATCGGCATCTCAGATAAAGCCAATTCAGCAAGAGTTTGTCTGGAGTGTCAAGCTTCAGCTTGACCTGAGTCCGTTAAGGCACAAGGAACGTCTGTTTGGTTCACCTGAAGGTGAACACTCCAGCTTTTCTCCCCCTCGGTCTCAGTATTGATTTTGGATTTTGAATTGTGATTTTGAATTTTTCATTTTGACTTTTTAATTTGTCGAGAGATGCGGATAATCAGATCGCCTAAGGTGATGCAAAGGATTTGCGGGGGATTAAAAAGGGAAGGAAAGATCATCGGCTTTGTTCCCACCATGGGATACTTGCATGAAGGGCATCTGAGCCTGGTCCGAATCGCCAAAAAGAGGTCTGACATCCTGGTGGTTAGCGTATTCGTCAATCCCACCCAATTCGGACCGAAGGAGGATTTCAAAAGATACCCAAAAGATTTCAAGAGAGACAGATTCTTGCTGGAAGGAGAAGGCTGTGATTTTATTTTCGCCCCCCGGACGAAAGATATGTATCCTGATGGGTACCTGACTTATGTGAGCGTGGATAAGATAACCCGGGGACTGGAGGGGGCCATCAGACCAGGGCATTTTCGGGGAGTGACTACCGTGGTCTCAAAGCTCTTCAACATCGTGAGGCCGGATATTGCCGTATTTGGACAGAAGGATGCCCAGCAGGCGGTGGTTTTGAAAAAAATGGTGGATGATCTGAATTATGGTATAAAAATGATAATAGCTCCCACGGTCCGGGAAAAGGACGGCCTGGCTATAAGCTCAAGAAACGTTTACCTCTCAAGAGAAGAAAGAAAGCAGGCAAAGGTCTTGTATCAGGCCCTGAGTGCTGCAAAGGAGATGATAAAAAAGGGGGAAAGAAAAGCAGACAAGGTTACTTCCAGCATGACCGCGTTGATAAATAAACAACCCTTAGCCAAGTTGGACTACGTAGCCATCACCGATGCCAACAGTCTGGAACCTCTGAAGAGAATAAGAGGGGAGATATTGATCTCCTTAGCGGTTCAATTGGGCAAAACCAGGTTGATAGATAACGTCAAATTCAGAGTGAATTGAAATCTTTTGCTCCGTCGGGATTCTGTGATCGCCATGGGACCACGATCGCGACAACAGTATCCCCAACACAGCGAGAGCTAAAGGCATTATGCGCAATTAGCCGCTCGGGAAAGGAGGCCTGTTAAAATGTCTAAAAAGAGTATAGTTTCATGTTTGATAGTCTTTTTGGTTTGCATTAGCATGGCAGGTTGTGAAGAGAAAAAACCGCTACAGAGGGCAGTATCCGAAAGAGCTGTTGCGGAAATTGATCCTTCTGCGGGGTCGGTGCAGTCTTTCACGGTAAGCCCGGACAATAGGCGGATAGCTTACGTGGCTGGGTTGGGGGATGAGGGTTTTGTGGTAGTGGGGGGGGAGTCACGGAGACCATACGATGATATAGGTGGCCCCATCTTTAGCCCGGACGGCAAACGGTTGGCCTATGTGGCCCGAGTAGGGAATAGGCGTCTGGTGGTGGTAGATGGAGAGGAGGGAAGAGGATACGATGAGGTAGCGGAGGACGGCCCCATCTTCAGTCCGGACAGCAAGCGGGTGGCCCATGTGGCTTCCGCTGGCGGCAAGGAGTTTGTGGTAGTGGATGGAGAAGAGGGGGAGCCATACGACAGCGCAGGTAACCCCATCTTTAGTTCGGACGGCAAGCGGGTGGCATACGTGGGTACCTTGGACGACAAAAAGTCTGTGGTGGTGGATGGAGAAGATGGGAGACCGTACGATGACGTAGGCGAACCCGTCTTCAGTCCGGATGGCAATCAAGCAGCCTATGCAGCCAGAGCGGGCAATACGTGGCTTGCGGTTGTGGGTGCGGAAGAGGGGAAGCCATACGAGTACGTTGCCGACCCGGTCTTCAGTCCAGACAGCAAGCGCCTGGCTTATGTGGCCATGATGGGGGGTCGGCAGTTTGCCGTGGTGGATGGAAAAGTGGGCAAGCAGTACGATGCCATCGGTGAAGGCACCTTGATGTTCAGTCCGGACAGCAGGCGATTTGCCTGTGTGGTTCTGGCCGAAGGCAGGTCGGTGGTGGTGGTGGATGGAAAAGAGGAAAAGCCGTACGATGCCGTGGGCGACGTCATCTTCAGCCCGGACAGCAAGAGAATGGCTTATGGGACCATAGAAGGTGACAGATTATTCGTGGTGGTTGATGGAAAAGAGGGGAAGCCATACGACGCTTTGGGGGGCGGTAGTCTTATCTTCAGCCCGGACAGCAAGCGGTTGGCTTATGTGGTCAAAGTGGGCGACAAGTCGGCTGTGGTAGTGGATGGAAAAGAGGGGAAGCAATACGACGAAGTTGGCGCGCCGGTCTTCAGCCCGAACAGCCGGCAGGTGGCTCATGTGGCCGGAACGGGCGATAGGTGGTTTGTGGTGGTGGGCGGAGTGGAAGGGAAACAATACGATGCCATCGTTTCAGAAAGCGAAGGAAGGGTTATTTTCGACTCCCCGGATAGCTTCCATTACCTGGCCCAGATGGGCCATGCCATCTATTTAGTGGAGGAGACCTTGAAGTGAAATAGGGATAACAATGCGGCGTCCTGGGTGCGCGACGGTAACGGTCAGGTCCTCAACTGCTGACAAAAGAGGGTCGATCCTTGGCTTGGGCATCTTATGTTTTGTCAGGTGTTCAAGCAGGCGCCACGACTTCAAGCAAGATGAAAAGGGGAGGATGATCGAAGAAAAACCCTTGCTTCTGACGCGGGTTTTTGTAGATTAAAAGAAGAGATCTGAGACGGTCGGCGGTTTGAGCCATAGGGTTCAACCTGGATGACTGATGCGGATGCAACGGGTTTGGGTGATTGGATCTGAATCAATTCTCAAGAAGGCTATCATGTTAGTGACAATCTGTAAATCGAAGATTCATCGGGCCACAGTGACTGAGGCTGATCTGAATTACGAGGGGAGCATCACCATAGATAAGAAGCTAATCGATGCCGCTTTGATTCTGGCCCATGAGAAGGTGCAGGTGCTCAACCTTAACAACGGTGCGAGATTCGAGACTTACACTCTGGTGGC
>CAZPOP010000022.1:0-52442 GCA_964588305.1 uncultured Ignavibacteria bacterium
CCTCCTCCGTGGCCTTTCGGTTCCAGAATCAGAGTGCCTTCTCCGTTTTGAATGGTGAATCCAACTATGACCGAAGATGAATCCTCGCCGGAGACGAACCTGACCACGCTGGCGGTGTCTTTGTTATTTGGCTTGCTTCCGTCTAAGATCGTTTTGGAGATAATGCTGGTATCGCCCTTGAGAACGAAGCGACTGGCCAAGACAACCTTCTTGCCCAGAAAATCTATGTTCTCATAATAGATTCCCGGAGCCACCAAAACCGTATCCCCGTCGACAGCTTTTTCAATCCCCTCTTGAATGGAGGAGTAATCCTTAGGGATGCGGATGGTTCGACCCTGCCCAGCAACGACGATATTGACCTGGGGTGTGTGGCTAAGAAAAAGATATATGGAGCAAAGAAAGAAAAACAGCCTGGTCATGTCTATTAGTACTACGCTGAAACTCCCTGGATGTAAGACCTAAAGAGAGATAAAACCGAAGAGCTGACTGAAAAAAGCCAAGATCGGGCTGCTGATACAGAGAGCCACCCGATCTGTGTCTTTTGAAAAAAGCCCCCAAAAGAGATTGCCAATGGGAAAGTGTTAGGCCCTTCTGCAGTTAAGAGCCGCTTTCCTCCTTGGCTTGTTCTTCGGATTTGCCCTTTTCAGTCTCCTCCTTCTTTTCAGCCCCAGCTTCCTTTTCTGCTTCCTCTTTTGCTTTCTCCTCTGCCTCTCTTCTCTCCTCCTCCTCATCCGCCTCGGTTTTTCTCTCCAGCAGGTCCTCGTCATCCTTTTTCTTTCTTAGGACGATATAGGTCACAGTCTGTCCCACACTCAGGATAGCCAAGCCGTAGGAGACTACCAAGAAGATGACCAATATGAGCGAGATGGCGATCAAAAAGGCGGAGATTTCTCCCGACCAGTTCAGATAGATGCCTGGCCCCGCCTCTGGCAGACGAAATCTGAAGTCTATTCCCGGAAAGATGTTGGAGAAATACTTCAGAAGATGGCCGGGAATGGTCACGTAGGAGAGTGCCTCCTCGAAAATGTCGAATAATTTGTCCTTCATCAGGACTCCACAGGACAGGTGGATAAGCTGGACTGCCCGGAAGGAGAAATAGCCGAAGACAAAGATGCCCAGCTTGGACATCACCCCCAAAAGGCCGGTGCACACAAAATAGCGCCAGGCTTGATTCCAGATGACGGAAAACGTCTGGACGATGACCTCGAAGGTGTCCTCCTTGGTGGTGGCAACAACGGCCGGGGCAAAAAGCAAAGAGAAGAAAAAGATGAAGATCACGTAAGCCAAAAACAAAGCCACGGCGAACAGGGGGACAAGGAAGAAAACGCCGATGCCCAGCTCGCCCATATAGGGAATCTTTCCCAAAAGTCCGATAATGATGCCCACTATGATTATGACCACAATGAAAATCAGCAAAGAAAAGGGGGCAAAGATGACTGGCGACCAGTTCTTATTCAAGAACCTCAAAGCTTCCTTGGAGGAATAGAAGTCATCTCCTTTGAGCTGCTCGTAAGTTACCTTTCCCACCATGGCGCTTGCCAAGAGCCAGCAGATGAGGGCGACCAGACACCCCAGTCCAAAGATGGCCCAGCTGTACCATGTGGTAAAGGGAAAATCGCTCAAAGGAAAAAGACCGTGATTCCCCCATGTATCTGCAATGCTCCATCCCGCGGAAAGGAAGGCCACATAAGAGAAAACCAAAAATCCCAAATATCCGATCAAAAGGCCCATGAATTGAAGCAGGATCTTCTTGCCTGACAGCGCCAGCCGCGGAGCGCGAAAAACGTCCCGAACGTCATAATAGAAATTGGTCATGTAAAACCTCCCTCCTCAAACCGTTCTAGATTTCCATATCCCTCATTAGCTTTCAGAAAACTCTTGCCATGCTTGCGCAAGCCGAAAGAAAATCAATAATTTATAACCTCTTCTCTCCGGTTTGTCAAGAAAAATTTCATTGACTTTCTCAACCCAAATATTATATTCAGGCAAAACTAAGTGTACAAAGGGAAAGAGAGAAAGATGAACGCATTAATCACAGGAATCACAGGCCAGGATGGATCCTATTTGGCTGAGCTGCTTCTGGAGAAAGGCTACAAGGTTTTTGGAATGGTGAGGCGCTCCTCCACCGAGAAGTTTGAAAGGATAGGTCATATCCGGGACAAGGTCCATCTAAGACAGGCAGATTTATTGGATCAGCTCTCCCTGATCAGATTGATTGAGGCCTGCCAGCCGGACGAGATATACAATTTGGCAGCTCAATCCTTCGTCCCCACTTCCTGGGAACAGCCCATGCTCACCGGCGAGTTCAATGCCCTGGGGGTAACCAAGATGCTGGAGGCCATCAGACTGGTTAACAAGAAGATCAAATTCTACCAGGCCTCCTCCTCGGAGATGTTCGGCAAGGTCAAAGAGGTACCTCAAAGCGAGAAAACACCGTTTTATCCCCGCAGCCCATACGGGGTGGCGAAAGTTTATGCTCACTGGATCACTGTCAATTACCGGGAGAGCTATGGAATGTTTGCGGTAAGCGGGATCTTGTTTAACCATGAATCTCCCAGAAGAGGATTGGAGTTCGTCTCCCGCAAGATCACCGACGGGGTGGCCAAAATCAAACTGGGTTTGGCCAAAAAGCTTCTGCTGGGGAATCTGGATGCAAAACGGGACTGGGGATTTGCCGGCGATTATGTGAAGGCCATGTGGCTCATGCTCAAGCAGAAAGAGCCGGAAGATTTCGTCATCGCCACCGGAAAGAATCACTCTGTCAGAGAGCTGTCTCAAATCGCCTTTCAGCACGTGGGACTAGACTACGAAAAATTCGTAGGAGTGGATCCGAGATTCGTAAGACCAGCAGAGGTGGACGTGCTTCTGGGCGATTCCTCGTATGCCCGAGAAAAAATGGACTGGAAACCAGAGGTTTCCTTCGAGGAGCTGATCAAGATGATGGTGGACGCAGACCTGGAAAGATGCAAACATATCTCAAAAAGCGGATGATATTTAGTTTAGTTCAAAGATGAAAGTTTTGATTACAGGCATAGCGGGATTTGTCGGTTCTCACTTAGCGGAGCTTCTTTTAAGAAAAGGAGAAGACTTATTCGGGATATGCTTGCCAGGTGAGGGTCTGGAGAATATCCGAGATATCAAAAAAGACCTGCATCTCGCCAATTGCGACATCACCGACTTTGACCGGCTCTCTTCCGTGGTGAGGAAGATAAATCCGGACGAGGTATATCATCTTGCCGCCTTCAGCGCAGTAGGAAAATCCTTTTCTCAGCCTCTGAGCGTTATCGAAACGAACATCCGGGGGACCCTCTACCTGCTGGAAATCCTGAGAAACTCAAGGAAAAAACCGAGAATCGTAATCGTTGGTTCCAGCGACATGTATGGAGTGGTAAAACCAAGAGATATTCCCATAACCGAAGAAAAAACCCTCCTGCCGGTCAGCCCGTATGGATCAAGCAAGGCCGCCTGTGATCTTCTGGCCTATCAGTTTTTCCAATCTTACGGAGTCCAGGCCATCAGGGCCAGAGCTTTCAATCACGCAGGTCCCCGGCAAGGATTGGGTTTTGTGGTGCCGGATTTTGCCTCACAGATAGCAAAAATCGAGGCGGGTATCCTCCCCCCGGTTATGGAGGTGGGCAATCTATCCAGCAGAAGGGACATCTCCGACGTCAGAGATGTTGCGAGAGCCTACCGGCTTCTGATGAAAAAGGGGAAGGCTGGGGAAGCATATAACATCTGCTCAGGGAAAGCCCAGAGCATAAAAAGAGTACTGAAAACCCTGATCTCCCTATCCAGGAAAAAGATCAGAGAGAAGACCGATGAGAAGAAAAACAGACCCGCCGAGATTCCTGTTTTGGCGGGCGACAATTCAAAGATAAGAAGAACCACAGGCTGGAAACCGAAGATTCCGATCCAAACCACTCTGACAGACACCTTGAACTTCTGGAGAAGGAAATACAATCTTCTCTGACTGTCTCTTCTTGGCACAGAATCTTCATGAAATTGAAGTGAGAATCCGAACATCAAAAATGACTCCTTAACTGAAGGTGGTCGGATTCCATCGGCATAGGGTTTGAGTGATAGTAGTGATTTTCATGTTTAGCATTTTAGGTTTAGCGGCACTGTAGGGAAGTGAGAATTGCGAACCTTTTATCTGAGACCCGATAACCATACGTGACTTATCGCATAAGGAGGTATGACCTTGTATAAGGCATTGGAGGAGAAGATTAAGAACAGAACCGCCTTGGTGGGCATTATCGGCATGGGATACGTCGGACTCCCTTTAGCGGTGGAACTGGGGAGGGAGAATTTCAAGGTCATCGGAATCGACGTGCTTAAGGATAAAGTGGATCTGGTAAACTCCGGAAGATCGGACATCGATGACGTCAAGGATCAAGACCTTCAACCGCTGGTGAAGGCAGGAAAAATCAAGGCCACTGTCGATTTCTCGGCTTTGGAAGAGGTCGACTGCATAGCCATCTGTGTCCCCACCCCTTTGAGCAAGACCAAGGATCCGGACGTCTCTTACATTCTAGCGGCAGTAGAGCAAGTGCAAAAGTACCTCCACCCCGGTCAGCTGGTGATATTGGAAAGCACCACTTATCCCGGAACCACAGAGGAGCTGATCTTACCCATGTTGGAGAAGACCGAACTAAAGGTGGGGAAAGATTTCTTCTTGGCGTTTTCTCCCGAGAGGGTCGATCCCGGGAACCGGTCATATAACACCAAGAATACGCCCAGGGTGGTGGGAGGCACAACCCCCCAATGCACCCGGATAGCCAAGCTTTTCTACGAACAGACCATAATCGAAGCAATCCCGGTCTCCTCCACCAAGAGCGCGGAGATGGTCAAGCTTCTGGAGAACACGTTCCGGTCGGTGAACATAGGGCTGGTGAACGAGGTGGCTTTAATGTGTGACCGATTGAAAATCGACGTCTGGGAGATAATCGATGCCGCCAACACCAAGCCTTTTGGATTCATGCGCTTTTATCCGGGCCCTGGATTGGGCGGCCATTGCATACCCATTGACCCGCACTATCTTTCATGGAAGCTCAAGTCGTTGAACTACTATGCCCGGTTCATAGAGCTGGCAGGTGATATTAACTCCCATATGCCTGAATACGTGGTGGAAAGGGTTAACCGGGCTTTGAATGAAAAACAGAAGAGCCTGAATCGATCCAAGATATTGGTTCTGGGAGTGGCTTACAAAAAAGACATCAAGGACCTGAGGGAGTCGCCAGCTCTGGATGTGATAAGACTTTTACAGAACGCGGGGGCCCAGGTCAGTTATAACGACCCCCACGCCTCTTCCGTTCGTATGGATGACTCGGTGATGAAATCGGTTGAACTGACTGAAGCTCTCCTTAAAAGTGCCGATTGCGTGGTGATCCTGACCGATCACACGGCTTATGATTATGACTGGATCGTTAAGAATTCACAACTGCTCATGGACACCCGGAACGCAACCAAAAATGTCAAAGAGGACAACAAGAAAATCGTAAGATTATGATCGTCGCTCTGTCTGAAGGACTTCAAGAACCGGAGTAGCGAGATTTATCTCGCGTCTGAAAACATGTGCAGAGCAGGCTCTGCTGCTCCTGTTTCGGCGCCGGTCACTCCCTGGATCCGAAGAGCGAAGTAAGGGTAGCGCAAAATCTATTCACCTCGGGAGGGTTCCGCACCTAAGGGACCCCCAAAGACTTTGGGAAAGAAAATTCTCAGGACCATTTTTCTATCAACCTTCCTAATTACCTCTTTTTTCTGTTCTCTCTCAGAAGCAACGCTTCTGGAGAACATTCCATTGGATAGCTGGGTTTATTCTACCGTCGATGAGCTTTATTCTCAAGGTTTGTTCGCCAGGCTCCACAGAAACGTTAAACCCTATACCAGAGGAGAGATCGCTTCCTGTGTTTTGGAGATAAACCTGAGGCAAAAAAGGCATGAACTGGAACTGTCTGACTCCCGGCTCTGGCTTCTGCAAAAATTGAATCAGGAATTTCGGTTTGAAATCGAAGAACTCTATCAAAAAATTTACAGAGAGGACGGAGATCGTTACATCTTAAAATATGGGATCGGCCCGTTGCTTTTCGCCAAGGCGGCGGGAGAAGACACCTCTTACGGCCGTTTTCAGGCGAAATTTGAGACGGCACTGCAGTTTGACAAAACACTGGTCGTAAAAGACCGGGTGATAATCGACACCAAGGCCGAAAAGGAAAGAAGATATCGGGGAAGAAAATGGAAAGGTGATTTGACCGGCGTTCTGGACATGGCCTATGCCCAAATTGATCTGAAGTATTTCTATCTCCTTCTGGGCAGGGATCACCTCAGATGGGGTCCGGGAAAAGAGGACGTGCTTCTGCTTACCGACCAAATTCCTCCCTTTGACATGCTTAAATTAGAAGGCCAACTGGGATCATTCAGATTCGTATATTTTACCACCGTTCTGGATCAGGTTTGGGTCACTACCTGTGAGGAGTCGGGCCAACCGTCTTGCAGCTTTTTTGCCAAAAGATATCTCTCCGGACACAGAATTAATCTCAAATTGAAATTCGGATTGGAGATGGGAATCTCCGAGGTGGTTCTCTACGGTGGGCATAATAGGAGCCTTGAGCCTTATTATCTGAATCCTCTTTTGCCTTATTATGGTGAGCAATATAACCAAGACCAGGATGACAATCCTCTGTGGAGTTTTGATCTGGCTCTGACCTGGTTTAAGAACAAGGAATTTTATGCAGAGTTTTTGGTGGACGATTTCCAGTACGATTTTGAATCGGAACCACAACAGATCGGGTTTCAAATTGGACTCAATTACGCCGAGATTTTTGGCCTGAAGAAGAGCTTTGCCAGTCTTGAGTACACCAAAATAAACAACTGGGTCTACGGACAGAACAAACCCTGGAACATTTATGCTTATCACGGCCTAGGGATGGGGAGCATTCTGGGTCCCGATGCAGACAGGCTCCTTTTGGACTTCGCCTATCATCTGGGAAAAGACATACAAATCTCCTTTTCAGAGGAATACAGAAGGAAAGGAGAGGGAAGAATCGAGACGCCCCAGACTTCAGCCGTGCCTTATTCCAAGAAATTCCCCTCCGGGGTCGTAGAATACTCGAATCAGATAAGGCTGGAAGCCAGTTATCAACCCAGTTCCCATTTCAAGCTCGATTGGGCCTGGGGTTACAAGAGAGTCAGAAACTTTCAAAATGTAGGCGGTCGTAAGGCTGATGATTTCTTCTTCGAGGTGAGCTTGGACTTACATTTATGGAAGGAAAGAGAGTATTAACTTGCAGAGCTTGACTGTTAAATCGTACGCAAAGATCAATCTTTGTCTCCGGGTTCTGAACAAAAGGGAGGACGGCTATCATGAGATCTTCTCGGTGATGCAAGCCATAGATTTGCATGATGAATTGACGCTTCACCAGGCCAAAAAAGGGATAGTTATCCAGTGCGATCACCCTCATGTTCCTAAAGATCACAATAATCTAGCTCATCAAGCAGCAGATTTGCTCTTCGAAGAAACGAACCTCAAGGGGGGAGTGAGAATTGATATTAAGAAACAAATTCCGGTTTCAGCGGGTCTGGGAGGCGGAAGTTCAAACGCCGCCTTCACCCTGAAAGGGGTGAATCGTCTGTTCGATCTGAAGCTCTCCTCTCAGAGGCTTCATGCCCTAGCCTCCCGAATAGGTTCGGATGTCCCTTTTTTTCTATACTCGGGGCAGGCTGTGGCAAAAGGCAGGGGCGAGAGGATAGTGCCGACAGAGTTATATAAGGACTATTGGCTGGTTTTGGTTTGTCCGAATGTGATGATCTCCACGCAGAGGGTCTATCAAAAGGTAAAAATTGACTTGACAAGAGATGGGTCGGTTATTAACTTGAATCTTTGCGACAATAAAGATGACTTCTTTGAGACTTTGAGACAATTTGATAATGACTTGGAAAAGGTGGTGATAGGTGGGCATACGGTAATTGGCCAGATCAAGAGAATTCTGGAGAGTTCCGGCGCAATAAAATCATGCATGTCGGGAAGTGGTCCTGCCGTTTACGGTGTCTTTGAGAGGAAATCACAAGCAGAGGAGGTGGCGAAGAAGCTTACACCAGGCGATTGGCAGATATTCTTGACCCGACCGATCGCTGGGAGCAGTTGGTTGATTCAGGAGGAATCCCTTTAGCTTTTGGGCCCGGATTGATCCACAAGTAACTGTCAGCCAATTGCTGACAGCCAAGAGCTCGAAGTGGATCGCATCAGCACGTGCAAACCGTACACAAATAACATCAACTCTTGCTTAGGAGGAAGATAAAGTGGAAATCACCGAGGTCAGAGTGACTCTAAGGGATGAGCCTAAGCTCAAGGCGTTTGCCAATGTGACCTTTGACGATGCCTTCGTCATCCGCGGCATGAAAGTGATAAATGGGGCCAAAGGTTACTTCGTTTCCATGCCCAGCCGGAAAAGGAAAAACGGGACTCATCAGGACATAGCTCACCCCATCAACAACGAAACGCGCAGGTTGATCGAGGACAAAGTCCTGGCAGCTTATGAAGAGGAGCTGAAAAGCAAGGAGGCTGCCGAGCCACAGTAAGCGGTTGGTAGCACGAATCCTACTCAGACCAGCCCGGTAGTCCGGGTGACTTGCCCAAATTGGGTTTGTCTATGACAGAAGTCTTGGGGCGTCGTCAAGTGGTAAGACACAAGACTTTGGATCTTGTATTCCCAGGTTCGAATCCTGGCGCCCCAGCCACATAGAGGTTTGCGCCTTATGAATGAGATGGTAAAACTTATCACCGGGAATTCAAATAGACCCTTAGCCCAAAAGATAAGCGACTATCTGAAAATTCCTCTCTGCGATGCGGAGGTCAAAAGGTTCTCGGACGGAGAGATAGCGGTCAAGATAAACGAGAACATTCGGGGAACTGATGTTTTCGTAATACAATCCACCAATCCTCCGGCGGAGAATCTGCTTGAGCTTCTGGTGATTATCGACGCCGCCAGGAGAGCTTCCGCCGAAAGAATAACCGCGGTCATCCCTTACTACGGATATGCCCGGCAGGATAGAAAGGATCAGCCCCGAGTTCCCATAACTTCCAAACTGGTTGCCAATCAAATAGTAGCCTCAGGGGCAGACAGGGTTCTGACCATGGATTTACATGCGGCTCAGATTCAGGGGTTCTTTGATATTCCCATGGATCACCTGTTTTCCAATCCCGTGTTTCACGATTATTTTGCCAATTTCCAGGCCGACCAGTGGGTGGTGTTGGCCGATTTGGGCAGCATGAAAATGGTCAGAAACTTCGCCAAGAGGCTTGCCATGCCCTTTGCGGTCCTGGACAAGAAAAGGCACGTGGCCAACCAGGTGGAGGTCTTAAATGTGATCGGAGAGGTGGAGGGCAAAAACGTGCTCATTCGGGATGATATCGTGGACACGGCCGGAACTCTGACACAGGCAGCAGAGTTTCTGATCAAACAGGGAGCAAAAGAGATTTATGCCTGTTGTACCCATGCTGTTCTGTCCGGCAGAGCCTTAGAATTGATTGAGAGATCCTCCATACGGAAGGTGATCATATCAGATACCATAAACACCGAAAATCAGAGACTTTCCGGTAAATTCGAAATCCTGTCGATCAGCAGCATATTCGGAGAGACCATAAGGCGCATACATGAAGGTGAATCGGTAAGTTCGCTTTTTGAATATTGACCCAAAAGGAGAGAGAGCTGATGAAAGAGATTGTCATCAAGGCAAAAGCCAGGGACAAGCTTGGCAAGGAGCATGCGAAAAAGCTGAGAGGAAAAGGGATCATCCCGGCCGTGGTATACGGGGCTCAAACAACTCCTCTGCCTCTGGAGGTAGAGGCCAAGGCATTTCACGCTCTCCTGAGATCAGGTCTGGGAGAAAACATTATCATTACCTTAAATATCAATGACCAAAAAAATGGGGACAAGAAAGTTTTGATTCGTGAGCTTCAGCGTGATCCGGTATTGGGGGACATTCTGCACATAGACTTTCAGCAGATTTCCCTCACCAAGAAGCTCACCATCAATGTCCCTGTCCGCCTTCTGGGAACTCCTATCGGAGTCCAGCAGGATGGAGGAATCCTGCAGCATGTGCTGAGGGAGTTGGAGGTGGAATGCTTACCTACCGACATACCGGAGAAGATCGAGGTGGACGTCACCAGTTTGAAGATAGGAGACTCCATCCATGTAGGGGACATCAAGTTAGAGAGTGTAGAAATGCTCTCTGATCTGCAGGGTTCCGTAGTGAGCGTGGTTCCTCCCACGGTGTTCAAGGAGCCGGAAGTTGCCCCTGCCGCCGCTGCAGAAGAGCCGGAGGTGATCACCGAGAAGAAAGAAGGGGAGGAGGAGGAGGAGACAAAGGCAGAGAAGAAGGAGGAACCTGAAAAAGGTGCAAAGGACGAGAAATCTGCCGATTCCAAAACTTCTGGAAAGGAAGAGAAGAAGAAGGAAGAGAAATGAGGCATTCCGGTTGTCCCTATCCCAAGTTCGAGGCCAAGAGAGAATTCCCACGGGGCCAGCTCTCAGTTTTTTAATTCCGACTGATCTATGGAGTGAAGGTAAGACCAGATGAGAAACAGACCTACATTTTCACCCTACTTGGCATGTCTTCTTAGTTTTGTGATCTTGACCAGCTGTGGCAGTATCGAAAACAGGACTGAACAGAGGGCTAAGGAGAGGGTAACCCAGTTCATCCGCCTAATGTCGGAGGACCAAATAGAAGAGGCGGAAGAGCTTCTGAGCAAAGAACTTGCGGGAGGCGAAAGCAAAGAGCTTTTCTTGGACAGTTACGATAATTGGCAGCTCAAGGATACAAGTATCGTGATCGAAGTGGGCGATTTGACTTTTCATGTTAAAGACGATAGCAATAGGGCTGTAGTGTCGCTTTCCGTACGCAATGAGAGACTCCAGTTTGCCAGGCGCGCCAGCATGCCGTTGAAGTTTGAGAAAGGAGACTGGTACATCGGAGGATGAAAGGTGTCATATTGGCGGGGGGGTTAGGCAAAAGGCTTTATCCCTTAACCAAGATAACCAACAAGCATCTTCTCCCGGTCCATGACAAGCCCATGATCTTCTATCCCTTGCAGACGTTGATCAATGCAGGGATCGATGACATCCTGATCGTCACCGGAGGGAATCACGCCGGAGATTTCTTAAGGCTTCTGGGCAATGGCAAGGAGTTTGGCTTAAAGCACATCAATTACACCTATCAGGAAGGCGAAGGGGGGATCGCCGCGGCTCTGGGCTTGGCCGAGCATTTCGCGGATGGCGACAAGATTATGGTCATCCTGGGGGACAACATAATCGAAGGGAACATCATCCGGCAGGTGAATGCTTTTAGAAAGCAAAAAGAGGGAGCGAAAATACTCCTAAAAGAAATCCCCGATCCTGAGCGCTTCGGCGTGCCCCAAATAATCGACGACAGGATAGTGAAAATCGAGGAGAAACCAAAAATCCCTAAGTCGAATTTCGCAGTGATCGGCTTTTACATGTACGATGACAAGGTCTTCGACGTCATCCGAAGTTTGACCCCTTCTGCTCGGGGGGAATTGGAGATCACCGATGTCAGCAATGCTTATATCAAGGAAGGGAAAATGACCTACGACATTTTGGAGGGATGGTGGTCTGACGCCGGAACCTTCGAATCCCTTCTCCGGGCAGGTAACCTGGTAGCCCAAAGCGGCGCCAATAAGATGGAACTATAACCAGATTTTTGTGGGGACCATCAATCGCCTGCATCCCAGAGGAGTCCGGCATGATTCATGGAGTGGTGACCAAGAAGTTGAACGTGAGATCAGATGAACGGGGACGTCTGATGGAGATAATCCGGAAAGACGACCAACTGTTTCTCAAATTCGGGCAGGTTTACGTGACCACGGTCTATCCCGGCGTGGTCAAGGGCTGGCACTATCACAGAAAGCAGATCGACAATTTTGCAGTGGTCAAAGGAATGATCAAGCTAGTGTTGTATGACAATAGAGATGATTCCCCCACCAAAGGTGAAATAAACGAATTCTTCTTGGGCGAACACGGCCCCTCGCTGGTTCAAATCCCTAATCTCGTGCTTCATGGTTTCAAGTGCATAAGCCAGGAGGAAGCCATCTGCATCAACTGTCCCACCGAAGTTTTCAATTACCAGCAGCCAGATGAGTTTAAGCTGGACCCCCATAAAAACGATATTCCTTACAGCTGGGAGAGAAAGGATGGATAGCGAGAAAAGCTGCATCATCAAAGCATCTAAGGGACTCACTGATGTGATGGTGAAGAAATTCCTGCTGTTTCGAATAGGCAGCAAGACACAGCAACGGCATATCGGACGCAAGAGAAACTGAAGGCAAAACTGGATTATGAAAATCTTGGTCACCGGGGGTGCCGGATTTATCGGATCTAACTTCATCAAATATATCTCTTCGGAATATCCTCATTATAAGATAGTGAATCTCGACAAACTGACCTATGCCGGGAATCTGAATAACCTCTCGGGCACGGAGGGCAATCCTAACTATCAATTCGTAAAGGGAGACATTTGCGATCGAAGAATGGTTCAGGAGATCGTCGGAGACAAAATCGATGTGATGGTCAACTTCGCGGCCGAGACCCATGTGGACAGATCCATTTATGATCCCAATATTTTCGTCAAGACCAATGTCTTGGGGACCCAGGTTTTGCTCGAGTCGGCGCTGAAGTTTAGGATAGAAAGGTTCGTCCAGATTTCCACTGATGAGGTTTACGGAAGCTCGCCAGAACTCCTCTTTACCGAATCGTCTCCGCTTTTGCCCAACAGTCCTTACGCCGCCAGTAAAGCGTCGGCGGATCTATTGACTCGCTCTTATCACAAGACCTTCGGTGTGGATACGGTGATTGCCCGCTCGACCAACAACTATGGCCCCTGTCAATTCCCGGAAAAACTGATTCCGCTTTTCATCACCAATGCCCTCTCAGGTCAAGAATTGCCCCTCTACGGAGATGGCCTTTACGTCCGGGACTGGCTTTACGTGGAGGATCACTGCAAAGCTTTGGATTCGGTGTTACACAAGGGCAAGGTCGGGGAAATCTACAATATCGGCGCAAATTGTGAGAAGACTAATTTGGAGATAGGCGAGTTGATCTTAGAAAGGCTGAACAAGCCAAAGTCTTTAATAAAACATGTCAAGGACAGACCTGCCCACGACCGCAGATACGCCCTCGATTCCGCCAAGATAAGAGACGAGTTGAGCTGGAAGCCTGACACTCCCTTCGAAAAGGGGCTGGCCCAAACTGTGGACTGGTATATTGCCAACCAGAAATGGTGGGAAGATATCAAAACCGGTGAATACTCGGAATATTACCGGAAACATTATGTTCTCAGGGATTCATCCTGAAGGCTTCATCCTGAAGGAAAAGAGGTGAAGACAGTCCTAATCACCGGGGCCAATGGGCTTCTGGGACAGAAGCTGGTCAAGGATTTCCATCCTCAGTACAAAGTCATTGCCTGCGATCTGCAGCCTCAGAGTTACCTCACTCTTCCGGATCTCTCCTACGAAAGTCTGAATATAACGGACCGACGGAAGTTGGGATTTCAGATATCTCTCTATAATCCAGAGGTCGTTGTCAATGCGGCTGCATATACGGATGTGGACGGGTGCGAAATTCACAAGGACGAGGCCTGGGCTGTGAATGTGGGAGGAGTTAAGAATTTGGTGAATCTCTGCAAGAAGCAAAGGATTAAGTTGATTCACCTCTCTACTGATTATGTTTTCAACGGAGAGGAAGGACCATACTCCGAAGATGATCTACCCGATCCCGTGAATTTCTATGGAGAGACAAAATTGGAAAGCGAGAAGGTCATAAAGGACAGCGGGATCGATTTCCTCATTATCAGAACCAACGTCCTCTACGGATTCGGGAGTGAGCTGAAGCCCGATTTCTTTTTATCCCTTTTGGATAAGCTTTCCAAGAACAAAATAATCAAAATCGTAACCGATCAGTTCAATAATCCCACCTTTGTTGACGACCTCTCTTTATGCATCTTTGAGATGGTCAAAAAAGACGTTTCCGGAGTCTACCACATTGGGGGCTCTGAATATCTTTCCCGCTACGACTTTGCAATAAAAGTGGCAAGGAGTTTTGACTTCGACAAGAACAATATCCTGCCGACTAAGACGGAACTTCTGCAGCAACAAGCCAAAAGGCCATACAAGGGCGGCCTCAGAACCGACAAAGCTCGGAAGGTACTGAACACCCGGCTCTTGAGCGTAGACGAGGGGCTGGATTGCATAAAGCAGAGCGGTAAGTTGAAAGACTAGTAGCCGAAGATTCAAACCCCCATTGATGAGAGAAGCCAGCCTGCTTCTGGGTTGACATTATTATCCAGGCCGATGCCGTGGGATGATAATATCCCAAGCAGACAGCGGATGTCGGATGGCTTCCTTCGGTCGCAACCTAACCTCGCGAACCTGGCTTTCCTCTTTTCTCCCCCTCTCGACAAAATGGAGAGCAAAATGTGGCACTCCAGCGACGCCTCACGATTGTGGCTCCGTCCGTAGTGAGCGAGGTCAAATTCTGTCCTGAACCGAATCGAGCCTCGCCTGGCCACTAAGTGATGAACCATCCAACTCGCAGCCATGCACTTAGAACCCTCCTTTTTTTGAATTCCCGGAAACCTATGGCAAGCCCATATGGCCGTTCGACATAGGAAAAAACAGGGGAGGGGCTTGGAACGGCAGGGAGCTCTTGCTTATTGTTGGCCCCTGATGGATAACAGCACCTCTCCTCCACAGTTAAGAAGCTAAAGAACGCCAGCATGAATGCTTGCCAGGAGCGTGAATAAACCTGTAGAGATAAAGTGGCCTAAGGCGAAAAATTATCTTGACAACATTTATCTTCCGACGTAATTTTGTGTACATAAAGGCAAACATTTCTAGAAGAAAGTCAACGAATCCCTGAGGGCTTCTAGGCATCCGGGCGACCGGTCCTCACGAAAAGGGACAAAGTTCTCGCAGTTTCGTGGGCATTGGCCTCCATGATTGACAGCAAATCCTCTTCACCGGGGAGTAGACCAAATAATGGCCAAAAAGCACAAAGCTCGCTGGAATGAGCCAGAAAGAAGGGAGGTAGAAATGATATCGTGTCGCGGCCCTTAATCAGATCCTATCCGTTATTCGGTTAGGATAGAACAAAAACACTCTAACCCTCAAACCACATGGGAGGAAAGAAATGAAACTCATAAAATACCTTTTGGCTTTAGTCCTTGTCGCTCTGTCTTACCAACAAGCAGGTGCTTACATCTGTGAGGCCGAAGACGAACCGAGCATACGAGAATGCATCGAAGCTGTCTCAGACGGCGATACCGTCCTGGTGTATCCCGGAACCTATTACGGAAACATTGACTTTCTGAACAAAAACATCCTTGTGGCAAGCCAGTTCATTGAAGACAGCCTTGAGGAAACCATCAAGGCTACGATCATTGATGCGGATGGAGAGGGTTCTGTGGTCACGATGGTCGAGGTTGATGGAACCAATGCCGGCATTATCGGGTTCACGTTAAGAAATGGCTGGGCCGAAGGCGGGGGAGGCATCTATTGCCTAAATTCCTCTGGCACAATTGGCCACAACATCATAACAAAAAACGCGGCTGGCGTGGGTGGGGGAATTTACGTAAGTGGCTCTTCGCCTGAAATCGATTGCAACCAGATAGTGACTAACGAGGCAGAGGAGGGCGGGGGTATCGGTTGTAACAATGGTACTTCTGCCGATATATACGGCAACCTGGTAAAAGACAATCACGCAAAGGTGGGCGGAGGTTTGCTCATCACGGACGCCTCTTCGCCAACCATCAGCAATAACACCATCGACAGCAACTCTGCCGACAAGGGAGGTGGCTTATCCTGCTCGGAATATGCTGCTGCAAGCATTAAGAACAACCTGATCATGAATAGCCAAGGTGGCTGCGGCATCAACTGTTCAAATGCCTCGGAACTGGTTGTATCATACAACGATGTCTGGAACAATTCCGGCGGCGATTTTTATGAGTGCCCGGAGGACATCGGCGAAACAAGTTGGGGCGAAAACTGCAATGGCACCCCCTGTGACACCTTTTACAACATCATCGAAGACCCGTTGTTTAATCCGGACAGCACCAACTATTCTGTGTTGTGCACTTCCTCTTGCATTGATGCAGGCGACAGATCAGATTCTGTGCCCTCCGGCGGGGGAAGATGGACAGACATGGGATGGAAGGAGTTTGCTTACATCGTAGGTGACGCCGATGGTAACGGCACCATAGATGTCGGCGACTATGTTTTCTTACAGAACTATCTCGATTACCACTGCCACCCACCCTGCCCTTATGGTGCTGGCGACGTTGATTGTACTTGCGAAATCAATCGAAAGGACCTGGACTATCTGCGGGAATACCTTTTTTATGGGGGTGACCCCCCTTGTGGAAACTGAAAACTCGACCAATTCGCACACCACGTCAGCATTCAGATACCTTCCGGGCTTGGCTGAAGGGGAAGTCCTGAGGTGAAAGCTTTCAAGCGCTGACTCGTTGGAAATCACTTCTATTGGTGTGTGCAGTGAAGATGTCTCTGAGATTCAGCATGAACGTACCTGATGTGGCAAACAGACAAGCTCTTAAGAGTCAGCTTTGACTCCAGGACGCGGAAAGCCTTCAGCTTGGCGAACGGTCAGATCAGAATGGGCTTGCCGACATCAATGGAGTCCGAGGTATCCCTACAGGGACAGGTTCAGCCCACGTATCTGGGATTTAACGAAAGATTTAGGCTGACTGAGAATCTTCGGGGTATTTCAACGCGTCAGACGACAAATCCATCGCTAGCCGTAAAGTTGACAAGTCTGAATGGTAAGACAGAAAACCACAGCCCTGATCGACAAAGTTGGACCTGCAGGACACAGGACGGTAAGACGGGACAGATGACACCGGCAAAAAGATGGCCTCGGGAATCTACTTCTGTCGGATAGAGGCAGATGAATTCAGGGACACGAAGAAAATGATGCTGATGAAATAGGGAGCCGCGCAGAACTTGTCCTATCTGGAGGGGAGCCCTCTGGTTCTGAGAATCAGCGGGTTCCCCTTCGTTTTTTATGGCAAAGGTTAAAGGGAGATTGGGAAATGCCGAAAAAACAAAAGAGGCTCAAACAAAAAGCCGAAAAGTCCATCATTCTTGCGTCCCCGCATGAAACGAGAATCATAAAGTAGGTTCGTCCCCACAAGCTAAAATCTGGACCCCAACCGGATAATCGGATGTGATTAAGCACCAAGCCTCGTCGTGCTCAGCCCCCGCTTTGCGGGAGGTCGGGAATCCGCTTCATTCAAAGGAGTCAATTAAATGAAAAGAAAAACACTGCTTTCACTTGTCGTATTCATCTTGTTGACAGGTGCGGCCCAGGCCGGTTTCATGGAGACCGTCCCGGTTGGGGAGCGGGTTTACGAGTGGATCTACGACCACATAGACGAGCTTTACGCTCGGGGACTCATAAAAGGTCTTCACCTGGGAACCAAACCTTATTTCAGAGACCAGATCGCCGAGGAGCTTCTGTCGCTTCGGGACCATATTGAAAAAAAAGAGAGAGTTATTGGCTGGCCGGAGAGTTTTCTGCTCCAGGAGCTGGAGTACGAGTTTTCAGAGGAAATCAACCAGATGAAGCTGAAGGCAAACTCCTCTGAGGACTCAGGGCCGATCAAGAAGTTCTTCTGGGGAGTAGATTTTGCGGAGAAATCAAACTTTGAGTCCAAACGAAGATCCGTCTTCCGAGAAACCTGTTGGCCGTACGTCAAAGCCCAGATCGGGACAAACTTCAGCTTATGTACCCGCTATATGCTGGACGAGAACTTGGCCGAAGATCCTGACTATCAGGGCAAAGTCTGGAGAGGTTTTGCCGGCAGTGCATCCCAGGCCTATCTTGCGTTCCATCTTCCCTATTTCAGACTGCTGGTGGGTCGGGAAAGATTAGCCTGGGGACAAAAAGGTTCCGGACAGCTGATACTTTCAGAGCACGCATATCCTTTGGACATGGTCGAAATCCAGGGAGGGTGGGGAATCTTTCAGGGAACCGCATTCTTCTCCATCCTGGATCCTTTGGCGGTACATGATTCCTCCGATATCACTTATATCAAAAGATACCTATCCGGGCATCGGGCCAGCCTCGATCTTTTCTCGGTAGCTCAGCTGGGATTCTCTGAGACAGTGCTTTACGGAGGAAAAGATCGCTTCGTTGAGCCATATTATGTCATTCCTCTATTCTGGTATCACGGAGAGCAATTGAATAATGGAAGAGACGACAACACCTTTTTCAGCCTCGATCTCACCTTGCGCCCAAAAAGAGGGATAGTCTTTTACGCGGAATTGTTGATAGACGATTTTCAGATCGAAAAAAAAACCCAGGGAGACCAAGAGCCGAACGAATTGGGCTATTCGGGCGCTCTCTCCCTTGTGGATCCCTTCGGACTTAGAGGCATAGGTTTGGATTTGCAGTACACTCGGATAAATAACTGGACTTTTAATCAGAAGCAGGAGCATAACCGCTATTTGCATAAAAAAAGGCTCTTGGGAAATCCCTTGGGGCCTGACGCAGATAATTTCTGTGTCAGCCTATCTGCCTGGTTAAAGAAAGGGTTAAAATCCAGACTCGCTTACCGGTTGGAAAGACAGGGGGAGGGGAGAATCGACTCGCCCTGGAGCGAACCCTGGATGTTGACAGAAGAAGAGTACCAGGAGAAGTTTCCGACCGGAGTGGTCGAAAAGCTGAGCTATTTTGGGTTAGCTTTGCAATACAACTATGCCAACCTGCTTCGTTGTGAACTCTTGTGGGGTCACTTCGATTTTGTAAATTATCAGAATGTTCAGAACCAGAAAAAGGATTTTCACCAGCTAAATCTATCCTTGAGCTATCACTTTCTAACTATGTAAGGCTCTACGCGGGCCAACTGCCCGGGATGCGTACTCAACCGTCCCCGCCTTGCAGAAGAGCTTTTCGGACTCTTCTGCCATACAGAATCGAGCACGCCAAACATTAAGCGCCGCAAGAAAAAGGAGGGGACATGTTGAGACAAAATCTGACCAGGTTCAAACGTCTGCATTTTCTCCTGGATTTAGGGTTAACTTTGGCTTCATTTCATCTGGCCTTATTTTTTCGGGAGAATTTCTCCTGGTGCCCAAATCTGGAGGCAGGACAGGGCAGGGAATCTTATAAACTGGTCCTTTTGATTCTTCCCATCTGGGCATTTTCCCTTTTTCTGCAGAAGAGCTGTTACGAATATAGAGGCAAACCTCTCAGAGAGATCTTCAGGAATACCGGCGCCGTACTCCTCAAAAGCTTCGGCATCTTGCTGGCAGTTCTCTTCATCACCAAATCCTTGGATCAAAATCGAGGAGTGCTTCTGCTTTTCGCCCTTCTGAACTTTTCTTTCTTGCTCGGAGTCAGGAAGATGGTATCAGGTTTCCTAAGTTACCTGCGCAGACGCGGATATAATCTCCAGAATATCTTGATAATCGGGACCGGTTCGTTAGCGCGCGATTTCACCCAAAAGGTGAAGAATCACCAAGAGTGGGGGTACAAGGTACTGGGACTCCTGGATTGGGAAGACAAACTGAAAGGGAGCAAGCTCAATGATTTTACGGTGATCGGAAATCTGCGCGATTTGCCTCATCTCCTGAAGAACATGCACGTCGATTACGTGGTCTATGCGGTGGCCAGAAGATTCTTAAACACGGTTGAGGACAGTCTTATGGTATGTGAAGAGATGGGAGTACCCGCTTGTCTCCTGGCGGATTTTTTCCCTATGAGGTTTTCCAAAAAAAGGATGGGAGAGTTTCAGGACAAACCTGCCATCCTGTTCTCCACTGCACCGGATGACGGAACTACCTTGTATTTGAAAGGTCTTGTGGATAGAATGCTGGCCTTGTTCGGAATCGTGCTGATTTCACCTCTTCTGCTCTTTCTAACCTTTCTGATCAAACTCACCTCCAGAGGTCCTATCCTTTTCAAGCAGCAGAGATGTGGCCTGAACGGAAGAAAATTCACCTTGCTTAAGTTCAGGACTATGGTGGAGAACGCGGAGGAATTGAAAGCTTCACTGCACGGGAAGAACGAGATGGACGGGCCAGTCTTTAAAATAAAGGATGACCCGCGGCTGACCAAAGTGGGAAAGGTGCTGCGCAAACTGAGCTTGGATGAGTTGCCTCAGCTTTTCAACGTTCTTTGGGGAGACATGTCCCTGGTGGGCCCCCGTCCACCTTTGCCTCAAGAGGTCAGCCGATACGATCTGTGGCACAGGAGAAAGCTCTCCATGAAGCCCGGTCTAACTTGCCTCTGGCAGGTTAACGGAAGAAACAAAATCACTTTCGAAAAATGGATGAAAATGGATTTGGAATACATCGATAACTGGTCCTTGTGGCTGGACACCAAAATATTGTTCAAGACCATTCCCGCCGTGATCCTGGGAATCGGGGCAAGATAGGTGGACCTGCTCATCAATCTCAAATCCGGGTGCAGATAGCCCAAGCCTGAGGACTTGACGCCCGACAGACAAGATTGAAGGCAAAATGATAAGGAGTCGCTGCCAGGTGACATGTGGACTAGATTCATTGAGCAGATCATGATTGTTGTATGACGAATAATCCTAATTTCAGTTAAGGGAGGTTGACATGTCCAAACCGGAAAGGCAAATATCTACCTTCTTGGCGTCGGCAATATCATTTTTGCTGCTGACGAATGCATGCTTCGGCTGCGATGACTTGGGCAGCAGCGCCAGGGCCAGGGGCATGGGGAACGCCTTTGTGGGGGTAGCGGACGATCCTTCTGCTGTTTTCTACAACCCCGCCGGATTGACCACGCTGACAACCTGGCATCTATCTTTGTTATATGACAGAAAATCAAGATACGGAGTACCGGAGAACGAAAATCCATTTTTGGCTTCAGGCGTGATGGCTTTGCCCATACGCGAGAATCTCCGCATTGGTGTTTCGGGCTGTCAAAGCGGCTCCTGGTCTGATCCAACGCAGGTAGTCACCAATAACATAGGACAGCTCAGCTTGTCCACTCAAGTAAACGATCGAGTATCGATCGGTTTCTCAGGCAAATTCCTCTATAACTCCAACTTCGGAGAAAAGGAAGGCGCAGACTTCGATTTGGGAATTCTTTATCGTCCTGCACGAAGCTTTTCTGTGGGGATTGTTGCAGAGAACCTTTTGGCCACGGATATGCGGCCTGAGGTTTCGGCCACCTCGTCCCCTTCCGGCTATTCCACCCGCAAGGGCAAAGTTGGCTTGTGCTATGTTTATGACGATAAGGACTTTCTTACAAGAATTGCATTTGATTTGGTCATTGGGGATGCCCGACAGCCGGTGAAAAAAACCTATGCTCAAGAAAGCTTCGGGATCGAACACTGGGTCTTTGATCAAAAGAAAACAAGCTTTGCTCTGAGGGGAGGATATACACTGGGAAAAGACTATGAGTTGGATTATGAGCAACCTTCCTTCGGGTGTGGTCTGAGGTATAGGGGAAAGGAGGTCTTCGTACAAATCGACTACAGTTGGCAGAAATCTCCCCATCCAATTGAGGAGAGATTGGCGGGAGATCACAGCCTATCTATTACCTTTGGTCCATCTCTTGCCAACGAAGTCTCTGAGTTTGTCAGACGAGAACCCAGGTCTGGCTCAAAACAAAGGCAAATGGTGGAAAAACTGCGAAAACCCATCTCCGGACACGCGATTGGTGTGGCTTCAAACGTCGAAGCCTTAGAATTTGACCTTAAATCCCGGGTGGAAAATGTTTCGCTGCAGGGGGATGAATCGGTGGTCTTCCTGCTTAGACCTCAGGTAGATTTCCAGGCCTCTGAGTGGAAGCTTTATATATGCGGTTTCGAGCCTTCGGGGTGGGATGAGTACCAGATAGAACCTTCTCTCCTCAAGATGATTAAAGGACAGGGGATGCCCGGTTTTGGCGTGTTGTGGGACCTAAGACTCAACAACAGGGAAGTAAAGAGGGGAAAATACTTCTATGCTCTCGTGCTGGTTGACAGAAATGGTCAGCGGTGGCACTCCACCTGGAGATCTTTCAGAGTGAAGTAAGGGGGGCCCTGACGAAAAAAGCCGCCTTGGGTCGATTCTTGGCTCGAGGTGGCTTTTTTGTTTTCTCGCAGACTCAAAAATGGTATCTGTCCGGAAGAGGGTGTTGAGGTCGATGCACGTGGAACTGACAGCTGCTCGCCGGGCTCACAGAACCATCAGCAGCTCCCCCGTATTCTGCAATATCTCGCCGGGTACGCGTAATTAGTGGCGCGATATCCTAATCTTGACTTGATTTAGAATTCTGCGCCCAAGGAGAGATAATGCCTGGGTTTGGGCGAGACCAAATCGAAATCGGTGCTCCAGGCGACATCATATCTTAAGACCAAAAATCCCAAATTCGCCCTGGCCCCGAATCCGAAGCCAGCTTTGATATCCTTAAGTCTGGATCCTCCCTCGGTGGTGCCTCCTTTGAATTTGCTGTTCTCGTCCCACGCTGCCCCCATGTCATAGAACAAGGCTCCGTTGATGTAGTGTATGGAGAGAGGAAGAGGAAATCTCATCACCAAATGCTCCACAAAAGGATATCTGAGCTCGATATTGGTCAGGAAGAATTTGCTTCCCTCCACATCAAAGTATTTGTATCCGCGCAGGGGGGTGATGACGTTTCCGAAATAAAGATCGTTTATCCCATAAATCTCCTCAGAACCCAAGCTCGGGCCAATCCAATTAGAAATACCGCCTAGGTAGAATTTCTTCTTGTCTTCACCGTGTGAGAGTCCTCCGGTCAATCTGACAGTGAAGCTGTACCTCTTCTTGAAATGCCAGTACTTACGGTAGTCCATCATGGCTGCACCGTAGGATAAGTACCTGGGGGTAACATATGGAGCATATTCATAAGAGAACAGGCTTCTGCTCCCGTTCACCGGTCCGGTATGCCCCCAGATGACCGTGTCATTGATCAAGGATAAAGAGGCCAGAAGCACCTTCACGCTTCTGTCATCGTAAGGGGGATCGTAGTATTTTCGGTCCACCGAAATATGGGTTAAGTCCATGTCCGCCCGGGTGAATTTGCTGAAAGGCACCGAGATGTATCCCAATGCTCCGTAAACCCGATCGGAGAAAAGTCGATCATAAGAATCGATGTAATAGTACTTGGTATGAAGGATCCCCGCTCCATAATTTATCCTCTTGGGCATATACAGGTAGAAAAGCTGGAAATTGCTCTGGTCGATGGTATTGACCAGGTCGGTGGCTAGCATGAAGGTGTGATTGCCAAACAGGTCGGTTATGGCAATGAAGGATTGTCCCCTGAGGCCGTAGAAGGTGTCATAGCTCAATCCTCCAGAGACCAGATCCGGCGAAAACTTGAGCTTATACTTCTTCTGGGCATACTCTCCGTTGGGGAGCCTCGTGGCGGTGGTGTCCTTCTTTTCCGGGGCTTTTTCGTCCAGCAGGTCGGCTAAGCTGTCGAGTTCACTTTGTCCGGCTTTAAAGACGTAAGAGGTAAAATCGGGTTTCTCCTCCATTTCCTCTTTTTCCGCCAGCGGAGAGCCTTTGGACTCGGCGCTGTCCGGCTCGGCTGGAATGGTATCTGCCTCCAGGGCGACAAGATATGGGGTTTTGGTTAGAGATCCTCCCTCCGGGGTGGCCGGCTTGATATCTTTGAGCAAGAATATGTCCCAAGCGCCCTTTCGAAAACCAGAAAAGGCGATCTTGTCCCCGTCCTTTGACCAGGAAGGAGAGAAACAGCCGGAAAGAACATTAGTTATGGGAAAGGTAACCGAACTGTCCATATCCAGGATGTAGAGATTGTAAGTTCCGTTTCGGTCCGACACAAAACACACCTTGCTCCCGTCCGGTGACCAGGCGGGAGATGTGTTGTTGCCTTCATTCTCGGTAAGCGCTGTTATCTCCTGCCCGCTCATGTCATAAAGATAAAGATTGTAATGCCCGTACTTGTAATTCACCGAATCCTCAGAGGACGAGATCGGGCGATCCGAGCTGAAGACGATGAATCTGCCATCCGGAGAGAAGCTGGGGTTCTCATCGTCATAATAATCGTCGGTCAACTTGGTGGCCTCTTCGGTCTGCAAATCGCATGAGTAGATGTCAGTCTTTCCATTCTCAATCCCCACAAAGGCGATCTTCTCCCCGTCGGGAGACCAAGAGGGAGAGCGCATGGCATCCAAATCGAAGTGGAGCCTGCTGTAGATTTTCTTTTTTTTAACATTGATCAGGCATAGAACGTCCTTGCCTTTGCTTTTGGACACAAAGGCCAAGCTTCGTCCGTCCGGAGACCAGGAGAGACCGCTAACATAAGAATGGAGCGACTCCAGATCGCCTGATCTCTCTCCCTTAACCAATCTCTCTATTACCTTCCCATCTATGGCAGAGATTATATAAACCTCGGTATAATCACTCTTATCCGAAAAGATGGCCAGCCTGTCCCCTTGCGGTGCAAAGGCGGGCCTTTCATTCATATAGGATCCATCTTTGGTATGGTCAGTTAGCTGTTTTGCGAAGTCCTTGGGCTCAGAGCGAGAGGCGATCTCAGGCCAGTATTCCTTTCGCAGAAACTTCGCCCACTCTTCGGATAGACCCTTGGTATCCAGCCCTATTGCAGATTTTAAGGCCTTGTCCATGGAGAGAGCAGTCCTGCCTTTGTTCAATATCTCGGAGAGCTTCTCCTCCCCATATTTATCCACGATGTAGCCAATGGCTGACTGCCCCTCTTTATAGACCAAATACCCTCCCGCCAGATCCAGTGGAGCTATATAGCCGTTAATCGTGCCGTCTCTTAAGACCATATCCGCCTGTATGTCCCAACCCCCTCGGGACGAGTACTCGGCATATCCTTCCGCAAACCATAGGGGAAGTTGAAACAAATACTGTCGGGAAAGGAGAGAGCCCGCCATATTTCCGTAAAGCATGTCAAAGGTCACCGCATGGGTGAGCTCGTGATGCAAAACGTGCCGGAAATCCTCATAAGAGCCAGTGAAGGGAACCACTATCCGGTTTTTGAAAACCTCCGTGAATCCGCCCACCCCCTCCCCGATGAGCTCGGAAATAACGTTGGTCTGTTGAAAATCGCTGTGTGAATTGTATAGAATCACCGGAACTCTTCTCTGCAAATCATATCGGAGCTCCTCTCGAACCTTCAGATAAGCATCCTCCAGGACATCCGCAGCGAATCTGGCTAAGTGGTATTCATCTTGGTAGAAATAGATGTCGAAATTCTCGGTTCGAATGTAATACCAATCGAAGGTTTCATATTGCACCTTGTTCTTGCCGAAATAGGGCTCCTGTGCGTTCCCCGCACTGGCCAGCGGAAGCAAGAACAGACTGCTGAAGAATAGTGCTTTCAGGAGATTCGACCTCATTTCGTTCTCCTCATGGTTTCATACTTGCTCAAATGACAATACGTTTAAAAAGGACGCAAAAATGGAGTTTTGCTCTCACACACGACACCTTCTTCCGGCTGCTGAGTTGCTCTTCGACCTGTCAGTATTGGACACCTTTTGACCTTAAAACTTTCTAACTTCTTATCCTCTTTATCTCTGCACCCAGTTTGGCAAGTCTCTCTTCCAAATGATCATACCCTCTGTCAATATGATACACCCTCAGAAGCTCGGTGGTTCCATCTGCGGCTAAGCCGGCCAGGGTCAACGCTGCACCCGCGCGGATGTCCGAGGCCATAACCGAGGCGCCCTTGAGCCGAGGCACTCCGTTAATGGTGGCCCTGTCCCCGGAGACTTTGATATCTGCCCCCAACCTGACAAGCTCCATCACGTGGGTGAATCTGTCCTCAAACACGGTCTCCCGAATCTGGCTGGTGCCGGCCGCTACCGTGGCTAAAGCCATGATCGAAGCCTGCAGATCGGTGGGAAAACCGGGATGGGGATAAGTGGTCACCGAGTTAGGTTTAAGCCGTTGGGGTCCCTTTATCTTGATCCTCCTTTTGTTTTCTACGATCTCGGCGCCCATCTCCCTCAACTTCAGGGAGACCGTGCTCAAATGCTCGAAATCGACGTTCTTCAGTTCTACATATCCTTTGGTGATACAGGCCGCCATCATGAAGGTGCCCGTCTCCAACCTATCCGGGATAGGCGTGTACTCGACGGCTTTAAGCTTTTTCACCCCGTCCACGTATACCGTGGAATTGCCCGCTCCCTTGATCTTCGCCCCCATCCCGTTCAGAAAGTTCGCCAGATCCACTACCTCCGGGTCACAGGCTGCGTTCACAACGGTGGTTCTGCCAGTAGCCAGACAGGAAGCCATCAGGATATTTTCAGTTCCGGTATGGGTGGGACGATCAAAACAGATCACGCTCCCGGAAAGATGATCGCAGGAGGCAACCACATACCCGTGATTCTCATCCACCTTTGCTCCCAGCCCGGCAAATCCGGAGAGGTGCAGGTTCACCGGTCGGGGTCCCAGAACGCATCCCCCGGGAAGGGATACTTTGGCTTGGTTGAATCGAGCCAGGAGGGGACCCAAAACCAAAAAAGAGGCCCGCATCTTTCTGACCAGATCATATGGCGCCTCAAAACTGTCCACCCCTTCCGCACTGATGACAACTCTCTTATCGACTGTGTCTCTTTTGACTTTAGCCCCCAGGTGTTCTAACACTTTTAGCATGGTCTCGACGTCTGCCAGATTGGGAACGTTGTTGATCACCGTTTCCCCTTTTGCTGCCAACAAAGAGGCCGCCAAGATCGGCAAGACCGCATTCTTGGATGCTTCTATCTGAACCGTGCCGGATAGTCTCTTTCCACCCTCTATGACGAATTTATCCATAAGCCCTCACCTGAAATTAATCGCACATTATTTGGAACGAATCGACCGCAGTTTCATCAAAATAAAAACCGTTAAGGATTAATCCTTCTCCACTCAATTATACCACTTCCTTTTGCCAAGTCAAGCAGTCTTTGAAGGTTCTCGGAATGTCTCCTTCAACAGAGCCCCAGATCAACCTAAATGGATTATTGAAAAAGTGTTTACCAGACCGAACAGAGATTGTACGTCCGTCCGCATGGAGGGGCGGGTGTACAACCGCCGTCCGGTCAAGGTAGTTTATTTACATTGCTTTCTATTTTAGATTCGAATATATTACTGTTTGCTTCAAAGAAAAAGGAGACATCCATGGCTGAAGAAAAATCGAAAAAATCTATTCTGTTTCAAGCTTTACTATTCTTAGCAGTTCCAGCTCTTCTTTATTTTATTGGACATGCGTATTGGGATGGCTATCTTAAACATTTCAACCTTGACATGAAAGAGGTGCAATTACCCGTTTATACCGTGATGTTTTATTCCTGGGAGGTTCTTCTTAGTTTGTTTACAATATTTTTCTACCTGTGGCTCATTTATCAGGCGGCAGAGATAAACAAAGACGATATTAGTGTGCCGAAAAGTGCAATATTCTTTATTTTAGCTATGTTGTGTTTCTTCATTAGTGATTTCTTGCGGGTATATATTTCTTGGATCATGGGAGTCACTCTTTTAATTGCCGGACTTGCTCTTGTACTCGTTACTCGTGTGTATCACCGTCGTTTTCCTGGAAAAAAACTAACCTTCACAAACACACGAGCTGACATTCCGCTTACATATTTTGTTTTCGTTCTTTTTCTTTACTTAGCTGCTTCACTGCAAGGGGGTAAAGATGCGACCCGCATCATAAAAGGCAAATGGCAAGAAAAGCCTATGGTGCAATTTCATTTTACTTCGCAGCATGTCCGACTGCCCGATTCACTTTTTTTACTCATTTCGTCAGATTGCTACCATTTTGTTTTGGCTCCCCCCGATCTTCCAAACCAAAGGCCAACGGTATACGCAGTCAACAAAGATATGATTTCACATTTTGAGGTTCTGCGACGAAACAAGCAAGGAGAGTAATGTGTAGTGACAAGGCCTGTCCCTGTCCCATTTTTGAGCAGGACAGTCACAAGGGCAGTCCTACGTTTGGTTACCTGTGCCAGGTTGTCCCCCTTTCGTAGATTCTTTCAAAACCCTTTCAGAGCTTGAATTGCAATCACATTTCACCTGCTTTATCGATGACTTTGCGAGACTTCTCCAATAAACCCTGTGTCCTCTTCAGCTTATCTTTTTGTCGCTTTTTCGTCCTTTCATCCAACGAATAGTTCTGTATCTCTTCACACGCCGCGATGCATTCCTCAAACCGTCTCAGATTGAAAAGGCAACTGGCTATGTGGAATTTGCATTCTATGTGGTTGTAGTAATTATGTGGATTTCCCGGATGGTTGCCACTTGAGGCAGCTGCGTCGATCTGCTCTTGAATTCTTTCCAGTATTTCTTGGTGAAGAGATAGCGCGTTGGTCCAATCCGATTTTTCGTAATACGCCGTTGCCAACGCCCACAGAAAGGATTTTCCTTCCGGATATTTATTCTGCATCTCCTGGGATAAACGTATAGCCTGATCGTACCTCTTTTCGTTTATGTAGATCCAGATCAAGCCGTTGGCTGCGGCGTCCCGGGAAAAGACTGATTTCTCGTGGGCAACTTTAATTTGGCTGATCCCCTCTTCTCTGTTATCGCCAATGAAGGGAAGCCACCAGAAGGCCTTGGTCACGACGCTCGCCCAATAGTGATAGGAACCCAGAGCCACATAAGCATCATAAAGCCCTGGATCATGCTTAACGGCTTCCTTCAAAGCAGATTTTGCCTTGAGCCCGTTGTTCAGACCCGACCACCAGTCTCCTTCTCTGGCCTCGTGGATGGCTTTTGCAGCATAGGCATTCCCCAGGAAAAGATAGCCCCAAGCATCCTTCTTGTTGTTCTTGATTCTTGCTCTGGCGAATTTTCTTGCCATCTTTACATTTGCGTCGAAATCTTCTTCTTTGAAGTTGCTCTCGTAGTCGGTCATCCGGGCTTGGTAGAGCATGGCCAAGAAAAAATAACCGGCCGGGTCTTGCGGGGCTTTCGAGAGCACTGCCTTGAATTTCTCCTCTGCCAAGGGATAACTCTCTCGAAAGCAGGCATCTATCCCCTCGAGGAGTATCTGTCTCACCTCTTGCTTCTGGTAGTCAAGATATTCTTGGGAAAACGCAAGATGGGGTAAAAAAGAAAGAGAGATTACAAGAAATGAAAAGGCGAGCTTTTTATGGTTGACCACTTCAGAACGAATCCTTCTTGATTTTCTTTCTTAGTTCTTTGGCTTTTTTAACAAACTGACTGATGTTTTCATTCTCTGGAGTTTCTCTTTCCAAGACCAAAATGGCGTCAATTTGTTTTTGGCTATCTTCAAAGTTCTCATTTTCAAAATAAGCCAGAGCCAGCCAGTATCGGCATTCCACCTCTCCTTCCGGATGATAGTAAGGCGAGGCAATTAGTACTTCAAGCAGAGTCCGATAGCTGTTTATCGCCCCGGCATACATTTTAGTTTCGAACTGAGCCCGGCCCAAGAACCAAAGCAGGAAAGGCTTATCAGGCTGCGATTGGCTCAACTTCTCAATCATGTCAAAAGCATTTTGGTATTCTTTGTTTTCCACGTAGATCCGAACCAGGGCGATTTTTGCATCCTCTTTACTATACCTCCCCTTTTCTATCGCCAGCTTGATCATATCTATTCCCATCTGCCGGTTGTCTTTGACAAAGGGAAGCCACCAGAAGATTCGGGATTTTAGACTCTTCCAGAAATGATAGGTTCCCAAACCGTAATAAACATCATACAGCTCGGGATCCAGCTCCAAGGCTTTTTCCAGGTACCCTTTTCCCTTCAATCCATCTACAAAGGCGCCGAACCAATCGCCGGTCAGTGCCTTATTAATTCCGCGGTATCCGATGGCCCCTCCCAGATAGAGGCAATCATAAGCAGTCAGATTCCCCCTCTTTTTTCTCTCCTCTCCCTTTTCTATTGCCATATCCATGTACTTGTTGAATTCATCCGAGTAGCTGTAGTTTCTATAGTCATCCATCATGTTCTGAAAGGCGGCTGACACCAGGAAATATCCGATGGGATCGTTGGGGAAGAGCTCGATTAGCTTTTTGAATTCGTCGACGGCTTTGAAGGTTTCATCCCGGTGCACGTATTTCACACCCTGCAGTATGATCTGCCCCACCTCTTCGGAATCCATGCTCACTTCGCCTGAGGCTTGGCCCCATAGAAGGAATAAGGCCAGCATCGTGATGGTCAAAATTATTCTCTTCTTATCAAACATTTGCTTACCTAACTAACATGCTAAACCGATGGCATTGAAACTCCCTTAGATTTGCTCTGTCCTTTCCTGACACCATCGGTTTAGGATTCGCACGCATCATCTATGTAATCCCAGACCGGAACACCAATTATACGTCGTTTCTCTCAAAAATCAAGCCTTTTCAACCTGCTCAGAATAGAAGAAAGCCAGATAATTTCTTACAATCCATTCCCTTTCCTATCGTCAAGTCCTTAGATTCATACGAAGAGTCTGAAGCAGAGTTGTAAGTCCATGTTGAAGCCTGCAAAGGTTCCTGAAGTGGTTGGTGAGCCGTCTATTCCCCTCCTCGGTGAATGCTCAAGATATCCACTCTGACATCATCCAAAAACCGGGAGATGGTTTGGGCTTGCCTCTGGACGTATCGTTTTCGGAAGTGTTTGGCAAAAAAGGCATCCCGAGCGGGAATCTCCTTTTCCGATATGCCGTAATATTTTCCATTGGAGATGTGAGCGATCTTCATTCCCAACTTGCTCCCACCGAAAAGCTCCCCACTTTTGCTCTTGCCGTGAGCCGGGTTTATCACCACGATGGGGATCTTTTCCCTTCTGAAATCTTTGGAAACCTTCAGTGTTTCCAGGTAGGCAGGCTCTTCCAGCAGATCGGCATACTCATGGGTAAGTGGCTCAGGAAAACAGTCGCTTATAAGAACGGCAAAGGGTATGAAGTTGGGTGACCGTCTTTTTTCCTGCTTGAACACCTGCAGAGCCTTTCTTAGCCCCTCTGCTAAAGGGGAAAAACCTGAAGGCGTAAGACGGGTCAAGTTGCCCAGGGCCACCCTCAGATTGTTGGTAGGATGATTCATGATCTGAGCAGAATTCCTCTGAAAAGCGATCACCCCCAGGCGATCCCTGTTCCTGTACGCATCGCGATAAACAATGGAAAGAGACTTGGAGACCGCAGGAAGGAAGTGATAGGTGGAAAAACTGGCGTCGGCGATCAAAACAAGAGTGACCGAACTTCTTCCCCGCCTGACCCAAATTCGAAGATCAGAAAGATTCAGTTTGATCTTTGCCGGCTCTTCCCTTTTTCCGCGATGCACCAAACTCGAAATTATGCTGGGAAGAAGAGCTATATTCTCTTTGGGAACAGCTTTTGGTTTCTGATAGCTGGTGGGTCGCCCGCGGGTGGAGATGGCAAGGCTGGCTGCCCGTTTACCCACAAACTGAGTTATTTTTCGAGGCGGAGCTTTCCTGGAGAGTCTTACCTTCCACTGGTCAAAATAAGAGGTCAGCGACCGCAGCGTCTGCTTGGCACTAACCAGGGGGACTTCGGCGAAAAACTGCTTCAAGGAGGACTTGGGAGGAGACTTCTCACTGGATGGGGTTATGGTTTTTTTTTTACCTCGCCGTCTTCAGCCTGGGCGGAGATGCCATCAACCTTGGGCGTGGAGGCTCCGACACGCATCTTTTCCTTCCACATATCTCCCCATTTCCGGCAGCTTTCCTCAAAGGCATCTTCGATCTCCTTTTCGGTGGCCGGAGGCTCAAACCCTCCTTCGCGTGTGCGATGCGAAAGCGTCAAGCGAGACGATTTCAAGACGTCAGCTTTTTCTACCGTGGTTCTGCCATCCAGAGCAGCTACCGCAGAGGCAGTCTTAGTAATCACGATGTCGGGGCGTTGTCCGTCTACCTTCAGTTTAGCACATATGGAAGCGGCGATATAGTAAATCTCCTCTGGAACCTCAACCTGGGGAAGAAGAACGCGACCATTCGCGATCTTCTTTCTTAGCTTTTCCTCTTGATCCTCGAACCGGCTTTTGAAACCTATCGGGTCATTTTCAAAAAGAAGGTTGTTTTTGATTATCTGAACTCTTGCCTCCTCCGCGTTGACCGTTTCAATCAGAGCCGAAAGAGGAAATCGGTCCAAAATCTGCGGACGAAGTTCCCCCTCCTCGGGATTCATAGTACCCACAAATACAAAGCGGGTCGGATGGGTGAAGGAGAATCCCTCCCGTTCAATGGTGTTCCATCCCAAGGCGGTGGCGTCCAGAAGATCGTCGGTTATATGGTCGGGAAGAAGATTGATCTCGTCCACGTATAATATATTCTGGTTAGCTTGAGCCAACAAGCCAGGCTGGAGGGCCTTTTCGCCTTCCTTCAGAATTCTCTCCACATCGATGGAACCAATCAATCTATCCTCGGTTACGCTCAAAGGAAGATTGACCACCTCCATTTTCAGCTCCTTTTGGGGAATGTTCTCCTTCTTCTCAAACCGTGATCTGCACGATTCACACCTATTGGCAGGATCTTCAAAAGAGCACCTGAAAGGACAGTCGGCGACCACCTTCACCGGCGGCAGAATATCGGTGAGAGCGTAGACCGCAGTACTTTTCCCCGTCCCTTTGGCTCCCCTGATCAAGAAGCCACCGATCCGCGGATTCACCACGTTTAAAAGGAGGCCCAACTTGAGATCATCCTGCCCGATGATGGCGCCGAAAGGTAATGTGAGATTTCCCCGTCTTGACACGTTTTATTCCTCTTGCTGACTTCCTCGTACACCACATTCTTTAATAAGGCCAAACCTCATCACCCGCAGTATAAAGTTACAAATTCTGCACTTGAGAGTCAACGGAATTCCGTCAGATTCATAAAGCAGATATCGACCCCCCTGGCTCGATTGGCCAATTTGATCCTGGAAGACAGGTTCCCCTCTTTTTTAAAGACCCTTTGTTCATGTGGTAAGTCTGAGGATGCAGTTGTGGTCTATGCGTGGAAGAATAATCCAGCCAGGCTAACTAGCCTGGCTGGATTGTGTAACAGTTCATATTCAAAAGAAAGCTACAGAAACTCCTAGGGAGCAATTCCGCCAAGGAAGACGTAGTTTATAATGTATATGATATCTCCAGAATCCACCATTCCATCAGCATTGGCATCGCCAAATAGCCCAGGAAAGAACCTGGGAACGAGAATCCTGTCCTCAGGGAGGGTGCCGTTAGCATAGTAATCCGTGATAATCATTGACGTATATGTGGGTGGGAAATCTGCGGGACACGGAACCGAGCTAAGACCCTCAGGGTTTTCCGTTCTGGTGAATGTCAGCGTGGCCATTAATCCAGTTGTTCCTGCAACCAGCATAGGATCATCGTTAGATGAAGCCCAAAGTGAGATATAAGCTCTCCTGTTCACATTATCAATTGCAAAACCGGTTTGCCACTCGACAGGAACGATGGTGCCGGTGAAATCCACGTTATCCAATTCCGCACCAACGTGGCCTTCCCGATGTTGATAGCTGAAAGCAATGATAATCCCCATCAAGTCCGGACCAGGATTATCAGTTAAATCCAGAGTAATGTCAAACGGTACCCCCAAAGCTCCGCCTCTGATTCTTCCAAAAGTGAACTCAACATCGCTTAAACAAGCAGGAATCCCGGTATACGGCATCGGATCAGCCCCTCCGAACACAATTCCAATGCATTGCCACAGATCTCCTACGTTGACACCCGGAGTGCCATCGACCTCACAATCGATGGGATTTACCGGCGGGTCACCACCAAGAAGGAGGTAATTAATAAAATACTGAATATCGCCGTAGTCAGCCGTTCCATCTCCGTCGAAATCGCAAGGCTCTTGGGCTTGGGCTGGCTGGGCAAAGAATCCGCCCATAAGCAAAGCCACACAGAAAACCGAAAAGATCTTTGACTTTTTCATCTTCCAATCTCCTTTCTAAAGTAACTTTTTCTAAGGCAGTTGGCTTCAACTAACTCCCTTTTCCCGAAAATGACACCCCATTTCACCTCCTTTGTTACAGGGTTGACGTTTTGCCTAAAGGGCAACTACTTGAAGAGCACAGAAAACTGGGGCCGAAAAAGCTCGTTTGTATGCTGTGGCGTTAGAATCCTCTTAGATACTTGGAAAGTGAATCCAGAGACCGACAATCACTCGTCCCTGTCTCCCTCATCGAGATAAAAGTTACAGCGCCTTCCGAGCTAATCAGCCTGGTGTCTGAAGCTTCACGTACTGCGTTATCCCTAGGAAGCTAAGAATAGACTCTTCACGAAGTTCTGATATCAGGACTCACTGATCTCCCCGCTAATATAGCCGATAATCTAATTCTGTCAAGCTACACATTCAGCTTTTTGCCACATATGAAGAGCGTATCACGACCTTCTGAAGGAATAGGCCAGGCCATTTTGAAGAGTAAAAACGGATTAGAACAGCGCCCAGTGCCAGGCCTAATCTCAGTATCGGGGGAGGGGGTCTAGCGAGGAATTAAGTGCGTGTGTTATGAACACTAAGTAGATATTGCTTGTCGGGTTCGGGTAGTCACGAAATCGCTGTGGATGATTCCTTTGTTTGCCCTCTGTCAATGCTTATGTCTGTGAGGGGAACCCGGGGACGAAGTTGCAATATGTGCTTGGAAAAGTAATCCAGCCAAGCCCGGAGACCTGGCTGGATTAAGCGACGATCTTTTCTTGGTGGCCGAGAGCATTACTACAGTCCGACAGGAGGAGATGCGCCCAGGAACAGATAGTTGATCAAATAACTGACGTCGCCCACATCCACCTCTCCATCACCATTGCAATCACCTTTTCTAGCCAGAGAGAGCTTGGGAGTGAATATCCTTTCGGAAGGCGAAGTCCCGTTAGCACAATAGTCCTTGATGAGTATAAGGGAGTGCGACGGTGGCACCTGGGTGGTGGACATGACCAGAGGCAAAGAATCGAGAGAGGTTCTGGTAAAATGAAGCTGAGCTATCGTTCCCACCGTCCCGGAATCAATTGGCGTGACTCCTAGCGGATCGGCATAGGCATAGAAGACCACTCTCTTGTTAACGTTGTCAATCTTGGAGCCAGTGTACCAGTCGAGGGGGACTATGCCTCCAGAGAAATCCACATAATCTAAGTCAACTTCCACCTGACCGGCGTCGCTGGCATAGCTGAGAGGGATAACCAGTCCCGTCAAATAGGGTCCTACGTTTTCAATTATTCTGACGGGGACAGCAGCAGTCGTCCCGGCTATGGTATCAGGCGGGATAAGCGTAGAAGATATCCTGATCTGGCTGCCAACCTCTACAGACACCCCGGTATAAGCGATCAGATCACAGTCAAAGAAGAGAAAACCGTTCAGTTGCAGCAGATCTCCAAGATTGATACCAGGGGAACCATCCACGTCTGCATCTATCGGAACTGGCGGGGGAGGACCGTCCGCAAAGAGGTAACTCAGAAGGTAAATCGCATCAAACAAATCAGTATCAAGATCGTGATCTACGTCCCCGGGATCAGTCAGAGCTGGCCGGGCAAAAAAGCCGCCTACGAGAAAAACCAAAACCACACTACAAACCAAGAATATCTTGAGCTTTCTCATCTTCTTATCTCCTTTGGAGAGAGATTCTTCAGCACGGTTGATTTAAGACGTCCCCCTTTAGAAATGAAAACTTGCCATCTTACCTCCTTTGTTAGCAGTCAATATGCTGCCCAAGAGTCGCAACTCAGGACGGGCAGGTTAATCCGGCCAGGGCGTGCGGCTTGGCTGGACCCAATGAAACGTTTCTTCGGCAGATGAAAGAATCACCATACGCACGGCGGGGATGTCCCAAGATAAAGATAATTCAGCAGAAAAATCACATCCCCTTCGTTGACATTTCCATCACAATTGACGTCGCCATTTTTCCCCAAGACATATTTGGGGACCAGGATTCTGTCCGCAGGATCAGCACAATAATCGGCAATCAGCATGGGCGAATGCGTTGGCGGAAACAGTGTGGGCCTCAGAAAGGTGGCCTCGCCAGAGCGGTTTTCCGTTCTGGTAAAGGTCAGGGTAGCTATCAACCCCGTTGTTCCAGCGCTAAGCGGAAAGTTGCTTGATGGAGTCGAGTTAAGCACCAAAAGGGCCCTCTTATTGATGTTGTCAATATAAGACTGGGCTACCCATTCCGACGGTACGATGTTGCCCGTGAAATCCACGCTGTTTAGGTCCACACCAACATGACCTGGCGCGTGTTGATAGCTGAAGGCCAGGACTATTCCTCCCCAGAGGTCCGGACCGGGATTGTCAGTGAGATCCAAGGCGACATCAAACGGCTCTGTCCCGCCGGACATAATTACCGGAAAAGTGAACTCGATCTGGCTGAAAGAAGGAGCGTGTCCGAGATATGGCTCCGGAATAGGAATACAATCATGCTGTGTCACTCCTGTTATCTGTAGGACATCTCCCATATTGATCCCTGCCGTGTGATCCACCTCGGCATCAATCGGGTTCGGGGGTGGAGGACCATTCTCAAAGAGGTAGCATAGAAGATAAATAAGATCATCCGTTGTATAAGCTATATCATCCCCGTTAACATCGCCAGTAACAGCCATAACTGGCTGCGCAAAAAGCCCTAGTATGACAAACGCCGAACAAAAAACCGAAATGACTCTGAGGCTGCTCATCTTCTTTCCTCCTTCCAAAAACAAGGCTTGTGGGATTACTGCTTTTGCACTTTTTTCAGATAAAACCGTTCATTTAGCCTGCCGGTTATAGGCTTAGTGCACTATCAAAAACGGGAATATCTGATCCACAGACAGCCCAAAGTGAAATGAGATGCCGTGACTATTATGTGGTCTCAGGATTTTATCTAAGATGTTGATAGATAATGAAATTATCTACGCATTAACAACTTAGCATAAAACTCATTCTTGTCAAGCAAAAAAGCGAGGTTCTTGCAGATACAAATCACGCCCGACTCTTGTCCACGTCCAAGCAACGTCTCTTCCATACGAGTACGGACTCAATTCAGGCAAAAATCCATGCGAAGATTTTTCCGGCCAAACTGACCAATGCAAGAGCGAAAGACACCGACAGCCCACTTCAAATTTAGCTTGATTTTTGAGCCCAGAGCCTTAATATTTCGGGCAGGTGAAACAATGAAATCCCAAAGGAGAGCTTTATCGAGCTTCTTGTATTTTGCCTTGGCGTTGTGCCAACTCTGTTCTATCCGGCCTGAATGCTTCGCTTCAAGCGAGCTGGCTCATGCGCTTGTGGATTCCGGTACGACTGTGATTCGCTTGGAGTATGTCCGACCCCGGCCGGGAGAGATCACCTTTCCACTGAAGCCGACTTCGGGCAGGCCAAAGATTGGTTTAGCTCTCTCCGGAGGTGGGGCCAGAGGACTCACTCAGATTGGAATTTTGAAGGTCCTCGAGAGGGAAAATATTCTCGTCGATTATATTGCTGGCACCAGCATGGGCGGTGTCATCGGGGGACTCTATGCCACGGGCTATTCTGCCGAGGAGCTGGAAAGGATAGTCCTGAGGGCCGACTGGAACGATTTGTTAAGCGATACCCCACCGCGGCTCTCCCTTTTCCTTTCCCAGAGGGAGGAAAGCGAGGGTTCGTTGTTTCAGTTTCGCCTGAACGGGCTGAGACCTTACATTCCCACAGCCTTAACCTCCGGGCAGAAGCTTTCCAATCTTTTCACCAACTTGATCATGCGGGCGAGTCTCTCCTCACAGTGGTTCGCCCAACCCCAGTCTGACTTCGACGACCTGAAGATTCCCTTCCGCGCTGTGACCACCGATTTGGTGACCGGAGAAAGGGTGGTTCTGGATTCCGGAGATCTGGCACAGGCTTTAAGGGCAACCATGGCCGTGCCTCTTGCTTTCCCTCCGGTGGAGATGGGAGAAAGGCTTCTGGTCGATGGGGGTCTGGTGGATCCGGTACCTGTGGAGGTGGTGAGACAAATGGGGGCAGATGTGGTCATTGCGGTCAATACCGTTTCCCCGCTGCTGCCGGCAGAAAAAATCAAAAACCCCTTAGATATCGCCAACCAAACCACCAGTATAATGTCCTTGCAGAGGAAAGAGGAAGAGTTGAAAAGAGCCGATTTTGTCATCACCCCCGAATTATCCGAATTCTCTGCCATGGATTTTGAGAACGTGAATAGACTGATCAGCTTGGGAGAGGGCACGACAGATAGCTTAATCGGCGACATTAAAGAGATAATCAGAGGAAAAAGGAAAGTACCAAATCCAGACTCTTTTCAATTCAAAATATGTGAACTCAACTTTTTAGGGAACCAAAAGATAAAGAAAGATCATCTTACGGAGATAATCGAAACAAGGATCGAAAGCACCCTCACCGAAGACCAGATTAGATCCGATTTGGAGAAAATTCACTCAACCGGGTATTTCTCTGATGTATTCGCCATCATCTCCAGAATCGCAGGCGACGATTACTCCCTCGTTTACCAGGTGTCGGAAAACCCTCCGGCGGAGGAAATCGTGTTCCTCAACAACACGATCTATCCCGATTCTTTTCTCCAAACACGGATCGAATTTCTCCCCACTGACATCCTGAATCACCTAGCTCTGCAGGAAGGGTTGGATTCTGTGATGGCGGTTTATCACAGGAAGGGATACGGTCTGGCTCATGTCGAAAAGGTGAGATATGATTCCTCTTCCCGAAGTCTGGAGGTTAGCCTGAATGAGGGCATAATATCTCAAATTGAATTGAGTGGAAACCATAGGACACGAAACTGGGTGGTGCTGAGGAATTTCCCCTTGAAGCCGGGGGAGGCCTTCAACTCTAGATTGGCCAGTCGGGGCATCTCCAATATCCACAGCAGCGGGCTTTTCGAAAGCGTGGTTTTGAATACCTATTCCACAGGGCAGGGATTGGCGCTTCGGCTCAAAGTCAAAGAGAAGAAGTTCAATCTGGTCAGGATCGGAGCTCACTTCAAGGACGAATACAAGGCTGAGGGGTTTCTGCAGCTTGCGGATGTCAACGTGTTTGGCGTGGGGAATGAAATCTACACGCATTTCCAGTATGGCGACCGAAGACAGATCTACAAATTGAACTTCAAGGCCGATCAAATCTTTAAAACCTATCTAACCTATAAGCTTGATGTTTTTCATCGAAGAGCAAGAAGGAACCTGTATGAGGAACACGAGAAGATAGGCTACTTTAAAGAGAAAAGGACGGGAACCACCCTCTCCTTCGGACAACACATTTCCAGACTGGGAACGCTCTCGCTTGAAACCAGATGGGAAAGGATTCAAATAGACAACGACCTTCACAAGACCCAATCTACCACCAATATAAGAAGCCTCACGCTGAGATCTCTGGTGGACACTTTTGACAAGTATCCGTTCCCGAAGCAGGGAAAATACCACCATCTGTATTTTGAATTCGCCGGAGACATTCTGGGAGGAGATGTAGTCTATAGAAAGGCGTTCACCTCTCTGGAGTCTTATTTTCCTTTGCACCGAAGGGTCAATTTTCATCCCAAGATTGCCGTTGGAGTTTCAGATGGAACTGTGCCTTTGAGTGAGAAATTCACCTTGGGAGGACCGGATGATCTGTACGGCTTATTTGCCCAAGAACTCAGAGGAGATAAGATGTTTTTGGGGAATTTGGGTTTAAGGTTTCGATTCTTTCACGAATTATACTGGACCTTAAGGTATGATACGGGAAACATCTGGTCGGAATTCGAAAGCATAAAACTGAAGGAACTAAAACATGCCTTTGGCACCAGTTTGGCTCTGGATACTCCGTTAGGTCCCCTCGAAATCGCGTACGGTATCGCCACAGATGAATGGGACAAATTCTATTTCAAGTTTGGCTATGATTTTTAGAGATATTATTTAGATCGGGCAGGGGTCCAACCCCCGCCCGAACAAGAAACAGGTGCGTTTTAGGATAGAAGTTCCAGCACCTAACTTAAGTTAGGTGCGGGGAGATTCTCACGACTCGATTTATCCGCGCTCCTATCTCATCAAAATCATCTTTTTGGTCTGACTCTGGTCTCCGACTTTCAGCTTACAGAAATATATACCGCTTGCCACTTCTTCACCACTCTCATTCTTTCCATCCCAGAGGACCTGGTGGGTTCCCGTTTCTTTGCGTTCATCCACCAGAATCCTCACCAATTGTCCCTTGATGTCATAGATCCTAAGGGCGGTTCGGACGCGTTTCTGTCTATTGTGTATTGAATACTGAATACTGGTGAAGGGGTTGAACGGATTGGGGAAGTTCTGTGATAGGGAGAATCCCTCCACACCAGACAGCTCGTCGCCATCGGGATACACGGCCACGGTATCATTCTCTGCTGTAACCGTGAAAGTAGCTTCATTGGAATCACACAACCCACCCGGATCACAGGCTTTGAACCAGATGATCTCGGAGCCATTCCAGTCCGGATTGGGAACGGTTACCGTTGCTACCCGATCAGTTATGTCAACCAACAACTCAACTCCGCCCCAATGCGTCCAGATCATAACGGAATCATGGTCATCCGGATCGGTCACATGGTTATCCAGGCCGATGGATGCGAAACTCTCACCGAAGGCGACGGTCTGATTGGGAATGTCTGAGACCACGGGCGTGTCATTCTCTGCTGTAACGGTGAAAGCGGCTTCATTGGAATCACATAATCCGCCTGGATCGCAGGCTTTGAACCAGATGGTCTCGGAACCGTTCCAGTCCGGATTGGGAACGGTTACCGTTGCCACCCGGTCAGTTATGTCAACGGACAACTCGGTTTGGCCCCAATGAGTCCAGATAATAAGCGAATCATGATCATTCGGATCAGCCACATAGTTGTCCAAACTGATAGAAGCGAAGCTCTCACCTTCGGCGATGGTCTGATTGGGAATGTCAGAGACCACGGGTGTGTCATTCGGTGCCATGACCGTGAACGTGGCTTGGTTGGAATCACACAGCCCAGCCGGGTCACAGGCTTTGAACCATATGATCTCGGAACCATTCCAGTCCGGATTGGGAACGGTTACCGTTGCTACCCGATCAGTTATGTCAACCAACAACTCAACTTCGCCCCAATGCGTCCAGACCATAAGCGAATCATGATCATCCGGGTCGGTCACATAGCTGTCCAGGCCGATGGATGCGAAACTTTCACCGTAGGCGACGGTCTGATTGGGAACGTCCGAGACCACGGGCGTGTCATTCTCTGCTGTAACGGTAAAAGTGGCTTCATTGGAGTCACACAATCCGCCCGGATCGCAGGCTTTGAACCAGATGGTCTCGAAACCGTTCCAGTCCGGATTGGGAACGGTTATGGTGGCTATCCGGTCAGTCATGTCAACCGATAACTCGGTTTGGCCCCAATGAGTCCAGATCATCTGGTCGTCCGAGTTGTCCGGATCATCTACATAGCTGTCCAGGTTGACCGAGGCGAAGCTCTCGCCCTCCCCGATGGTCTGATTGGGAATGTCAGAGACTGCAGGTGTGTCATTCGGTGCCGTCATGGAAAAGATAACGTATGCTTTTCCGGATTGAGTGTTTACACGAGGAGCGCCGGCAATGATGTCGAGATTCCCATCTCCATTGATGTCACCAGCAGATACGCTCGTCCCCGTCTCATCTTTGCTGTCTTCACCGATAATTGTGAACCCATTCGTGCCATCAAGAACTGACAGATCATAAGAGGATAGTAGGGTATCTGACCCATAAAAGACGTAGACCTTGCTGGCACCATAAGCATAACCTTCCCCTCCACACGGTTCGTCGTTATGACACATCCACGTCCCATGTCCGTCGTCAGCAGCTCCAACCAGCACATCATGGATGCCATCAGCATTGATATCTGTTGCATCTACAGATATCCCAGCCATCCCTTGATCGTCAACACCATTCAAGACAAAGCCTGTTTGTGCGTCAATGTCATTACCCAAGTCAAAGGCACCAGTTGAAAAATCTTGGCCGCCAAATACAATATAAACCTTGCCTTTACGATCCTCTGCCATGTGGGCACCAATCACAATATCGTCTATTCCATCGCCGTCGATATCTCCAGCTGATACATGGCCAGTTTGATCTCCTTCCTCAGCACCATACAATATGAAACCATTCGTTCCGTCCAGGGACGAAAGTTGGATGTCATCGCGTGGATTTTCATTGGTTCCAAAGACGACATACACTCTTCCAGCTTCGTTATCTGCACGAAACGCATCGATGATCACATCATCTATACCATCACCATTGATATCGCCTGACGCCATCCACCTTCCTGCCTGTTGATTCACGAGATCTCCATAGATTGCAAAGCCGTTCGTCCCATCCAGGTCAGCGAGTTCGTACGATGCAGTGTGTTCATCGTTTGAATTTCCATAAAAGACATAAACAGCGCCAACTTCAGCGCCATAGTATGGCGTCCCAATGAGCACATCATCAATGCCGTCTCCATTAACGTCACCAGATGCAACCGAGGCTCCTGTCTTGCTCATTGATTCATAACCGTTCAGCACAAATCCATTTTGCCCATCGAGGTCAGTGGATAGAATGAGTGATTGGTGGGTACCTGTCCCTCCATACACCACGTACACAGCGCCTAATTGTCCCTCCTCATAGGAAACACCAGGGGCACCCATAACAATGTCCTGCACTCCATCACCATTGATATCCCCTACGGCAAGACCATGGCCAATATGGTCTCTTATGGAAGTCCCATATAATGTAAAGCCATTTTCTCCATCCAAAGTAGATAAATCGATCTCGTACTCCTCATGAGAAGAGCTGCCGTAATAGACATATAAAGCCCCCGTCTCCCCAACAGAGGCGCTCCAAGCCCCAATGAGCACATCATCGTATCCATCGGCATTTATGTCGGCGGATGCAGCTGTATGGCCCGTAAGCTCATATGGCAAAACACCATGAAAAACCAATCGCTGTTCTTCGGCCAAGCTCGACAGCTCGATGGTCGCAGGCCAAGGGTCTGTCTGCGTAAATGCGGAAGAAGCGGGCAATGCTATGACGAGAAACAGGCAAACAAAGATTTTGCTATACGTTTTTTTTAGCCTCCTGAAAGAGTTTTTGCAGAGATTGAGATCGGTTTGACCCGCATTCACGCCAAACTCCGTACCGTAGTCGAAGTAGGCCTCCGGGTCCTCATCCGCAAGATCATTCAACGTGACCGAACAGCCGGTGCAATGACCCAGCAATTCGGTTGCAGTCAGGTCCGTTTAGTCCTTCGCGTACAGTTGGACCACCAGCAAAAACGTCAACGTCACAACCAGTGTGATAAAAAGTCGCCGTGCCCAGTTCTCGCCTACTTCGACAGATTGGTGTGATCTGCAACAGGGTTCACTGTTCGGGCGAAGGTTGAACATCTGCTCAAACAGATGCCCTCCCCGATATTACTTCATCAAAACCATTCTCCTGGCCTGGACGAGATTCCCCACCTGCAGCCTGTATGGATAAACCCCGCTGGCAACCTCCTCCCCGTTTTGATCTCTCCCATCCCAGGTCACCTCATAAGTCCCGGCTTGTTTTGGTTCATCCACCAGAGTCCTCACCAACTCCCCCTGAATATTATATATTTTGAGAGTGGTGTGAACGGGTTTTTTGAACTCTAAACCCTGAACTTCAAACTCAATCTGGGTCACCGGATTGAATGGATTAGGATAGTTCTGTGATAAGGAGAATCCCTCCACACCAAACAGCTCGTCGCCATCGGGATACACGCCCACCGTATCATTCTCTGCTCTAACCGTAAAAGTAGCTTCATTGGAATCACACAACCCACCCGGATCACAGGCTTTGAACCAGATGGTCTCGGAACCGTTCCAGTCCGGATTGGGAACGGTTACGGTGGCTATCCGGTCAGTTATGTCAACCAATAACTCAACTTCGCCCCAACGTGTCCACATCATAACCGAATCGTGGTCGTCCGGGTCGGTCACATGGTTATCCAAGCCGATGGATGCGAAACTCTCACCGAAAGCGACGGTCTGATTGGGAATGTCTGAGACCACGGGCGTGTCATTCTCTGCTGTAACGGTAAAAGCGGCTTCATTGGAGTCACATAATCCGCCCGGATCGCAGGCTTTGAACCAGATGGTCTCGGAACCATTCCAGTCCGGATTGGGAGCGCTTATGGTGGCCACGCGATCAGTCATGTCAACCGATAACTCGGTTTGGCCCCAATGAGTCCAGATAATAAGCGAATCATGATCATTCGGATCAGCCACATAGTTGTCCAAACTGATAGAAGCGAAGCTCTCACCTTCGGCGATGGTCTGATTGGGAATGTCAGAGACTGCAGGTGTGTCATTCGGTGCCATGACCGTAAACGTGGCCTCGTTGGAATCACACAACCCTACCGGGTCACAGGCTTTGAACCATATGATCTCGGAGCCATTCCATTCTGGATAGGGAACGCTTATAGTGGCTACCCGGTCAGTTATGTCAACCAACAACTCAACTTCGCCCCAATGCGTCCAGACCATAAGCGAATCATGATCATCCGAGTCGGTCACATAGTTGTCCAGGCTGATGGAAACGAAGCTTTCACCGTAGGCGACGGTCTGATTGGGAACGTCCGAGACCACGGGCGTATCGGCATTGATGGTGTACGAGTAGGCGACCTCCCCATTTGTGCCGTCTCCCTCGAGATAGGCTCGAACGTAGTCAACTGTCACTTCTGTGGGAGAGACGGTGACGCGCAGGTGGCCCGAGTTGGGCAGGATCACGGTATTGGCCTCGGTGTAACCGGCTTCCTCGGCACTGCCCTGGCTATAGCCGTCGTGGTTGGGCCTTGGGCATTCCTGGTAGACGATGCCGTCGAGTTCCTGCAAGCCGAAAAAGTGGTCGTGACCATGAAATATGGCGGTCACGCCGTTCGCGACCATCAGGTCGTGGATTGGGCCGCCCTCCCAGCCGCGCTGGTCATCCCATTCGTAATTCTCGTCTATGTCCCTTCCACCCCATTCATAATAACCTGCCACCTCGATGCCGCCGCGTGAATTCCTTTCCCGCCCTCCAACCAGATGATGGATGAACACGAACTTGAACACGCCGTTGCTCTGCTCGAGCGCTTCCTTGAACCAGTAGTATTGCTCTTCCCCAAGGGTCCACTTCCAGCCTTCATCGGGGTCATCTGTGTACGATTGGGGTTTGGAGGTCGTGTACCAGAACGGGTCGAGGACGACAAACAACGCGTCGCCCCATTCCCAGGCGTAGTAGCTATCGTCGAGCCCCGCATAGGGAGTGGTGGTCGTACTGCCCGAGTAGAAACCGGCGGGCTCGGGGATCGGGTTGGGGTAATAGGCCTTGCGGATGTTCCTTGAGTACACGGCAACGTTGTCCGCGTCGCCGTCCAGCTTCCAGCCCAGTTCCCCTTCATGATTTCCGATGGCCAAGTATAAGGGCGTCGAGTGCCCTACCAAACCGTAATAGGGCCGCATGTCCAGGAAGGTCTGGAGGGCGGCCTCATACAGGAGATCATCATTCACGTCCTTGACCAGCTTTTCAGTCATAAAGTTGTCCCCGAGGTCGATAACAAAGTCGGGGGTGTCGGCCAATGTGTTCTCCATTGCGATTTCGTACAGGTCGCTGTTGAAATCCCCGTTGTGGGGATCTGCATGGATCACAAAGGTGAAGGTTTCGCCCGGCGCACGCTGGGTGTGGAGGGTGTGCTCTTCCGCTGTAAAAAACTCGTCCTCGCCCGGCTGGGCGTAGGCTATTCGGTAGTAGTATCGTGTGTTGGGTTGGAGATCATCGATGACCGCCTCAATGGGCTCTCCGCCTGGAAACGTGGTAGTATCACTTTGACCCGTATACACGCCAGACTCCGTACCGTACTCGAAGTAGACCTCTAGGTCCTCATCAGCAAGTACGTTAACGGTAACCGAGCTGTCGGTGGGACGGCCCAGCAGTTCTGTTGCAGTGAAGGTTACCTCACCCTTCGCCTGCAACTCCAACCCCGAACCGGACGCCAGCGCCAGAACCAGTGTGATAGCCAGTGTGATAGAAAAGGACCGTGTCATCTTCTTGCCGCCTCCAAAGGATAACTGTTAGCTACAATAAGCATTAATCCTTTGATCAGTCCCATGGCTCCTCCTGCTCTGAGATGTGAGCCTTCTAGACTCTACCTGCAAAATACAAAGACACTCCTGTAAGTCAACATTATTCTAACTCATTGCTCAGATCTTCAAGAGATAGGGAAGGCGCGAAAGATCTTATTGGCAAGCCTGAACATACTTCGTTGGATCGGGCAGAGGCTATACTCCTGCCCGATCAGGGCCAGGATGAACCTCGCCTGCGCCAGATTTGGCTATTGTATCCCAATCCTTTGTCGCGCAGGGCCAGCACTCGTATGGGTGAGGTCCCCAGCCCGCCGTATTGTCATGGCTTTTTTGAAAAGCTCTCTCTAATAAGGCAGAAAATCTCCCTTTTGCCTGTTTCGTCTTAAGGTCAAGAGCATGGCAAAACCAATTATGCCTGAGAACAGAACCACAGTTCCCAGTCCGAAAGTAATCCTCAATCCAAATTTCAAAGCCACCACCCCAATGCAAAGCCCCGCCAGAACTTCGCCACCGGATCCCACCAAGCTTTGAAAGGAGAGCAAGGTGGCTCTCTGTTCCGAAGGGATTTGTTTGTTGTACAGGTCCAGGAATATTGGCTCCTTAAAGCTGACAAAGGACTGAAGCAGAATGAAGAAGAATATGGCGATGACAGGTGAGAGGGTTAAAGCTATCACCAGGAGGCTGAAAACGGACAATATCTCCAGTATCACCAGAGAAGAGACCTCATGTTTAAACTTCTCAGATACCCTGGTAGCTTTATCTATCAAAAAGATCGTGACAACAGAAGAAATCACCAAGATCCAGCCGAAGTATTCGGTCTTTATGAAAAGATTCTCGCTGAAGTGAACTTGCCAATACTGAGAAATGGTCTCAAAAGAGAATTCGGAAAAGAGGGCAAGCAAGAGCAAAGCCAAAAGCAATTTCTGCGATTTTATAACGATCAAGCTTTTCTTAATCGTTTCAGAAATTCTTGAAGTGATCCTGCCGGAGATGGCCCTGTTGATTTTGTATTCCTCTTTCAAATTTAATATCAGGAATATATTCAACTCAAAGAAAATGATAGTGAAAGGGACCCAGACCACTGTAAGATCTATTGAAGCCAAATATCCCCCTAGAATCAACCCCAGAAGATTGCCGATGACTCTGTATTTTGTCCCCCGAGCAAAGGCTTGTTTGATCTTCTCTTCCCTGTTCTCATGCTTTAAGGAATCGACCAGCCAAGCTTCTAAGGCCCCTGATCTCAAGGTCTCACCCAATCCGTTCAATATCTCTGCGACGATGAATCCAAACAGGAAAGGAAAGAAGATGAAGAAGATGCCCGATATAAGCGAAAACAATGCCGATAGGATTACCGAGATTCTTCTGCCATAAGTGTCGGCCACCAGCCCCGTGGGCATTTCGAAAATCAGGATGGATGCCTCGAAGACGGCAGCCAGCAAGGCGATTTGAAAAAGATTTATGTGGTAATGTCGGAAATAGAGAACGTAGACCGGAAGGATAGTCCCCAGGGCGAAGCTGGTCAAAAACCTTACAACATAGTAAACTCGAATCTTATCCATCAGCCAAGATTGGAGATGAGCTGAAGCTTTCCGTTCGACTGTGAATCTCTAATTGCCAAACGTCCACGGAGCACCTATGAGATTTTTGACAATATAGCTTGTGGTGAATTAGGTATCAACTTCAATCTTTGTAGGAGCATCATTTTGTTTCATTTGCGCCGGCTTTCTTCTCTTTTGGGTTCACCGTGACATTCGTCAGGAAAGAAGGACGTTGCTCGATCTCTTTTTTCAAAAAGTGGGTGACTCCTGTTCGTATTCACAGAAACGCTCAATTTTCTGTTGACTTGTGGAGGGTAAAAAGCTATACTCTCGGAGTGACTGAATCTGCGCCTATAGCTCAATTGGATAGAGCATCTGACTTCGGATCAGAGGGTTGGGGGTTCGAGTCCCTCTAGGCGCGATCCCGCCTCAGGCGGGATGGTAAACAGAAAATGATTTGCACTTCACAGCCAAAACGGTTTTGGTCTTCACCGTTGACTGTGGACCGTGAACCAGCAAAGCTCGTCCCTATCGTCTAGCCCGGTCTAGGACACCGCCCTTTCACGGCGGCGACACCGGTTCAAATCCGGTTAGGGACGCTTTTTTTCCAAAATCCGGAAAAAACCTCCCCTGACCTTCTTGTCCTGCCCCCGATCAAATTTCTTGACAAGCTAGAATAGAACCAATAATATTCTGTAGACAACATCGGAGCTTTCTTTCGGATTACCTTTTGAGGGCCGACTTTCGTATAATGGGTGGACCTTTGTGAAATAATTCACTAATTACGAGGGAACTTATGTGGCGAAAAAGTATCGGGGCTAAGCTAATCTTGGCGGTGGGGTTCATCCTGATATTGTCCATAGGAATCTTTGCATACGTCAACATTGCCTCTCAGAAGAAGCAACTGACAGGTGAGGTCATGCGGGGTGCTATAAGGATAAGTGAGACAGTGCGAAGAAGCACCAGATACGACATGCTGAGGAACTTAAGCGAAGATGTGCACCAGATCATCGAGACCATCGGACAGCAGGAGGGTCTGGAGAAAATCAGGGTTTTCAATAAAGATGGGATGATAATGTTCTCCACTGATAAAGAAGACATTGGGGAAATGGTGGACAAAAAGGCCGAAGCCTGCTACGCCTGTCATTCGGCGGAAAAGCCCTTGGAGAGACTGGACACGCCGGACCGCTCCAGAATTTTCAAAGCCAAGGAAGGTCATAGAGTATTGGGAGTCATCTCTGCCATATACAATGAACCTGATTGCTATACCCCGGCCTGCCATGCCCACCCCCCGGAACAGAAGGTCCTGGGAGTATTGGATATCGGGATGTCCTTGGCTGAGGTGGATAAGGAGATAGAAGGTGCCCAAAACAAGATGATCATCTTCGCTGTAATTGCCTTTTTGGTGATCTCGGTGACCATCAGCATCTCCATCAATCGCTATGTAACCCGCCCGGTCAGGGAATTGGTTAAAGGAACCAAAAAGATCGCGGAAGGCGATTTAGACCATTCCATCCCTGTCAAGGCTGAAGGTGAGATCGCACAGTTAGCTTCCTCATTCAGCCAGATGACCTCAGATCTAAAGAAAGCCGACGAAAAGCTGATGGACTGGGGAAAGACTCTGGAACATAAGGTTAAACAGAGAACTGAAGAGCTAAGAAAGACCGAGAATCAGCTGATTCAGTCGGATAAGGTGGCCTCTTTAGGCAAGTTGGCTGCCGGGGTTGCTCACGAGATCAACAGCCCCTTAACCGGGGTTCTGACCTACTCTTCTCTCTTGCTTAAAGCCAAGAAAGAGGGAGATCCAGACAAAGAGGATTTAGAGGTCATCGTCAATGAGACTAATCGGTGTAAAAAGATCGTCAAGGGTCTTTTGGACTTTGCCAGACAGACCGCCCCTCAAAAGACTCTGTCAGATATAAACGAACTCATAGAGAAGTCCATAGATTTGGTTTCCCATCAAGCCGGCATGCAAAATGTCAGGATTGAAAAGAAAGTCAAGCCGGACCTGCCCAAGATAATGATAGATGTGGGGCAAATTCAGCAGGTATTCATAAACATCATTCTCAATGCCATCGAGGCTATGCCCCAGGGAGGAACTCTGACCGTGTCTTCAGGGACCGAAAATGAGATGGCCGCCGTTCGGTTCACCGATACCGGCGTGGGAATCCCAAAAGAGATTCTGCCCAAAATTTTAGACCCCTTCTTCACCACCAAGGAGCAAGGAAAGGGAACGGGATTGGGACTTTCTGTAAGCTACGGCATAATTGAAAGACACAGAGGCAAATTAGAAGTGGAAAGCCAAGTGGGAAAGGGGACTACATTTACCGTAAGACTACCGGTAAAAGGAAAACCGTCTTAAACTGCAGATAACGGGGAACCAGCGTATGAGTAAAGCCAGAATATTGGTGGTCGATGACGAGGAGATCGTGTTGAAAAGCTGCCGGAAGATTCTGGAAGGTGGTGGGCACGAAGTCTTTACGGCGTTGTCCGGCCAGGAAGCCTTTAATCTTCTGAAGCGAGAGCCAATTGACATAGTAATCACCGATATCAAGATGCCGGGGATCGATGGGATGCAGGTTCTGGAAAGGGTCAAGACCGAATACCCGGACGTCCTGGTGATCATCATAACCGGCTACTCCACGGTCCAGTCCGCGGTCCAGGCGATGAAACTGGGCGCTTTCGACTACGTCCCCAAGCCTTTCACCCCGGATGAGGTTCTGGTCGTGGTCGAAAAGGCCCTGGAAAAAAAAAGCCTGATTCATGAGAATATCTACCTGCGAAAGGAGCTGGAGGCCAAATACGGCTTCGATAATATCATCGGCAGCAGCCCCAAGATGCAGGAGGTATACAAGTTAATTCGCAAGGTCGCTCCCACAGACAGCACCGTCTTGATCCGGGGGGACAGCGGAACGGGCAAGGAGCTTATCGCTCGGGCCATTCATTTCAACAGCCCCAGAAAGCAAAAGCCATTCGTTCCGGTGGACTGCGGGGTGTTGGCACAGGAGCTTTTGGAGTCCGAGCTTTTCGGCCATGTTAAAGGTTCCTTCACCGGGGCGATAGTGACCAAACCCGGACTCTTTGAAACGGCCGACGGTGGGTCCATCTTTTTGGACGAGATAGGAGACACCAGCCCGAATTTTCAATCCAAACTATTGAGGGTCCTTCAGGAAAGGGAGTTCACTCCGGTGGGCGGAGTCAAGCCCAAAAAGGTGGATTTGAGATTCATCGTGGCCACCAACAAGAACTTGGAAAAGCTGGTGGAGCAGACGCAATTCCGGGAGGACCTCTTTTACCGGTTGAACGTGGTCAGCATCACCGTTCCACCTTTAAGGGAAAAGAAAGATGATGTTCCTCTTCTGGCCTATCATTTTCTGAAGAAATATGCCAAAGAGATGAAGAAGAACATCAAGAGCATTTCGGTCGACGCGATGAATATGCTAACTGCCTACAGCTGGCCGGGAAATGTGAGGCAGCTGGAGAATGTGATCGAACGAGCCGTGGTCATGGCTGAAGGCGAAGCCATTACCACGGAACATCTTCCCTTTGCAGTGACAGCCGAGATGGCTCATCCCGATACCCTCATCCCCAAGGATTCAGACGAGTTAAAGGAAACCAAGAAAAAGCTGAGGGAATCAGCTGTGGAGAGTATCGAAAAATCGTTTATTCTGGATGCCTTAACCAGAAACGACTGGAACGTAACCAAATCCGCCAAAGACGTAGGAATGCAGAGGCCGAATTTTCAGGCTCTGATGAGAAAATACAATATCAGAATTGAGAAATAGACCAAAATTCGGTGGCATAACAATAAAACAACTTGACTCGGGAGCGTATTAGCTATAGCTTTGCTTTTTGCTCCATGTAATTACCCATCATTTGGCGCAATGGAAAAGGAAGATTATTGTGACCAAAAAAGAGTTCATGAATTCTGTGAGTAATGGGCGAGAGGACATCCTGCAGCAAATGCTGGATTTGCTAAAGGAGATGAAAGTCGATTATTGTGTGATTGGAGGACTCGCCGTCAATGCCTATGTTGAGCCTGTGGTTAGCTTGGATTTAGATTTAGTTGTTGTCACGGAGGCAGAAGAAAACCTGCTGAGGGCAGCAGAAAGGATCTTCCGCATAGAAGAGTTCCCCCACAGTGTGAATCTCACCAGCACGAAATCTGATTTACGAATCCAATTACAGACCGATCCCCGTTACCAGACTTTCATAGCTCGGTCTTCGACAAGAGAGCTCATGGGTTACCAGATGAAAGTTGCGGCGATAGAGGATGTACTTCAAGGCAAAATATGGGCGTATTCTGATAAGCAAAGACGCATGAGCAAACGTCAGAAAGATTTGGCCGATATTTTCCGTCTTGTTGAATCATATCCTCGTTTGAAAGACTTACTGCCAGAATCACTGAAAACAGAGTTTTGAAATCAGAATATATGCACTTAACAACTAATTCCAGTCAGGAGCGCCGTGCTCCTGACTCTATCTGACGAGCAGACCCGCCTGAGGCGGGCAAGCCGAGCCGCCCAGCCAGCTAACTCCGTCACAAAATCCCCCTTAGTCCCCCTTTTTCAAAGGGGGATTCCTCGAAGTGCCTGGCTGGAGTGTAAAGCTTCAGCTTTACCTTGCCACCCAGCCGGGTGGGGTTGGTGACCTTGGTGACCTTGGAGAGCCTTGTTCTGATTTTTTTTCTTGTTCACCACTCATAAGAAAAGGGTTTTCGAAACTCGTTTTCACTTTCTTCCCTACGGTTCTCTCTCAATAACACGTGACCTATCTCATTCACCACAAAAGTGGTGGTAAAAGTGCTCAGATTCATTTTTCAGGAGCGCAGGACACAAGGCCTACGGAACATTTAGACCCCCTCTCGGTAGATCCGTCTCCCATCCTTCGACACTGAGTCTCAGGACGAAGTGCAAGGGGAGAGGGAATAG
>CAZPOP010000023.1:0-48545 GCA_964588305.1 uncultured Ignavibacteria bacterium
CTCCAGCAAGGCGCGGTTGGCGCCGAGGTAAATTGAATCACGATCTTTCCAAAAGACTGTAGATGGGATTGAGTCCAATACAGTCTGCAGCATACGCCGTGAATCACGCAGCGCCTCCTCCGCCCGCTTGCGTTCGGTGACATCACTGATCGAAACTAACACCTTTGATAATGTTTTCTCGTGACCCGGGGCGACAGACCATCTGACCACGACATGTTTTTTCTCGCCCTTTAGAGTTTTGCTGACGGCTTCGGTCACGAATTCGGTCTTGCCTTCGCCCAGGGAGACGAGTTCTTCCAGAAATGCATCGTATGAATCTTCAGTGAATGTGTCTCTTATATCCCGCTGGAGCTCCACTTTGGTGTCGGCCTGGAACAACTCAAGGCTAGCTCTGTTCACGTCAACCACCCTAACCATACTTGCATAATCGGCGACAACGTCTGGGTGTTCCCTGAGGTACTTTTTCAGATCTGTGACACCTGCATTTCTCAAACCGTCAATAGACTTCTTTACCTGGGAAAAATCCTCCTCCCACAGAGAAATCGGGGAGTCCTCAAAGAGACTGCGATATCGTTCCTCACTCTCGCGCACCGCTCGTTCTGCCAGTTTGCGCTCGCTAATGTCAATTGTCTGCATGACAACGCCCTGGAATTTCCCTTCCTTATCTCTAAGCGGCTCCCACGAGCTTGAAGCATACCACAACTCTCCGTTTTTCTTGACCGCCTTGTATTCAAAGTTCCTGCCTCCCACCCCCTCGCGTAAGGCACATCCGTAGACCTCCTTCGCTCTGGCCGAGTCATCCTCATGCACCCACCATATCATTCTACCCTCTAGCTCTCCTTGAGTGTAGCCGGTGGTCTCTTCACAGTTAGGGCTGAGGTACGTGTTATTACCATCTGCATCACTGATCACCAGGAGGCTCGGGGCAGTCTCAACTATCGTTCGAAATCGTTCTTCGGAGTTTAGGAGCGCCTCCTCCGCCTGCTTGCGCTCGGTGATGTCCACGAAGGTTCCCTGTATGGCGGGTTTCCCCCCATAATCGACCCGGCTGGCAGACATCTCAACCCAGCATACCGATCCGTCCTTTCGAATTCCGCGATATTCGTATTGCGGAGGCACGGGCTTCCCCGTCGATCGTTCCTTGAAGCGACCCCAGACGAGCGCTTGATCCTCGGGATGTATTATTCCCTTTACCTTTTCGGGCGGAAGCGATAGAAGCTCCTCGACAGTGTACCCACTGATCTTAGCAAACGCATTGTTAGCAAATACAATGTGAAAGTCTTGGACAACTGTAATTCCTTGCATTGATTGCTCGACCAGCGACCGATATTTCCTTTCACTTTCTCGCAGCGCTTCCTCCGCCTGCTTTCGCTCGGTGACGTCACGGGATATGATCTGAATGGCGTAAGGCTGGTTGTTTTTCTTCAGCAACGCAGGAAATGCTTCGACCCAACGGATTTCGTTATTGGCACCAGCCACCTGAATCTCAAAAGACCCCAGACCCTCGCCGCACATTAACCAGGAAAAGAGCTGTCTTGATCTTGGCTTGTCCTCATCCTCAAACATGCCCATCTCTGTAAAATACTTACCAACTAGTTCTTGTCTGGAGAGCCGACTGACGGCGCCAGCCTTGTCGTTGCAGTCCAGTATGGTGCCGTCCAAATCGATTATTATGATGGCTTCCGGAGCGGATTCGAAGAGTATTCTGTATCTCTCTTCGCTGTCTCTCAAAGCTTCCTCCGCCCGCTTGCGCTCGGTGATGTCGATTGAGGTTCCCTGCAAGATCTGAGTACCTTCGTCATCTTCAATCAGACTTACGTTTTCCAGAATCCAGACAGGGCTACCATCTTTGCGCCGCATGCGGAATTCGAAATTTGTGAGAGTGCCTTGCTCACGGAGGCTCTGGATGAAACCTTCCCGGTCGGCTGCGTGGAAGTAGAATTCTGAAGCTGGACGGCTTAATACTTCTTCCCGCGAATCGTAACCAAGTAGCCTTACGAAAGATTCATTGCACTCTACCACCGTTCCCTCCAAGGTGGTACGGTAAACGGCAGCCAGATTACGTTCGAATAGAAGTCGATAGCGCTGCTCTGATACCCGCAGCGCTTCTTCCGCTTGCTTGCGCTCAGTGATGTCTCTGACATATCCTCCGATGCCAAGTCTATTCTCGGAAAGTCTGACAGGAAATTTTCGAGTCTCGAGGGTCCTATCACCAGCCAATTCCTCAGTTACCACAATATCTTCTGATTTTAATGCTTTGATATCAGAGTGCCTGCAACCTTCTGCGGGTTCTCTCGGCATAAGTTCAAAGTCCGATTTCCCAATGATTTCCCCTTCTTGTTTCTTGCCAAAATACTCAATACAGGCTTTGTTGGCGATCAAATATCGAAACCCTTCATCTTTTACAAATGCAATGTCTGATGTCGAATCTATAAATGTACGATAAAGCTCTTCACTTTCCCTCAGCGCCTTCTCCACTTTCTTGCGCCCGGTGACATTTTCGACCGTTCCTTCGTAATATAGGATGGTCCCATCTTTTCCCCGAATCGCTTTTGCCTTTTCGCGCACAAAAATCACACTTTCATCGCCCCGTATCCATGCGGCTTCTAATCCCTCAACCTCGCCATCCCGCTCGACAAGTTCCTTGAATTGACTGCGCGGATAGCTCGGTTCAAATCCCTCTTTTTCCAAATTGCGCGAAGCCAACTCTTCAAAAGAGGAATATCCCAGCATTCGAATCAGGACCGGGTTTGCCATGAGTATCCGCCCATCAGGGGTCGTACGGTAGATTCCAATTGGAGAGTTTTCAAAAAGATTTCTGTATCGTTCTTCGCTTTCGCGCAGTGCGTCCTCCGCTCGCCTGCGCTCCAGAGCTATGGAGGCCTGACCTGCAAGAGTCTCCACAATATCCTTGTTCAATCTTGTTTTTTTCAGGGTGATGATAGTCACGCTGCCAAACAGCCTCCCCTTTCTCCTTAGACCGATCGAATAGATCTCCTCTATGCCGAGGAGTTTTTCGATTTCGCGACATATAGCTTTTGGGACGTTATGAAAAAGAAGCTCACACAGGCCTCCCTCCACCTTTTCCAGCTTGCCGCCGGTCAGTTTGAGCTTCGCTTCTTCTCCTATTTCCTTCAGGGACATACCTACTGCCTTTGTTCCCAGAAGTTGACTAACCATCTTCACCTTTTGTGGCTCGATGCCAAGCATCCTTCGCACACGAAGAGTGTTTTTTTCCTCATCGATTGAATTGACTGCGATTACGGCCTCACCCACAAATTCCTCTACCTTTTCACCTAGGAAATCATATATGTCCCGTTCAGGCGGAAAATCGACAAACTCAATGGCCGTATCTGCCATCTTCCTTACTTCCTCTTCGATCCTCCTGCGTTCGGTAATGTCCAAGCCGGTAATGAGAATGCTGGCAGATTCATCGTCCTGACCAAACAGCAACGGCCCGGGCGAAAACAGCAGGGTGTGGATTGATCCGTTTTTGGTAAGGACGTCAATTTCGATCTCGGGAGTATCCTCCTTCTTGAGGATTCTCTGCAAGTGCCCGGCCACTCTTTCCCTTTGTTCGGGAACGACAAGCTCCAGAGCAGGCTTTCCGACTATTTCATCTTTTCCATGACCCAGTGACCTCAGGGCCGACTTGTTGAGATCCTTTATGATGCCATCTGTGTCGATTATCATGTTAATGGCAGGGCTTTCCTGGAAGAGGAATCTGTAGTTTGCCTCGCACTTTGCTGATACCTCCTCAGCACAATCCAGGAAAGGTTTTGAGTGACCTGCCGGGTTTTTCTCATTTGTTTCCATCGCCGTCTCCTTTGTGGGGATGTCAAGCCCAATCCAATCTCAATTTACTGTCAAAAGTAGCTTCTAACCCACAAATTGTCAAACAAAATGTGGTCACAGGGGTGTTGCTAGGATCGGATTTTCCTGGTTTTCGGGCGTCCGTGAAGTCGTCTGGTAGGGTGGATGGGTGGTAAAGGTGGAGATGGTTAAAGAGAAGCTAGCTCCGGGAGGACGGAGACGCTGGGAGGCAAAAAATGCAGCCAGCCTTCCGTCCCCTAAAAGGCTGGCTGCTTGGGCGCCCAAAGTCTGGCTCGTTTTGGGCTTGATGTGTTAACTCCAAATTCTCTTACAATATACTTATCGAAGAACAACTGACAGTCTGCGTCATAGGCGAGAATGTTTTTTCGAAAAAGATTCTCAGTGCTTCATTCTCAGTGCTTGGTGTGTCAGCCGCCGCCAGGAGAGAGCTTTGCCCCGGGGGCAAAAGTTGCGGGGGGAATCTTAATGAAGGATGGTTAAAAAGTTCGGTGGACTGTGACCACTTCCAAGCCCAAAGTCCCTTAGCAGCTTTATGCAGAAAACACCGAACGGCCTGGAGGTACAGCTGAAGGGACTGATGAAAAAGCGGATTTTGGAGTACCCAAATGGGCGATTTTTCTTGAAATCTAGATGTGTTTGTATCCCAATTACTGCATTCTTGAGAAAAACCGCACCAGCAAGCTGGTGCACTCCGATTTGGGGTTTTTCAACAATCCGTGAAGCCGTGCACTCCAGAAGATCGTGCATTATCAGAGGGAAGGGTCGATATATTCGATTTCAACGGAGCCCAGCCCGATTTCTATGTCGAAGATCAATGCCCCTTCGGTTTTGCCGAAATTCTGGCTTTCGTAAACCTTGGACTCCACCTCGTCGAATCCATCTGTATCTATTGAGAAAGAAGACAAGAACGAGCCTTCTTCGTGAATTCTGACGCCTATGTTTTCAGGCAAAAGGATGGTCAGACTTCCCAGTCCCACGTCTATGTCCACGTAGGCCTTGTGCTTCAACTCTCCGCCGAAGTCCAAGGTAAAGTCTCCCACTCCTCCGTCGAAGGAAAGCCTATCGAAATTGGCGTTTCCCAACCCCTCTATCTTCAACTCACTTGCCCCCACGTCTATGTTGATTATCGAGATCCTTTCTGGATTGGGCTTTCTGAAGGTTATCTCGGTGGAGGATGCGCCTAAGTCCAAGTTCAGATTGCTTATCCTTAATCCGGTGAAATCGAATTCAGCTTCGCAGGCACCAATATCTATTTCGAAATCTATGGGCACCCTGTCGGTGAATCCAAGATGCCAGTAATTGTAATCCGTGTCAAAATCAAGGTGTCCGTTTTCGAATTCACTCTCCAAGTAAAGCTTCCCTTTGCCTCCGATCTTGCGGTAATCGACATCGATTTCGACCTTGTCCGGATCGTATTCTATCTCCGCATCCAGAATGTCGCCCGTGTCGTTCTTTTCCAAGTCAATGATCCCTCCCCCAAAATCCATCTCCACGGTGAGAGCCTTTTCGCCTTTCAACTCGATTTTCTTATTGATTTTCTCTGTATCGTCCTCCCGGGCAAAAGAGAACGGGTAAGCGAGAAAAACCAGGCCGATTACTAAAAAAACTCTCCAGATCACGGTTTTCATTTGACCTTCTCCCCTTAAGCTGATTTGTTATCGCCCGCGTCAGAGTCGGACGATTCGGCCGGGGTTTCCGACACTTTAAGTTCCCTGGGGCGAGTGCCCAAACGAGTCAGGATAGAGGCCCCGAAGCCCACAGTCACTGCCACGTACCAGATAGTCCATCCGATGAAGGTCAGAATCCAACTGAAGCCGAAAAGAAAGTGCCCGAAAATTCCCACTACTCTTGCCAGAAGCAAAACCGATTCTACGGCCAATATGCCGATGACTAAAGTCATCATGGGCGTGTCAGGCTTCAGGCTGGTTCCCTCCCTCAGCCTGTCACCGATGAAGTAGGATACCCCCGTGTATCCCAAAATCAACGCCGCCAGGATCAGCAGAGGCTGGACCAAAAGTGCCACCGGTATTCCGATGATGGTGACAATCAACAGAACGAAGATGGGGAGGATGAGAATTTCAGCCGCCAATCCAACCAAGCCGGACTTCAAAAAATCTTGCCTTATTCTGTCTTTGACTCTGGTAACGTTTCTGGGAACGATGGAGATCACCACGATCCCCAAGAACAAAAACAATATGATCTTGACAATTCTGGCAAAAAGAGCGAATCCGCCAAAACCGCCGAAGAAGGGAGGAAATCTGATTATGGTTGTGGGCGGGAGTCCGACGAGGTCCGGTACGATTCTCTTGGGGAAGAAGCTCACCCCGACTCTTTCTCCTCTAATTATGCCCCCCCCCTCTCTTTCCACTTCACCTCCTATGCCCACTGCATCACCCTCAACGACTCCGGTGGATCTGACAAAAACATCCCCTCCTACTGCTATTGCATTCCCGGTGACGGTTCCTTTGACAGTGATATCTCCCCCTATCGATACCACATCACCATCGACCTCTTCATATTCCTCCACCACTATGTCCCTTCCCGTCTTGACTATGTCGTGACTGATAGTATAGACTTTCCTAGGTCTTCTGCTGGTATTCCCCTCATCGATGATGACACCCCCCTCTGCGTCCATTTCGTCAACTTCAGGTTCGTCTCGTCCCTCGCTGCGAATATAGATATCTTCGTCGTCAATCCCAATCTCAGCGAGCTTTGCGGGGGCTTGACCCTGCTGAATCTTGGCAGTGTCAGATTCTGCCCTATCTTTTTTGGATTCGGGTTCCGTCTGGGTTTGGCCCGAAGCAGAAACCCCTGAAAACAAGAATAGTGCTGAGACAATCACCAAGGACTTCTTGTATAGACTCTTCATCTTTTGTACTCCCTCAACTCGACGTCTCCGCTGGATGTAACCAAATGTATCTCCGGTCCGCCAGATCCCAGTTCTCCTTTAAACGAATTCCTGGAGATAGTACTCAAAACCAGAGGCAATCCGCTGTTAATACTCCCGCTGGACGTCTTAAGTGTAATCTGAGCATCAGAATCCTCGGGCAGCCTGAAATCTATGGAGCCGCTGCTGGTCTCCGCATGGTATTCATATTGGGGTAAGATTTCTGTCTTGACCTCGATATCCCCGCTGGAGGTTTCCAGATCCAGTCCACCTTCTACTTGATCGATTATCAGATCTCCAGAGGAGCTGGAGACCTGGATGTTTCCCCTTATCCGATCCAAATAGACGTCACCGCTGGTTTTGCCGATTCTCACCGAACCGGCAATCTCTTCAACTGAGGTATTTCCGCTGGTGGAACTTATTTCCACATCGCCGGTGATGGCTGACATTTCCAAGTCGGAACTGGTTCCTCGGACCACAAGATCACCCTCCACCTTGAAGATTTCCATATCTCCACTGGTGCTCTCCAAATGTAGGTTTCCCTTGATCCTTTTTACCCACAAATCACCGGAGGTGGCATTGACCTCCACCCGTCCTGAGATGTTAGAGATTCTCACATCTCCCGAGGTGCTAAGTATGTTCAAATCAATCTCCTGGGGGACCAATATGTGATAATCCACGCGCATAGACATGCTCCCACCCGAGGAGAAAAGCCGTCTCATAAGACCTCCACTTCTCCGGGAAGGATATCTGGTCTTGATCTCTATCTCGGAATCACGATTCTGTATAATGACTTCAATCTCGTCTGCCATCCTTTTCGCCTTTTCGCAGTTATCAGCCTTCACCACTTTGAAAGCTTCAATTATTATTTTGTTTCCGGGATGGGATTCGATCTTGATCTCACCGGAGGTGTTTCGAACTTTTAAGCACGGATTCGCTCCTGTGGGTACCTCTTTATGGAGAGTGAAAGTATACCTCTCGGCGGGAGCGGCCGAATAGGAGAGACAAATCAACAAAGTAGTCGAGATCAGGAGAATTCTCAGAATTGACCTGGGCTTCATGGTTCTTGTCCTTACCTAAGGGATTTGAGTTTCTTTTTCAAAAGCTCTCTCGCTCTGAAGATTCTGGCTTTTACGGTTCCCACCGGAATCCGCAATATCTCCGCAATCTGCTCGTAGGATTTATCCTGCTTATGTCGATAGACTATTACCTCACGATATTTTTTCGGAAGGGAATCGATGGCTTCGTTTATGGAAAGCACCCTCTGTTTGGAAACTAAATCCACCTCCGGGTTATAGGTCCAATCTGGAAGCTCGATCCCCACAGTCCCATCTTTGGTCTGTAGAGGCTGATCTAAGGACAGAGAATCAATCCTTTTTTTCCTGAGATAGTCGATAGAGCTATTGGCTGCAATCCGATACAACCAGGTGGTGAATCGAAACTCGGATTTATAGGTGCCCAGCGAACCAAAGGCTTTCATGAAAGTCTCCTGAACCAAGTCTCTTGCTTCCTCCGGATTGTGTACTATTTTCAGGATCACGTGATATATCGCCTCTTTATGTTTGCTGAGCAGAAGCTTAAACGCCTTTTCCTTGCCTGCTAACGCTTCCTTTATCAGGATCTCATCCTGCTCCTTCACGAAGATCCCTTTCGGTTTTAGATACGTTGAAGCCGGAGCTAAGTTTCGTCAAATCAGTTGGGAAAATAGCACAATCGAACAAGAAAAACAAAGGAAAAATGGCGTTTCTGGAGACGCCGAAAAAATAGAGTATTATCTACAGAAAAGCGCATAGAACTACGCATCACCAGGTAAGCCATTGGGTTCGTAGAAGTTTGAGGGAAGGGAAGGCAATAATATTGATCGACTGAAAGCGATCTGAGAATTATTGAAATAAAATGCTTGACAGGTTTTTCAGGGGGGTATAACTTAGAAAGCGATGTAGGAAGAAAGGAAAGAAATGCAAAGGCAATAATTCAGGGGCTGAAGATTTTCTACGACCAGATTCACTTCTTTTCCGCGAGGGGGCGGTTTGGTGCGATCTGACGCCGCAGTTTCCGCACTTTAGAAACTCAATTTCCTTTCCTACCTACAAGACCAGATAAGAAATAGGCGAATGACGGAAAAAAGGAAAGCGACCAGACGACTGGCGCGCCGGAGAATGTGGGGGAGAAGCCACAGTCTGTGGTCTTTTCCCGATGAGTTTTCTGAAAGAGAAATCTTCGTGTGGCCGTGATCTCATTTTCTTAGGCCTGCAACTTCAAAGGACATCAGCAATTGCAATTCGCGATTTTGAATCTGCCCGCGTGTTCTTGGTGGGCATAACAGTTGCTTTCAATAATGTCGAAGAAGTTGACTGTAGAAATCGAACAGATTGCCGACAAGGTTGGTGAGGGTCCTTTTGAGCCTTCCCTACTGACCTTGGAGGATAGGTGGGGGGAATCAAACAGGATGCCTAAGAGACGGAAATCGAACTACAAGATGCCAGAGAAGACTTACTGGCACATATATAGCTTGCAGACCCTGAATTCGGAGAAGTTCATCAAAGTGGTCGACAAGATATTGAAAAGAGAATACATTCTAATCAAATAGAGACATGTGATGTGCCCGGGAATCGGACCCAGAAATATCATCCCACTGTTAAAAACATTCTCTCCATAGAAAAAAACACTTGACAAGCTGAGACAGGGATTTTATTTTAGCCAAAATTTGTGTGCGCCAGATTTTGTGCTCAATTAGGCTCCACACTGGCACAAGGATGTAGAATGAGGCGGAAAAGACATTTCTCGATTCTGATCGTTCCCTCCGATAAAGGAAGAATCTTCAAAAGAAGAATCTCTGCCAAGTGGGCCTATCCCCTCTGCCTCAGCTTCGTTCTTGTGATCGTGATCAATCTATTCTTCTCTCTTGATTTCTTCGGCGAAATCCGGGATAGAACCAAGCTTAGCCAATTGGAGAAGGAAAACGAGTATTTGGAAAGTAAGCTGGTGGACTTGAGTTCTGCTATGTTGAAGCTAAAGGGTGAGATGGCAGATCTGATCGAAAAAGAGGAAAACGTTCGAACGGTCTTTGGGCTGCCAGAGATAGACGCGCAGTTGAGAGAGGTAGGAATAGGAGGACCGATGCCGAACCGGTTTTCCAACCAGAGCCCGCTCGTGAAAGAGGCTCAGGAGGCTGAGGTCGAACTGGATAAGCTCTTAAGACAGGCAAGGTTTGAAAGGGAAGCCTTCGACCAGATATGTTCCAGTCTTTACGATAAGAAAGAAATTTTGGACCATACTCCTTCTATCCAACCCACAAGAGGCTATTTGAGCCGAGGCTTCGGAATCAAGACAGATCCTTTCACGGGAACAAAACAACCTCACCTGGGAATAGATTTGGCGGCGAATATCGGCACCCCGGTGTATGCCACCGCGGATGGAAAGATCAGTTTTGTGGGAAGAGATCGAGGCCTGGGAAAAATGATTCGAATCAATCATCTATCCGGTTACACTACGGTTTATGCACATCTCTCCCAGATACAGGTTAAAAGAGGGGAACACGTGAAAAGGGGAGATCTGATCGCGATGGTCGGAAACACGGGATATTCCACGGGGCCGCACCTGCATTACGAAGTCCACTTTCAAGGTTGTCCCAAGGATCCTCTCAACTATGTTCTGTCGAGCCAATACCTTGTAGACTAAGTTCCGTTTTCAAGCTCTGACCCATAAGACCTCGATTCGTTTCGAGGTTTTTGTTTTTTCAATGAAAAAAAGAACGAAGGAACCAAAGTATCTGGTTTCCGCTTGTCTTTGTGGCATCGGATCAAGATTTAACGGAAAAGGTGCTGAGGATTACCATGTGGCGGAGTTGGCAAGAAGAGGGAGAGCCATTCCCATCTGTCCAGAGGAGCTGGGCGGCCTTCCGGTCCCGCGTCCCCCGGGAGACATAGAGACCGGAGACGGCAAGGATGTCCTCTGCAAGCGAAATAAGGTCATCTCCGCGAAGGGAGAGGATCTGACACAGTTTTTTCTGAGAGGCGCCTTCGCTTCTCTTGCCATTGCCAAAAGATTCAAAATAAAAAAGAGCATATTGAAAAAAAGCAGCCCCTCGTGTGGGTGCAACTGGATAAAAAGAAAAGGGAAACGAGTTAAGGGCGACGGAGTCACCACGGCTCTATTCAAAAAGGAAGGGATACGAGTTATCCCTCGATGATTGGCGGACCTCCGACCCTCTTCCTTCGGAAACAGCATTCTTCTCCCTTAACATTCCTGTCGGCAAAAGGTCTTGTGTTTTTCCGTGAAAATGCTTAAATTGAACAATGAACGCAACAAGCCAATAGCCTCAGAAGGGCTTAGCAAACAGTTTTTTAATCGTGGACGTATCAGAAAGCGAGAAAGATCTTATGAACTTTGCCAAATCGGGAGGCAAAAAGTCGTTAAAGGCAAAGGATAAACGGGTCGATCCCAAGAATGCTCAAACAAAATCCCAAGGGTCAACTTTAAGCAAAGAAGATGAGTCTCTGATTGAGGTAATAGAACGGGCAAAGGAAGGAGACCAACCTGCTTTTCAGAAGATAGTAGAGAAATACAGGACCCAGGTGGCCAGTATCGCTTATAAGATGGTGGGCGATTATGAGGACGCTAAGGACATTTCGCAGATAGTATTTGTAAAAACCTATCAAAACTTAGACGACTTCGACACCACCAAGAAGTTGTCCACCTGGCTCTATCGGATCACCATAAACGCATCCATCGATTTCATCCGAAAGCACAAGAAACACAGGCACGAGCTTTTGGACAACATCTTCGGAGAACTGAGGGAAAAGAAGGCGGATGTAGAGAAGATTTATCAAAGGAGTTTGATTAATTGGGCGATAAAAAGTTCTATGGGGGCGCTCAATCCCCGGCAGAAGGCAGTTTTCGTTTTGAGGGATTTGGAAGGGTTGGACATAAAGGAGGTAGCGCAGATAACCGGGATGCCACAGGCCACAGTGCGGTGGTATTTACATAGAGCCAGATCCAAACTCAGAGGCGAATTGGCTAAACACCATCCACAACTGCTCAAGAAGATGGGGATAAAACATGAAGTGCAGAAAGGTTAGAAAGGCAATAGTCAATTATGCCGATCTGGACGAGCCCCGAAGAGAGAGGGTGAACGAACACTTGAAGTCTTGTCCCGATTGTCTCTCAGAATTTCATCTCCACCAAAAATCCTTGAATTTGGTAAAGCAGGTCATCAACTTCGACCAGCCGGAGGATTTTTGGCAAGACTATCAGGTGGATGTGAGAAGGAAAATTCCTTCTCTTCCCTTATGGCAAAAGTTCTTAGGGAAAACGGAGGATTTTGCCAGCCTCATTAAAACCCCTCTTTTTGGCTCCATTCCCGCCTACGTATTCTCTGCCGTTCTCCTGTTATTCTTGGCCGCGGGTCTTTATCCTACCCTTTCTTCCTCTAAACCCGCAAAAGACCTTGACAGCAACCTAGTGGTTTATGAGGGAGAATTGCTTTCGGCAATTGACGACGGCGGGGTGACCATCTATACCGTGGGCACCAGATAGGCTCTTTTAAGGAAGATATTTGACATTTGCTAACGCTTAGCAACGCATGAATTCAGAACTCGAGAAAGCCAGGTTTGGCTTCTTGCTCGCCTTGGCCATCGTTCTCCTGGTGGCGTGCGGAAAGGGGTCTCTGCCCGAATTAGAGGAGAATTTAGCCGGGGTAATAAACAAAGCTGGTCCCTCCGTAGTTTGCATCGTAGGGAAGAATGAAAGCTCCGGAGAGGCGAAGATCGGCTCCGGAGTGATCCTGGGGGACGGATACATCCTCACAACCGAAAATATCCTGGTCAATGTGGACAACATCACGGTGAAGTTACAGGACGGGAGCACAATCAGCGACGAAGAGGTCAAAAGGGTTTTTTGTGATTTTGAAACCAACGTAAGCCTGCTCCAGGTGGAAGCCGAGGATTTGAAACCGGTTAAGATCATGCAGGAGGAAAAAATCAGAAACGGGACTCTGGGGATCGCCTTGGGCAACACCAACTATTCAAAAGGATTGCAGGTCAGTATCGGAACCATATCGCACTCCTGGATAGGAGGAGCGGATGCCTACGATGAGAACTTATTGATCTGGAACGGGTCAAAGGTTCCCTATCCCTGTGGTACTCCAGTCTTCAATTCCAGTGCTGAATTGGTGGGCATAACCGAAGGAAAGCCCGAGGGAGAGGACGGTGTGGTCTTCATGCTGCCGGCCATGACCTGCGTGCGAGTAAGCGAAGTGCTAAAAAGGGATGGTCAGGTTAGGAGGGCATGGATCGGAATCTTTTCGGAAGGGAAGTGCGGTGAAGCCGGCAGAGCAGGATTAGGAGCTGGCGTCCTAATAACTGAAATAGTAAAAGAGAGCCCTGCCTTCAAATCTGGCTTAAAACCTGGAGACCGGATCATCGAGTTTAACGGAGAACCAGTCGAGAGTTCAACCCAGTTGCGAAAATCGGTCTCCGCTTTCCCGGTCGGTTCTCGGGCGGTCTTAACCGTTATCCGGAATGGAGAAAAGAGGGGAAGAAAAGTCCCCATTGAAACCGAGGAGTATGACGGCCTGGGAATGAGAAGATGCCCTCACCGATCAATCTGACAGTTCATTCCGATGAGAACCTTTCCTGTATCTTAATTGTATACTAATAAGGGTGATATTAAGCCACCTCGGATCAGAACCTTTCCGTGGCCAGAGGCTTTCGATGCTTGAATTCCTCAAGGGAAAAGACCAGAACCCTTAAACAATGAGGAGGGAGGAATGGTCATAGATCCTATCTGCCTGACGGAGATAGATGAAAACGAGGCTCCTGCCAAGAGCGTTTACAAAGGTCAGACCTTTTACTTTTGCGCAGAGAGCTGCAAAAGGACGTTTGAGGAGGATCCTGAGAAATACATAGATGTGAAAAAGAAAGAGTAAACCACAGGTTTGGTCAACCTTTCGGTTTCAAGCCGATTTCCAACAATCAAGGGTCGGGAGGAATTCATCCCGGCCCTCTTAATATCCAAGAAGAAGAGGAAAGAGTTGTGGCTGGAGACAATACCATAAGTTACCATAGAGAGCTTTTTCAGATTCTGCCCAATGAATACCGGTCCAGTTTTGTCAAGGCCAAGGTGGAGGTGCATGAGTATCTGGATGGTTCCGTCAACATCTTCTACCAAGGCAATAAGCTAAAACATAAACCGGTATAAAAAGGAGAAGATCAAATCCTTTAACCGCGTTATCCAATAAAAGGAACCCGAGCTTGTGGCCTTAAACTACTGACATTTTTAATTTGCAAGAAACCTGACATTTTTGATTCGCGTTGACACAAAGGATTTTTTTCTTGACAGCAGCAGGGGAGTTGCGTATAATATAGAATTAAGGCGTTGAGACAGATCAGAGAAGCACAATTTTCTGAGGACATACGGCCATCAGCGATTTCTCGAGAAGGAGGTCATAACGCGATATAGATAAAGACGTTGGCATCAGTCGAGAATGGTTTAGCGTATTTTAAACACAATTCGTGTTAGTCTTCGCCGCTTTCAGAATGGTTCATTCTTTGAGAATAGTGCGGTCTGATTTTGCCTTTTGGCTTGAGCGCTCAGGGTTAAAGATTTACCAACTGACCTGCTTGGCGAAGGGCCGAAGTGCCGGGTTAGTATGGAGTTAATACCCCATAAAACACTCGGCTTTTTTAAATTCTGACGAAGAATGTCACAAAATGTCAATACGGGTTGGCTTTCTGTGGAATGAGTGTTGGTTTTCTGCGGTTATTGCCACGCATGTTTCGCAGAGAACTGGTTGCGCTGGGTAGTATCTGCGTGAAATGTGAGCGAAGGGCCATTTACACAGAAGTACCTTAGAGCAAGGATGAAAAAAAACGGAAAATCCCCATTTGGGGACGCTGCGATTAGGTTTAAGGAACTGTTTTAGCAAACGGAGGATTGAGCGTGCGAAAGGCATTCTTGATCAGTTTGATAACATTCTTCCTGTTTCTACCGTATTGCGAAGTCGTTTCCTATCTGAAGATTTCTGAGGCTACCTCGCATGCTCAGGAGGCAGGAGGTGAGCGGGCTTTGCCCTCAATAGCGCCGGCCGCTGAGGGTGAACAAGTTTTGGAGAAGAGCGTTGACCCAGAGGAGTATGTTGTGGGAACAGGGGACGTGCTGTCGGTTGATCTTTGGGGAGAAATCAATTTGAACCACCAATTGAAGATCACCCCAGAGGGTAACCTTTTGATCCCGCGGGTAGGAAGAGTGGAGGTAGGTGGAAAACCGCTGAAGGAGGCCAAAAAAACCATCCAAGAATCGGTGATGAAATCTTACAAGAATGTTAAGGTGACCGTCACTCTGGTGGAGTTGAGGAAATTCAAGGTGTCCGTGGCCGGAGCGGTCAGAACTCCTGGCATTTACGCAGTTTTTGCCAATACCCGTGTCTCAGAGGTGATTGCACAGGCAGGAGGCCTTTTGGAGAATTCCTCCGGCAGGAACATTGAAATCACACATTCGGACGGAACCATCTCCAAAGCGGATGTCTTAAAATTCTGGAAGACTGGGGAGAGGACCAGAAATCCCTATGTCTTAGGAGGAGACCTGGTCCTTGTTCCGGCAAGAGAAACAATTATCAATGCCTGCGGAATATATGGAGCGGTGAAATCTCCTGGTGAGTTCGAATACGTTTCGGAGGATAGTCTTAGGGATTTGATAGACTTAGCCGACGGTTTAACCATTGATGCAGACTTTCTCAGGGCAGATCTAATCAGATTCAATCCCGATCTAAACACCACACGGACCATCTCCATCGACTTAGAAGGCTTGATCTCCGGCAAACATCGTCAAAGCAACATCGCATTGATGCCAGATGATCGGGTGTTTATCAGAAGTATTCCGGATTTTCACAAAAAGGAACAGGTGACCCTGAACGGAGAGGTGTTCTACCCGGGAGAATACGATATTGAGGAGGATCAAACCAAATTATCTGAAGTTATCACAAAGGCCGGAGGATTTACCGCTGACGCCTCCTTGGCTGAAGCAGAAATGATCCGAGTATATAATGTACTTGACCCTGAATTTGAAAGACTGAAAAACGTTCCGGTGGCCGACATGACCAAATCGGAATATGACTACTTTAAGCTAAGGGCCAGGGAAACGCCGGGCAGAGTTGCTGTGGATTTTGGGAAACTCTTTCTGGAAGGACAAGAAGAATATGATGTCGTTCTGAAGAGCGGAGATACCATCAGTATTCCACCCAAGAGCATGGTGGTTAATGTCTCCGGAAGCGTGGTAAACCCCGGGCTGGTTCCCTACCAGCGGGGTGAGGACTACAGGTATTACATAAGAAGATCGGGCGGATTGTCTTGGAAGGCACGTGAAGGTAATATCCAGATCGTTAAGGGTCTGACCGGCAAAAGGCTTCGCCCCTCCAAATCTCGTAAAATCGATCCAGGTGATACCATTCTGGTTCCGGAGAAACCGGAACGGGATTATTGGGGGTTTTTCAGGGACACGATGATCGTCTTGGGGAACTTAGCCACCATCTACCTGGTGGTTCAACAAGCAACGGAATAGTCCCTAACTGGTCCCGGATGAGCACAAATCTCCTGCTATAAGCGTTACGAAAAAAGCAGAATAAGTAGTAAACAGTTTTGAGGATAGAAAATGGAACTGGACAGATCGGCTGAGGACGAAACGGCAGAAGAGAAGACAGACCTATATGCTTACCTGTCCATTCTGATTGGCTATCGCAGGTTCATATTTGTGAATCTTGTAGCGGTGTGCGTGGTGGTAGCAATTCTTTCTCTATTCTTGCCCAAATGGTATATGGCCACCACCTCCATCCTCCCCCCCCAAAGGGAAGGTGTGGGGTTAGGTCTGGCATCTTCCCTGATGGGCGGGATTTCAGAATTTGGAACGTCCATGTCTCTGCCCCTTATGACCAGCCCATCGGATGTGATCGCCGCTATTCTCAAATCCCGAACGGTGGCCCTTGCAGTCATAGAAAAAGAGAATCTGATGGAAGCCTACCGCACTAGGACTAAAGAGGATGCTATAAGTGAGCTCTTTTCACACACCGAAACTAAGGTAACCTCAGAAGGAATAGTCCTCTTATCGTTCGAAGACAGAGATAGGTTCAGATCGGCTAAGGTAGCCAATCGCTTTGTGGCAGAACTGGACCGGGTGAATCGGCAGACCAATGCCTCTCAAGCAAAGAACGCCCGTATCTTTATAGAAGAGAGATTGGCCCAGACCAGGAAGGACTTGACCAAAGCAGAGGAAAATCTAAAGAACTTCCAGGAGGAGAACAAGGCCGTTTCTTTAGACGAACAGATGAGGGCCTCCATTGAAGGTGCTGCAGGACTGAAAGCAGAGATGGTAGCGGCGGAAATAGAGCTGAATGTTCTCCGCAAGACAATGTCTCCCTCCCACCCCCAGATAAAGGCACTGAAATCGAGAATAAATGAAATAGAAAAACAGATCGGTATTTGGGAGTTTGGAAACCAAGAGGAAGAACCTGAGGAAAAAAAGATTCTGGATGTTCCCTTCGTTCGGATCCCAGCTTTGAGCATGGAGCTAGCACGCCTGGTTAGAGAGGTCAAGATACAGTCGGCTGTGTTCGAGCTTTTGACCAACCAATACGAGCAATACAAGATTCAAGAGACCAGAGATACTCCTACCATTCAGGTCTTGGACCAAGCGATCCCTCCAGAAAAAAGGTCCAGGCCGAGAAGGGCAGTTCTGGTGGGACTTGCTGGGATTCTGAGCCTTGTGACCTCGCTTGTCTTTGTATTCGGGCTGGAATACTTCAAAAGATCGAAAGAGAGAAATCCAGAGGAGATTGAAAGACTTCAAGCTCTCTTAGGAGCTTGGAGAAAGGACGCGGAGGATTTGAAAAGGAAGATCTTATTCAGACAGAAAAAAGGGTGAACTTGAATCTTTCCTCGAATCATTTCACGGGGATTCTTTTGAAAGGGAAGATATGATTAAAATAGGCTTGATAGGTTGTGGAGCCTGGGGGAAAAACTTGCTCAGAAATTTCGCTAACCTCCCCGGATGTGTGCTCATTTCATGTTGCGATGAAAACCCAAAACAGATGGAAAGACTCCGCCCCAATTATCCAGGAATAGAATTCACTCAGGACCACAAGGACATAATCGAAAATCCCAATTTAGATGCGGTGGTGATCTCCACCCCCCCAGCGTCTCATTTCGAATTGTGCAAGTCAGCAATTCTGGCAGATAAGGACGTGTTCGTGGAAAAGCCGCTGGTTCTGCAAGTGAGAGACGGAGAGGAACTGGTAAAGTTGGCGGAAGAGAAAAAGAAGATTCTAATGGTGGGTCACATCATGGAGTATCACGCTGCCACCTTGAAGTTGAAGGAATACATGGACAAAGGTGAATTGGGCGAGATATATTATCTTTATTCCACCCGGGTCAACTTGGGAAAGGTGCGGGACATGGAGAATGCTTTATGGAGTTTCGCCCCCCATGATATCTCCATGATTCTATTCTTACTGGAAAAGGAACCTGTTTCCGTTACCGCCACCGGCAAATCTTATATTCAAAAGGGGATCGAGGACGTGGCTTTCATGACCGTCCATTTTGCCGATGGAGTGATGGCACACATTCACGTGAGCTGGCTGGACCCTCACAAGGATAGAAAACTGACGGTGGTGGGGAGCAAAAAGATGGCCGTCTTCGACGACACCCAGTCCGCGGAAAAGATATGGATATATGACAAGGGGGTGGACACCCGGCTGGATTACAATACTTATGGAGAATACCTAAGCCTCAGGACCGGTGACATCTTGATTCCTAAAATCGGGACCACGGAACCCCTGAAGTCGGAATGCCAGCATTTTGTAGAATGCGTGGAAAAAAGAAAGACTCCGCGAAGCGATGGCCAGGACGGGCTACGCGTGCTGAAGATTTTGGATGCAGGAGAAAGATCGCTGGAAATGCAAGGGTCCCCAGTTGAGGTCGAGTAAATCAAGGCTTGACAGCAACTTAACCTTTAGATCATAAAAAGGAGCTTGAGGATGGATAATTTGATCGATAAATCTGCTAAAATCGGGGAGGGGGCCAAAGTAGGCAGGTACACAGTTATCGAAAGGAACGTTAAAGTCGGAAAGGGATGCATTATCGGAAACAATGTTACCATCTACCCTGAAACCGAAATAGGAGAGTTTGTCAGAATAGATGATAACACAGTTATAGGAAAGCAACCCATGAAGGCGGCCACGTCCGCCACCACCAAAGAGCAAGAGCTCCCCCCTGCCAGGATCGGAGACAACTGCTTGATCGGAACGTCAGTGGTGATCTACGCGGGATCGGAGTTGGGAAACAAGGTCCTGGTGGCGGACCTTTCCACGGTGAGAGAAAATGTGAAGGTCGGAGACTTCACCATCGTGGGAAGAGGAGTGGCCATCGAGAATTTCTGCAAGGTGGGCTCATACTGCAAGTTGGAAACCAACGTCTATATCACCGCTTATTCGGAGTTAGAGGATAATTGCTTCATTGCCCCGTGCGTGGCTACCAGCAACGACAACTACATGGCCCGAAGCAAGGAGAGATTCAAACACTTCAAGGGGGTGACGGTCAAAAGGGGCGGAAGAATCGGACTGAACGCCACCATACTTCCCGGAAAGGTGATTGGTGAGGAATCGCAGGTAGCTGCCGGAGCCGTGGTGACCAGGGATACCCCTTCTAAAAAGATAGTCCTGGGCGTGCCAGCCAAGGAGTGGAGGGACGTGCCTCAAGATCAGCTTCTGGAAAATCAATAATCGGTTAAGAGGTTAGGAGGTGTGAAAGTTAGAGAGCTGAGAGAAACGTAAAACAGCGTGCTTTGGAAATTTCAAAATGGTTCGGAGGATTAAATGAATGTCCCATTCTTAGATCTTAAGAGACAATATATCGCTATAAAAAAGGAGATAGATGAAGCGGTTTCATCGGTTCTGTCTAATACCCGTTTCATTTTAGGCCCCGAGGTTAAGGGCCTGGAAGAGAAGGTAGCAGCCTACTGTGGAGCGAAATTCGGCATTGGAGTGGCGTCAGGTACCGACGCTTTGCTTTTATCCGTAAGAGCTTGCGGAGTAAAACCCGGGGATGAAGTTATTACCAGCAGCTTTTCATTCTTCGCAACCGCCGGGGTTATTTCCAGATTGGGGGCTGTCCCTGTTTTTGTGGATATCGATGCTGAGACTTACAATATCGACCCTGATCAGATTGAGAAAAAGATCGGCCCAAAGACCAAAGCCATAATGCCGGTTCACCTTTTTGGCCAGTGCGCGGATATGGATCCCATCATGGAGGTTGCCAAGCGACACAACCTTAAGGTGGTGGAGGATGCAGCGCAAGCTGTCGGGACAGAATACAAGGGGAAAAAAGCCGGAACTCTGGGTGATTTCGGTTGTTTCTCTTTCTTTCCCAGCAAGAACTTGGGAGGAGCTGGGGACGGTGGAATGGTGGTTACCAATGACCCGGAGATGGCGGAGATGATAAGAATCTTGAGGGTACACGGCTCAAAACCAAAATACTATCATCCGATGATCGGCTATAACAGTCGTTTGGATACTATTCAAGCTGCCATACTCGGCGTGAAATTGAAATACTTAGATGACTGGAGCAAAAAGAGAAGAAAACACGCAGAAATATACAACTCCGCCTTCAAGGATTTGGATGTAATCACTCCCAAGGAGGAGAGTTTCAATTATCACATATATAACCAGTACACCATTGCGGTCAAGAAACGGGATGAATTGAGAAAGCACTTGAAAGAAAAAGAAGTTGGCCACGATTCCTATTATCCTGTTCCCTTACATCTGCAAGAATGCTACAGATTCTTGGGCTATAAGAAAGATGATCTTCCGGTTTCAGAGAATAAAGCAGAAGAGGTGGTTTCCATTCCCATCTATCCTGAATTGACGAAAGAAGAACAAGAGTATGTGATTTCGACGATAACGGAATTCGTGACCCATTGAGTTTAGCTTCTGGTAAAATGTGACATACAGCCTTTGGAGTATGAAGCTGGACTTTCACCTTATGTACCAAGGAAGATCCTTGAGTCTCACCTGATGGCGTCACACCTTAGTTTCTTTTCAGAGTCATACACGCAACCATGAAGATCATATCTGTGGTGGGGGCTCGTCCCCAGTTCATCAAGTTGTCTGCCCTATCCAGAGAACTGAGGAAAAGGGATCAAGAGATAATCCTGCACACTGGGCAGCATTATGATGAAGAGCTTTCCAAAGTATTCTTCTCTGAGCTTTCCATCCCAGAACCCGACTACAACTTGGGTATCGGCTCAGCAGAACATGGCGACCAGACCGGAAGAATGCTGAAAGGGATAGAAGAGGTTTTGCTTTTCGAAAGACCGGATTGGGTGATAGTTTATGGGGACACGAATTCCACCCTAGCCGGTGCTTTGGCTGCAGCCAAGCAGAATATTCCGGTCGCCCATGTGGAGGCAGGATTGAGGTCTTTCAAAAAATCCATGCCGGAGGAGATAAACCGAGTCTTGACTGATCAGTTGAGCTCTCTGCTCTTTTGCCCCACCAAGACCTCTGTGCAAAACTTAAAGAAAGAGGGCATAACCAAAGGTGTTCACCTGGTAGGGGATGTGATGTATGATTCGCTAAGACAACATATCAAAAGAGCAGAGAAGATCTCTGGTATAATGAAAGAGCTGAAGCTCTCGAAAAAAGCGTTCTTTTTAGCGACCATCCATCGGGCTGAAAACACAGATGTAGAGGATAACCTAAGAAAGATCGCTGAAATTCTGTGTGGGTTGGAAAAGAAGACCGTTTTCCCCGTGCACCCTCGAACAAGAAGGTCTCTATCGGATTCTAATCTTTTAGGCGATTTGGAATCAAAGCCACATCTTCTGATGATTGATCCGGTAAGCTATCTGGACATGTTGGTTCTGGAGAAGAATGCTAGTTGTGTTCTGACCGATTCAGGCGGAGTGCAAAAAGAAGCCTGCTTTTTGAAGACTCCCTGCTTGACTCTGAGAGAGGAGACCGAATGGGTGGAAACAGTAGAAAGCGACTGGAATGAGCTGGTAGGATTAGATAGAGAAAGACTGGATAGAAGTGTTAAAAAGTCAGAAGGGTTAAATCTTTTGTCTAGAAAACAATCCTGGCTTCCTACAAAGGGTGCAAGCGGTCTAATTTGTCAGTGGATTTCTAAGTCAAAAAGGGGGATGAACACTAATTAATATGTGAATGTACTGATATTTTTGTTGAGTTTCACTCGCCCCAAGATATCTGGTCTCCAAGTGATCGAAGTGGAAAGACGAAAATCTCAAATTGAATCCGCTGATTACTCGAATTGAGGTACCGACGCAGCAAAGCAAATCCAGAAAGTTTGACAAACAATCTTTGATCAAACTACATAGCCTGGAGTCAAGTTAATACAGATCAAAAATGATATGAGAACTTCTGTTTCGAATTTCAAAGCCACCTTCAATTCACAGTCGATGAGGGATGCAACCGTGGTTTTGGTTTTTGCTACCGTGTTGAGCAAATTCGTAGGTTTCGTAAGAGAGGTAGTGATTGCCGCACACTTCGGAACGAGTTCTGATTATGATATTTATCTGGTGGCAGTTACGCTTCCCATGATGGTTTACACCGTTACCCGCTATACCTTACCCAACGTTTTTATCCCCATTTTTTCCAAATTCAAAACAGAGGGCAGTGAGAAGAGGGCATGGTCCTTCTTTTGGGTCTTCCTAAACTTTAACCTGATTCTGTTTTCCCTGATAGCAGTTTTGATTTTTCTTCTATCGCCCAAGCTACTGAAGACCATTGCTCCAGGCCTGAGCCAAAATCAGATAAGCGCTGCCACTGTTATGTTAAGAATTGCAGTGATCATAGTAGTAATTGGAGGAATAGAAATTGTACTTCGTGGTCTGCTTCATTCCTACAAGCATTTCATCTATCCGGCCTTTGCCCCTGTGTTGTATAATCTGGTCATAATCGCGTGGGTGTTTCTGCTGAGCAGCAGATTAGCCACCAAAGCGTTGGTTTGGGGAACGGTATCGGGGGCTTTGCTTCAGATGATGGTTCTCGTCTTTGCATTTCTTAAACGGAAGGTCAGTTTCCCCTTTAGCCTCAAAATTCATGATGAAGGCATAAGGGAAACCGTGAAGGTGGCTCCACTTATTCTGCTAATTGAAGGCTTCGGGCAACTATACGTGGTGGTGGATAGATTCTTTGCATCCAACTTACCTGAAGGTTCTATCTCGGCCTTAAACTATGCAAATCTGATTTTCCTTGTTCCTCTTAGTGTCCTTGCCATTGCCATAAGCACCGCTGTTTTTCCCTATTTGGCCGAAGAGGCAGCCAAAAAGGATTGGTCCAAAGTGACCAATATTTTTTCAAGAACTTTGAAGATGATTATTTTCTTAACCCTCCCAATTATGCTCTTTTTGCTGTTTTTTCATGAGCCCATTACGGCGGTCATCTTCCAACGAGGAGCTTTTGATTCTCAATCAACCTTGATGACCTCAGGTGCATTAGTTTTTTATGCTTTAGGCCTTCTTTCCTTTTCTGGTTATGCCCTTATCTTAAAGATGTTTTATTCCTTGAATCTGGTAAAAACCCTGGTGATCACCAATTCTATCAGCTTCTTGGTGAAGGTGGTCTTCAGTTTGATTTTGGTGAATTTACTCTCCTACAAGGCTCTGGCTCTGACCACTACCCTGGCAGGAATGTGTAACTTTTGCTTGTTATTCTTGATATTGGGCAAGCGAGTGGGTTCTCTAGATCTGAAGGAGATTGTCAATGTCGCCTGGAAAACGCTTTTTGTCTCGGCGATCTCTGTTGGCACGGGCTTTGTGCTTTTCTCGTTTTTTGATCTGGGAGACGCCGGCTCAATCGGGAGTGCCGTCAATCTATTGAAGCTCCTTCTCATATCCGTTATCATTTTGCTTATATTCTTCGTTTGCTCCTTTTGGCTAAGGATGAAGGAGTCAAAACAACTCAAGGATCTTTGCGTCTCTTATTATAACAAGCTGCGGTAAAAATAGATGCATAATACTCCTTACATCTCAGCCCGCTGGACCTCATTTGAGGTCAGATCCTCTCTGCTGAAAGTCTCCTTGCCCATTTCAATAATTGTGGCCCTGGCGGTAACCCTAATGGATTCAAGGCTATTGTTTCTTTCGGTCATGGGACTTTTGGTTCTTGCCGTTTTCCTGGCTCGATTTGATCTGGGCGTTTGTGCTTTTGTGGTGCTGGTTCCTTTGACCATACATTCGCCGGTTGAGCTCCATCACATGATCAGCTATTCTTTGAGCGGAATGCTTGTGCTCAGCTGGCTGATAAGAAAACTAATCCAAGGCCAAACATTTGCATCCTTGGATCGCGGCATACTCATGTTCATGGTATTTTACACTCTGTGGGGTTTTGTCTCTTCTCTTCACTCTGATTATCCTTCCACGGGCCTGTTCGTCACCCTGCGTCAGCTCCTATTCTTCGCCATTTTTTATATCTTATATGATTGGATGAGGTCGAAAAAGGAGATTGGATTGACAGTAAATGCCATGATCACCATGGGCGTAATAGCCTCTCTGCCGGCCCTCGCACAATTGTTATCTTCTGGTTTGGCCAATGTTTTTCGGCTCGGAAACCCCATGCGGTTTGCTGGAGTCTACACGGGAGTCAATGCTCTCGCTATGCACTTGTCGTTCATTCTTGTCCTGGCGCTGAGTAAATTTCTGTATGCAGATTTGCCGAGGAGAAGATGGTTTTCGTTGGCTTGGATTCTCATCATTGCCTCTGCACTATTCTTCACCTTTTCTCGATCCGGATGGCTGCTGGCAGTGGTGGGGGTTACCATAGTACTATTTCGCTTTAAGGGGGGACGTATGCTCCTTTTAACGGTCCTTATTCTTCTTACTCTTTTTCTGCTACTCTCACCTCAGATTAAGGAATTCTTGGCGATGATTACCAGATTGGAGGCGGGCGTAACTAACCGAGACATTCTATGGCAGGGTGCAATAAAAATGATAAAGGAAAATCCAATATTTGGTGTTGGACCAGGAGGTTTCAAACATTTCATCGCCGATTGTGCTCCTCGTTATCCGTGGCGTTGGCCTGTGGTAAGGTTTGGCGGAATTACCGGCGGAGATTCTCACAATTTTTTCCTAAGCCGAGCGGCCGAGACGGGTATCGTGGGGTTGGTTTTGATTCTTTGGTTTTTCGTCAATTACTTCAAAGCATATTCACGCGGAACCCAGAAAGCAAAGGCTTTGAAGTTAGAACATGTGTCTTTCGGAGCAGCTGCAGTTGTGATAGGAGCTCTGGCCAGGGGATTTTTCGAGGGGAAGGGAATCGTCGGCAGTGGGGGCGGAGGTTTTGAACTGTTTTTTTGGCTGATGGTTGCCTTCACGTTGAAAGTGAGCCAGCTTCCAGATAATAAACCGAACACAGGAATTTGCTCTTCGCTGCCTTAAGAGATGAACGCAGAATCTAAAATCGGGGCAAGTCTCCCGCCCATCTATTGCATCAGCCACTTCTTCGAAAATCCAAAAACGGGGGGAGAGAAGTATAACTATGAGGCTGTTCGACATCTTAAGAAAAGGGGATTTGACACCCGAGTTCTGGTGGACCGATTGATGCCTAAGTTCATCAAAGGAAGAAGATTTCTCCTTTACAATTTCTTTTATATCCTCAAATTCTTGGACGCACGCAGGATAGTGTTGTTCACTACTGATTATATGCATCCCAGACTGTATCTGTTCCTTTTATATCTTAAGTTATTTAAGGACTGTAGGATCTTCGTGCTGGTACATCATTTACGTCACCATGAGATCGAAAACAGGATCTTGAGGTTTTTGGACATGCGGCTGGAAGCCATTTTTCTGATGTGTGCAGATGTATTGATAGCCATTAGTAAGAACACTAAATCCGAGATTAACCAACTGACCCGGAGGGATAACAAGAACATCTCTTTAGTATATCCTGGTCTTGATCAAATCGGGTTTGAGACCACCCTGAGGCAAGAGTCTGACAAATTCAACCTTCTGTTTGTGGGAGACTGCGTCAAAAGAAAAGGAGTGGAGTATCTTATAGAAAGCTTGGCATCTTTGAACCGAGAGGATGTTCGCCTGCATGTCGTGGGTAGAAGAGACCGCGATCCGGCATATAGCCAGTACCTTAATAAACTTATCAGAAAAAAGGGGATTCAAGGTAAAGTATTCTTCCACGGTCGAGTAGACGGTGTTGGAAAACAGAAGTTCTTTCGTAACTCACACGTTTTTGTCCTACCATCCCTCTGGGAGGGCTATGGTATGGTTGTAGCCGAAGCTATGTCGTACGGTCTGCCCGTCATTGCCACCAAGGTGGGAGCTATACCGGAACTGGTGAAGGACAAGGTTAACGGTATCTTGGTACCTCCTGAGGATGCTCAATCATTGAGCGATGCTATTTCCTACCTCATAGAGAATCCCTCGGCGCGTCGGGATTACGCTAGAAAAAGCAGGCTTCTTTCTCAAGATTTTAATGATTGGTTGCACACGGGAGAGCAGCTGGTTAAAATATTCGAGGAGAACATAGGGGGACGAAAGCCAAGATGAAAATCCTGTTTGTTTACCATAGGCGAATGGCTTCGTTTATTAGAAAAGACCTAGAAATTTTAAAGAAGAAACACGAAGTAAAAACAGTGAGGTTTCTAACAATTCGAGATGCATACGCCATATGGAAAGGAGCCTCTTGGTGTAATCTTACTTTCTGTTGGTTTGGCAGTCTTCATTCCTTTTTCGCAGTTGTCTTTTCCAAGGTTCTAGGCAAAAAGAGCATAGTGGTTGCGGGTGGGTATGACGTGGTCTATTTACCTGAGATTAAATATGGACTTTTCTCTTTTTGGTGGAAGAGATGGTGCCCCCTGATGGTATTTCGACACGCGAATCTGATTCTGACAGTATCCAAAAGTACCACACACGAGACTCTGAAAAATGCAAAGGCTAATCCCCGAAAAACCAGATTATTGTATCATGGATTCAATTCCGATGTCTGCAAATCTCAATCTAATTTAGAAAAAGAGCCACTTGTCTTAACAGTAGGTAACGTCTCCATATCCACTTTGACCAAAAAGGGCTTGGAGTTGTTCGTGAAAAGCAGTAGATTGGTACCTGAAATCGAGTTCATGCTGGTGGGCAGATGGATAGATGATTCAGTAGATTATTTAAAATCAATAGCTGCTTCGAATATGAAATTCCTGGGTGCAATAGATCAAACCGCCCTGTTTGCGCTTATGAGCAGAGCTAAGGTTTACGTGCAGGTCTCGCGACACGAAAGCTTCGGATGCGCCTTGGCTGAAGCCATGCTGTGTGAATGTGTACCGGTGGTGACCAGATCTGCGGCAATACCGGAAGTGGTGGGAGAATGCGGATTCTTCTTATCCGATGAAAGTCCAGAAGAGTTAGCAGCATTGATCAGGAAGGCACTAGACACTGATTCCGGAGCGGGTCAAAAAGCAAGAGAGAGAATAGAGAATCTATTCCCCCTGGCAAAAAGGGAGGAAAAATTGCTTGATTTAATGGACAGTCTAGGATAAAAGCACGCTGCATAGGGTCTCGGATAGCTTAACCTGAGACAGACTTCAGGCTTGGTACTGAACTCCCAGATTAGTTCACCGGTTGGGCAAAACGACTTTTAAATTCCAAATGAATATCTTATATATTACTCAGTATTTTTACCCTGAGATAGGAGCCACCCAGAACAGAGCCTTGGAGATGGCGTCACATCTGGTTGCCTGTGGGCATCACGTAACCATCTTAACTGAATTCCCTAATCATCCCTCAGGTATCATTCCAAAGAGATACCGATTCAAGTTGTTTGAAAGGGGAAGATACAGAGGAATCGAGGTGATAAGGTCTTTTGTCAAAGCCTCCCCGAAGAAGAACTTTGTTAATCGAATATTGTTTTATCTCTCCTTTATGATAAGTTCAATTGTCGCGGGGATGAAGTTGAAAAACAAAAAGTATGATATCGTCTATGCCACCTCTCCCCCATTGTTTGTTGGACTGTCGGGATATGTGATAGCCAGACTAAGGAAGGTCAAATTTGTCTTTGAAGTCAGGGATCTCTGGCTGGAGTCTGCGGTCGTCATGGGAGAACTCAGAAACAGAAGAGCCATTCAGCTGTCAGAATGGATAGAGAGAATCTGTTATAAGAGTGCAAGCAAGATAGTTGTCGTTACCCAGGGAATCCGCGACCGCCTGATTCAGAGGAATGTGGATCCGAACAGACTGTCGATAGTCCCAAACGGTGCTAATGTTGATATCTTCCGCTTCTCTGCTGACAATGATCCATTTAAGAAAGAATTGGGTTGTCAGGGAAAATTCATTATCTTATACGCGGGTATAATAGGCTTGGCTCAAGGGATAGCTAATCTAGCGGAGGTTGTGAGGCGTTTGAAGGAGAATAAAGACATATTCTTTCTATTTATGGGTGAGGGGCCCCTCAAAAGAGATTTGTTGAGACTTCAAGAATCGTATGAACTTGACAACCTTCGCATTATAGGTCAGGTGCCCAGGAAAGAGGTTTTCCGGTATACTGCTGCAGCTGATGTGTGTTTGGTTCCTTTAAGGAAAGGGAACATTTTCAAGTCAGCCTTGCCCTCCAAAATGTTTGATGCATGGGCATGTGGGCGTCCGATCATTTTGACTGTGGATGGAGAAGCAAGAGAACATTTAAATAAAGCTGATGCAGGAATATATGTCGACGCAGAGGATCATAGAGGTATCAAAAAAGCAATAATTCATTTATCTAATAACCCGGATCTGTGCCAAAAGTATGGAAGAAATGGAAGAAAGTATGTTGAAAAGCATTTTTCGAGAAAGATTATGGCACAAAAATTGGAGAAGTGCCTGTTGACAGTTTTGAATGATAGTTAATAATACTCAGAATCCTAAAGCTGAGGAGCTAATGAAGTTCTTCATCACTGGCGAGACTGCAATCTGGTAATAAACAAAGACGCGAGACTTGGGTTTAGTAAATCTGCTATAGAAAGAACCAATGACGGGTTTCGGAGATTACAGGTGAAAAAAACCAGAGGCTTCATTCTAAGAGCTCCTTGTACCAAGGTCGATATGGTGAACTACCGGAGGGCAGATCAGATAAATCAATGTCTACTAAATCCGACAAGCCCCTTTAACGTCCTGTCCATCGACTGCGAAGATTGGTTTCATGGTCTGGAGATCGGGTTGAAAGACTGGGATACCTTCGAGAATAGAATAGAAAGGAATTGCTCAAAACTTCTGGATCTGCTGGAAGAAACGGGAACTAAAGCCACTTTCTTCGTGCTGGGGTACGTAGCTGAGAAATTCCCTCAGTTGGTGAAAGAGATCGCCCGAAAGGGACACGAAATAGGAAGTCATGGCTATTCGCACCAGTTTGTCTACAGACAATCCCCAAATGAATTCCGAGAGGAAATGGTCAAATCGCTGGAGACGTTGGGAAGACTTTCGGGAGAAAGAATATTGAGTTATCGCGCCCCCTTCTTCTCCGTTACTCAATCATCACTCTGGGCTCTGGACATTCTGAGCGATTTGGGGATACTCTTGGATTCAAGCATTTTTCCGGTGATTAACTACCGGTATGGGATTCCTCAAGCGCCTCGCTTTCCGCACTGGATACCTACAAAGGATGGTTTAAGGATACTAGAATTCCCTATCTCAACTCTCAGGATTTTGGGGAAGAACATCCCGATAGCGGGAGGAGCTTATTTCAGGTTATTCCCTTACCAGTTTATAAAAGCAGGGATTAAAAACCTAAATAGGAACAACCATCCAGCCATATTCTACCTTCACCCTTGGGAGATGGACCCGGGACATCCTAAAATCAAGCTCCCCCGAAGGATCAGCCTAACCCACTACCACAATCTTTCGCGAACCGAGGCAAAATTCAAGAGTCTATTGAAGGAGTTCAAATTCATCCCTTTGAGGAAGGTCTTAGAGAATGCAAGGTGAAGACCAAGTTAAGGCTCATTTCCGAAAACAGGCAGTAAGGTTCGATACCATCTATGAGGACAAGAAAAGGTTATGGCACAAGCTCGTCGATAAGTTCTTTCGCCAGGTGGTGAAAGATAGATTCGATCTAACTTTCCGGGAGATCACGGAACTAGAGGGGAAAAGTATCTTAGACGTAGGGTGTGGTTCCGGCAGATACGCTTTGGAATTCGCTCGACGGGGAGCAGATAAAATCCTAGGGATAGACTATGCTCAGGAAATGATTGAATTAGCCAGAGGTTACGCTGAAAACATGAAGGAGAAAGCAAAATGCAGGTTTGTCTGTGGACATTTTACAGATCACGATTTCAGAGAACAGTTCGATTATACAGTTGCCATGGGCCTTTTTGACTATTTGAAAAACCCTTCGGCTTATCTCGCCAAGATGAGAACTTTGACCCGTTCAAGAGTTATTGCCAGTTTTCCCAAGAAACGGACATTGAGAGGCGTGATTAGAAAAATTCGTCTTTTCTTGGCAGGGTGTCCCGTACATTTTTATTCAAGGAGAGAAATCGAAGGGCTCCTAAGAGAGAATCAGATCTCAGAATACAAAATATTCGACCTCAGCAGGGATTTGATCATAATTGCCCAGATAAGTCAAAGCGACAGGAAAACTAATTGTTGAACGAATAGAATAAAGATGAAGACGTTAATCACCGGGGGGGCTGGGTTCATTGGTTCGCATCTGGCGGAAAAGCTTTTGGCAAGCGGAGACGAGGTTTACGTCATCGATGATTTCTCCACCGGCAGGCTGGACAACATCCAGCATCTTCTTTCTGAATCCAGATTCCATTTGACTGTAGGCACCATACTGAATGAGAGAACCGTAGAGCCTCTGGTGCAGGCATGCGACCGCATTTTTCATCTGGCGGCTGCGGTAGGGGTTCGTCTGATTATCGAAAGGCCAGTGGATACCATTGAAACCAATATATTGGGAACGGAGATCGTCCTAAGATTAGCCAACAAATACAAAAGGAAGGTCTTGATCACCTCCACCTCCGAGGTATATGGAAAGGGAAATCACGTTCCTTTCAAGGAAGAGGATGACAGAATTTATGGTCCCACCGTCAAAAGCCGCTGGAGCTACGCCACCTCCAAGGCGATGGACGAGTTCTTAACCTTGGCCTATTTTCATGAGAAAAAGCTTCCGGTGGTAATAGCCAGGCTCTTCAATACCATAGGTCCAAGGCAGACTGGAAGTTACGGGATGGTGGTTCCTTCCTTCGTTCAGCAAACCTTGTTAAGTCATCCTATTACCGTGTACGGAGATGGAGAGCAAACCCGATGTTTCACCTTCGTAGATGATGCAATCTCCGCTTTGCTGCAACTGATGGAACATCCCCAAGCAGTGGGAGAGGTGTTCAATGTGGGGGACACCGAGGAGATAAGCATAAATTTCTTGGCTTCCTTGGTGAAAAAACTCGTCGGCGGTGACTCAGAGATTATCCATATCCCGTACGATGAGGCATTTGAAAAGGGATTCGAGGACATGCAAAGAAGAGTCCCGGATACAACCAAGATCAAAAACCTCATTGGATTCAGGCCCACGGTTAACTTGGAGGAAAGCATCAAAAAGATTATCGAGTATTACAGGAAGTGAGATGTCCCGCGCACCGGGGGAGATCTTTTGAAAAGCGGTTTTTGAGGATGAATTGTTCTCTTACATTCTCCGTTGTCCGCGCCAGGGAAATTCAATCTGGTTAAAGGTCAAGATTATCCCGGCAACTCAATCTGTGGTTTTCCTAGAAAGAACATAAATAATAGTAACCTGCTAAGCCATGTACTCCTTGGTTTTCATACTCTCTTTCTTGCTGGTTTTTCTGAACACGCCCAAATTCATCCGCCTTGCTCACCGGATTGGCTTCTTGGATTATCCCAGCCCGCAGAAAATTCATGAGAAGCCTACCCCCCTTCTGGGGGGAGTGGCGGTGTACTTAGGCTTCGCCACCTCGCTCTGTTTTGGAATCTTGGTCGTAGGGATTTCGTGGGACGGCAATCTGGTTGGTATCTTTTCAGGAAGCTTGGCGTTAGTCCTTCTCGGATTGTGGGATGACAAGAAAAAACTCTCACCTTCCCATAAACTCTTGGGGCAGATCGTGGCTGCTTTTTTGTTTATCATTTTCAGCCAGAGAGTGGCCATCTTTACTCACAGCTTCTTAGACGCTTTTATCCTCCTGCTCTGGATAGTGGGGCTGATTAATGCCCTAAACTTTTTGGACAATATGGATGGGCTGTGTGGGGGCATCACCTTCATCCATTGCCTGGCCTTTTTTGTGATTGGTGTGCTGAATAGCCAAATGGTAGTGGTGTTAATGAGTCTTTCCTTGGCGGGAGCCGTGCTCGCCTTCCTGAGGTATAATTTCCGACCGGCTAAGATATTCTTGGGCGACGCAGGAAGCATGCTGAATGGTTTTCTTCTGGCGTGTATGGGAGTACTGTTTGTCCAAAAGAACCCCTCTCACTACACCCTTCTCGTACCAGTGCTGATCTTGAGCTATCCCATCTTTGACATCACCTTTGTCACCTTTGCCCGGCTGCGGGAGGGAAGAAAGTTCTACCAGGGGGGAAGGGACCACTCTACCCATCGGATGGTGAAGATGGGCATAAAACAAGAACATACAATCTGGAGCATCTATTCCTTTTGCCTGGCCTTAAGTGCTCTGGGAATTTCAATATACTTCTTTTTCGATTCTCCTGTAAAGATGTTGATCGCCCTATTCGTTTGGCTGTTCATGACTGTCTTTGGGGTTCACCTCCAAAGGAATTTCGTCAACATCAAGGAAAAACTCTCCCTGATTCTGGTCGACACAATCTTGATTAACGGGTGTTTTCTGTTTTTCTTTTGGTTAAAATTCGAATCTGGCCTTTTCCCCACTCAAATGGTCGCATCCCTATCCGAATACGTTGCCCCGGCTATTTGGATTACCATCTATTGGGTGAACCTGTTTGCCGTTCTGGGTCTCTATGAAGTACCGGGCGGCGTCAGATTAAAGGATGAAATCAACGGTATGGCCAAAGCCATAGGGGTGGGGGTCATCATCTTCTTGATCTTCACCTTGAATCCGGTGTATCTTACCATCAGATCCTGGACGCTGCTTTGCATTTACAGCTTCAGCCTGTTAACCTTTTTGGGATTCGGGCGGGGATCGTTCATATTCCTGACCAGAAAGCTTCATACCCGAGGTAGATCTTTACGAAAAGCGATAATTGTGGGAACCGAAGAAAACGCACGAAGACTTTTTGAAGAAATAGCTTCCAATCCTCAGCATGGTTACCGGGTTCTCGGTTTTGTGACCGAGGACGAAAGACATCGGGAACAAAATTCTTCCGGTTTCAGGACCTTGGGAAACACCAGAAGCTTGGCCCTGATCGCCAGAGAGAAAAACATCCAAGATATCCTGATCGCTGTGCAGCCCAATTGGAAAGGATCCTTGCGGGAACTTATGAATGGGGTAAGCAACTTGGAGGTCTGCTTCAAGATCGTGCCCCATCTTACCGATCTGTTCAGGGGGTATCAGACTGCTCCGCTTCAGACCAGCCTTCTTGTGAGGATATTTCCCAGCCAGATGAGAACCTGGGAGTGGGCATTGAAGAGACTTTCGGACGCTATAATATCTTTGGCGGTTTTAACCGTTTTCCTGCCAGTTTGGATTTTGGTCGGAGTGTTGATCAAACTAAATCTCAAAGGTTCTTCTCTGGTTAAACGAGCATCCCTAGGGAAGGCAGGAGGAATTATCTGGATTTACAAATTCAGGGTGTCAAAGGATGAAATCCGATGGGAAAACTCCAGCTTCACGTCGAGAATCCCGCAAGGCGTATTGGGAAAGTTCTTGAGAAACTCTGGGTTGGAGAGGATCCCCATATTCTTGAACATATTAAGAGGTGAGATGAGTCTGGTTGGGCCTGAGCCCTTGTGTCAGGAGACTTTCGACAAATTATTAGAAAATCTTCCCCTCCTTGCGAAAAGATCATATGTCAAGCCTGGTCTTTTCAGTCTGGCCAAGATCAAGGGGGAATTCAAGGACTATATGGATGGAGCAGGGGAGCATTTGTTATATGATCTGCGCTATTTGGAAAACATGTCTATTTACCTTGACACCAAGATATTTCTGGGCGGACTAGCGCTGTTTATCAGAAAACGGTTCACCTAAAGCATGTCCGAGGGCTGGAACCACCGGGAAGCCCAAAATCGAAATCCACAGGAGATGAGGAATGCTCGATCTGAAATTTATTAGAGAAAACGTGGATCAAGTTAAAGAAGCAGTCAAGAACAAGAACGAAAAGACTAATGTGGATTTGATATTAGGTTTGGACGAAAAGAGAAGATCGTTTCTTTCCGAGGCAGACAAGCTAAAACATGAGAGAAATGTGACCTCTGAGAAGATCGCTCAAATGAAAAAAGAAAAGCAGGATGCTAAGGAAGAAATCGAGAGGATGCGAAAGGTCTCCGCCCAGGTGGATTCCCTGAATATAGAGTTAAGGGGGGTGGAGGAAAAAATAGACAGCCTTCTTTTAACTGTCCCCAATCTTCCCCACACCTCGGTTCCGATTGGTTTCGATGAGGACTCGAACCTGGTGGTGAGGAGTTGGGGAAACCTGCCGGAATTCGACTTCGAACCCCGACCTCATTGGGAACTGGGACAGATTTTGGGGATTTTGGACCTGCCCAAAGCGGCCAAGGTCACGGGCACGGGGTTCTTGGTTCTGACCGGGCAAGGGGCAAGACTGCAAAGGGCTCTGACAAACTTCATGCTGGATCTGCACACCAAAAAGCACGGTTATAAAGAGGTGTTACCCCCCTTTGTGGCCAATCGTTCCAGCATGACCGCCACCGGGCAACTGCCTAAACTAGAAGATGACATGTATCTTTGTGAAAGGGACGATCTGTTCTTGATTCCCACCGCTGAGGTTCCAGTAACAAATTTGCACCGGGACGAAATTCTCAAAGCCGACCAACTTCCGATTTATTACTCGGCCTACACCCCCTGTTTCAGAAGAGAAGCAGGAGCACATGGAAAGGATACCCGGGGGATGATCCGGGTCCATCAATTCGACAAGGTGGAATTGGTGAAATTCGTAAAACCGGAAACTTCTTATGATGAACTGGAAAGCCTGGTTGTGGATGCGGAAGAGGTGTTGCAGCTTTTGGGATTGCCGTATCAGGTGAGAGTCCTGTGCACCGGCGATCTGAGCTTCGCAGCCGCCAAGTGCTATGACATCGAAGCCTGGGCATCAGGGGTGGGAAAATACCTGGAGGTCTCCTCCTGCTCCAACTACGAGGATTTTCAAGCCAGAAGAATGGGAACGAAATTCCGTCCCCAGGAAGGAGGCAAGCTCCAATACGTTCATACACTGAATGGTTCTGGAGTTGCTCTGCCCCGAACCATGATCGCTTTGTTGGAGAATTACCAGACTAAAAAAGGGTCTATTGTAATCCCAGAAGCCTTAAGACCCTATATGGATGGGCTGGAAGAGATAGGATAGTCAGCAGGTTGGAAGGTTAGAAAGTCGGAATGTTTTTGTTTGGAGCGGCGACGCTGGTGTCGAGCCAAAAAAGTCCACGAGCATGGACTCGGCCGGAACGCGATAACCGAAAAGACAAGCTTTTGAAACTCTGGCTTTGGTTGCGTATATGTGTTGGTGAAGTGTCTCAATCTTCCGCTTCCCGTTGACGTTCCTCACCAACGGGATAGGAGCGGCGGGTGAAAGGCATTCGCCCTAAGCTGACTGGTTTTTGGAGTGCTCACCTTTAGGGGAGCCGAACTAAGAATCGGCGATTTCCTGGGATCGATTGTCGGCAAGACAAAACCGTGGTCAAGGTGAAGGTGCTGTCGAAAAAGTGTTTTCGTAGTGCGAAAGCTTGCTTTCATGTTTTTTTGAGATACAGATGTTCTTATTTAGCAAATACTCAACCTACGAGAAAGATCGCCCAAATGCGCACTCCGGTTCGGCTTTTTCAGCACGTCCTGAAGCTTGACACTCCAGAGAATCAACCAGAGGTTTTAATTCATGCCCAAGAGAAATGAGAAATATCCAGGTCGGGGGGCGGAATACCCTCTATTTTTCAGAGGTTTTTTGATATTCGGCATCGTTTTGATTGCGGCTGTGTTTTTCTACTACACCCAGACTCTCATTTCACAGATAAAGGAAAACTCTCGAAGGGTCATGAACACTTACGCCAGGCTCTGGCAGCTGGCCGCGTCTGCGCCCGCCACAGGGGCTGAGATCGATGTGATCTTCGAGGAGATCATTCAAAAAAGTGATTTCCCCATAGTGGTTACTGACGGAGATGGAGAGTTCCAGGCCTGGCGAGGAGTAGGAGTAGATTGGGACGACACCACCTATATGAGCAGAGAGAAGCTCAAAGGAATGGTAGTCACGATGGATAAACACAAAAAACCCATTCCCATTTATTTCGGCACCAGACAGGAGGTGATCAACTATTTGCACTACGGCGATCCTGTGCTCATCTCTCAATTGAGAATGATGAGTATGGTGGAGCTGGGACTCTTGGCCCTATTTGTGTTGATCGGATTCATCACTTTTAGGAATATCAAGATGGCGGAGCAGCGCACCATATGGGTGGGGATGGCAAAGGAGACCGCTCATCAACTGGGAACCCCGCTTTCGTCGCTGCTGGGATGGCTGGAACTGCTGAGGATAGAATGCGAATCCGCCCCAACACCAAAGTCTTCAGGGGCGAACCAGGCCAAATACGAAACAGGCGAGACTGAGGAGGGTAAGCCTGAATTGCATGAGATGATAGAAGGGATGGAGAGGGACGTCAAAAGACTTAAAAAGATCGCCACCCGCTTTGGACAGATAGGGTCCACGCCCGAACTCAAATCGAGCGACTTGAATGCCGTCGTGTCCGAGACCGTAGCATATTTCAAGCAGAGACTTCCTGGTGCAGGATCGGGCGTGGTGATCAAGGAGCATCTGGGCGATTTGGTGCCGGTCAAGGTTAATGCAGAGCTTCTGAGTTGGGTCATAGAGAACCTCTTGAAGAACTCGTTAGAAGCTGTGGTTCCAGGCCAGGGTATCATTCAGATTTCTACCGGATTCAATCAAGATAAGAAGAAGATAACCGTAGAGGTTTCAGACAACGGGAAAGGAATCCCTTCCCGCGAACAGAAGAAGATTTTCAGACCAGGATATACCACAAAAAAGAGAGGATGGGGATTGGGCCTTTCTCTGGCCAAAAGGATAGTGGAAGAGTATCATCTGGGAAGGATATTTCTGAAGGAATCTATCCCCAATGAGAGGACCATTTTGCTGATGGTGATTCCTGTCGAATAAACAGTTGGCAGACGCATAGCACCTATTAAGAAGCGCGAGACACGACTGCTGCTCCCAGGAGCACAGACTTGCGGAGGTTGAAGGAGCAGAGTTCGCGCCTCTGCCGGGCTCTGTATTACACATTTGCTTAAGAAAGGTCATAGAAAGACAGGGCGATGAAGATGAAACAGGAGACCAAAAATATTCTTTGGGTAGATGATGAGATCGATCAGTTAAGATCGCAGATCATCTTTTTGGAAAGCAGAGGCTATAAGGTGACCCAGGCCTCCAACGGCGATGACGCCGTGGCTTTGGTGGGCAGACAGAATTTTGATTTGGTTTTACTCGACGAGATGATGCCGGGAAAAGACGGTCTTACCACTTTGGAGGAGATTAAGGAGAGAAAACCCCACCTGCCGATCATTATGGTGACCAAATCCGAAGAGGAAGATCTGATGGATCAAGCTATAGGCAAGAAAATCGATGACTATCTGACCAAGCCGGTCAATCCCAGCCAGATATTTTCTGCCGCTAAAAAAATTCTAGAAAGCAAAAAGATAAGAACCCAGAGAATGGCAAAAGACTACGCGCAAGCATCCGCTAAAATCAGATCTTCCTTATATGCGCCTTTGCCCTGGCAGGATTGGGTCGAGATTCACCGCACCCTGTCCGAATGGAATTTAGAGATAGACAATTTCGGCAATTCGGATTTAGAACAGACGCACCTGGGTCAAAAGAGTGAATGCAACATCGAGTTCGGCAAATATGTTGAGACTTTTTATCAGAAATGGTTGTCCGGAGTCGATCCACCTCCGCTTTCAGTGGATGTGGTGACAAAATATCTGATTCCTCTTCTGTCTCAGAAAATCCAGGTTTTCTTCATAGTAATGGATTGTATGAGATTGGATCAGTGGCTTACCATCGAACCGGTCTTGGACGAATTCTTCAACATAAATAGAGAGTACCACTATTCCATCTTACCTTCGGCCACTCCTTATTCCCGCAACGCTATATTCTCGGGCCTTTTCCCTTCGGAACTGGCTCGAAGATATCCCAAATTTTGGAAAGCAGGAACGCGGGATGACTCCAGCCGTAACCGCTATGAGCATCAGCTTCTGGATGATCAGCTCAAAAAATTGGGTCTTTCTTTTAAATCCGAACCCAAATACGTGAAGGTGCTGGACGCGGCCGAAGGTGAGTATTTGGCCAAAAAAATCTCCTCCTACAGAGATACACCCTTGCTTTCAGTGGTATTCAATTTTCTGGATATCTTAGCACACGGAAGATCGCAGTCTGAGATATTGAAGGAGATGACCCCGGATGAAGGTGCCTACCGGTCATTAACCAGACCTTGGTTCTTGCATTCTTCTTTGTTCAGAGTCCTAAGGTATCTATCCACTCAGGACTGCGTCGTGGTTATAACCTCAGATCACGGGAGCGTTTTGGGAACCAGAGGGACCATTGCTCTGGGCAAAAAAGATACCTCCACCAATTTAAGATACAAGTATGGAGATAATCTTAACTGCAACCCCAAAGAGGCTCTTCTAATAAAAGATCCCAAGGAGTATAAGCTTCCCAATTATACCATGTGTACCACCTACATCATCGCCAAGGAGGATTACTACCTCGTCTACCCCACCAAATACAGTGAGTACGAAAGAGAGTATAGGAACAGTTTTCAACATGGAGGGATCTCTCTGGAGGAGATGATCCTGCCGGTAATAACCTTAACACCGAGAAAATAAGAGAAAAGGAACGAGGTTTGAGGTGCGAAGGATTGGGACAAGAGTCCCCTTTTTCCCTCCAACCTGTCTCCTTCCCCAGGACCTACGATGGAGAAGATAACTTCTGATCCAGAGGAAACTAAGGAACTTGGTCGTGCTTTGGCAGAAGGGCTTGAGCCTGGCTCCGTGGTGGCTCTGAGTGGTCCTTTGGGCAGTGGAAAAACCGTTCTGGCCCAGGGAATCTGTTCTGGCCTGGGCGTGACGGAATTTGTGACCAGTCCCAGCTTTGTTATCATAAATGAATATCCGGGAAGAATCAAGGTGTATCATCTTGATTTATATCGCTTGGAGAACACAGAAGAATTTGTTAAATTGGGATATGAAGAATACTTTTACGGCAACGGCATCACCCTCATTGAGTGGGCAGAGAAGATCAAGACCTTTCTGCCCCAGGAGAGGATGGAAATAGACTTAGAGATTCTGTCGGAAAACGAAAGAAAGATACGGGTTAGAAGGTTTAGAGGTTAGAAAAACCGAAGGTTGACCGGGGTGGCGAGGTATCTGCGAGATAAGGATGGCCGCAGAGCGAACTCTGTTACTCCAGACTCTGTTCTATCGAAACGCGATGAAAGTCCTGGGTGTTGACACCTCCACCATGACCGCGGGCGTGGGCATTGTGGAGGAGGATGAAATTCTGGTCGAGGTGAAATTCAGCGTGAAGATCACCTATTCTGAAGCACTCCTATCCTGCATAGATCAAGCTTTGAAGAATGTTGATCAGAAGATAGACGACATGGATGGGTTCGCTATTTCCATCGGGCCGGGTTCTTTCACCGGTTTAAGAATCGGATTATCCACGCTCAAAGGCTTAAGCTTTGCCACGGGAAAACCATTGACGTCTGTCCCCAGCTTGGATGCCTTAGCCTATCTGTCATTATACTGTGAACATCCTGTTGTGGCCATGCTGGATGCTAGAAAACATCAGGTATATGCGGCCATATATGAAACCCAATATGGAGATCTGAAAAGACAAAGTGACTATCTGGTGATCGACGTTGAGGATTTGGTCAAAAGAGTCTCGCAGAAGACTCTTTTTGTGGGACCCGGTGCTAGACTCTATCAAAAGGAATTGATCGAGCTGTTGAAAGACAAAGCTCGTTTTCCGTTGGCTGAACAGTCTTTGCCCAGCGGAGCAACGGTGGCCCTCTTGGGCTCAAAGAAACTGCTCTTAGGTGAGTTTGAGGACCTCGTCGATTTGGAACCGATGTACCTGCGAAGGTCTGAGGCGGAGCTGAAATTCAGAAATGCGCCAATCTCCGGAAACAGAACTCATGGAAGTCGACAGAATCGTCATCCAAAGAATGAACAAAGAAGACATTGACCAGGTGGCCAGATTGGAAAAAACCTGTTTTTTAGATCCCTGGAGCCAGGAGGCGTTTACCGAAGAGTTGCAGCTTGAACTTGCCATTCCTTTGGTGGCCAGGTTGGGGAACAAGGTGGTGGGGTATACCTGTCTGTGGCGTCTGGTGGATCGGCTCGAGGTGGCCAATTTCGCGGTATCTCCAGACCACCGAAGTGAAGGAATCGGAGAGAAACTGATGAAGAGAATACTGTTGGAGGCAAAGCAAAGATGCTGCAAAAGGATCGCCTTGAGCGTCAGAAAATCCAACCAGGCTGCAATAAGACTATACCTCAAGTTTGGATTTGTGGAGGTGGGGCGAACAAAAAAGTACTATCGGTTGCCCACCGAAGACGCCTTGACCATGCTTAAGATTCTCTAAAGCTCTTTTGTGCCTGCTGTCCAGATTGTTCGGCAGCCGTTCGTACAGATGCGGTGTGACTAAGATGAGAGAATGACGATGGAGTGGTTCAGAAAAGTAAAAGAGGGTTTGGTCCCCCAGAGAAAGAAAGAAATCCCTGATGGGATATGGACCAAATGCGACAGCTGTGGAGAGATCATATACGTGAGGGAGTTGGAGAAGAATCTCTGGGTTTGTTCCAAATGCGACTACCATTTCCGGATAAAAAGCAAAGAGTACACCAATCTTCTCTTGGATGAAGGAAAACTGGAGGAATATGACAGGAATCTGATTGCCTCTGATCCCCTGCAATTCAAGGATTCAAAGAGATACCCGGATAGAACCAGGGATTCGCGGAGGAAAACCAATCTGAATGACGCTATCGTCACGGGAATCGGCAGAATTGACGGGAAAGAGATCAGCTTTGGGGTGATGGATTTTGGCTTTATCGGAGGGAGCATGGGTTCGGTGGTTGGCGAGAAGGTGGCCCGGTCAATCGAAAGATCCATAGAAAGGAAAATCCCACTGGTAATCGTCTCGTGCTCCGGAGGAGCCAGAATGCAGGAGGGAATTCTGTCCCTGATGCAGATGGCAAAGACCTCCGCCCTTTTGGCAAGGCTATATGAGATGAACATCCCCTACATTTCCGTTCTCACCAATCCCACCACTGCTGGCGTGATGGCCAGCTACGCTTCCTTAGGGGATGTGATCGTCGCCGAACCGAAAGCTCTCTTGGGCTTTGCCGGTCCCCGGGTCATCCAGCAGACCATCAAACAGGAACTCCCTCCCGGCTTTCAGAGCTCCGAGTTTTTCTTAGAACACGGTTTTTTGGACATCATCGCCCACCGCCGGGATTTGAAAAAGACCATTTCTTTGATTTTAAGATACCTTAGCTGATTTGGTATTATACTACGACGGAAGGAGCCAACTCACAAAAGGGTTGCCTCAAAGCCCCTCCCTCAGCTTGACGATTGGCTTTGGGGGTTCTGCAGCAGATGGTTGATAGTCTGTTGTGACTTTTACCTTTTAACACTACCATTTTATCATCCCAAAATCTTCGCCTGTATACAAAGTTCCCGCAAGCCTGTTTTGCGAAATTGTCTTTTCCCTATGTTCGTTGCGGCGGGGGACATTCAACCGCACAATGAAGTCAAAAACCAACATCTGATCTATGGTACGGTAAGAGACACAGTTGAGCACCATCGAATACATGTTCACGGGTATTTGTGAAAAAGTAAAGTCGGGTAAGGATGTGCCGATAAAGCAAACGGGATAAAACCCAACTAATTCTTTCAGTTCCGGACAGAGCGGTCTTTGCGGAAGATCGCTCTGTTTTAATTTGTGGCATGCAAGAGAATTCTGCGCTTTGCGGGCTTAGGAAGAAGAATGGATTGAGTTAATTCCTTGCCCAAGTGAATGTGGAATAGAGTTGGCATTGGGGGAAAGATGATGCGTCCGTTTGATTTGCTTGTTCATCCTCCTGATTTGAAAAAACAAAAATCCTAACCAATGCTTTTTTGCCATGCAGCCCAACGCTTCAGCCTTCCGTCGAGGATGTTGAAATTCTAGCCTGCGTCTTCGACCGCGAGACCGCATCTGACAAACCCCTAACAAGTGATCGTTCGCATTTCTTTTGTGCCTCACCGATTCTCGGAACAGCAGCTGAAACAGCAAAACGCGATCTAGTTTTCTGCTGCTGTCGCGCATGCTACTCAATTCTCTCCGCGATATACTATAAGTAACTTTGGCCTAGATAGAGGAAGAGGGTGTGCTTACGGTAAGGGTAGAGGGGGGCAGGAACTACCCAAAGCTACAGGGCACACCCTCGGGATGAATTCTAATTTCACCTGCAATATAGCAGTCATCCAAAACTTGGCAAGTAGCAAAACACCGTATTTATCTGCAATAAACTCCCAATACGGTTTCCCCTTCGTCTGCGTTCTGAGAACCTCGCTTTATGGCTTCTTGGTTTTCTTCCCGCAAACAATGGGAAAAAAGGATGTTGCTTATGTGGTCAGGTCCACCAGTCCCTTTTGAATGGCGTATTTGACCAGCTTTGCCACCTCATGGATGTCCAGCTTCTGCATGATGTGCGCTCGATGCGCCTCGACGGTCTTCACGCTGATGTAAAGGGATTTCGCCACTTCACGATTGGTGTATCCCTCAGCGATCAGCTGCAGTACCTCTCTTTCCCTGTCGGTGAGAAGATCAAAAGGCGTTTGCATTTTTCCGGTCTCGATCTTTCTGAGGTAAGCATCGATCACGGTCTTGGAGATGGTTGGACTCAAGAATGATTTGTCATTATAAACCGAGCGAATTGCAGAGACCAACTCCTCCACCGCTCCTTCCTTCAGAATGTAAGCAGAGGCGCCGGCTTGAAAGGACTGCAGAACATACTCCTCGTTCTTATGCATGGTCACCATCAGCACCTTGGTGTCAGGCAGGGACTTTTTTATCTGCCTGGTTGCTTGCAAACCGTTGAGATCGGCCATAGCGACATCCATGAGGACTATGTCCGGCTTCAACTCCTGGGCCTTTGCCACCGCTTCCCGGCCATCCTTGGCCTCACCCACTACCTGAAGATCTTTCTGCTCCTCTAAGAGCTTCTTGATTCCCTGGCGAAAGATCTTGTGATCGTCAGCCACAAGTAATCGTATCTTGCTCATACTTTCCTCTCCTTTAATGGGATGTTTTTGTTTGGTTTTCTTCATTTGTCTGACCTCGCACGAATTTCAAATTAACCATTCAAAAGCCCAATTCTCTCCGTCGTCTTGAGATAACTTATCTTTTCCTCTTCATACTCTCCTTTCTGTCAGAGGGATTTTTACGTTCAGTTTGGTTCCTTTGTTTGGCTTAGAGTCTATTTTGAAATCGCCGTTTAGGAGCTTAACCCTCTCTTTTATGCTGAAAAGCCCCAACCTGTTTTTCACAAGAGTCATCTTCTTGGGATCAAATCCTTTGCCGTTGTCCTCCACTGACAGAGAGAGAGAATGTCTCTCTCGGGCCAGCCGAATGGTGACCTCGGTCGCCTGGGCATGTTTAGCGACATTGGCTAAGGCCTCCCGGAGGATGCGATAGAATGTGGTTTCGATTTCGGAAGGAAACCTGCCTTTTAGATTCCTGGTTTGTAAGTCGACCTCAATGCTCGTCCTTTTGGTGAAGTTCTCGACATCCCACTTTAAGGCAGGTATTAATCCGAAGTCATCCAACATGCTGGGGCGCAGATCTGTGGTCAAACTTCTTATCCGATCTATGGTTTGACTCAAAAGCTCTTCGGTGTCACTCAACCTGCTTTCTATGTCTTCAAGCTGTTCTATATCTGAAGGCAAGTTCTTCCTGGTGACATCCAAATTCATCTTCATGGCGAAAAGTGTCTGGCCAATTTCATCATGCAGCTTCTCTGCAATTTTCTTTCGTTCCTGCTCCTGGATATTGATCAGCCGGGCAGAAAGAACCTTCAAATCCTCGGAAGTTTGCCTCACCAGTTCCAAAAGTCTTGCATTCTCAACAGCCACGGCTACCTGATCCGCTATAGTCTGGCTCAATCTTACTTCGTCCTGGTGAAAGGTTCTGAAATCCTCTGTTGTGCTTAACCCAAAAATTCCGACGAGCTTCTTGCCGTGGAGCATTGGAGAAATAAGTGCCGACCTTACCCCGATTCTTTCTAAGTACCCGTCTAGATTGTTCTTACCGGAGAGCTGGTGGGCGTTCGGAATAACAATCGGTTTCTTCTTTCGCAGGATTTCCCGAGCCATCGGATAGTCATGTATGTAAAATTTGTGCCTTAAGAGATTAGAAACCCGCTTTCTCCCTTTCTCGTAGATGGACCTTATCTCGACATAATCCTCTTCTGGAGAAGCTAAGCAAACGCCGCACCTGTCGACCTGCAGAGCTTTGGCCGCTTCCCGTGAAGCTATGTCTAATATTTGGTCTAAATCTAAAGTCTGGGAAAGACCTCGGCTGATCTTCATCAGAATTGCCTGCTCTTGATATTGTCTTTCTAGGGTCTTGGATTGTTCTCCAATCTGGCGGTGTTTTTTCTTGAGATCCTCGATTAGAAGCGTGTTCTGGATGGCTACACCAACCTGATTGGCTATGGTTTGAGCCAGAGATATCTCATCGGGGCTGAAGTTCCTCAGCTTTTTGACGCTCGCAATGTGAAAAACTCCGAATAGCTTCTTATCCGCGATTAGAGGAACGATAAGAGACGATTTTATTCCCGCTTTGCGCAGATAGCTTCTAACCGAGGCAGGCAAAGCGTCGGTTTCAGCATTCTTGATTTGAAGATATCCCTCTGCTAGAAGAATCTCCTTTTCTTGGAAAAAGTCTTGATTTGGAGAAGTCCACGTGCCGGGAAGGACCGGAGACGCGGAATCTTTTTTCATAAACACGTACCTGATTGCTGCCGACTCGCCGCCTTTGTCGAGCAATGCAACAGCGCAGCGATCCGCTTTCAAAGCTTCGGCCATCCTCTCTGCGGCTATTTTCAGAACCTGGTCCAACTTCAAGGTCCTGGATACAGCTTTGCTGGTTTCAAGGAGGAGATTTTGCTCCCGTGCTCTCTTCAGCTCAGTGATGTCGCTGACGGAGACCAAAACTTTCGATAAGGTATTCTCGTAACCCGGGGCTACCGACCACCTCACCACTACGTTCTTCTTGTCACCCTTAAGAGTTTGCGTTATGGCTTCAGTTTCAAACGTGTTTTCGCCTCGAGTAATAGCCATGAGTTCTTCTTTGAAAGCATCGTATGACTTGCCACTGAATGTTCTTCCCAAGCCGCGCTGAAGCTCATCTTTGGTTCTGGCTTTGAACAACTGCAGGCTGGCATTATTCACGTCAAGTACCTTCACCATAGCTGCACATTTAGCAACTGCCTCTGGGTCGTTCTCAAAATATTTTCCAAAATCCTTGACTCCTCGGGCTCGTAGGCCGTCAATGAACCCTTTGACCCGAGAGAAATCCTCCTCCCATAGAGAAATTGGGGAGTTCTCGAAGATGCCCCTCAAACGCTCCTCGCTCCGGCGCAAGGCCTCGTCGGCTCGCTTATGCTCCGTGATGTCCCAGAAGATACCCAACAATCCAATGAGATTGCCTTTCTCATCTTTGACAGGCGTTTTGACTGTATGGACAAAGACTTCCTGTTCATCCTGGATATATCTCTCTTCAATATCTTCCGTCTTCCCCGATTTCATGATTCTCTTGTCGTCTGCCGTGTATTTGTCGGCCAATTCCTTAGGGAAGTAATCATAATCCGTTTTTCCGGCAAATTCCTCCGCTCTAATGCCCAAATCCCGTGCAAAATTCTCGTTACAGGACAGATAAACCGAGTTCCTATCTTTCAGAAATATCTTTTGAGGAAGATTCTCAAGAAGGGTTCTATACTTGTTCTCGCCTGCCTTCAGTGCCTCCTCCGCCCGCTTGCGTTCGGTGACATCTCTGGCGTAGACAGCAATCGCTGTCACTTCTCCTTTTGTATTGAAGACCGGGTAAAGGCTATTGTCATAGCCTCTTCCTTCACGCTGGTCTTCAAAGCGCACTGGTTTCCCCGACCGAATGACCTCTTCAAGCTTCGCCTTTCTGAGTGCCGCCACACCAGGTGGCATGAGTTCGTAAAGACAGACGTTAACCAGCTCATCTACGCTCTTGCCAAATCTCCTGGCCGCCACTTCGTTCAGGCTTAGGAATCTTCCCTCACGATCCAGCAACCCCACTGTGTCGGTCGTGGCGTTAAGGATAGCTCGTGCCATCTGCACGCTTTCTCGAAGCGCCTCTACCGCTCGTTTGCGTTCGGTTATGTCCTGACCGATGGCGATTGCCAGTACTTCCTTTTTGTCAGAGCCTGGAATAGAGGTGTTCGACCACAGGATCGTTCGGACTTCACCATCTTTGGTCACGATGGGGCCTTCATATTGGTCGCGAGGATGGGCACGAACCCAGCTAGCAAAGGATTTCAGCTTGGCGTGACGCTCATCCGGCGGGAGGAACAGCTCGGGCCATCGCTTTCCTAACACTTCTTCACGTCGATAACCGGTCACCCGCTCACATTCCTGATTGAAAGCCGTAATCCTAGCATCAGCATCCAGGCAAACTATCAGGCTATTGGCAGTCTCGAGAATTAAACGTGATATGTCGCGCTCCCGCTGCAGAGCCTCGCGAGCTTCAACCTCCCGGACGCGGGCTGCGCCAGCTTCCACGAACGTCTCCAGGGCTTGGATCGTCTTGAGATCGGGACGACAACCGTCGGTAGGAGTGTCCACTGATAAGTACCCCATGATCTCTTCGTAAGAGTCACGCAGGGGGACAAATAACTCGTCGCCCGGTTGCCAATCACCACCGCCTGAGTTTTGCTTTTTCTGCGGTACGTGACGTGCGGTCTTTGTGTAATTCAGGTCGGCCTCAAGGGGAACGAAGAACGAGTCAGAAATACCGAATCTACTATTAGTTATTCGGGTTCTCAGTTTATCGTCTATTGGGGGGGCTTGCCGGGCGCGCCTAACCACGCTGGAAGGCAACCCAACCTGACCCAGGTAAACAATCTGCCCTTCCCCCTTGTGCAATGTCATCACAGCCCTCTCGAACAACCCCGAATCACGGACTGCCTGGCAGACTCTTGTCAGAATCTCGTCAATCCGATTCAAGCTACGCAAATCACTCAGGAGCCGAGCGCGTTCGGTTGCAATTCGCTCCTTGCGGGTCAGCGCTATCTCCGTCCTCTCAGACTCTGTGATATCCCGAGCCATAATCTGAAAACCGATCGTTTTCCCTTTCGATTGGACTCGTGACAGATGCACCTCAAGCCAATGCGGTTTGCCGTTTTTATCCCCTGCCTGCACTTCGAACGGAACCACCTTCTTTCCGTTCCGGAGTGCTTTGACTAACTTTAGGCTCCGGGCAAGTTCTTTTTTCTCCATCGAGCCCAACCGGCTGAAATCCTTGCCGATTAGTTCCGCCTTTGTATACCCAGTTAGGAGTTCAGCAGCTTTATTGCAATAAGTAATATTCCCCTCCAGATCGACGACCACTGCAGGATATGGAGCCCCTTCGATCAAGCTCTCCTGTACCTCAGATGTCTTTTCAAGCTGTTGACAAAGTTTAGCTTTGTTGATAGCAATAGCAATCTGAGCACCGAGCAGATGCAGGAGCGTGAGGTCTCCTTGTGAAAAATCCGCATAAGAAGAACTCCTGCCTATGTGCAAAATGCCTATCAACCTGTTCGTGACCTTGAGAGGCACGCCTATCTCCTTATGAATGTTCTCCATTCTGAGAAGGTCGCGAAAAGATTTGCTTCGCTTATGGCCTACCGAGGTATCATTGGAAATCCTAGGATAGATGCGGTTTAAAACCTCCTTGGTTAGTTTTCGCGATATCCGGGAATCGAAAGTCTTCTGCAAACGGCCGCTGAACCCCAACCCCCTCTTAAATTCTAAGACACCTCTATCATCAAAAAGAAAAATCCCGCAAGATCTTGCCCCGAGCATCTTTTTTACGTGCCGTACTGCTTGAGTCAAAACCTGGTCTGAATCACGAGAGGATAACAGGGCTGCAGAAAACTCACTCAAAGCTAAGAGCGTGGACAACCCTCTGTCCGAATTCCTCTTTACCGCTCCTTTTTCACCTGTTACAGGCATATTCGTAAATCCTTGTATATTACAACAGAAACTCTTTTAAGTATACGTGTTTTTTTCTAATTTGTCAACAGATTCGGATAAGAAATTTTCCGTATACTGGCAGGGTATGACTGAGGCATTCTCTGTGCCAAGAGCGGCGCAGTCCAGCCACTGCCGATGCCCCCTGTCAGTGTGCATCAGCATAATAAAAAAGGGAGCCCTGATAACCCAGGGCTCCCTCAACTTCCCTAATCTCTGTTCAACACTCTATTACTTGAGCATGACCATCTTGTTGATGGCACTGTGCTGACCTGCCGCCAACTTGCAGAAGTAGATTCCGCTGGCCACGTCCTTGCCAAGATCGTCCTTACCATCCCAGGTGATCAGGTTCAAACCAGCAACTCCCATACCATCATAG
>CAZPOP010000024.1:0-40791 GCA_964588305.1 uncultured Ignavibacteria bacterium
CCGCATATGACTTTTCTCACCTTCCTGAAGCCATATTTGTCCACGATTGCCTGGGAGCAATAGCCCAGATAATCCTCGGGGACGGCTACGACGATTTCGTCAACAAGTTCACACCGTTCAAATTTGTCCACCGTATGGGCCAGTACGGGTTTGTCTTTTAACATCAAGAACTGCTTGGGAAGCTTCCTCTCAGAATCAGCTGCTATGATTCTTTTCCCCTGCCCTCCGGCGGCTATGATGGCTATTGTTTTCATTTGAGTCTATCTGTCAGCGGAGCCGTAAAGGCTCCGCTGCGCCAGACATTCGTTTCATCCGTTTAATCCGTTGAGGGTTGATTAGATAATCAACATCGCATCGCCATAACTGTAGAATCTATAACTTTCCTTAATTGCCTCCTGGTATGCTTTCAGGATCAGCTCCTTTGTCGCAAGAGCCGAGACCAGCAAAAGCAAAGTCGATCTGGGCAGATGAAAGTTGGTGATCAGAGAATCGACCACCCTAAACCTATACGGAGGATAGATGAACTTCTTCGTCCAACCGGACTTGGGTTGAATTCGATGAGGTTCTGAATCAGCCGCCGTCTCCAAAGCTCTGACAGTGGTGGTTCCCACCGCCACGATCCTTTTACCATTCTCTTTGACCTGATTTATCCTGTCAGCGGAGGATTGGTCGATTCTGAAGTACTCCGATTCGAGTTTGTGATCTTCAGGATTATCCACCCTGACCGGTCTGAAGCTATCCCACCCCACGTGCAAGGTTATGGGAATTATTTGGATACCTTTCTCTTCGATTCCTTTGAGTAAGTCTTCGGTAAAATGAAGACCCGCCGTGGGTGCCGCCACCGCACCTTTTTCCTTGGCATAGATGGTCTGATAGCGACCTTTGTCCTGTGGTTCTGGTTCTCTTCTTATGTAAGGGGGAAGCGGAATTTTTCCAATCTGCTCCAGAACCTCAAAAAGATCAACATCGAACATAAATCTTGCCAGCCGGCTTCCCGACTCTGTCCTTTCCAAAATCTGGCAGCGCAACTTGCCCTGGTTAAACGAAATCACGGAACCCGGAGGAGCCTTTTTGCCCGGCTTGGCCAAAACCTCCCAGGTGCTGTCTTTGGAATTTTTGAGAAATAGGATTTCGACTTTCGCCTGGTTCTCTTCATTTATCCCGTACAACCGCGCCGGGAAGACCCTGGTCCGATTGATGACCAAACCATCCCCCTCCTCAAGATAATCAACGATCTGATAGAAATGTTTGTGCTCAAGGACCCCGGTTTCTCTCTGCAAAACTAAAAGCCGGGAGTGGTCTCTCCTCTCAGCAGGATAATAAGCGATCAGATCTTTAGGTAGTGGATAATCGAAATCTTTTAAGGATATGCTCATTTTCTAAACCAGAGAAAAAACGCCGAGAGCAGAATCGAAAGGAGGATACTCACCAGGATACATGTGACTATGGGGAAATGGAATTCAAAGCTTCTCTTCTGAACCTGAATATCTCCGGGGAGCTTTCCTAAGAAGCCGATCTTATTAAAGATGAGCAGGATGACGCCAGTGAGTATCAGCAAAACCCCGAAGGCGATTAACATTTTGCCGATGCTGGCAAACATAACGTACAAAGGGACCTTTTAAACCACACTCTTCTTGGTACTCTCAACCTTATTTTTCTTAAGATAACGTTCTTTTTCGCTGAAGATACAGCCGCAGTATTTCTGGCTATATAAATCCAGTTTCTTAGCTTCGTTTTTCCCTTCGTAAAATCCCGGTCGGAAATCCCGATAAACAAAGTCTATACTCAGATCTTTCCCGATTTTTTCCCCGATCTCCTTGATCAGCGCATGCTTCTGATAGGGACTTACCAAAAGGGTGGTGGTGAAAGCATCGAAGCCTTCCTGGATTGCCCAATTGGCGGTCTTAATAAGTCTTATCTTATAGCAAAAGCTGCAGCGGTTCTCCACATCGTTCATGACTGCCTTAAGATATTTCTCCAGATCGTATGAATCTTTATAAAACACGGAAAACGATTTCAGCGACTCGAATGCCCTCACCGCATTCAGTCTGTTTTGGTATTCGGTGTAAGGATGGATGTTTGGATTATACCAAAATCCTGAAACCTGATGCCCTTGCCCGGAGAGGATTTTTAGAGGATAAGGTGTGCAATGAGCACAACAGACGTGTAAGAGAATTTTCATTTTATCAAAGAAAAGGTGGTGGCAAAGCTTGTTGTAGCAAAGCGGAAATCCCGCTTCTGCGGGGCTTTGCCCTGAATATCAGGGTCGAGCAAGCTCGACCACTACACTTTGCCTTTCATAACAATCTTGCTTGGGTATCTTTATCGTGTTTTATTCCCAGATGTTTGTAGGCTAACTCGGTGGCGGTCCTCCCCCGGGGGGTACGGTTCAAAAGCCCCTCCTGGATCAAGAATGGTTCATAAATCTCCTCAATGGTTTCCCCCTCTTCTCCTACTGCTACCGCCAAGGTATTTATTCCCACGGGCCCGCCTTTGAACTTGTGAATTATCACCTCCATAATCTTTTTGTCCATCTCGTCTAAGCCCAACTCATCCACATCCAGCATTAACAAAGCATCGTAGGCAACGTCCTTGTCAATTTCCCCCTTGGCTTTGACCTGGGCATAATCTCTAACCCTACGAAGAAGCCGGTTTGCCACCCGGGGAGTGCCTCTCGATCTCCTGGCGATCTCCACCGCTCCTTCTTCGGTTATCGTGATATCAAGGATTTTGGCTGATCTCAAAACGATCTTATACAGATCCTCCGGCTGATAGAAATCCAATCTACCCACCACCCCGAATCTGGCTCTCAACGGTGAAGTCAAAAGGCCAGCCCGGGTGGTGGCTCCAATCAGGGTGAAGGGATGCAAAGAAAGCTTGACCGAACGAGCCGCCGGACCTTTGTCTATCATCACGTCAAACTTAAAATCCTCCATGGCGGGATACAGGTGCTCTTCCACCACATGATTCAGTCTATGAATCTCGTCGATGAACAAGACCTGCTTATCACCCAGATTGGTCAGAATTCCAGCTAAATCGCCGGGACGTTCCAACACCGGTCCGGAAGTCGTTTTGATATCCGCCTCCATCTCCCTGGCGATTATATTCGCCAGGGTGGTCTTGCCCAGGCCGGGCGGGCCATAAAACAGAACATGATCCAAAGGTTCTTTTCTTCTTTTGGCCGCCTCGATGAAGACCTTCAGGTTTTCCTTGATCTTCTCCTGCCCCACAAACTCATCGAATCTCGATGGTCTCAAGGTGAGATCATATTCTAATTCATCCTCTAACCTGTCAGGAACCGTAACCCTTTGCGTCAAAATCTACTCTCTTTTTCTTGTCGGGTAGCCCGCCTTCGGTTCGCAACCCCACCCATGCGTCTTCATCCGTTTAATCTGCTTAATCCGTTGACCCTTTTACTTGGCGTACTTAAGTGCCCTCTTTATCAACTCCTCGACTGGCAAACTTTCTTCACTTTCGGGATTTGCCTTCTGGACAGCTTTTCGGGCGTCCAGCTTGTTATACCCAAGAGAAACCAATGCCGAAACAGCCTCTTCCTCAACAGGTGCTCCCATTCTCTCCCCAGCTTCTATTCCTTTCTCAATCCCCAGATCCATCTTGCCCAGCTTCTCCTTCAGCTCCAAAATCAATCTTTGTGCGGTCTTCTTTCCCACCCCGGAGATGTGGGTCAAAACGTCCAAATCCTCTGCCAGAACCGATCTTTGAAAATCCTGCACTGGGATAGAGGAGAGTATTCCCAGAGCCACCCTCGGTCCCACCCCGCTTACAGAGATCAGCAGCTCAAAAAGCCCTTTTTCATGTTTGGATGCGAAACCATAGAGCTTCAACTCATCCTCTCTTACATACTGGTAGGTCAAAACCTTGACGGTCTGGCCAACTTCTCCGATACCGGCGTAGCTGGAGACCGGAATGTTTATGGAATATCCGATCCCATTGACTCCCAAAATCAGATGAGTCGGATTCTTTTCGATTATCTTTCCTTCTAAATAAGCAATCAAGTTCGCTCTTAGTCTATCTTTGTCAGTCGAGGATGCCCTATCCTTGCCTATTATCCCTTTTTGATCGGGGTGAAGGCACCCCGATCCAACACTTCGAAAACGCGAGACAAATCTCGCTACTCCGGAGTAGCAGAGCTTGTCGTAGCGGAGAGGAGATCCCGCCTTTGCGGGGCCCTGCTTTTTTCTGATTGTGATTTGGCGCAGAGATCAACTTTTCGGTATCCTGCAAAAACTTCTTTCTTCTTAATTTTCTGCGCATGGCATAAGGCCACAGCCAAAGCATCGGCTGCATCTTCAGGCTCAGGTAAGCTCTTCAGTCCCAGAAGATTTCTGACCATGTATTGCACTTGGTGCTTGGAGGCATTTCCCCGTCCCACGATGGAACATTTAACCTCTTTGGGAGAGTATTCCCATACGGATATTTTCGCACAAGCTGCGGCCAGGATTGCCACCCCCCTGGCTTGACCCATAACCAGGGCCGACTTGGCATTCTTGCTGTAGAAGGTCTCCTCTATGGCGAATTCATCTGGGTCCTTTTCGGCTATGATCCGGGATAAGCCTTCAAAAATTTGTTTCAACTTCTCGGAAAGAGGCTTTTTTGAATCCGTTCTGATGACCCCAAAATCCATTAAAACGCTTGTTTGGCGGTTGGATTTAACTAAGCCATATCCGGTCGCCATGCTTCCTGGATCGACGCCCATGATTACCAAGTCTTTTCCCTCTCGGCGCGAGCTTACCATCCGTTCAAGCAGACGCTTGCCCGTCCGGGCACGGTGAATCCGCGCTTCCTCATTTGCCGCTCCCCGACCTTGACCCTCTGCGCCTCGCCTCTTGCCCCCTGAAACTTGACCTTTTATCACGCGCTCATTCTCTCCATGATCTCCGTTGCGATATCGAAGTTAGCATACACCTTTTGCACGTCATCGTGATCTTCCAACTCCTCCACTAATCTCAACATCTGCTCGGCTGTCTTGCTTTCCAGTTTTATGGTCGTCTGAGGTATCATGGTAAGTTCCGCTTGGCTGTACGGGATTTTCTCGCCGTCCAAAGCTTGCTTTACTGCCTCGAATTTGTCGAACGGGGTGACGATCTCGAAACAGTCCTCCTCCAATTTCATGTCCAAAGCCCCCGCATTCAAAACGGTCTCCATCAACTCTTCCTCGTCTACTGACTTTTTGTCAATCTGTATCAGCCCCTTCTTATCGAACATCCATCCCACGCAACCGACCTCTCCTAAGTTTCCGCCGTTGCGTGCGAGGATGTGCCTGACATCGGAGACCGCTCGATTCCTGTTGTCGGTCAGAACCTCCACCAAAACTGCTACTCCACCCGGACCGTATCCTTCGTAGCTAACCTCCTCATAGGAGACTCCGGGGAGCTCGCCGGTTCCTTTCTTTATGGCTCTTTCGATGTTGGCGGCAGGCATGTTCGCGGCTTTGGCGGCTTGAATGGCGGCTCTTAATCTCGAATTACTCTCCGGATCCCCCCCTCCGTCTCTTGCGGAAACGGTGATCTCCTTTATGACCTTGGTGAAGACCTTCCCCCGTTCCGCATCGGCCTTGCCCTTTTTGCGTTTGATGGTGCTCCATTTAGAGTGTCCGGACATTTTTACCTCCGAGCTTTGTCTTTAAGGTATATTGCTCTTCAATCCTTAAAGTTAACACGCTTTCAGCCAAAACGCAACAGGAATTTCGCAGAATCGGCGAAAACAGAAATGCTGATCCTTTCAAAAAATCAGCATTTGGCAAACAAAATTCTTGCGAGCTCAAAAACCTATTTTAGAAAAACTGAAAGGCCTGTGTTAATTCCAAAATTGTCTGTTGTCAAATCTTCTATGCCCGCGGTATTTGTCCAGCGTTGATAGAAAATCTCACTTCGCAGAGCCCCTTTCTCCGTTAGGAAAGTTTTTATTCCAGCACTAAAGCTGGGGAATATCATAGTAGTTTTGAGATCCTTGGCGCCTGTTCCAGAGTTCATCAGAAACGCAAAGCCACCAGAAATAAAAGGAATAGTCTGACCCTGACCTTCAAAATTGTAGGATAGATTGAAAGTGCCAACAGAAATTTGACCTGATTCTATGTGTTTTGAAATTCATCCCCAAGACAATCGTGTTGATCATGCATAAAAAAATAGCCCCAGGAACAATATGCTTCGGGGCTATTTCCGAAAAAGTTCTTTCTCTTATTTCACTCCTAAGTAGAAGTTGAGTCCTGCATAAACGTTGACATAGGTGGTGCTTTCACCCTCGGTGAAGATCATGTGGAATCTTGCTCCGGCATCCAAAGCCAGATTGTCTTGAAAGAAATGCTCCACTCCTCCACCTACATTGATCCCCGGCTTGCCATCTCCCTCCTCTGGTATATAGAAACCACCCCCACCAGTTAAATAAGGACAGGTCTTCTTCTCTGGAGAGAGGGTATAGAGAACGTTAGCCAGAATGCCAGTCCAATGATAGCCCTCACTGGCACTAGCCGAATAACCTCCGGCAGTTGCTTTAACCTCAGCGCTCCCTGCTTGATAATGAAAAGCACCCATCAAGGCCAGATTCGGATTAAGCCCGTATTTCACCTTCCCCCCAAAACTAAAGGTGACCTTATTTTCGAATTTATATCCGATGAAACCCAGCGTCGGGTCGTGATAGCCAAATTCCTGCTCTTTGAAAACATCTCCAAATCCAAAGGAATATCCAAGACAGCCTCCCAAGGCAAATTTGCCGGTTCGATCTATAGCGGATGCGGAGGTGAATGAAACCAAAACAAATAACAGAGTAAACAATAATGATAGTTTTTTCATTTCTTATCCCTCATTTCTAGAGTTCACAATTGAAATTCATCAAAGCAAAGGAATTCTACTTAAGTTATCACCTCCTTTGTTTTAGTAGCTCGGGCTTCCATTGATGACAAATGCGTAAGAATACCTCGCATTCTTTGCTTTCTCGGGCAGGCCTATGTCAACCCGACCCACCCCTTCCCTTTGCTTCGGGCGGGGATTGAGAACCCCGCCCGATCAATGGTTCGACAGACCCCGAACCGTGTGGCTCGGGGCAAACTCACCATAATATAGAAAACCCGCCTTATTCCTTGTTTTAGACTAAACCCATCCCGGAAAAGCTAGAAAAATCCTCGGGATGGGTTTATGTTCCAAAAATTCCAAACTCACTCTTCGCCACCAATGGGGAGGTAATAGGTGGCTCCAACGCCGAACATCAAGAAACCCTGGTTGCTGAAATCTTCTCCGAACTTGTCCTCGTCCTTCATCATCACATAATGATAGTTTACCCTGCCAAATACGGCAAGCTTTTCCATGGCGAAGTACTCCACACCACCACCCACGTTGATCCCCAAGCTGGATGCTTTGAATTCTTCTCCCCCCATCGCGGAGAGCTTATCGGTTCTTTCATTGACGGAGAAATACCACATGTACATGCCCACTCCCGCCGTAGCAAAGGGATTGAGCTTGTTGTCCTCAGCCTTCATCATAGGTCCGAAGTTGAAAGTCCCGTTCAGGGTAACATATGGGAGATTCAAAGCAGGAGTCAATCCTTCCCATCGTGGGGTCTGGGGTTTTTTATCATCCTTGATCGGCATGTAACCATAGCCGCCATTAAGGGCTACCGAAACCCTGTCCATGACCACATACTTCAGCTCAACTGCCGGAAACCCATAGAAACCAACTACATCCGATAGGTTATCCTCAGAGGAAAAACCACCGTTGAGCGGCATATTGCCACCTCCCCACGCGCCGAAGCCGATATGCTTTGACATATCCATCGCGTATGCACTGGTCCCGGCAAAGGCTACGATCATTAATACAGCAAACACCTTTTTCATCGAATATCCCTCCTCATGATTTATTTAAAGGTTAAAGGCAACCTGTCTGTTCCCCCTTTTTCAAATCTCCTTTTCTCTCCACCCCCTTTCCTCATTTGAGGTTTTGTCGCAAAACACTTAATAACACTTGGATATCACCTTTCCTGTAACAGAATTTTGGCACAGTATACGACACCCTTCTCATTTTGTCAACAATTTTTTTTGATTTTTTCGGGGGGGGGCCAAAAATCTACTGGTGCGTCACGAGCTCCTTTTCTCTGGCGAAGAAACCAGGATGAACACTGTATCTAAATCTTGCTCGTGGTTGGGTAGGAACCCACCTCATAACTCTTTACCTGACTTAACGGTCGCGGCTATCGAAGTGAATCACCGATCCTGACCTGCAGCGGGGTTACATATCTGCTCCACTTGGAAGCTAGAGTTTTCCCGCACAAATAGCGGCTAGGCCAAAAACCATGTCCATCTTCAAGATGGCGCTCAATCTGCCCAGATTGGAGGTTGAGCGATTTCTCCACATCGAACGCAACACGTACAGTAAAACAAAATCCACTCCAAGAATGACCGTTATCAGGTAGAGGAGTGAAAAGACATCAAAAAGATAGGGAAGTGGAGATAGGAGTATAAGAGAAGCGAAAAAGGCGGTGGCAAAAGCCAGGGAGAACCTGACGCCAAATCTGATCGGCAGACTCGAAACACTCAAAGAGAGATCACCTTCTAAATCCTGGATATCTTTGATTATCTCCCTACCCATATGAAACAGAAGGGCGAAAAGGGCGGGGATCAAGGAGAGCCTGAAATCCCTGGTGGTGATCCCCCCATAGACAAAAGCCAGAGCCGAAACAAAGCTCACCGTGAAGTTGCCCCAGAAAAGCTTTCTTTTCAGGGTATGACCATAAAAAGCCAGAAGCGTAATGGCTGTTGCCGCAATCACAACGCTTAAAGGTCTAATGAAAACGCTTGCCAAAAAACCCAGGAAAAAAAGAAACACAGAAAACCAAAGGGCAGATCCTTTTGAGATTTCTCCTTTGGGCAGGGGACGATGAGGCTTATTGATTCTGTCAATTTCCACATCGAAGAAATCGTTGAGGCAGTTACCTCCCCCCGAGATTAAAAAAGCGGAAATGCAGGCCAAAGCGACATGTTGCCAACATTCCACCTTGCCGGAAACCAAAGCTCCAACCAAAACAGACACAGCAGCAATCAGATTGTTCTGCGGACGAGAGAGTTTGAGGTATCCGATCATTCTTTTCATTTCAAGACCTCCAACGAAATGCGGAGGACTCTGCCGGGATGGCCCTTCAACTCCGGCCTTCACCTCTTGCTGACAAGACGCAAGTCGTATCCGAACATAGACTGTTTACGACTACTTAAGCTAATGTGAACCCCGATAAGACGCAATAAAAATCTGTTCTGAACTGAGCGTTTCAAAATTCACCCCAAAGAAAGCGATGTTGATCTCAGACAAAAAAATAGCCCCAAGGAAAACATCCTTGGGGCTATTTGGCACAGACTTTCCTATCTTATCTGGTGCTGAAGTAATAGTTGAATCCGGCATACACGTTGAGATAGTTGGTGTTTTGGCCTTCGGTGAAGATTGTGTGGAATCTGGTTCCGAAATCCAAGGCCAGATTCTCCTGGAAGAAATGCTCGATTCCTCCACCCAGATTGATCCCAGGCTTGCTGTCACCTTCGTTCGGGATGTAAAGACCGCCACCACCGAAGAAATAAGGACAGGTGTTCTTCTCTGGAGTCACGTTGAAGAGGAGGTTGCCTAAAACGGAAGTCCAATGATAGGTGTCACTGATGTTGCCGGTGATGTCTCCCACAGTACCGGTGACATCGACGTCTCCCGCTTGATAATCCACGACAGCCATCATGGCCCAATTCGGGTTAAGACCGTATCTGACATTTCCCCAGAAACTATAGGTAACCTTGTTCTGGTACGCAAAATCCTCATAACCCGTTAACAAGCCGTCACCGCTCCATCCGTACTCCTCGAAAGCATCTCCAAATCCAAAGGAGTAGCCCAGGTGACCTCCAACTGCCCAGTTGCCAGTTTGGTCCATGGCGAATGCGGAGGCGAAGCAGCCTAGGACGAACAGCAGACAAATCAACAGAGATAGCTTTTTCATTTCCATTTCCCCCTAAACTTTAAGGTTTGCGATTGAGAATTGCCAAAGCTAAGATATCTTGCTTCTTCGCCGGTCATCACCCCCTTTTGTTCTTTGGCGGTTCGGATTCCCATACGGACAATCGGTGCCGTGTGCCAAGACATCGATAATGACGGCCTCTTGAAATCCTTTCCGATTAGTCCCCTTTTCTATCATAAGTGTGTGGCGCTTCAATCTCGCGAAGATACTCCCTGCGGGGCAGTACTTCACCAGTAACCAAAGTCGACTTTCAAGCTGTAAGCTTCGAATCCCGCACTCTCTTTATTAGCTTGGTGGCAAAAAGCTAAGCCATCATGGAGTTTGCTTCCATCTTTGCGTTAGTATCGGCTTCAGACAATTTTACTTTAGCCTCAACTCTTTTTGAGGAACGTTCCAGCTGGGCGGGCAGGCGTTTGTGCGCATGGGCAGGAGGTCTGCTTATAAACCGAGGAAGACTTGTCAGGAAAGAGAGGATAAGATCGTCTGATTGTGGATCCGATCCGGATGGGCACTTTGTTGGGCTGGATTTGAACTATCGCCCCCAGATTTTGCGGATATGAAGTGCAGCCCCCAGCATGCGCGTTAATGAGACAAACTAAAAACGCAAAGACGAGAATTCAGAACTACAACTCAAAAGTAAAAACCTAAGGCCTGGTGAATCACCTTCAGAGCTTTTAATTTTTAGATGTGGTTTTGCTCTTTTCTTTTTGAGTTTTCAATTTCTTTGGTTGAGAGGATGCGCAAGAATCCAAAAAGTGTTAAAACCGGTTGACTATACCAAAATGGATTTTCCCTTCACTCAATCTGTCGTTCTCTCCTAGACCATAATCGATTCCAAAAAGCCCAGCCTTGGAGTCTATCCTTATCCCAAATCCATATCCGAGTTTTGTGCCGGAAATCCCTCTTAAGGAGCCATCTTCGGGAAGTCGAGCCTTCCTGAAGAAGTATCCGTAATCTGCAAAGACAAAAAATCTTGAGCCTGAGCCCCAAAGGAACCTGTACTCCAGATTTGTCCACGCCACTTTCGTGCCGGAAAATTCCTCCTCTCTGTATCCTCTGAGGCTGCTTATCCCACCCAACTTGAACTGCTCAGGAAAAGGAACCACTCCCGACGGGTCGTCTGAGTCCTCATCTGTAGTCATCCCCCTGAAATGTATTGCTGTCATAAAGGTCTGTCTATGGAAGGTGGGAAGGAAATGCTGTAGGTCTAAAGAAAGCTTGGTATCGTACACTACCTCTTTCTTCGGTGTAAAATCAGAGGTGCAATAATTTCTTTTCCGACCGTAGGTAACTTGAGCTCGGTGGAAAAGACCCCGACGCGGGTTGTCCGGCCGGTCTAATAGATTTATGCCCAACCTCACCCCAGCTTTATATTTCCTGCTGTGGGGAATGTATGCCTCTCCCGCCGAGCCCGGAACTGCTTTTTCCCATCCCATCTCTACCTCCCACGATATCTTCTCCAACGGACTAAATAGAAGTCCAAGAGCGAAAGAAACTTGAAGGTAGGTGGAGTCGTAGTCTATCTGGCTAATCCTCAGTTCCAAAGTTGGGGGCAGACCTAAAATCCACGGTTCCCGATACAAAAAGGAAAGATCGGATGAATAAGGATCTTTCTTATACCAGTTTAAATCCACCCTTCTTCCGGTGCCAAAGATGTTGTCGAAAACCAAATCGATCTTTCCGGTAAGATACCCTTTCTTGCCGCCTGGGGATGGAGTTGCCCGGAGTGTCCGAGGCGAAGGGACATAACCCAGAATGCCGCTGAAGCTGTTATTTTTCGCTTCTGTCAGGGTGATTCTCAAGACTGCAGTTTCCGGACTGAGGCCACACGCGGGATCGCTTTCCGCAAAGAGACTCACTTGGTCTACGTCCTTGATATAGGAGACCCGTTTCAGCCTATCCACAATCCTGTCTAACTTACTCTGCGAAAAGAAGCCGAAAGGATCGCTGCCCAGCTCTCTTCTTATCACCTTTTCTTTTGTGTTCCCTAGTCCTTCAAACTCTATTTTTCCTACCGTCACTCTCGGACCTTCTTGTACTCTCAGCAAGAAGGAGAGCTTCCCTTCCTCGTCGATCTTGAACTCAGAGGGTGAAACCTGACAGTAGGGAAATCCGTTTTCATCATAAAGTTCAAGGATTTCATCTATGCTTCTCTCTAGGAGATCGTCACTGTAGTGCAGGCCGGGCTTGAGCCTGATGTGAGATAAGAGTTCTTGCTTTGCAAGAAATTTGTTTCCCACAACCTCGATCTGATCTGAAATCTGTATCTTAGGTAAACCCTGTTTCAGATCCCTATCAGCTAAGGCCGAAGAGCTCAAAAAGCACAACTGAAGAATAAATAAAATTAACAAGTGGATTCTCTTTATCATGAACGGAACCTTACAGCTTCTTTTTTCTGAGACAGAACATATTTCACAAAATCCGCTTCATCCGTTTAATCCGCTGACTAAAAATCTGCCTTTACCTCCATTTTGCCCGTATGTTTTGTCATGCTTCCTGGTTCTTTTTCACCGCTGTATTCCAGCGAGGAAGTCATATATCGATTCAGTTTATAGTCAAAGTGAAATCTCCAGTCATAATTTTCACCCTTCTTCCGACCTTCGCTAACCTGATAGGAAAGACTTCTCTCTTTGGGAGAGGAACTTAAGTGGGTCCATTTGAACAGGGCGCTCAATCTTCCATAGGGCGAAAGTGACCACGAGAGCCGAGGCGAAAGGGAAAGAAAATCAGCTCTTGATCTTTGTATCTCCTCCTCGTTCCTTTTAAACCGCGTGGACACACTCAACTCCAAAGCACTCCATCTCCTGGCAGGAGACCCCTCAGCCAGATGATTCAGGGTGAAACTCATCTTTATAGCCTTCCCCTTTATCAGATATCTTAGCACACCACCGGAGCTTCTTGTTCGTTTCTCGTCCTCAAGCTCAGATTCAAAAAGATACTTAGATGAAAAAAACGATTTGACCAACAGTTTTTCTCTTGTGGTCCGGTTTTTCTCCCCGCCTGAGGAGAACAGATTATTTTCATCTTCATTTCTTTCCCATCTCAATCTGAAATTCAGTTTTCGAAAGCTCGGCAAAAGATATAGATCGTGCCTCATGGTAGAATTCAGGGACCAGACCGTATCCTCTGGGATCTTGCTTAGAGGATAGAAAAAATACGAGGACCATTTGCCCTTGCCCTCGAATCTTCCGGTCAGGTTTACAAAAGAGTCTGTGGAGAAGATTCTTCCCAAGTGCGACCAAAAGGAGTTTGTCCCGCCTCTGGATGTGACTTTGTTCGGGGAAAAGATAAGTCTGATGCTTTTATTCAAATCCAAGGAGGGAACAAAGTCTCCCACCCATTCGGTCACCAGAAGAAAATCACCATCCGGATCCCCAACGTACTCCCCATCCTCGTATCGATATTCCCCTCTCCCGTCACCTACGTCCACGTAGGTATCCACCCTTTGAGCCGAGTGAACCTGATTTTGTGAATGGTAGAATTTGAGATTAACTAGCTGGCTGGGAGGATAGAAATCCAGGCGGGTCAAGAGCAAATTTTCTTCGGTATCTACCGAGGATAAATCTTGATACTTCTTCGTCCTTCGCGTGAATTCGAGATCAGACGAAAACATCCTTTTGTAGTCTCTTATGGACAACCGGTTACGCCAGATGTGAGAAAAAGACTCATCCTGCCATGACTTGTCGAATCCATCGCCTTCCCGATATATCAACTCGGTGGAAGCCTTAAGGATGCTCAACTCCTCTAAGGAGAGTCTTCCGCTGAGTTGGTTGTATCTTTCTCCATCGGTGATCATCCCGGAGTTGGATGTATTCCTTTTCTCCTGCTCCCAGCCCAGCAAGGTTGAAAGCTTGGAGACTCTATTATTGAGCACAAATTGATTCCTAGTCCATTTACCCTCTGTCTTCAAATTATCCCTATCGAGCTTTCGACTCTCAATCCTTTCGGTTCCTCCTTTGGCAGAGATCCAGTGGGTTGGGGAAAATTGCAGACCAAGTTTCTTTCTCTGGGATTTGAAGGTTTCCCCCAGGCTTAATTCTCCATAGTCAAAATCCAAAAAAACCGATCCGGTGGGGGAGATGATGCCGTCGAATCGATAAGTTTGCTCATCCGACTTGGGTGGATCGGCGGGCAGATCCCACAGCCTTTCCTTCTCCACGAAATCGACCCGACCGAAAGGGGAAAAACCCTTTTTGAAAAGCCTGTAGCTTCCCTCCAGCCTCAATCGATTGGATCCAAAGTTGCTGTTGTCATAGACCGATTTCATGGAAAGAGCATCGCCCCAATTATTCTGGTCATCGCTGGACGACAGGGTATTCAGGTCCCTTTTGCTTTTGGCCCATTCTATCTGGGTTTTGAACGTGCTGGTGGGCAGAAAAGACAGATCCATGTCGAATAAAGAATGGCTTTGAGGCAGTGGCAAAAGGATTTGGGGCAAGAAATCGCCGTTGCCCGGAGAAACATAGGAGTAAATTCCCCCCCCTTTATACTGGTAGCTTCCCTTGTCCTCCCCCACCCAGGAGAAGGAAACCTGGTAGGAGCCTGAGTCGCTCCCTACGTATTGATAATAGGGATTGCCCGAAGAATCGTGCAACAGGTCATAATCTCCTTTGCCCTCTCCCACAAATTCTGCTCCTTCTTTGGCCGCTTCAAAAATGTCATTGCCCGCCCTGCTCAATATCTTTCTCTCCTCGGAGGATAAGGCAAAGGAAACGGGATGATCGCGGTTATCCTGCTCACGTATTCCGGTTGCCTTGAACTCAACTTTTCCATTGAAGAATTTTGCGCCCGAAGACCCGCTGTAAAAATCCCTCTGGTAGTTCTCCACGGAATATTCGAAATCCACGTTTATGCGGGAATCGGAGGTGATCAGTCGGCGAGGGGTAAACTGGATGGTTCCCCTGCTGTAGTCTACGGTATAATCGTTATCCGAGCCCCTTTGCATCTCTTCCCCATCCACCCACACCCTTTCGGTTCCCGACAGAATCATGATGCCGGTCTCCCCTTTCTTCCCTCGGAGCTGATAGGGACCCTGCTTGTTTTCCTGGCCCTGAAATCTGTTGTGAAAATACTCTCCCTTGGAGGATGCGAAAGCGGCGGAAAAGATATTCTCCCCCACGTTTGCCTCTCCCCTTATTCCTTTCAGTTTCTTCTCGTAATGAGAGAATTCGGATTGGCTTAATTCAAGATAATAATCTCCCAGCGTGCCGGTGAAGTTAGGGGATTTGACCTGGACTAAAACTCTGTCCAACTCTTCCAATCTTTTGGTGGTTCCCTGAGAAGTGACCGGAACGTTTTGATCGGAAAGCAAAAGGGAAACCTCTAAGTTCTCGCTCACATTCCCTCTTGCCGCAAGCGAAAGCCCCTGTCTTAGGGATAGGTCTTTTTGGGATCCCATCTCAAATGAAAAGGTCTTGCTTCCGGAAAGAACAAAGTCGGATGAGAGCTTTTCTCTGGCAAAAGCAAGCTTGCCTGGTTTGGCTCTGGCAATATGCTGACTTCTCAACTGATCATATTGGTCAACGGAGCCTCCTTCGGAGTTGTAAACCAGTTCCCGGTGAAAATACTTTCTCCTCAGGTTTAGGTTCAGTTTCTGATAGCTTATCCAGAGACTATCCTTGACGGACAGAGGAGAGCTTAGAGTTATAAGTCCATTGTTGTAGTCAAAGGCATAGTCTTTGTCTCTCTCAAAGAAGGAGCCATTGCCGTTAGACGGACCGACCCTTTTGACCTTTTCTGTCTCCTTCAAAATGAAACAATCGCCAACTTGGTAGGGACCAGTGCGACCATCCCCCGGAAGATAGGTTTCAATAGTTTGGACAAAATTCGAGTCACTCATATCTTGGGAAAGACACAGTTGCCCATGACTCAAGAGGAGGAAAAATAACAGGATGGTCATTCGCCCATTCTTGACATTCGCCTTCATCTCTTAACTCTATGCTCTGGACTCTCTACTGCATACTTTAGTCGCGGCAGACAACACTCGACCTTGCTGACAAGAAATTCGCCTTGGGGGTGAATTCGACGGTCCAACGTTTTGCGTGTGCGTGGCCTGTCGAAGGTCCCTGGGCGAACGAGGTGAGCCGTGAAGCCCGTGTTAACTGCCGTTTGGACGACTCTATTTGGCTTTGTATCTATCCTTTTGGTCGAACAACGTTAGATCCCTGTAACCTCTTCTAATTCTCGCCCCGTGCTTGACGTCTTTGGGAATAAAGTACGTATCCCCCTTTTTGAAAGTGTGTTTCTTGCCCTCTATGGTTAATTCGATTTCACCGTCCAAAACGACTCCCCACTGTCCTTCGTGCGAATGTTCGGGAACTTCTGCATCATTTTCAAAACTCATAAAGACGAACTGTTGCTTCTCGCCTTGAAGAAGATGTGAATGCACTCCCACGATGGGAATGTCTGCTTCTGGTAGCTTTGTAACAATCTCCGGAAAGAATCCTTCCCTTAACATTTCTCCAATTCCTCTTTTCTTCAGATCAAATAACATGTTACGTTGGTGCAGGAAGTCCAATTCCCGCACGAACAGGAGACACCTGCACTCGTCTTTCAACTCTATACTCTGAAGTCTCTAGTCCAAACTCTATCTCAGAATCTGGAAAACGCAAATACGGCTGTTTCCCGAGTCGACCACGAATAGTCTATCGTCTCTGCCCAATTTGAGGTCGGTTGGTTTTGAGAAATTCCCCGTGCCCGACCCCCGGGTTCCGTACTCCAATATCAGATTCCCCTCAGAGTTAAATATGACGATGCTGTTCTTTTCCGTATTGGCCACATAGACTGAGCCATCTTCACCTACCGCAACTCCGGCTGGCTTTCTCAAAACCCCTTCCCCCAGACTCTTTATGTAGTTGCCGAAAAAATCGTATATAACCACCCGGTCATTCTGCGAGTCTGCCACGTAAACCTTTTCTCTTCGGCCCACACAAATTCCCGAAGGATCTCGCAAGCTTCCCTGACCATAACCAAAACCGCCGAAGGTTCTGTCGTAGGCGTAAAGAAGATCCAACTTGATCACACGATCGTCTTCGATGTCACACAAGAGAAGTTCTCCTCCTGAGGCAACCGCTATCCCTTCCAACAAACCGAAGCCCGAAAAATCGTCGGTTGGCTCGATCGCAATGGTGGAGATGAAGTTTAAGTCCCGATCAAACCTTTGTACCCTTCTATTCTGCGTATCCGCAACATAGATGTTCAAGCCGTGGTCGGTGGTAACGTAGGTGGGACGATTGAACTGCCCCTCCTCCCATCCAAATCCTCCGGTCTCTCTGATAAATCTTCCATCTCCACCACATTTCACCACCCTGTCGTTGCCCGTGTCGGCAATGAACAGGTTCCCTTCCGAGTCAAGGGCAATTCCGGTGGGATGAGAAAGAAAGGAAGAACCCAACCCAGTCTCGCCTATGGTCCCGGCAGGTATCAAGGCCTTGACCGAACCTTGAGGGGTAACCTTCGGGGGGCTGGAGAGTCTTTCAGAACCAGTGGTGGCACATCCGGAGAGAAGAAATAGGATTATCAGTAGGAATTTGTATGTCTTCAATTTCCTTTTCTAAAACTGGGTCGCAACCCCTCTGGGCTGCAGAATATCTGAAATTCTGGGGTAGTGTCAAAGCAGAAGGGTCACATCACGATAAGTCTCTGGGCACTATTTCAGTGTCCCGGATTGGGTCTATCCGAGCATATCTTGAACGCATCGTCCGAGTCGGCACAGAATGCCAGCTCTTTGGTTTTGCTTTTCGAGGTTTCCAACTTTCAAGATCACCACGTTCTTGTGGCATAAAGCATCACTTTGGGATTGCTGCCAAAGGGACTTCCCTTCAACTCCAATCTGACTTTGGATATCTCTAAGCTCTTCTTGCGATTGTATCTTTTCACCGTCTTCATGGCGTCGACGACAGAGACTACCCGGTTGACCAAAGAAAGTCCTATCATGTATAAAGCCTTTCGATAAGAGTTCTTGCTGCGGTTCTTTAGGTCTCTATAGTAGGACTTGGAATTAGGACTATCCCATTCCCAGTTCCAGAAGTCATTCTCTTGGTAAGGCCTGGCATCCTCTCTCTGGTATAGGAGTGCGAACTGATTATACTCATCCCGACTATCGTAAAAGGCAAGGTCATCAAAGAAATGATCTGGCTTGCCTGCCAAATTTACTCCGGCGTGCGCGGCCGCATGACCCTTGTAGTCCTTTTTCAGCCAACTCCCGTAGGTGCGAAACCCGAAGAATCCAGCCCAAAGAGAAGCCTCCGCGGAAAGGAATATCCTCCCCCGGCTATGTGAACCAGCATATATCTCTCCTGCTCCGGGCAGCAAGAGTGAAAGTAAGGCCGCCTTAGTCACCGACTTCAGCCCCTCCTTCCTTTCCTCAAACTCTCCTGGCATTTCAAAAAAGTCTTCTTGGTCCTGGTATTGATAGTAAGAATTGAACTGCAATGCTTGAGTCAAAAGATGTTTCGTGACAGTGGTGTCTTGACCCAGACTGAGATTGGTAAATACCAACCAGACAATCGAGACAAGCATGAATTTTCTCATCAAAAGATTTCCTCTTGTAGGTCAACCAACCTGGAGGCCATCCGGCTTCCTATGGATCCGAATGGACAGGTGAGGTGGTTGACAGGATTCTCATGCAATCCTCGACATGCGTAACCCGCTCCGATTCGTCCGTTGAATCCGCTCAATCCGTGAATCATTCCTAAAACCTCATGCTCACGAAAAGCTTAGGCACAATCTCATAATCCCTTTCAGTAAGCCTCATCTTGAACTCCACCTGGCCGAACCTTTCCCCTCTTTTGTTATATTTCTTCACCGCTATCGCTGCGTCAAAAGCGGACAGAATATGGTTTGCCAATGAGAACATCGCCGAGTATTTGGCTTTGTTCAACCAGCTGTTGGACTGTTCTCTCACGTCTAAATAGTGATCCCTATGCGGAGTCATGGAATCTGGGTCAGTGGTATTTGGATCAAAATCATCCCAGGCGAAGGCAAATTGTTTATACTTCCCAATCATCTCATAGTATTGTTGATTGCGATCATCCGGCAAGGTGTGAGTATATTTCTTCTTTGCAGTGTCCGGCAGACCCTCCCACCATTCCAGGTAATCCTCTTCACTCCAGTGCCCGTTGGCGTAAGCTGTGTATTCGTCTTCCTTGTTCTTCCCCTTCTTATGATAGTTGAAGTAAAGAGACCAAAATGTTACATCCAATCCGAAAAAGACCGCTGCTTTGATCCTGGAACCGGCATAGAACTCACCGCTTCCAGGAATGATCAGAGAGTAGACGAACGCCCTTTTCACAGACTTGCTCTTGAAACCATAAACATCCGCAGTCATCTTCTCTTCTCCGGACTCGTCTTCGTAAACAAAATAGGAATTGCTGAACCGGGAGAACTTCTGATAATGCTCGAAGTCAGTTCTAGCAAGTTGAGTTTCGAGCGATAAAGGCTTTTCGTTTTTCAAAACCAAGGTATTCCCTTGGCTCATCGAGAAGAGCACAAAAACCAACGCCAGCAAAAACCCAGACGTTTGAAAGCTCCTTCCTCTCATTTTCTCCTCCTTTGGATATACGGAAGCAGCAGAGCTTCTCGTGGCCGAGCGGCCGGACGGATGCCCGGCTGAACCGGGATCCAGCTCTTGCCGTGCTCTGTGTGAATCCGGCACGAGACGACTCTCACTGCTCCATACTCTCATCCATTCATTCCGTTGTTATGAACCGCATGGTTCATGCCGTTGATCTACTTAACGATCGCTATTTTGAAAAACACCACGTTATTTTCACCTGCTGAACTCGCTTCCACTCTGCATAGATATACTCCGCTGGCAAACTTGGAACAGTCCAGCAATCGTTCGTTGTCCGTCTGACCCTCTCCTGGTCCCGAAAATTCGTCCACCAACATGCCCGCCAGATCATAAATCCTTATGTTAACCTCCGCATCGTCTTTTAGATAATATCGAATCTTGGTCTGAACTTTCGCAGGATTAGGATAATTATAGGCCAAGCTCTGGGGCATAAGCTCCCCGACCACCGGCGGCATGGGCGGCAGATTCTCTTTGGGAAAATGATTGGTGTGCCCGGCATCATAGCCGAACTGGATCCAGGGGAAGGTCTCAGATTCGTATTCGCCGGGCAGATCCCAGGCATAGACAAACCCGTCGTCGCTTGCCACCAGAAGCTCAGCATCGGTGTCTTTATCCAGGTTCGCCAAGATCGGAGAGGAATCTACGCCGCCGCCACATGCCAGAGGAAATCCATCCACCATTTTCCCCTGCCTGTTGTATGCTAATATCTGTTTATTCTTAGTCCCGACGACGATGTCCGGATAACCATCTCCGTCCACGTCTCCCAGAATGGGACAAGAGTCCATCAAATCCGTGTCCCCCCCCGGATGACTAACTGTGACAGGAAAGTTGCTTACCGCAACGCCATTCCAATTATAAGCAAAGATTTTATCTTGATAAGCCACTACTATTTCCAAATACCCGTCTTTGTCCAGGTCCCCCAAAACGGGATTCGTTCTGAGCATATTTACGTCCGTCTCAACAGGAAAACCTGCTAAAAGACCCAAATGGCTGTCCCAAGCATATACTCTTCCATCCCCACTCACGACCATCACCTCTAACTCGCCGTCTCTATTTATGTCACCGCTCACCGGTGCCGAGTTGCCGGTTGCTGGAATCTCAGCCATAAAAAGGGGAGGCATCGGAGGGTTAACAAAATTCTCTCTTCTGACATATCCTTTGTCTTCGTCCTCGGTGAGCAAGAAAAAGAGCCCAAGGGTGTCACCCATAGCCAACCCACCCAAACGGCTTGAATAATCTCTCTCGTACACTTTTATCGCTTGATGGGAGATTACTTTTACTATTCCATCTTCGCCGCCCACGAATATCTCCAAGTCCGATTCATTACCATCGAAATCAGCTATCACCGGAATCATGGAGAGTCTTTCCCCAAGTGTATCCGGAAAACCATCCACAACATCGGCTCTTCCGTCTTCATTCAAATCATAAGGATGCCAAGCATAAATTCCTCCATCTGTGGTTACCGCCACCACCTCCAAAGTATCGTCTCCGTTCAAATCGCCCAAAGAGGGTGGGCCGAAAAAGGCTGAATCACTCATAGCAAATATCGCTAAAGGCAAATAAGTGGTGTCGCCGTTCAGTTCAAGTATCTGTACCACATCAGGATTAGGAATCAATTTTGTACCACCAGGTCCCCACGCATATATAAACCTATCTGACGAAGCAAAGATTTCAACATTACCATCATTATTCACGTCAGCGTATACCAGAGGACTCACCGTGGTTTCAGGGACGACCTTCTGGGGGAAACCGCTCTGATGCCAGCCCTGTGAGATATCCAGGCCCATCACCGTATCCGAATAGCCGATATTCTCGATCCAGATATGGGTATCGGATTTGTTTCGACTTCTGCTGGAAGGAAAAGTCTCGGGAGTTAGGGCGGTGTTATTGCCCTTGTAAAACATATCTTCTTGTAGCCCATAGCCGGTATAATAATTCCCCCCAAAATCGATTATTCCGTCTGCTTCCACGAGGGTGAGAAAGCGTCTATCTTTATCCCACTGGAGATTGTTGTCCCAGAAGTTGCCGGTCCCATCTCCATCGTAATCCAAGTAAGCCACTCCTTCGTCCACGTGCCAGATCAGGATTCCCGAACCAGGCAAGAGAAAATCATACTCCCGATTGGGCCTTAATTCCAAGGTGTCCACCGGACCCAAAATCACGCTGGTGACGCTATCTGCCAAAAGTCCGCTGGTATGATCTCCATCCAAGTCCACCTGTCGATTCTCAATCAGAAAATATTCCTCTAAATTTATGGGGACTTTGATGAGTTGGACGTCATCCACAAACATCTCCGAGGCAAAAAGCCTGATATCCTTCTGTTCCCTTATCTCTTCCGGTTGGATGAACCCCAGATAAGCCTTGCTCCATGCATCCGGATAGGCGGGCAAGACTCCGGAGACATAAATTCCATAGCCCACATCCACTCCCACATCCGCAAAGTTGTTATCCATCAACGAAAAATCGCCTACCTGGGTCATGAAGTTCTCGGTGTCGTAGAGATCAACCAAGCCCAGCTGATGTCCGAATTCATGGGCGAATTCTGCGTTTAAGGCGCCGACCTGATTGTCCTGTGACCGGGTCTCCGGCATGAAGATTCCTTCAGTTATGGGAAAGGTACCGTCGTTCACCCACACCGTGTCACTGCGCAGCGTATCATCCACCACTGAATTACTCAACACGATGAAGCCGGTAAAAAGATCCCCCGGGGTGGGGTCTCCGTATTCACCCAGATCGCTCTGCAGATCTGATCCGGCATGAAAGATCACGAAGCAATCGTATTGAGAGAAATCTAAGCCGTAAATTTGCGCGTCGCCATGAAGTGAAAGAGAATCAGCCAGATTGAAGCTGTCATGAAAGAATCTTATCAGCATCTCCACTTTGCCGGCCAGAGTTGAATCCGGAGCCCCGTAGTGTGCCATGGGATAAGCCAATCGGTAAGCCAAACTTCCGCTTCTTGGAAAAACCTCTCCTTCCAGAGCCAACCGGCCTCCAGAGACAATCGACCAGTAGTTGTTCAAGGCTTCGATGTGGGTCTTAAAATACAGGGTATCATGAGGAGATGGGTCGATCAGGTGTCCCTCATCCTCAAGGAACTGGTCCTGAGTTCGCATGTCGAAAAGTCCATTTCCAGTAGTCCGGGCATCTTCTGGATCCTCTTCTTGAAACTCTACCCTTATAGCTAGAATCTTCAAAGTCCTGGCAGGCAAAACATGCGGTTTGGCCAAAACCGGAAGAGAGTAAGGATGCTCTCTTGTCAGATTGAGCAGGTTTCTTTCAGACACATCGCTTTTGAATCCTCTTTTCTCAAAGTCCACAGAGTGTCTCTTTGACGAGATTGGCTGGGTCATCTTCCCAATCTTTAGAATCCTGTTCGAACTCTCGGTCTTAGGATCTAAACTTCCTGAGATAGAGCTGGTCAGGAATAGAGACAAGATGAGCGCTGAAAGTGCAGATTTGAGAAAAGACGACATCTTTTTTCGCATGGAGGATTAATTGGCTGCCTACTGGATACTGGCTACTGGTTCCTAAAACCTTCCGGTCATTGAAAATCGCATGGTATTTGCCAAGGCTAAGTCTTTGGAGGAAGGAATATATGCGAAATCAAATCGGAACATGCTATATTGCAATCCTGCCCCGAAGGTGGCGGTCTTGATGTCTCCATAGTAATCGTAAATGTAACCTGCCCTTAAAGATACATAGGACCCGTACCAGTATTCGATTCCCATGTTCTCGATGGCTTCATCGATTTCCTCACTAAGAGGATCATCCAATCCCACCAACTCTTTGTTCACTTCAAAGGTGGCAGTTAAACGATTGAAGGGAGTATCTACTATTCGGTAGGCAAGGCCAACTGCCAGATTGCGAGGTAAAGGATCTGATTGGCTCAAGTCGATATAGGCGATATCGGGTCCCAAATTGGTCAAAGCAGTCCCCAGACTGAGTCTTTTCAGCTGATACAAAAGCCCCACATCCAGAGCAAAAGAGGAACCTGATCCCTTGCCCCTTTCCATTCCAGCGCCCTGATCTGCTAAGTGACTGTAGACGATCTTGGCGGAGAGTCCTGTGGATAAACTCCGACTTGGTTTTGTGCCGTAGGAGAAGGCTAGAGCCAGCTCATAGCTGTCGAATTCGCCCTTTATTGCTCCGGATTCATCTGTTCTCACGTTTTTCCCTAAAGAGAGAAAGGTAAGGTTGGTTCCCACTGTTCCCCATCCCTCCATGTGTTGGACGTAGGAGACGTACTCATAATATAAGTCTGAGGCCAACTCGGGAAGCCAGTTAGCGTGCATAAGAGTAACTTCCCTTTTGGCATGGGCGTAAACCACTAGCTTTTCTGGCGCCGCAAACCAGAGTTCTCCGTCCCGACAAATGATCTTTTTGGTTTTGGCTCTTTCCAGGCCGGAGTGGTAATACCGCCCCCACTCTTCCCCATCCCAGCTCACCGTCCCGTATTCGGTTCCCACAAAAAGCTTGCCTCCACCAGCTTCCGCCAAGGAGAGGATGTGGCTTCCGGTAGCATTATGATACACGTAGAGCCTCTGCCCTGGTTCCAGCTGGTCAGAGTCAAGATCGTTATAATCCTTGATCATAGAAGATAACGTCTCGATTCGCTCCTGATTCCCCGGCCCCAAAAACCTCTCCGCCACCTTCCTCACATCGTCCCCTTCTGTTGTGGTATAAAGCTTGTATCCATAGGTGCTCCATTCACCCTCGGCATATCTCTTGAGCCCCCACTTGGTTCCTACCCATAAATTGTGATGGTCATCTGTAACCAAGCTGGTGATCTCCGCATTTATGGCCAGATTATAAGGGAGATTGATCTCCTGACCCGGGCTCAAGTTTGAGTCCTGTAAGGCATTGTATCCTTTGACGAAACCAATAGCCTGAGAGATTTTCCTCTCATCTTCCGTTCCTAAGAATCTTCGCACTACTTTCTCCAAGTCATCGCCGATCTTGAAAGCATATTCTTCATGAGGTTGCCAGGTTTGTCCGTCGAATTCGAACAGCTCTCTTCGGGTCGCAGCCCAGAAATCCCTTTCTCCCCGGCGGGCAATATCCACCACGTGCTTGTCAGGTATATCTTTTCCTAAGGGAGAGATGCTCCAGGCTGCTCCGTCGAATTTCGCTATGCCTTGATCGGTCCCCACCCAGATTAACCTCTTGGAGACTGGGAGTATGGTGGTGATGCAATCCGAGGGCAACCCATCCTTTTGCCCATATCTTCTCCAGTGCTTGCGGTCAAAAACAAAAAGACCTTTCTTGGTCCCCACCCAGAGAAGGTCGCCTTCCGAGGCGATGGAGGTGAGAGTATCAGGGAAGAGTGCCTGGTAAGGAATCCTCAAAGTCTCCGGCAGTCTTTTCCCGATGGTTCGGGACATGATTGTGGAAATCTGGTCTGCCTCTTCCGGAGTGAGGTTGTCATCAGAGAGAAAATCATTTATCCCCTCCGTCAAATTCGAAAGCTCCTTCGAGTTCAAATGGCACTTGTCCCAGGCTTCCAATACAACTTCCCAGGACGAGGCGAGCTCTCCGAAGGGCTCAGAACCAGAGGACAACCTCCCCAAGACTTTGTCCCTTAAAGCCTCCAGCGAGTCCTTCTTGATCGGATTGTTGAATGCCGCAGTCATCTGCACCATCTCTTTTATCCTCCCCTCATCCGTCTCCTGACCGTATTTCCTTATGATGCTCTCCACCGATTCCCCGGACGAGGTGGCGTAGTTTTCATAGTTGCTCCACTTGCCCCGAGAAAGCCTGACCAAATCGAAATCGGAGATAGCCCAGATGTCATAGCGTTTGTAGTTGATTTCGGGAATATCGTTTCTCAACAAGGCGATCGATTTTTCCTCGAAGCCGGGAGGAAAGGGGTATTCCAGGAAAGTGGAGGTCAAAGGATAGAGTCCCAGGCCAGCTGGGTTCCAGTGGGTGGCGGTGGCATCGTCCGAGATGGCCACAAAAGCCTCCCCCATCCCCGCGGCTCGGGCGCCTGCGGCTATCCTCAAAAACAATACTCCGGATCTGCTCACGTCCGCCCTTGATGATGAGCTGGCAAAAATCGTCATCGCTATAAACAATACCACAGAAATGGCCTTCCTCATTAGAACCTCCCAAACGAGTTTTCGTTCACAAAATAAGGCTAAAGGTGTAAGGAGGAAGAGGTTTTACTTTCACCCTTCAAGCTCTTTAACCTCTTAACCTTGTAACTATCATCCCTAATATAACCTTCTCATCTAAGATTGGCAAGTGGTCCATCTCCTAAAATCAAGTGAACATATTTTTTGTCGGGACTAAGATCTCGACCTACACTTACCCATAGAACTGCACGAGACTTCTTTTTGCAAGAGCACCTCCTCCTTCCGCCTCTGGCGAAGGGAAATCTTATCTGTGCTCTAATATATTGAAATCGGCAACGATTCAAAAGATGATTTGTCTATCGCAAGACCACCGCCTTACCAAAGATCTCATCTTTTCTTTGCTGATCACTTGTTCTCTTTTCCGCCACCACCTTATAAATATAAACTCCGTTTGCTACCCTGTCTCCGTCCTGATCCCTTCCATCCCAGGCCGTGGAGAAGTTTGTTCCGGCTTTTCTGGAGGAGTTAGGGATAACCTTGATCAGTCTCCCGGATAAGGTAAATATCTCTATCTTCACCCTATCTGCAGGTGAAGAGAGCCGATAGTAAAAGCTGGTTTCTTCTGAGAAGGGGTTGGGATAATTCATTACATCGCTGAGTTCGAATTCGGTTTGCGCCCTCACCTCTGCTCTTACCGAGAGCAGGGAGGAATTATTCGCGCTATCCCAGGCCTTGATGTTTAAGACGTGCTCCCCGCTGGACAGATTGGGCAGCTGGCAGGAAAGTGAGCCCTTCTGGAAGCTTCCCAGATCATATTGAAAATCTCCGGTCAGATCCAGCTGGTGTTGATAGTCCTGGTCAATCACCAGGGTAATTCCGTGTCCCAACTCGCCCGTGATATTTATTCCATGCTCGTCAGAGAGAGTAACCTGCAAAGTGGCGGAAGGTGGGATCACGTCGCCCTCCACGAAGTCGGGATTCTCCTCAAATCTGACGGCCATTTCAGGTCCTAAGGTATCCACAACCGTGGTGTCCGAACCCAGAACGACCAGAGAGTCTTTCGCGCCGGCCCCATCTTGATTTTGGCCGAAAACGTAAACGCTCACTCTTGCAGTATTGCCGCCGTAGCTTATGTCTTTTGGCACCACAAAGCTGGCAGAGAATCTGCCACCCTCCACCAAGGCCTCTCCCCGGAAAATCACCAGACCGGGAAGATCATAATTCTGATAGTCAGATTCTGTGTCACCTGTCTTTATCTCGTGCGCATTCTTTCTTTCAGAGTCAAAACAGAGAACCTGGGCTGTCCCGTCAAAATCGGCCTTCAGATCGCCTTTCCTCTCCCAGACCTCTCCTTGTATATTTACCAGACTCAGAGCGGACAAGGTCTCCGGGGAAACCTGAGTCAGTTTGACCTCCAAACTCGGAATTCCCAATCTCAGAACGGGATCGCCAAAGAGGGCATATCTCCTGTCATTGGAATCGAGGCCTCGCACGAGTTTGGCAGAGTACAGGGCCTCCCCTATGGACATGGAAAGAGAATCAAATAGCAAGAAATCATAGACTTTGAAGTTGAGTGCGGCGTTATCGTCCGGCGTAACCTTCAAAACTGCCGATATCGTGGCCACGGCTCCTTTCCCCTCCGCCCTTAATAGTTCCTCGGCCATCCCCTGAGTGAAGGGACTGAAAAACAACCCTTGGCTGCAGGAGGCCATATAAGCCAAGGGAAGTCTTTTTCCATTGGCAAGCTTGGGGATATCCTGAGCCGTTCTGAAGACCTTCTCGTGTGCCCACAAATCCGGATTGCTGTGCCCTATATAGTTGACGATCAAGGAACCCGAATTGAAGCTGTTGACGATGGCTTCCTCTGCCTGGGGCTTTTCTCCTTTATAATCAAAGGGGTACTCCATCAAGTATATTTTGGAGACGTCAAAGGATGAGGGGACGTGGTACTTGACTAACTTCTCGCTATCTCGAGTATGATACCTCCACAAATCGTCAAGCACGCCCACCTTATCCCACTCATCGTCTGCCACCAGCGTGATCAGATTTCTCCAGATCCCGAATTCGGGCTCCCTTTCATAGCCTGTGATCTTCTCCACCACCGTCTCGGCCTCGCCTGCCGACCTTACCGGGAGTCGACCGATAACCATTATCAGGGTATCTCCAAACCACACATACTGGTCATCGGAGACCGACGAGGGGTCTACCGTGAACGGAGGAATGAAGGTTTGTTCGCCGGTGCCCAGGTTGTTTTTGTAATCGTAGGTCCCGTCTCCCACCAAAAGGACGAAAGCAGGTACCGGGCTTTGCCATTCCTGGTAGGCATATTTCAAGAAGTCCCGGATGGCTACCGGGTCAAGAAGGCCTCCGGAGAACTCATCATATATGTCTTGAACCCTGATGGTCTTCACTTCCATCTGGTTAAAGGAGGACCTCCAGTCCTTCAGGCTTTGAACCTGGTGGTAGAAATCGGAATGGGCAATTATCAGAAAATCTGCCCGATTGTCAACATTTCTCAAATCCGATACTTCATCCAATAATAAACTAGCCGGCTTTTTAAATCTGCTTTGATCCACCAGGTAATATCTGGTTCTGAGACTCGCCTCCACTGTATCTTGGAGTCTGACATACTCTCCATCGATCTCGATGGGATCAAACACCTTTACCTCAAACTCATCCGTCACATCGAAGACCCACGCCTGGGAGGAATAAAGATTGGAGATTTCGTATTGGACCACGCCTTGAGCTGGGGGGCTTTGGAAGAAGAGCTGGCGGTCGTGACACTCAAACTTCCGCCAATATTCCACCTCGTAGTAATCCAAAAAAACCGTATCCGAGAAAAAGAAATCCAATGTGTCCACTATCCCACCGTGGAAGGCAGAGGTGGAAGCGACCCTGAGGGTAAACGAGGAGAGCGAATCGATTATTTCTGCAGGCTCCTGATTAACTCTGATGTCTGCTTGCTCCACCGACTCCGTCTTGATTTTCAGCAAATTGGTATCGTTTGGAACTACCCCCGGCAGGCTCAGTTTCATGCGAACCGAATCTGTCCTCAGCCAATACCAATCGCTGTAATCTGGACACTGCTGGTCCTCCTCCATGTGCACTCGGGCCTTGAACTTATAAGGGGAAAAGGGATGTTGCTCAACCAACGCCCCGCTTTTGACCTCCATCCTCTTGGGAGGTTGGGGAAAGGAAGCCTCATTACCAAAGGTGAGCCAAAAGATGTGGTCACGGGTAAATGGATTGGTATAAAAACTGGCCCCCTCTCCGCTAAGATCGTAATCCCAATCATTCACCGACCAACCGTAGAAGAGGATGAAATCATCCGAATCAAAGGAGCCATCCTCCTCTCCGGAGACAAGAATCGACAGCTCCTGAAGTTCCAAAAAAGAGCCCGAATTGTCGAAGGGCAATGTTTTTCCGCCACCGGTAAAAATCCGAAAGGTTCTGGGGTCAATCTCACCTGCTGGCGCTCCAGCTTGGATTAACATGCTTCGGTCGACTTCGTAAATCCCATTATCCCGAACCACCATCTTATACCAGTTTTCAGCATAGCCAAAAGGATAAGACAGACCAGGTTTGAGAAAACGCCGTTCCTGCTCTGTCCTTCTCCAGATTTTGGACTCCTCATAGTTTAACAGAACACTCCGGTAGATTCTCTCAAAAAGGTCCTTTTCAGCCCGCTGGGGTTCCGTTTCTCTTTTCCCGCCTGAAAAGCGAACCGAGATGGTGAGTTGCGGGTGGTATCTGATGGCTTTTCTTCGGGGGTTATATTGAATCGGATGGATCTTCAGCCTCACTATCCTTTGATTCCTCAAGAAGATGGGAGGCTCCCAAGAGACCATCCTTTCTGGAAAGAATCGGTCACGCATAAGGGTTTTGTCTAATTCCTGGTACGAGACCTTATACCCTAATGGGCTTTCGTCACTCTCCTCTATTCTGAGGGGAGAGCTTAAGTTTACCCCCGTCTGCTCTCTGGATTCTTCTTGCAGAATTTCCACTTCGATTTCAGACTGAAGCGGAACCCCTATCACCACTATCCTCACAGGCAATCGAGGTTCCCCTGGAAGGTCGGAGGGCACACATTCATCTAAGTCTATCTGGTCAAGATCAATCCCGTCTATCTCAGTTTTTCTTATAACAGGTTCCGGAACCCAATATCTGAAAACCACGCCCTCTTGATCGGATTGTAGTATTTCAATTTCATCATATTCCGAAACGGAACGCACTTCTCCCGGATAAAGGGAAAAAGCCAAAAACGCTGGTAAGAATACTGTTTTAACAACTCTCCCTGCTGCCATTTTCTCCCCGGTCCGGTTCGATGCTAAAAGCCACAAATAAAAAAGCCGAGTGAGTCTGGATGTAAAACCCCGCCGCAACTCGGCACAAGAACCTATAGGTCAAAGGGTTTTCGACTCAATAGCAACGTAAAGCTTAAATATCCATTTTCTATTTGAGTTCATCTCTTCAGCCTTTTTCAAACGACTGAAAAGTTACCGACTACTGAAAACAAAACCCTTTGACTAATTCCTATAGGCTAATCCTCTGGTTCAATTTTGTCTCTTATTATACGGGAAAAATCAACTTTGTCAAGCATTTTTTGCTGAGCCAAAGTTGAACATATCTCCGCCTAGATTCAAATATCACTCGGCCAGATTCTCCTCGCTTTGAATACGTGTTCCGAAAGTCTCCTTATTGCCATCTAATTCAGCAATCTTTCTTTGACCAGGCTGGCTAAGCTCTTAGCCTTGAAAGCATTGATGAAGGAACACGCGGTTTCGTAGGCTTTCTGTTCTATCTGTTTAGCATGCTTTTGAGGAATGGAATCTATATCTTTTTTGAACTGCCTGGTGGCGAATTTTATGTCCTTTTTGTTTTCCTGAGCCCATCTTTTCATCTGATCCATCAGATCTTGGGGCATAAACTCGTGCGCGATATTCTGCCATTCGGTTCCCACATTCCCTTTACGAATCCCATAGTCGGCGAATTGCCCTACCACGCTTAGCGGCGTTCCGGTGATCCCGTGCTGAGCTATGCAAACGCCTTTGGGTTTGACGGAAGCGAAGATTTCTCCTGTTCTTTCTAAGTCTATGAATATCTTCTCCCCCGCCAGGTAGTTTCCGTGCTTGGAACCGTTGTTTATGGCCAAAAGATCTGGATGAATTCCGTTTTCCTCCAATCCATCGATAAAAGCAGTTGCCTCTTCCATCGTGGTGAGGGTAGCTTCTTCTCCTGCGCGTTTCACCTCCCCTACCTCAACCTCCAGGCCCACATCATAGGGAAGCATTAGGTTGGCAAGCTGACTGGTTATTCTCGTGTTGTCCCCCAGTTCATTGAAGGAGGCATCGATGGCGATCGAAGTGTAGCCAGCCTGAATTTCAGCTTCGATCTGCTCCTTGGCGGATCCGAGAGCCTCTGGCGAGGTGTCTTTAACCGTGGTATGATCACCGTGAATGAAAAAGGGCTTTGAGAATCTGCTCTCTTCTGCGTACCCCACCACCGTCTCAAAGAAGATTTGAGGGGTTTGCCCTGTATACCCGCCGTCCACACTCCCCTCCGTTTTGGCCAACTCGAAGGCCACGACTGAGTCCAACTCTTCGGCAGCTCGCATTATCCCAGGAATCACGTGTTTTATTCTGGCATTGCACGCCATAACGATGACTTTCTCATCCCTCAAGACCTTGAAGATATCGTGGGAGTTCAAGAGACACACCTTGCTTTTGCTTCCCAGATTCTTTGAAACGTGTTCGGGTCTCAGATCCAAAATCTTTGTATCTGCTGTTACCGGCGACATAAAAGCCTCCCTCCCTTTTAAAGTTTGCCTTTTATACGTTTTGTCGGATAGAAAAGATGGTTCTTCAGCCTGATCTATTTGAAGAACAAGGCTAAAATCACCGCGACCACCAAGGCCGGCAGGAAGTTCCCGACTTTTATCTTCTTTATCCCCAAAAGAAAGATGCCAATTCCCACGATGATGAGTCCGCCCGTAGCAGTCAGTTCGTTTAGGACTTCAGGCCTGAGCAAAAACGATAGATGACTGCCCAAAAGGGTAAGGCCTCCCTGAAACAAAAGAACGGTTATGGAGGAAAACAAGACGCCCACCCCCAGGCTGGAGGCGAAAACCATTGAGGCAAAACAATCCAGCAGTGATTTGGCGTACAAGACGCTGGCATCTCCGCTGGCCCCATCCTGAATGGATCCCACAACGGTCATGGGACCTATGCAAAAGACCAAACTGGAGGTGACAAATCCCAAAACGAAGGTCCCCGATTCAGATTTTACTTTCCTTCTGACTAAATCACCCAACCTCTCCAATCCTTCCTCTAATCCTAGAATTTCTCCAATGATCCCCCCGATGGCCAGGCTCCCGATGACCAGAAGGATGCTCTCGGTTTCGAAAGCCATCTTAAAGCCGATCAAAAGCGTGGACAGGCCCAGGGCGTGCATGACGATGGTGTTGATCTTTTCCGAGAAGCGCCTTCCGATCAGAAGACCAAAAGAACTTCCCAAAAGGACCGTGGCCGTATTTACCAAAGTACCTTTCATAAGAATCATTCAGGATTCAACATTCAAAATTCAAGATTTGAACGCACAATTCATACTTGCGTTCGAATTTCAAGACCGTGGTTTTAATTTTTCTCCTTTCATTTTGGAGCCTCTTAAGTATCTGATAAACCCACCAATCATGGCCGAAACGGCACTGGCAGAAGACATTATCTTGTCCAGTTCATCCTTGGTCAGGTAACCCTGATCGGAAGCGATGAAAAGATGCGACCTAATCTCTCCACAGGAAGCTTTTGCTATATAGAGAAATCTGATGAATTCAGTATTTGATCCCCTTTCAAATCCTTCAGCAATGTTCGACATTACCGAAACGGCTGATCTTCTGATCTGATCGACCAAGCCAAAGTCTTTGGAAAAACGTTGCCTCTTCGTGAGCGAATATATTTCGTTAACCAACTCTCTGGATTTTTTCCAAACGTCCAAATCTTCAAACTTCCTTATCCCGATACAACCCCCAGAGGATTCCTCTCATGTGTCCCCCATATCTAAACGATCTTCTGGATCTTGAGTCTTGAATTTTGAATCTTGAACTCGGAACATATTTACCAGTATTTTCTCGGATCCGTTATTTTCCCTTCCACCGCCGAAGCGGCCACCGTGGCGGGACTGCAAAGATATACTTCCGCTCCTTTTCCCAGTTTGCCCAAAAAATTCCGATTAGAGGTGGATAGAAGAATGTCCCCTTTGCCCAGAACACCGTGATGTCCCGCGGTGCAAAGACTGCATCCGGGATTGGTCACCATGGCCCCCACCTTCATGAAGACCTCATACAGTCCCGCTTTGAGCATTTCCATGGCTACTTCCCTGGTGGCGGGGACAACGACGAATCTCACGTCGGGGTGAATCTTGCCGGCTTTCTTCAGAATTCGGGCGGCGGCTTTGAAATCCTCAAATCTTCCGTTGGTACAGGAGCCAATGAATCCTTCGTTGAAGGGCGCTCCTTCGACCTCCTCCACCGGCTTTACGTTATCCGGAGTGTGGGGACAAGCAATCTGCGGTACCAAGTTCTTAACGTCGATTTCCACCTCGTCCAGATATCCTGCACTTTCATCCGGCGTCACCACATCCAGGTTGTCTCCACATCTTAACCTCAAAAATTCCAACGTCCCATCGCTGGGCTGAATGAAGCCCACCTTGCCGTTCACCTCGGTCACCATGCTCCCCAGAGTCAACCTGCCGGCCAATGAAAGGTTTTCGATGGGCTCGCCCACAAATTCAAGTGATTTATAGTTGGGTTTGTCAGTCCCTATGTCTTTCACAAATTTCAGCGTTAAATCCTTTGCCGAGACCGGCTCTTTGTATTTTCCTTTGAAAATCACTTTGATCGTCTCAGGCACCCTGAACCACAGCTTTCCCGAATACCAGGCCGCAACGATATCCGTATTCCCGACTCCCGAAGCAAATGATCCCATCGATCCTAAGAGATTCATATGGCTGTCGGTCCCGATCACCACCGATCCAGGCTTAATCATCCCTTGCTCCAAAAGCACGTGCTGCCCGATTCCCCAGTTCACGTCAAAGAGATTCTTTATCCCTTGCCTTGTGGCAAATTCTCTGCACAGAGCTTGATTCTGCGCCACCTTCATGTCTTTGGCAGGGGCCTGGTAGTCAAAGGTCATGGCGATCTTATCCGGGTCTAGGACTTTTCCCTTATCTGTAAACTTGTCGAACTCCAGCACGGCATTGGGACCCCCAAAATCCCTGATCACCACCAGATCCACTTCCGCCCACACTCGATCATTGGCACAAACAGCTTTTCCCGACGCTTTAGATAAGATTTTTTCGATTATAGTTTTTCCATTGCTCATTGCGAAATCCTGCTTCTCCTTGATAATCGTGTTCCAATTTGTCCAGCTGATTCAAAAGCCCATTGGATGCGGCTGAACAAAATAAGAATGAAAATGAAAAACGTAGTCAGAATTCTATTCTATAGTGTGCAAGGTAGCGGAAGGCTTCAGCCTTCCATTATGGAAACCTAAAGGTTTCCGCTACATTTTAAATATCTCCTTTTCAAACTCCAAAGAACCTGAAAAAGGGTATTCCTCTGGGTGTTTGACTAAACCTTTTCTGACTGGGTTTTCCAAAACGTATCTGACAACCTTGCCTATGCTCTCTTCCTTCCGAAGGATGTGGTCATAATAACTCTTTTGCCACAGCTTCTTCTTGGCCTCTCTCCTGAAGTGATATCCGGTCAATTGCTTAAACTGCTTAATCATCTTTATAAGATCAGACCCTTCCGTACCACCCAACAGAAGATGTAAATGATCAGGCATAAAGCAGTATACGTAATTTATGAATCCGAAAGTCTTACAACATCCTTTTAGTTTTTCTAAAAGCAAATTCACAATTTGCAGATCTTTGAATGTCGCCTGCCCGTCAAAAGTACAGATGGTGATAAAATAAACTCTTTCTTGACAATACAGATCAAGCTCCAGGCGATTAACCTTGCGCTCAAAATTCATAACGGAAAGAGGGTTCAGGTGTAGCGGAAGGCTTCAGCCTTCCACAATGGAGACCTCTTTTGACTGTGTAGATCAAATTCTAAACGATTAACCTTGCGCTTAGAATTCATAACAGAAATAGGGTTCAGATGTAGCGGAAGGCTTCAGCCTTCCACAATGGAGACCTGAAGGTCTCCGCAACATTCAAAACTCATATTCTTCGGCAAACTGTACCCTTTTTGAAATGGGTGGATGATCATACAGCAAGAATTCAATTACCGGGCTCGGATTAGGATCGGCTAAGTTGACATAGGCTAATTTATCCATGGTGGAGATAAAGGCTTCTTTATTATAGGTCATGTCCAGAGCAAACCTGTCTGCCTGCCTTTCCATTTGCCTGGAAAGGGCTGGACCTATGGGCATGGTGATTATGCCGTAGATCACAAAGATCAGAAGTATCAAAGGCAATCCCGCCACGTCAGCCATGTTCTCAATCTTCAGCCTGTTTCTGAACCGCGTTATGATCCTGGGGCCGATCAGATGAATTATGAAAAACCCTATGCCCATCAGAATCGAAGAGAAGAGTATTCCCCACCAGATATGATGCTTGAGATTGTGTCCCATCTCGTGTGCAATCACCACCTCGATTTCATCGGAAGTGAACTCATCTATAAGATTGTCACCCAAGACGATTCTTTTGGTGTTGCCCAGTCCGGTGAACATGGCATTTGCCTTTTTGGTTTGCTTGCTCATGTCCACGGTGAAGATATCTTCCACCTCCACGTTCGCCTTATGGGACAGCCTTACCAGTCTCTCTCTCAACTCACCCTCAGGCAGAGGAGTGTAGACATTAAACAGTGGCATAATCAAAATGGGGGCTAAATTTACCAGGACTACGGTGAAGATTATGAAGAACCCCGAGACGTAAAGCCACCAGGTTCTGGGTGCCTTCTTAAGAGTCAGATATATCCCTTCCACTGCAATCAAAACGATTATGGCGAGAACCAACAGGCTCAATACCTCTTCTCCGAACCACTGAAAGAAGGTCTGGTTGGACAGTTCATACTTATGTTCCAGGGAAAAACCATAATAGCTGGAAGGAAATCCGACCACAAATGCTATGATGAGAAACAGAAAAGCATAGAGTGCTACCACCCAAAATCGCTTTTCTGTGATCTTCTCGATTTGCCTTCGCAGATATGCCGAGATTCCGAGGAACAGAAACAAAACCAAAAAGACGATAGTGTAGCCTTGATCCACAAAGAAGTGGACATTCTTCGCCTTCTGATATTGGATCGCTTTTTCCAAACGCTCTTCTTTCTCCAACTGAGTTTGTGCCAGAGCTTCTTCTGAGCTGTCAGCCATTGTGGAAGCCTGTGCCTCTTGTTCAGGCTCATTTTGGGCAGGAACCGCCTGAATCAGAATGACTGAGACTATTAAGGCCGACAAGACGAAAGACAAAATTTTCCGCATCACAATATGCTCTGAAAATCTTTGATTGGGATATCTTTGAATTTTGATTTGCAGTTTTGAATCTTTACTTTTTCTCTTTTAATTTCTCGAAAATCTCCTTTGCCACTTTTTCACCAGAGAGCAACATTCCTCCGAAGATAGGTCCCATTCTGTGCGAGCCATAGACCGCATTGGCCGCCATTCCCGTCACGTAGACCCTGGGAAAGACCTCCTTTGAGTTTTCCACCACCTCTTTTTCTCCCCTATCCGCCCACATCGGCTTTTCTCCGAGGATATCTCCGGTCGAGGTGAAAAGCTTGGGACCGATCTTTCTGACGATTATCTTCACCAGCTCTGCCGGATGGCCGGTTGCTTCCACCAGATATTTCGCTCGAATGGTCAATGGATCTACGTGAAGATTCGCCAGTTCCACCGCCGACCAGTTCAGCACCAAGCCACACACACTTTCATTCTCCAGCATTACGTCTTCGACGCTTATCAGATTAAAGACCTTTGCCCCGGCCTTTACCGCCTTTGAACACAAAGTGGAGACGCACTCAACCGCATCGGCGGTGAAGTATCCTTTCTGGTAACTCTCGTACCCAACCCCGATTTCCTCTAAGATTCTCTTGCCCTCTTCGCCGACCACCAGCTCATTGAACATCATTCCCCCGCCCCACATACCTCCACCTATGGAGAGCTTTCTTTCAAAGACGGCCACTTTGACCTTTTCCCTTGCCAAATAGTAGGCCGCGCAAAGCCCGGCTGGCCCAGCTCCGACAATGGCCACGTCTGTTTCTGAATACTCCAAAAATTTCTTGGAGAAGTTCTCTACTATAGCTCTGGTGATAATCACGTCATCCAGCTTCATATCCTTATCCCTCGTGCATCGGTTCTAGAGTATAATAACTTGTCATTGCATGTCCCGATGAAATTAAGACGGGACAATCTCCACATAGTGGAATCCAATGGGATTGCTTCGTCGCTCCGCTCGTCGCAATGACGAGCGTCACCTATGTCATTGCGAGCGCTAGCGAAGCAATCTCCAGATAGATTACTTTGTCGGTTCCCTCGGTATGAACCGAATGGTTCATACCTCGATTCTCATTTTAATCCCAGGACTGCTCGATACCCAACGATGTCCAGGAAGCCGTGTCCGCTCACATTGAAGGCGATCGTCTTCTTCTCGCCACTTACTTTGCACTTGGTGGCCTCGTCTATGGCGCAGGCAATGCTGTATGCAGACTCGGGAGCAGGCAGGTAGCCCTCACTTTGGATAAACAACTTGGCCTTTTCAAAGACATATTTTTCATCTTCGGGATAGGCCACAGTGTCAATATATCCCTTATCTCTTAAGAGACTCAAAATCGGAGAGCACCCATGGTATCTCAATCCATCTCCTCTTATCGGCCCCATGTTCACCTGATGCCCCAACGTGTACATCTTCAACAAAGGAGTCTGCTCGGCATAATCGGCAAAATCATACCTGTATTCGCCCTGCAAGTTGGGAGCAGCTTTGCTCTGGGCCGCGATAAATTTGATCTTTTTCCCTTCTTTCAATACATCATGCATGAAAGGCAGTGCAAATCCTCCAAAATTGCTCCCGCCTCCCAAGCAGGATATAACCAAATCCGGATAGTCATCGAGTTTTTCAAACTGTTTTTTGGTCTCCAGGCCTATTATGCTCTGGTGCATCAACACATGGTTCAAAACCGATCCTAAACAATAGATAGCCTTCGGGTCTTTTTTGGCGTCCTCCACACCTTCCGAGATCGCGATTCCCAACGAGCCCGGGTGATTGTGATCCTTCTCATATAAGGTTTTGCCAAACTCAGTCTGATCACTGGGTGATGCATGTACCTCCGCTCCGAATAATTCCATCAGACTTCTCCGATCATGTTTCCAGTTGTAGACCGCTCTGACCCAAAAGACGGTGCACTCCAGGCCAGCCAAAGCCGCGCCATAAGAAAGGGCAGTTCCCCATTGCCCTGCTCCGGTCTCGGTGGTAAGTCTTTTGTAGCCCTCCTTCTTGGCGTAGTAAGCCTGGGCCAGGGCGGTGTTCACCTTGTGACTACCGGTGGGGCTGTGGAATTCGGCCTTGTAGTAAAGCCGGGCGGGAGTGTCCAGTTTCTTTTCCAGATTCAGAGCTCTAAAAACTGGCCTGGGTCTGCCCGCTTGAAAATAGGTCTCTCGAAGCTCTTCCGGAATATCGATCCATCTATCCGTGGAGAATTCCTGCTTTAGGCACTCGCCGATCAATATCTCCGGCAGCTTCTCGATCCTTGATTCCCCTTCCTCCGGATCCTGGGGAGGAGGGAGAGGTTCCGGCAGATCGGGAAGTATATTGTACCACTGAGTTGGCATTTCTTTCAGGTCTAGGTTAACTTGTCTTTGTTTGGTGGGCATTCTTCTCCTCCTTTGGGTTCATTTAAATTTCCTTGACTTCCAAATGAACTGAAAATTGCAGATGAAAAATAAGACCCATCTACGCGTAGCCAAGGCTTTATGCCTCGGTGCCAAGCCGTGAAGGCTTGGCTACGCGCTCTCGACACTGCAATCTTCAGCTTTGCTTTCTCAAGTTTACATCTTGCCGCCTAAGCTTTCGAAGTTGATATAATCGGCATAGTGAATGATCATCGCCTCGGTGGAGCGGTACCCCCCATCCCCCTCCCTGGCATGCGTGGCAATCATATGAATGACCTCATCCGGCAATCCGTGTTTGTAAGCCAACGACGCTCCGGAAAAAGGATGGCGCAAAAGCTTCCCCATTTTGCTCTTGGTGATCTTGCCCTGGGCCAAAGCGTATTCCAGAAGTTTTCCCGCGTCGTGCAGGATTCCCCCGGCTAGCAAAAGATCAAAATCAATCTCAACTTTTTTCCCGTAGAACTTCAAAATGACCTTCGCCGCCTCCAAAGCAGTATGAGTGACGGCTCTGGTGTGTTCGATCAGGCTTATTCTACAGTCGGGAATCAACAAGGTGAACGGAATCTTCTCCAAGTCTCCCACCTTCCAGCCACCCTGTTCTATTGCCTCATCCCAGACAGATATCACCCTCTTCTTCAAATCTTCATCTTTGATCTGATCGATCTCCGGAAACAGGCTGATAATATCGCTTTTCATCGCTATCCTTCTCCACCTTGGGTGGGATGAACGGAATTCCGCGAAGACAAATGTTAAGAAATTTCTCAAGAAATAGCAACAAAAATCTTTCAGGGTGTCTCTCAAAGGGTTGGAACTGGAGAGGAACTTTCTGGAGTGTCAACCTTCAGCTTGACCTGAAGTTTCCCCACTCATCGGCGCTGAAATCACAGTTGAATCGGAGAGCACAGATGGTCAGTCCGCGAACTCCTGTTCCTGGACCGTTATCAGAAACTTGAAGATGGAGTTATCTGGCACGTTTAAGGCGAAAATCTGACTTGATGAATCCCACCCTGGCTTTCTTGTGATTATAGACAGATGGAGAGGCAAACTCTTTTATTTTTTTCACATGACTCTTTGTTAGAATTCCCAATTGACGATAAACCTCGACCGAAGCTGGATTGATTGCTCTTCGCGTACCGTCCAGTATCTTGATGGCCAACCCCCAGCCTTTATCCAATATCGCTGCGCAATGCAAAGCCTCTGCCCCGGCTTTACAGATGATATTCCCTCTGCTGGCAGTCGCTAAAGCATAATCCAATCTTCCCTTGCCCGAAACCATCTCCGGGTATTTCCACATGGAGTCTGCCACAACCTGCAAGGACTGGGAAGTGATTTCGTTCTTCGATCTGAACGTAACCAACTTCGAAAATCCGATGGCCATGTTTTTAAGCGGCAAACCGTGGGTGGGGGCTCCACATCCTTCTATGCCAATCTTGATCTTCCTTTCAGGGTATTCGCAAAGCCCAGAAATCCTTTTTAAGATCAGTTTCTGTACCGGATGATTTGGCTTCAGATAATTCTTGAGATTCCAGTTTTTGTAAACACACACTGCCAGCATACCGGCATGCTTCCCGGAGCAATTGTGTTGCAGAGGGGAGAATCTCTTTTTGGGTGGGGTTATGCCTAAGGCCGTGTAGTAATGAGGAACATGTGTGCCGCACTGCAGAAAACTTGCGTTCAGACCGACTTTCTTCAAAATGCTCTTCACCAGTTTGACGTGCTTCTTCTCGCCGTTATGGGAGCCGGCTATGATAGCAATCTCCTGTTGGGTGAAACCGAATGCTTCAGCCACTCCTAATTCAACCACGGGCATGGCTTGAAACGGTTTGGCAGATGATCTCAGGAAGGTTACGAAACTCGGATCGCCAATCCGGTAAATGCGCTTGCCGGAGGAATCCACCACCACGACTGACCCGTAGTGAATGCTCTCGATGGTTTTGCCTCTGTAAACCTTGGCCAAGATTTCATTCATCATACATCCAATTTAACACAACCGCTGGAAAACTCAAAGGGAAAAGTAGGAAGTTGTAGTGGCAAAGCTTGTCGTAGCGAAGCGAAGATCCCGCCTTTCCGGGGCTTTGCACTAAATACCTTTGCCTGCGAACTCAAAAACCGGAGTCCGGAGTATAGACAAAAGTCGCAGCATGCCCCACCTGCAAGTAACGTGAGAGAGGTCTCTGAAAAACTATTCAGAGAGGGAAATGAGGTTTCAGGTCAAGCTAAAGCTTGACACTCCAGAAAAACCTTTGCTGATTCGACTTTTTCA